>JAJEEK010000014.1 GCA_022821065.1 Candidatus Poribacteria bacterium
ATCGTCCGATTCGCAAATTAACACTTGACGGATAGTTGTTTTTGTGGTAGACTGCCAGAAAACAACTATCCTTTTATATTTTGAGGTCAAGTTTTGATGCAAGCACAACGCGTTGTTTGGCCCAGTCGCGCCAAAGTTGACATTGAAACATTTACACTACCCGCCATCGGAGACGATGAAGTACTCGTCGCGACAGACGCTACGCTTATCAGTCCCGGCACGGAGCGCGCATTCTTATTAGGACTCCCGAACGCACAAGGCGGATACCCCTCACGTCCGGGATACAGCAATATCGGTACAGTCATAGAAATCGGGAAAGCCGTCACGAGTTATAAAGGCGGTGAGCGTGTCGCCTCAACACAAGGGCACACCAGCCACTTCGTAACCGCACCCAACAGATTGATAAAAGTGGCATCCACCGACGTTCCGTCCGAAGAGGCGGTCTTCTTTAACCTCGGTGCTATCTCTTTACAAGGTGTGCGAAAGGCACATATCGAATTGGGAGAGGCAACACTCGTCTTAGGACAAGGACTCATCGGGTTACTCGCACTGCAACTCTCGAAACTCAGCGGCGCGCTACCGGTCATCGCCGCAGACCTCACCGATAGCAGACTCGAACTCGCAAAAAGCATCGGAGCCGATGCCACACTCAACCCCGAAGACTCCAATTTCTCCGAACAACTAAACGCTGTTACAAATGGTAATGGTCCCGCTGTGGTCATTGAGGCAACTGGGCACCCGGATGCAGTCAGCACCGCCTTAGATGTCGCAGGTTGGGGCGCGCGTCTCGTACTACTCGCAAGCACACGTGGAGAGACACCGAAGGTGAACTTTTATCGTGATGTCCACAAAAAAGGACTTATCCTTTACGGCGCACACAACGCCGTGCGTCCGCGTCAAGAGTCCTCGCCGAACTACTGGACCCTTCAAGACGACAGCCGCTTACTGTTGACACTCATCGCTGAAAAACGATTTGACGTTGCACCCTTAATCAGCCATCGCGTCCCTGGAGAAGACGCACCAAAGGCATATCAACGCCTCATGGAATGGAATCCGGGTTTACTCGGTGTTGTCCTTCAATGGAACAACAACTTGTAGTGTTCTGTCATGTTTATTTTTATGGATTGTAGGTTGGGTTGAACGCAGTGAAACCCAACATATTCAGTCAATATAACCTATCATTTTTGGTGTGACACAACACTCCTATTCTGTCACATTTGAAATGATAGGTCGAAAATATATATTTCATTTATGGATTTTCATGTCCACAGACCTCTTGTTGTAGAAGCACGCTGTGCTCGCGATCTTTCTATCTATCAACTTTTGTGTGACAGACTACTACCTTCTTAATACACTAAAGCGAGCAGCTTGAAACGAAGTGGAAAGCGGAACGATTAAAAGAACTTGAAAACACAACCATCTACCTTAACCGCAAGGAAAATTTAAAATACCGCAAGGAAAAATTAAAATATGGCACGTGAATATCCGATTGAAAACGTGCGCAACATCGGAATCGCAGCGCACATAGATGCTGGCAAAACTACAACCACCGAACGCATCCTGTTTTACACCGGCAAAAAACATAAAATCGGTGCTGTGGATGACGGCACCGCCGAGATGGATTGGATGGTCCAGGAACGCGAACGCGGCGTAACGATCACCGCCGCCGCAACAACCTGCTTCTGGGATGAACACGCAATTCACCTCATTGATACCCCCGGACACGTCGATTTCACTGTAGAAGTAGAACGTTCTTTAAGGGTCTTGGACGGTGTTGTCGCACTTTTCTGCGCCGTCGGCGGTGTCGAACCACAATCAGAAACCGTCTGGCAACAAGCCAATCGCTACCATGTACCACGTATCGTATTTGTTAATAAGATGGACAGGGTCGGCGCGAATTACACACGCGTCTTAGAGATGATGAAAGAACGGTTGGGCGCGAATCCGCTACCACTCCAACTGCCAATCGGAGAAGGAACGGAATTTGAAGGCGTTATTGACCTGATAACACAAAAGGCACTACGCTGGGACACAGCAGACCAAGGACAAACCTATTCAGAGGCAGAAATCCCAACGGAATTCCAACAGGAAATCGAAGCAGCACGCGAAAGCCTCTTTGAGACTGTCGCCGTTGAAGACGAGATAATACTTGAAAAATATTTGGATGGCGAAGAAATCACACACGATGAATTATTGACCGCTGTTCGCACTGCGACTTTAAAAGGTGCTTTAGTACCGGTACTGTGTGGCAGCTCTTTGAAAAATCAAGGTGTTCAACCCCTACTTGACGCAGTCATCAACTTTTTGCCATCACCTGTTGATGTACCACCGATTGAAGGGACAGCACCACAACCCACCGCCGGCAGCAAACGCCCCAAGCGCACAAGAGATACCACCGAGGCAGATAAAGTGACACGCCCCGCAGACGATACGGCGCCTTTCTCAGCCTTAGCGTTCAAAGTGGCGAGCCATCCAACCGTAGATAAACTCGTTTATTGTCGAGTCTATTCTGGCACACTCAGGCGCGGCGAAGCCGTCTACAACGCCCGTTCCGAGAAACGCGAGCGCGTCAACCGCATCCTGCAAATGCACGCCAACAAGGAAGCGGTCTCCGATGCAGCCTATGCAGGCGATATCGTCGCACTCGTCGGGCTTAAAGATACGAAAACCGCGGATACGCTGACAGACCCGAAAGAACCGATTTTGTTAGAATCCATCACTTTTCCCGAACCGGTTATCTCCATCGCTATTGAACCTGAACGCGCAAGCGATGCTGATGCGTTGGAAGAGACCCTCGAAAAATTGATGGACGAAGACCCAACGTTCACCGTAGGTATTGACCAAGAAACCGGACAGCGAATTATCTCTGGGATGGGTGAACTTCATCTCGAAATCTTGACCGATAGGATGGTCCGTGAGTTTGGCGTGAATGCTCGGGTGAGTAAACTCCAAGTGTCGTATCGCGAAACCATAAGTACCACCGCCGAAGCACGCGGAAAACATATCCACAAGACCGACGAAGAGGGTATCTACGGTGATGTACAACTCACCGTGGAACCCTTAGAACGCGGCGAAGGATTTCAGTTTGAGGATAACTCCGATGAAACGCAGATTCCGAGGCAATACATTCCGTTCATCGAGAAAGCACTTGAGGGCGCAATGCTCACAGGCCCCCGCATCGGATACCCGATGCAAGATGTGAAAGCAACGCTCACCGGCGGTTCGTATCACCCAACCGATTCCTCGGAGGTCGCTTATGAAGCAGCAGCCGTCCTCGCCTTTGAAAACGCAGTCAGAAAAGCGAACCCCTTAATCTTAGAGCCGATTATGCGGATACACATCACGGTTCCTGATGAGCATGTCGGTAAAGTTATCGGTGATCTGAATTCCCGTCGCGCACATATTAACGAAAGCGTCGCACAAGATGCCTCCGAAACAGGAAACGCATCGCAATTGACGCGAGACATCATCAACGCTTTTATCCCACTATCAGAAACATTTCAATACACGACACACCTCCGTTCGATGACGCAAGGACGCGGCGCGTTTACATTAGAATTCTCACACTATGAAGTGGTGCCTGAATCCCTTGCACCGGGTGCGAAACTTGCTGGCACGGCCTAACGTCCGTGTGCTTTCATCACCGCTTGGAGTTCCGCCAACGGAATCGCACGCATCGTTCTACCGTTGCGTCCGGTGGTCGTTGTTGCCATCGTCATCGAATTGACGATAGCCTCCTCGGTCGCCTCAATGACGGCTTGAAAAAGTGAACTTAAGCGTCCATTAGCGAGCATCTCGATTTGAAAGGTCCCCGTTTCAGTCCGGCTCGGAAAGATGTTCGCAGTCGAAAACGCGATAACGAATTCGCCGCTACCGTCCGTACTCGGTGTACCCGTACGCGCAAGTCCGTGTGTTGCGCGGATCGCTAACTGTTTTAACTGGCGATGTGTCAGTGGCGCGTCCGTCGCAACAACAATAATGAATGAGCCGTCTCTGGTCGGTCGCGGCGGATCAGCGATTTCGCTACCGACAGGAACACCATCAATCCGCAATTGATGCCGCCTGCCACCGTTAGAATTGACGAGGACACCGACTGTCCAGCCACCGCGATCTTCGGGTAAGACACGAGAGGATGTACCAATACCCGCTTTGAATCCATAGCACCGCATGCCGGTACCGCCACCGACACAGCCTTCAGCGACGGGACCGCCGGTCGCGTTCTCAATGGCTTCAATCGCGTGTTCCGCCGTGACATGGAGCCCGCTGATGTCGTTGAGTCCACCATCGTAACACTCCGCTACAATCGGTAACACGATGTTGTTGTCTGGATACCGTTTGACAATGTAACGAACAACACCGTCATGAACCGCACCAACACTGAGTGTATTGGTGAGTAAAATCGGGGATTCAACCCACCCGGCTTGGTTAATACGAGCAATACCTGTCGCTTCGCCGTTGCCGTGGATGGTATGTGCCGCACCGAATAGGCGCGCCGTCCAGATATCATCGCTCGGAATCACAGCAGTAACACCCGTGCGAATCGAATCACCTTCATGCAAGGTAACGTGTCCGACTTTCACGCCAGAAACATCTGTGATCGCATTGTGCGTCCCCGTCGGAAGCATACCGATCTGAATGCCGATGTCGCGAGCGCGGGCGCGAATATCTGAGTCTGTCAATTCAACGTTTGTACCGTATATAGAACAAGCTAAAAATGTCCCTGTCAAAACAATAAGGATCAACAATTGCGTGCCATACGGATTCTCAATATCTCGCATTTTTTTAACAAATATTTTCATTGGCCAATTGGTTCCTATAGATTTCGCGAATTTGGTTAAAGATAGCAATATATGTTGGAAGCCGGTAGTCAGGATAACTCCACTCCCACGGTTGGAACGTTTTACGATAAAAACGGAGCGTAATCTCGGCATAAATACCATCACGGAGATAGATACGGTGCGCGTGATCCTTCGTAGACGCAAGCACTAACTTTGCCAAGCAGAGGTACCCCGCGTCTAAATTAACGCGCCGTGCAGCTCCCTCCGGCTTTTTTAACGCGAAAGTTTGCTCCACTGTATTCGTAAACAACTTCATCTCTGCCAATGTACCAGCATCAATGAGTCTTTCAAAACTGATAAATTGTCTCTGGATGTTCGGCCCCATCTCGGCTTCATAATAGGTTGTGCTTGTGAAAGGCATCAACTCGCTCGTAAAGTCAATAGATCCAAGGCGTTGTCCGAGTTCCGCATAAACGGTCGGCAGGAGGCAAACGTCCGTTGTCAGCACGCCAACGATGGCTTTAACAGGTTGCGGCGTTGTAATAGTTCCCATGCTAACCTCCAATCTCCCAACCTCCCAATTCTCCTATTGAGTATAACAGACAGCATTTGAAGTGTCAATATTTCATTAAGACTTACGCATGCCGCGCTTTTGTACCACAAACTTCCCAGTTTGTGACACAAGAACACTGTGTTTTCAGAAGAATTTCATCTAACAGAGCCACCTATAGCCAAAAGTGCGTAAGCCCTGTTTCATTAAGACTTACGCATGCTGCGCTTTTGTTGCATAAACTTCCCAGTTTGCACAACCAGAACGCTATGTTTTCCGAGAAATCTCATCTAACAGAACACGCTGCAGTCAAAATTGCGTAAGCCCTGTTCATTTTTCACGTCAAAAATTGCGGTTTAAATGCAATATTCGGTATTTTTTTGACAAAATTTTTTTTAAATGAAAAAAAATGGATTTTTTTCTTGACATTTCATGAAAAATAATGTAAAATATTCTGTTATGCTATGCTATGTCGCCATATTGAAACGGAAAAGTATCTGGGAGGCAGACTTTTTCGCAAAACCTATTTATAAAAGCTGCGTAACCACCGCCAAATAGGGGGACTCTATTCAGTGAACAAAAAGTCCAACCAGAAAAACACGAGAATCTCATTTGCCAAAACAAAAGTTCGGACGGAACTCCCGAATCTTATAGAAACCCAAAAACTTTCGTATGACGCCTTCTTACAACGAAATGTCTCACCTAACGAACGGACAGACACAGGACTCCAAGCAGTATTTAAAGAAGTATTTCCAATCTTGGATTTTTCGGAAGTCAATAGCCTTGAATTCGTCAATTACACCCTCGGCACACCGAAATATACGTTACAAGAGTGCATCGCGCGCGGTGTAACGTATCAAGTATCCCTCACAGCACGTATCATGCTCGTCCTGCGTGAAGCAGACCCAGACGCGGACGAACCGCACGTCGTAGATATCCGGGAATCGGATGTCTATCTCGGCGAAATACCGTTGATGACAGAGAACGGTAGCTTTATTGTTAATGGTAGTGAACGTGTGATCGTGAGCCAGTTACATCGCTCGCCGGGTGTCATCTTTCTCGAAAAATCGTTACCAACAGGAAGACGGACACCTACCGCCCAAATCATTCCGTATCGCGGCGCGTGGGTCGAATTTGAAATAGATACAAAGGATCAGATCTATGTCCGCATCGACAAACGTAGAAAATTGCCCGCTACAGTGCTACTTCGCGCACTCGGGTGGGAAACAGATGCCGACATCCTGAAACTTTATGCCGAGACGGAACGACTTGTACTCGCCGGTTGGAAAGTTACATCCGTTGAAGGCCCCTCAATACAGGTTAAACCCGGTGATGTACTCAACGCTACAGAATTTCGACAGGCGAAGAAGGACTATCCAGATATCGAGGTCGAGAAGTATTATCGCGTTACTAAAGTCCCAGAGAAAGATTGTCCGCTTGAAGTCGGACAAGAACTGACATATCAAGAGCGCACAAGGCATCGCAGAAAATGGAAGCAATTTGAGACAGAACTGTTCCAACGCGTCATTGATACCCACAACAGTGGCTGTGAATTCACAGTTGGGCAGGTACTAACGAACTCAGAATATGAAGCGGCGCGCACCCGCTACGGAAAAGAAGCGTTCACCGCTGAACAGATCGTTCCAGACGATGGACAGGATAGGGTCTGTGCCGAAGACGTTGTCCATCAAGAAACCGGTGAAGTACTCCTTACAGCGAATACGCTCCTCACTGAAACCGAGCTGGAACGGCTTAAAGAGGCTGGCGTTGAAGCACTTACAGTACTCGATGAAGAGGATTGTAAGCGTATGGGATTTTTGCGGAATACTCTGGAACGCGACCGACAGGCAGACTACGATTCACAACACAGTTTAAAAAATGCGGCACTCCTTACAATCTTCCGCACCTTGAGGCCGAGCGATACCCCCAGTCCAGAGAACGCCAATAAGCACCTCACATGGCTGCTTTTTGACGCACACCGATACGATCTTGGGGTCGTTGGGAGATATAAACTTAATCGCAAATTTCAAGGGCTCCCTGTTTACGGAGAACAGCAGGAGGAAACACTCCGAACACTCCGACCAGAAGATATTGCTGCCACGATAGATTATCTCCTCAAAGTCCATAACGGACTTAAACCGAAAGATGATCTCGATCACCTCGGAAACCGCCGTGTTCGCGTTATCGGTGAACTCTTGGAGAACCAATTCAGAATGGGGTTACTCCAAATTCGCAGAACCACCCGCGAACGGTTGAGCACAAACAACGATATAGCGAAAGTGGTCCCGTCTTCACTCGTAAATCCGAAACCACTTATGATGGCACTTCGCGAATTCTTCGGCTCAAACCAATTGTCGCAGTTCATGCAACAAATTAATCCGCTCGATGAATTGACCCACAAGCGACGAATCTCAGCTATAGGGCCAGGTGGACTCCATCGCGATAGAGCAACTGCCGCCGTTCGGGATGTACACCGTACACACTACGGACGGGTCTGCCCATTGGAGACACCCGAAGGTCCATCAATCGGACTCATCGTCTCCCTCGCCTGCTATGGGCGCATAAACCCTTACGGTTTTATAGAGACCCCGTATCATAAGGTGGAGAGCGGTTCAAACTTAGGACCCGTTGAATACCTCACCGCAGATAACGAGGACTCCGTTCATATCGCAGCGAAGGCTACACCGCGGAACAGAGGACAAAACGGGAACTCGGATGCTTCAGGACACCTACTACCTGTCCGCAGTGGTGAAGATGTACTGTCCCTTCCCATGGAAAAGATTGATTACATCGGGGTCGCACCGCAGCAGATTGTCGGTATCTCCGCAGCACTCGTCCCATTTCTCGAACACGAAGATGCCAACCGCGCATTGATGGGCGCAAACCACCAACGCCAAGCCGTCCCACTGATCCGTCCACAAGCACCACTCGTCGGAACTGGGATGGAAGGACCCGCAGCACGGTACTCAGGCGCACTCATCACAGCAAAACGCGCGGGAACCGTCACAAGTGTCTCCGCTGAAGAAATTCTTATCTATACTGGCGAAGCACTCCATGACGATGAAGGTGAAAATACGTTCAGCGAGATGGGATATGATGTCTATAAACTTCAAACATTCAAGCGGAGCAACAGCGGCACCTGTATCCATCAACGCCCAATCGTCGCCGTCGGAGACAACGTCGAAGCCGAACAAGTTATCGCTGACGGAACCTCTACCGAAAATGGTGAACTCGCGCTCGGTCGAAACATCCTCTGCGCTTACATGCCATGGGGCGGACACAACTATGAAGACTCCATCCTTATAAGTGAAACGCTTATCAAAGAGGATACCTTCACCTCTATTCATATTGAGGAATTTGAAGTCGAGGCACGCGAAACCAAAGTCGGACCAGAAGAAATCACACGCGACATTCCAAACGTCAGCGAACAGCGACTCAGCCAACTCGACGAAGAAGGTATTATCCGCATCGGGAGCGTTGTTAAAGCCGGGAGTATCCTTGTCGGAAAAATTACACCAAAAGGTGAAAGCGAATACGGACCAGAACAGAAACTCCTACAAGCGATCTTCGGTGAAAAAGTTAAAGACGTACGCGATGCCTCCACCTACGTACGTCCAGGCGTTGAAGGGGTCGTTATCGATGTCAAGGTATTCTCCCGTAAAGTCGAGGGACCACAACAGCAAAGCAACTGGAAGCAGGGCGACCTCGGAACAGCAAAGGCTAACGATCCTACCCAATTGCGATACGAATCGAAACTTAAGCAAATTGAGGAAACTTGGCAACAGCAGACCACTTCGATCCGCCGTCGAAGAGTTGAAGAAATTCGCAATACCCTCATCGGATGCGAACTCACAGACCCACTCCTCGGTGTCGGTGACTCCGAACCGCTTGCGGATACCGGTGATACACTGACCGCCGAGATGCTCGACGCTTATACCGACGGTTCCATCGCCGAAGAGTATTACACGGTGACGGAAGATACCGCCGCCGAAGCCTTCACTGCCGAACAACGCTACAAGGTCACGAGCGTCCCTGAACCCATACCAACATTAGCACTGTACACGCCAGACACTTCAGATGACGGAACGATAGACCCCGACAGCGATGAACCTGAGGACTTTGATTTTGAAGGGATCGGAATATCCCAAGCTTCAACACCAGGAATCCTCACCGCAGTGCAGGAATATTTCGGACGCGTTTGTGAACCGCTCTTGGGAAACAACGAAATAGAACTGCCAGAAGATACAACCACGAGCGATCAGGTAGCACACGCAGGTATCTCACTGCTCGGTGCCGATCAGAGCGTTGTTACAATCGTTCTACGGAAAGACGCACACACTAACGATGAATCGGATACCGAATATCTCAAAGAAGTACTTGCTGCAGCGGACGCACGATTCGGTGTGCTGCTGACCGACGACCTTGAACCCGACAACTGGGAATTCTATGAACTTGACGATAGCACTGAATTAAAAACCCAAACGCGTTCAGAATTTGAACAATCTGTCGTCACGCAAGTGGAAATCTCCGGATGCCCATTCGTTGAAGATGAAGAATTTTCTGAAGTTGAATGGGAGAATTGCAGTGAAATCTACCGCGATTTACAAGCAGACCCATTTTGGCAAATTAAGGAAGTCTTTGATCCGACATGTCCGCTAACACCCGGACAAAAACTTCTTGATGCCGACTATCAAAAGGCGTGCAGCGATTTCCCCGCACATCCAGTAACCGCAGGTCAACGGTTGACAGCAGACGAAAAACAGGAACTCAGTAAAACTGCGAAAGACCTCAAAACTGAAAGTGTGTGGCACGTTACCGCCGTTTTCGACCCGAAATCTCCACTATCGGTCGGAGAATATGTGTCTGACACCGACTATCAGAAAGCACGTGAAGCGTGCAGCTTGTCTTTTTCGGATATCCGCGTTACGGATCCTGAGGTCCGAGAACACATTCAACGCATCGAAGAGATGGCACAAGGGCGGATAACCATTTACACTGAAGAAAAAGAACAAGCACTTCAGCAATTGGAGATGGGTGATGAACTCAAACCCGGTGTTATCAAGCGCGTGAAAGTCTATGTTGCCAGCAAACGTCCCATCTCTGTCGGTGATAAAATGGCAGGGCGCTACGGGAACAAAGGCGTTGTCGCCAAAATCTTGCCTGCTGAAGATATGCCATACCTGCCTGACGGCACACCCGTCGAATTGGTATTGAACCCATTAGGCGTGCCTTCTCGCATGAACGTTGGGCAAATCTTGGAAATTCACCTCGGATGGGCGTGCCACGAACTCGGTGAACGCGTCGAATCCCCCGTATTTGACGGCGCAACCGAAGACCAAGTCTTTGAAATGCTCGCTAAAACCGACCTACCCGCACGGAGCAAAGAAACCGGTAAAAGCATACTCTTTGACGGTAGAACCGGCGAACCATTCGCACAGGAAATAACAGTCGGATATGTCTATTTCCTCAAGTTGAACCACCTGGTTGCAGATAAGATGCATGCCCGATCCACCGGACCTTATTCGCTCGTTACACAACAACCGCTCGGTGGTAAAGCACAGCACGGTGGACAACGGCTCGGTGAAATGGAAGTTTGGGCACTCGAAGCTTACGGTGCAGCGCACTCGCTCCAAGAAATGCTTACGCTCAAATCGGATGATGTCCTCGGCAGAAGAGAAATATACGAATCGGTCGTCAAGGGACTAAATCCAGATCCACCAGGAACACCCGAATCGTTCAAAGTGTTAGTCCGTGAACTCCAGACCCTCGGACTCCACGTATCCCTCGACCCAGATGAAGAATAACACTTAGAAATCAGCAGTCAGCAGTCAGCAGTCAGCAAAGAGATTTTCTGCTAATCAGAAACCTCTTGTTACTGACGGCTGATAGCCGACAGCCGACAGCCCAAAAAAAGGAGACCTGATGAACACGGCATTTGACAGCATCTCCATAAAAATAGCCTCACCTGACCAGATAAAAGACGCAGCGAAGCAAACGAGTTGCAAATATCGGAAACCCGCTGACGCTACAGATGGAACCTTTAACTGCCCTGAGAAAGGCACTTGTAACTGCGGTGAGGTCAAGAAGGCGGAGACTATTAACTACCGATCCTTTCGCCCGGAACCCGAAGGCCTTTTTTGTGAGGCTATCTTCGGACCCCAAAAGGATTGGGAGTGTAACTGCGGAAAATATAAACGCATTAAACACAAAGGTGTGATATGTGACCGCTGCGGCGTTGAGATCACACAGCAACGCGTCCGTCGGGACAGGCTCGGTTATATCCAACTCGCCGCACCCGTCTCCCATATATGGTACTTCAAGGGACTGCCATCGCGCATCGGTCTCTTCTGCGGACTCTCCACGCGTGATGTTGAACGCGTCCTCTATTTTGAAGGCTTTATTGTCGTTGAAGTAACCGACCCAGAGTGCCCACTTGAAGTCGGACAAGTGCTAACCGAGGTCGAATATGTCGAAAACAGTAATAAGCACTGGGGACAATTTCGCGCTGGCACCGGCGCAGAGGTCATTCGTGAGATTCTCAGCAACATCGATCTCGATGAAAAAATCAAAGAACTCACCGAAGAACTCGAAGAAACGACAAGCCAGCAGAAGCGGCTTAAAATCTCCAAGCAGCTAAAACAGATGGCTGATTTTGTGGAGGCTGAACAACGACCAGAATGGATGATCCTTGATGTCGTTCCCGTCATACCACCGGATCTAAGACCGCTCGTTCCACTTGAAGGTGGACGGTTCGCAACCAGCGATCTCAACGATTTATACCGCCGTGTTATCAATCGTAATAATCGACTCCGGAAACTCATACAACTCCGTTCGCCAGAGGTCATCCTCCGAAATGAAAAACGGATGTTACAAGAGGCTGTCGATGCTTTCTTCGACAACGGAAGACATGGTAGACGTGTCACCGGACCCGGTAATCGACCCCTAAAATCCCTCGCTGAGGTACTCAAAGGTAAGATCGGACGGTTTCGACAGAATCTGCTCGGTAAACGGGTTGACTACTCCGGACGTAGCGTCATCGTTGTCGGACCCGAACTCGGGCTACACCAATGCGGTATCCCGAAACAGATGGCAGTCGAACTGTTTAAACCGTTTATCATTGAACGACTTCAGGCTTACGGTTATACACAGACAATTAAACGGGCAAAGCATATCGCCGAACACGTCGACTCAGATTCACCCGTCTGGGAAGTTGTAGAAGAGGTCATCGCGGATCACCCTGTTCTGCTCAACCGTCCGCCGACGTTGCACCGCCTCGGTATTCAGGCGTTTTTACCCGTCTTGGTCGAAGGTAAATCCATCAGGATTCCGCCACTCGTCTGTAAGGCGTTCAACGCCGATTTTGACGGCGACCAGATGGCAGTACACGTACCACTGACAGTAGAGGCACAAGCCGAAGCAAAACTGCTCATGCTCAGCAGCCATAACATCCTGAAACCGTCGCACGGTGACCCTATCGCTGTCCCAGAACTTGATATGGTACTTGGACCCAGTTTCTTGACAAAGACACTGCCTGAGTATGCTGAAGATGCAGCACTCTTACACGAGGCGTACACAACGAGTGATGCCTCTATTTTCGACGAAATTCGTCAGAAACCTTGGTATCGCCGCCGCTACTCACACCCAGAAGATGTTATTACCGCGCATGTTGCCGGTCAACTTAAACTGCACGATAGCATCCAACTCTTCTGCAAATCCAACGGGCATACCGAAAACGGGGGCGCGACAGAGCCAATTCTTACAACTGTCGGGAGAGTGATCTTTAATGAAGTCCTACCACCGGAATTGGAATGGGAAGACGAACACTCACAACAACAGATTCCGTTCTACAACGCGGAAGCCGGTGGACGCGCACTGTCCACGCTTATTCATCGATGTTTTAATGAACTCGGAACAGGTGTTACCGTTGAAGTACTCGAGAACGTCCAAAAACTCGCTTTCGAGTACGCAACACTGAGCGGTATTTCACCCGGTATCAAGGATTATATTACACCTGACAACCGGGACGCATTAGTGAATGAAGCAAAGTCAAAAATTGCTGCCCTACTCGAAGCTGCGGAGACAACCGACCGAGAAGAACACGAAAACGAACAGATCCGTATCTGGTTCGATGCCATGGCAGCAATAGAAGAACAGATGTTTGAGACCTTACCTAACCTCGAGGAGACCCCTCTCGTTGAACGCGGCGACCCTCGCAAGGTCCATCCTGAAGTTGACCCTCATGGCACAGAGATCGCTGATAAAACAGTGAAAGGGTTCAGCCCAGTACATATCATGGCGGATAGTGGTGCAAGGGCGCGGAAAAATCCGTTTATGCAGATCAGTGCCTTCATCGGACTCAAGGCGAAACAGGACGGAAACATCCTCATCCCACCCATCGGGACATCCACCGATAATGAATATTTTTCTTCTTATCGTGAAGGATTGGATGTACTCGACTATTTCAACTCTACTTACGGATCCCGGAAAGGGTTGGTCGATACAGCACTGAAAACAGCGTCTTCTGGCTACCTAACCCGAAGGCTTGTAGACGTCGCGCAAGATGTTCGGGTTACCATTGAAGATTGCGGTACGCTTAACAGTATCCAGAAGTTCACCACAGCCGGTGGCGATCTCGCTTTTAAAATCAGCGGACGCACGGCTGCCGAAGACATACGCCACCCAGAGAGTGGTGACGTTCTCGTTCCTGCTAATGCTGTCATATCCGCACAGATGGCAGACCAGATTGATAAACGCAATATTAAAATAGTGAACGTCCGTTCCGTACTCACCTGCCAAGCTGACGAAGGTGTTTGCGCAAAATGCTACGGAAATGACCTAACGACGAATAACCTTGTAAATGTCGGTGAAGCCGTCGGCATCATCGCCGCGCAATCTATCGGTGAACCCGGAACGCAGCTCACAATGCGGACGTTCCATACCGGCGGCGCAGTTGAAGAGGTCTCGGAAGCACGGCAGGATAGAATCCTATCTAAAGCCGCCGGCACCGTACAATTCCGGGATTTCCAACTCGGACAAACCGTCAAAAGGGAAGGAGACCTTTGGATAGCACTCGAAAACCGAGCAAACCTTGACGGCCCCGCATACAAAGTCCAACAGGTCAATCACCCCGAATGCCAACTGCGTGAGGGTGAACTCCTCAGTGAGAAACAGTATAGCGAAAACACTGAACGCTATAAAGGTTTCGATACCAAAGCCTGGCAGTACGAAGTCACCGAAGTGCTCGACAGTGAATGCACACTCAAGGTAAGGCAGCAACTATCACAAGCTGAGTACAACAGGGCTTTGGTAGTATTCGGTTTTCAACGGTTTGTAAACCCGAAATACCGTGTAACGGAAGTTCAACATCCCAAAATCTCGGTGGTTATCGGTGACCTGCTTACCGAAGAAGAAGTGGAGCAGAAGAAAGAGGAAATTCGCCAAGGATTTGACGGTGAATGGCACTACGCTGACGCTGCAATGGACGCTATTTTGGTTTCCGACGGCGAGAGCACTATAGCAACCGACAATATAAGTCAAGAAACCGAAGATGATGATGTTGACATCAAATCCGAACGCGTTTACCGTATCACCGAGAAAACAGACAAAGCCTTCCCGTATCAAGTCGGTGAAGAAGTTTCAACGGAAGACATCACACCTTGGCTGACACCGTTTGAGGTGGAGCTAAAGCCTGTCTATGTTGTACATACAGATGTTGACGATTTTTCGGCTGAACAGGTACTCACCGCACGTGAATTCGAGGAGGCTCGACAGCAGTATCAGCAACGCGAACGCGCATTTAAAGTCGAGAAACACGATGTTGAACGATACATTGTAACCGCTGTCCATCATCCAGAATGTCCGCTTGCTGTTGATGAGGAAATCACGAAAGATGCGTTAGACCGCGCACATAAACGGTTTAGCGGTTTCGACGCACAAAAACTACGGCATCGCGTAACACACGTCTATCACCCAGACTGCCCAGTTAAACCAGAAGATCTCCTCGGTGAGAGTGAAGCGAAACAGCATCAAGAGAAGTACCGAGGGTTCACAACTTCTACACAGGAAGAAACGCTCGGCGGCTTTGAAGCAGAGCGCATGTACCGCATAACTGCCGTTAACCATGAAGATTGCCCACTAAAAGCGGGTGAAGTGATAACACAGCAAGAAACAAACGCGAAACGCCGACAATACAAAGGATTGGAAGTCTCGCGACATTATGAAGTGACAAGGGTAGAGGACGGCACTACAACGGTAACTGTCGGTCAAACGCTGTCCGAAGCGGAGTATAAAGCACTACAGAAAACCGACAAGACTCTTCGAGAAAAAGTGGTCAGTCGGTACCATATTGTGAGCGTACATCACCCTGAACTCCAAAAAGAACTGGAGGTCGGCACCGAACTGTCCGATAAGGATTACAAGGCTTATAATCGCAAGTTTAAAGGGTTTGACACCGAACTGATCTATCGGATCATTGAAGATACGCGCGAGACCGAGACACCGCTCGAACCCGGCACAGAACTTCTGTCAAAGGAATATCGCGCATTGGAGAAAGCGAACATACAGATTACGCATACAGTCACCAAGGTCTATCATCCAAATTGCAAGTATGCTGTCGGCGATGAATTGTCAGACACAGACTATACAGCAGCGCAAATACAATTCCCAGGAATTGAAGTGGATGAATTAGACCTGCAGATGCGAATCGAAGTCGAAACCGATGATGGCACTCGCATACAGCATGTCATCCCCGCTGGTTACTCCTTCTCTCTCACAGAAGGAGATAGTATCCGTAAGGGTGAAGCACTCGCCGAACGCCATGAAAGGACAGCAAATCTGGACATCGTCGCCGGTATCCCACGTGTTACCGATCTCTTTGAAGCACGGCGGCTAAAACGCGGCGATGCTGCTCAGATCGCAGAGATCGAAGGATACGTCCGATCCGCTGGCACCAAGAACGGGATACCTACATATCGCATCGAACATGAGGGATACACAAGCCGTCTCTATCAGATCCCTGATGAAAAACGACTCGTCGCTGAAGGCGATTGGGTGGACGCAGGCGAACAACTCACCAACGGGTTCCTTAACCCACACGATATCTTGAGTATCGGACGGGTCACCATTGAAGGCGTACCCATTGAAGGTGAAGAAGCGGTTTGGGCATATCTCGTCGATGAAATCCAGAGAGTCTACGGCAACGGCATCATCAACGATAAACACGTCGAAGTCATCGTCCGACAGATGCTGACCAAGGTCCGTATCACCGACCCAGGCGATACACACTTCTACCCGAATGATGAAGTACATCGCAGAGAATTTGAACGCGTCAACAGTGAAATGCTGGAGAAAGATGGTGTACCCGCAACCGGTGAACCGATTCTCCAGAGTATTAGTAAAGCGTCCTTAAGTACAGATAGCTTCATCTCTGCCGCCTCCTTCCAGCAGACGACGAAGGTACTCACCGATGCCGCTGTGAGCGGACAAAAGGACAAACTCCGCGGGCTAAAAGAAAACGTCATCCTCGGACGACTCATCCCAGCAGGCAGTGGGTTCTCAGATTTCCAAAATTTAGAGGTATCCGGTGAAAACGAACCCGAAGAGGTATCCAAAACCGGTGAGGAGAACGAATCCCAAGAGAGCACCAAGAAAGACGCGGAAGACACCGTTGAAACCTCTCCGACAAATATCGCGGACGCTCTCTTCCTTTCGGATGACGAATAGTCCGGAACCCCCATTGCAAGCGGGGTTTCAAGCCCCGCTTGCAGTGCTTGTTGCACAAGAATTCACAGAAAGAACATGTAATATCCTTGTACCATCGGCATCAAGTGAGCCGAGGACCTCAAGCAGATTCTACAAGATTATGATTATCTGGAATATAACGAAACTCAGTCTACCCACAGGCTGCTACAAGTCAATGTTACTTCCCTAAATGCTGAACGTAATGTTCAAATCATAACGGATATCTGTTACAGACTATCGGAAAATACTTGCCGAACCTATTTCTTTACGTATGGTGGTAATTATACGGGGACAGATAATTTAGAAGAGGTTTGGTCGTTCTTCACTTTAAGAGAAGAAGTAGATTTTAACCAACCTGCAGAAATCCAATTAGTTTATGAGATTATTAAGGACGCTCCTCTACCTACCTTTCAAATAGATCAAATTGCCGCTTAGACAATTATTAGCATTCGGATACGATTACAAAAGGAGCACATCGTGAGACTCTCCGAAAACCCAAAAATCGTAGGGAACCTCAAACAGATTCTGAAAGACTATGATTATCTGGAATATGATCAGGCGCGTCCTAACCGAGATAAAGGGTTTGAAGGTCTATCCGTAAGAGTTATCTCAGACACTGAACGTGATGTTCAGGTCATCGTAGATATTTGCCAAAAATTACAAAAAACAACCAGACGAAATTATTTTTTTTCCTATGGCGGCAGTTATACAGGAACAGATAACTTGGAAAAGGTTTGGACGTTTTTCACTTTAAGAGAAACTAAAGAGAAAAACAATCAGCATGACAGTAGAAATGCAGGTGAAATAAATTGAATTTTACCTGCATTTCCAGTTAAAAATAGAGAATCCCTATCCCAAATTCGGTCGCGTCATATCCCCCGGCACGACAAGTTCGTCAAAAGCCTCGCCTGTCAAGACCTCCATAGCAATCGCAGCGTCCCGAAGTGTACACCCATACTCATGTGCGTATTGCGCCACTTTTGCCGCCTTATCATAACCGATATGCGGTGTCAACGCCGTCACAAGCATCAGAGACTCCGAAAGATGCCGTCCAATAACCTCAGTGTTCGGCACGATCCCCTCTACACAGTTAACGCGAAAAGATTCACACGCATCCCCAAGAAGTTGTATAGACTGCAGCGCGTTATATGCCATCACAGGCATAAACACGTTCAACTGCAAGGCACCATTCGCGCCCGCAAACGCCAACGTCGCATCGTTTCCAATGACCTGCGCACACACCATCGTGACGGCTTCACACTGTGTCGGATTCACCTTTCCCGGCATGATAGAACTACCCGGCTCCATCTCAGGTAACCGCAATTCGCCGAGTCCACACCGCGGTCCCGACGCAAGCCACCGAATGTCATTCGCAATCTTGAAAAGCCCAACAGCCAACGTTTTCAAGGCACCACTCGCACTCACAACAGCATCCCGACACGCGAGCGCTTCAAATGCGTTAGGCGCACGCTGGAGTTCATAACCTGTTGTTTCCGACAACCGTGCCACAACCTTTGCTGTATAATCCGGATGTGTATTCAATCCTGTCCCGACAGCCGTGCCACCTATCGGAAGTTCACAGAGATGCGGCAACGTAGCCGTGAGACGCTGTTCCGCAGCCGTCAGCTGCTGCGCGTAAGCACTAAACTCTTGTCCCAACGTAAGCGGTGTCGCATCCATCAGATGTGTCCTGCCAATCTTGACAATCTCTGCAAACGCAGAGACCTTCTCCATAAACGCGCTTTGTAAGGCAGCCAAGCGTGGCAACAAGTGCGTCCGAATCTGTTTCACCATTGCCAGATGGATAGATGTCGGGAAGACATCATTTGTCGATTGTGATTTATTGACGTGATCGTTCGGATGGATCGGGTCCTTACTCCCCATTTCACCACCGAGCATCTCAATTGCTCGGTTCGCAATAACTTCGTTGACATTCATATTCGTCTGTGTACCACTGCCGGTTTGCCAGATACGGAGCGGGAAGTGATCATCCAATGTACCCTCAATAACTTCTTGTGCTGCTATGCGAATCGTCTCCGCGAGTTTGGCATCAAGCAAACCAAGATCCGCATTCACTTCTGCGACTGCCTGTTTGATAGTTCCAAGTGCCCATATCGCAGCGCGTGGCAGCCGTTCATCACCAATCTTAAAATTCTGGAGCGCACGTTGCGTCTGCGCGCCCCAATACCGGTCAGCAGGGACTTCGAGTGTCCCCATACTGTCTGTTTCAGTTCTCATAAAGTATCTGAATTTCCTTTCAGTTTTTTAGGACTTACGCAGGCCGCTCTTTATGTACCACAAACTGTTAGTTTGTGATTCAAAACCCCTGTGTTTTCCAAAGATTCTCATCTAACAGAACGGGAAACCACAGTCAAAACAGCGTCCGTCCTGATCTTTTTAAAATTTAGCACATTTCTGTCTACCAATGCAATCAAATATGCAATCCGCTTTTAACCTCACGCTAAATAGCCTTGAAGCACAATCGTAGGGGTCGGGTTCCCCAACCCCTAAGTGATTAAACCACTCATTCCTCAGGACTTACGCATACCGCTCTTTTGTACCACAAACTTCCCAGTTTGTGACACAAGAACGCTGTGTTCTCGGAGAAATCTCATCTAACAGAACGGGCTACAACCAACATTGCGGAAGTCCTGATTTTAATCGATTGTGTAAGCCCTAAAGATATTGATTGAGCTGCGCTTTTGCATAACTGCCTACAGGACGTAATAAATCCAAATAATTTACCTCCTTGACTCAAAAATATTTTTTACTTGACATATAATATTACGAATTTGTCCTACATATACAAACTCTTAGTTAACTCAATTTTCATATTGGACCGGATATTGTAAACACGTTTACTTGAAGAATTTCCTGGGAGACCAAGGTATTGATTGAGAAGAATTGGGATGCATTAAGCAATTCGGTGCAGCAAATCCAGATAATATCTTCCTTGACTTCAAAAAATTTATATGATACATTACACCATAAGGTTAGTTTTATATGTCAAGTAAAAATGCAAATAATTCATGTTTCAATTCCCATAACGAGGCTACACAATGGCGAGAAAGAAACGCACCGCACAACAAAAAGAAGTCCAAGACTACCGACACGACACCGCCACCCGAAAAAACAACCCACCCGCAGGCATCGCCGCACAAGGAAAAATCAAAGAAACACCGAAACAGGAATACGCTTACAATCCGCACCTACCGCCCAACCTCCGATCTGATCCAAACGGAGACGCAGATAAACTCCCCGAACTGCTCCAAATAGCACAGCAGCGCGCACTCACCGCCGAGGAAACCAAAACCATCGCCGAGGCACTCAGACACTACGACGGCCCCTGGCTCGAATGGGCAGGCAAACAAGAGGCGAAATCCTTCACCGTCGATCCGGTAGCATTGCACATCCACGAACGCGTCAGTGCCAAAGCCATCTTAAAAGTCGCAGAACGCCAAAACGTCCAACGCGAACTCTTCGCCGACCCACAGCAGGATTACAGCAAAGCAGTTGATTTCTACCAGCACGACGTAGATTGGGCAAACCGCCTCATCCTCGGCGATAGCCTTACCGTGATGAGTTCCCTCGCACACCGAGAAGACCTCGCCGGTAAGGTGCAGATGATCTATATCGATCCACCCTACGGCATCAAATTCGCCTCCAACTTCCAACCCACCGTCTTCCAGCGCGATGTAAAGGACAGAGCACAAGACCTAACTCGTGAACGAGAGCAGATAAAAGCCTACCGCGATACATGGACCCTCGGTGTCCACTCTTACCTTGCCTACTTACGCGATCGCCTAATCGTTGCCAGAGAATTGTTAACAGACAGCGGAAGCATCTTTGTGCAGATTAGTGATGAGAATGTTCATCGTGTGCGGTGTATTATGGATGAAGTGTTTGGGAGTGAGAATTTCGTTAGTGTAGTTACTTTTAATACAACAACAGCACGAACAGCGAAATACCTTAATCAAATTTTTGACTATTTGATTTGGTATTCCAAGGATTTGAGTAATCTGAAATATCAACAATTGTTTTCCAACAAGATTGGTCATGATGGGCATTTTAATAAAAGAGATGAAGAGGGTAGACATTACTATCTTAGAGACTTGTCCTCTCAAGGTGTAGGAAATGCCGAGCCCTTTGAATTCAGAGGTAGAATTTTCACACCTCCGCATAGAAGACACTGGAGCACAAATCCAAATCGCCTGCCAAAAGAGAGGATCGAAGTTCAGGGTAATTATGTCAGGGCAAAAGTGTACAAGGATGATTTCCCTGTTTCTCCAATCCACAACAAATGGGACGATACGCAATTTGGTGGTGACAAGTACTATGTCGTCCAAACGCACACAAAACCTATTGAACGTTGTCTACTCATGACGACAGACCCCGGCGATCTTGTCCTTGATCCGACTTGTGTCCGCAAGGGTACCAAAATTCTGACACCTTCAGATTCTCACCCCCCTGTATCCCCCCGCAAGCAGGGGGAGGCTGGCAGTCAACTTACTGATGACAACACGCCGGAAAGAAAAAACATCTCATCCACTCCTCAAAATGAAAAACATTACCTACCTGCCAAGAATGTTAATCTCCCCCCGCTTGCGGGGGGCCGGGGGGGTAAACTCACGCCTGCGGAGGGTAAACTCACGCTAACCGCCATCGAAAACCTCCGCCCCGGCGACTACGTGTTTTCACATACCGGCAAACTCCGGCGCGTCCGCAGAGTAATTCAAAAAACTTATCGTGGACAACTCATCGGCATCCAGCACAACCAATCCCCAACAACGCTTTGGGTAACAGCTGATCACTATATCCTATGTAAACAACGTATTCTCTCGTATAAGACAGATCGCGCATGGGGTAAAGTTCCAACCGGGCACTTTGAGCGATCCCGTAAACTCCGTAAAGAAATGACCTCCGCTGAAAGAACACTATGGAATCAACTTCGAAACAAACAACTCGGTGTCAAATTCAGAAGGCAACACCCCATTGGACCCTATATCGCGGATTTCTACACACGCGATATAGGACTCATTATTGAAGTTGACGGCACCACACACTTCACACCGGAAGCCCAATCTTATGATACAGCACGCACCGATTACCTGCGTCAGTTAGGATTAAGCGTATTGCGCTTCACAAACCTTGAAGTCTTCCGCCACCTTGACGCTGTCATAAAGCAAATTAAGCAAGCAATTCAGGTTGTTCATCCCTCTGAAACGCTGCTGCAACAATGGCGGAGGTCGGATACCTTGCAAGTCAGCGACATCATTTACTGTGGAGTGAACTGCAAACCTGTGGAAATTGTTGATATTCAATGCATAGATACTCATGAAGATGTCTATGACCTTGAAGTTGAAACCGATCACTCTTATCTTACTGAGGTATGTGCGGTGCATAATTGTGGCAGCGGTACCACAGCCTATGTTGCAGAACGGTGGGGCAGGCGGTGGATAACCACGGATACGAGCCGCGTTGCAATCGCGTTAGCACGACAACGCCTTCTGACTGGATCCTTTGATTACTACACGCTTAAAGACAAACCTAAAGGCATAGTAGGTGGTTTCATCAATAAAACCGTTCCACACATCACCCTCAAAAGTATTGCCCAAAACACCGCGCTTGACCCTATCTTTGTAAAATATGAACCGATTCTCAAAGGAAAATTAGACACACTCAACCGCGCCTTAGCCGAAGTCACGCCCGAAATTCGTTCAAAACTCCTTTCTAAACTCGCCGAAAAAGAGAGACGCGAAGGAAAGAGGGCTATCACCGAAGCAGATCGTCGCCGTTGGATACTTCCCGATACAGCATGGCAGGAATGGGAAGTGCCTTATGATACCGATCCCGACTGGCCCCAAACACTGCAGGAAGCACTAACGGGTTACCGCGAAGCGTATCGAGCAAAGATGGACGAGGTTAACGCTTGCATCGCCAAATCCTCCGAAGGCGAAGAATTAGTTGATCAACCAGAGATAGACAGGAAACGTATCCGAGTGAGCGGCCCCTTCACAGTCGAGGCAGTGCAACCACCCGAAGAATCCCTTGACGTTGATTCACCCATCGGCGGCGAACCCGACGAACCTCTGGACACATACCATGCCGAAACAGACGGACACAACGCTGACAATGCCGAGGCATATCTCGACCAGATGATCCGACTACTCCGAAATGACGGCGTACGGTTCCCCAACAACCAAACCCTAAAATTCGCCACACTCGACTCAATTGAAGGGGATATCCTCCACGCCGAAGGAAGTTGGGAAGATGACGATACAGAACGCCTCGTCGCAGTTGTATTTGGTCCACAACACGGACCCGTGACAACACTGCAAGTCGAAGAGTGCCTACCTATCGCATCGCGCCGTGGTTATGATGAATTAGTGTTTGCCGGTTTCAGTTTTGACGGTGCAGCACAAGCCATCATCCAAGAAGACCCGAACCCGAGAGTCCGTATCCACATGGCACACATCAACCCAGATGTCGCAATGGGAGACCTACTCAAAGAAACGCCTTCAACACAACTGTTTACCGTGTTCGGAATGCCACGCACGCAACTTGAAGAAACAACCGATGGAGAATACTACATCAAAATGGAAGGCGTAGACATCTACAATCCCGTAGACAACACCGTGAATTCCGCCGGTGCTGACCAAGTCGCCGCATGGTTCGTCGATGCCGACTACGACGGACGCACCTTCTGCATCACGCAAGCCTTCTTTCCAGACAAGTCTGCATGGAACAAAATCGCCCGCGCCCTCAGAGGTGTCATTGACGAAGACCAATTTGAAAAATTCAGCGGCACAGAATCCTTCCCGTTCCCTGTTGGCGAACACGCCTGCGTCGCCGTCAAAGTCATCGACCCACGCGGCAACGAGGTAATGTCGGTACATCATTTGAGGAATCAAATATACTGATTTTGTTGATGTTTGAATCCGTTAATGCTAATAAGCTAGAAGATTTGCTACCTGAATTTGAATTGTGTTATAATTATTTTACCAAAATTTGGACAATTCGGAGTGCGGAGTTTGGATAAAGGCGTGCGAGTTGATTTTCATCTCTGGAAGATTTACCTTGATACTTGTTGCTTGAGCCGGATTTTTGATCCGCCAACGCAAGTGCGGATTCGGCGAGAAGCCGAAGCTACCAGTCAAATTCTCACATATTGTTTTAGCGATCATTGGCATTGGACTGTCAGTGATGTTTTGTTGGATGAAGTCAACCAAAACTCAAATATCGGTGCGCGTTTTCAAATCAAAAATTGGATAACTCTTGCACACCAGACAGTTTCTGTAGGGGCAAATGAAAGCAAAAGAGGTAGGCAACTTGAAGGTTTGGGGTTCAAGCGAAGAGATGCTTTGCACCTCGCTTGTGCTGAAAGTGCCGAGGTGGATATTTTTCTAACAACTGATGACAGGCTACTTAGAGGAACGAAACGTTACCAAATGCAGCTTCACACCCAAGTTGAGAACCCTTATACATGGTTACAACCGGAGGTCTGAAATGAATATCTTAGAAATGACAGAGGGCGAACTTTATAAAGCAGGGCTTGAAGAATTGATAGTACAAATGGGGACCACCTATACGGAGCAGTTTCTCAAGCAGTGTAAACCTAACAATTCCGATTACACGGCTGAACGGCATAAATGGTTGGATGATGACCCAGATATCCCGACGATGGTCAACCAGATTCAAGAGAGAAAAATCGAGCAGGCAGCGGAAGAACGCATCAAGGCTGAAAGAATCGATGCATGGCGTAAAGGTTTACTTGAACTCACCGATATTGAAATCTGTGAACTTGGTGCGAAAATCCTTACGGATAAACTCGGCGTTCCCGGCTCCATAGCGTTTTTGCGCCATCATTTCAAACAGAATGAATGGGATCAGTCCGCAGACCTACTGCCGCAACCCGTGTCAGATGGTGACAATAAGGAACTTTCATGAACCAAAACCGACCCGACATCCCAATCCAACCTGTCCAACAACCCATCCTGTGCAGCCCTTACGACAAACCGAACGCAC
Organism: Candidatus Poribacteria bacterium; assembly: GCA_022821065.1. Classification (GTDB taxonomy): domain Bacteria; phylum Poribacteria; class WGA-4E; order WGA-4E; family WGA-3G; genus WGA-3G. The sequence goes on from JAJEEK010000014.1 coordinate 25,093, forward strand.
ACTGGATTTACGACACCGAAACCGGCGAAGCAGTCAAGGAACTCGGACGACGAAACGCAGGCTACTGGTACAAAACCCAACGCACCGGCAGCCAACAACTCCAACTCTTCGGACAAGAAGAATGGGACGATCTCCCACTCGTCAACGCCCTACGCGCAGATGTCGAACGCTGGCGTGATGCGAATTACAGAAATGCCACACCCGTAACCCGTGAACTCCTAAGACACTGGACACGCGATGACCTCCTACGACGACTCTTTTTCTGTCAACGCGAAGCCGTCGAAACGATCATCTATCTCGCTGAAATCCGTCAAGGCGGCAAACGGATCGGATTCACACCGCAATTCACAGATGAAAACCTCGCAAAATTGGTAGATACACCCAACGAACCTGATATCCCTGACCTCATTCGCTACGGATGCAAAATGGCAACCGGTAGCGGCAAAACCGTCGTCATGGCGATGCTCATCGCATGGGCATTCTGCAACCGCGGCAAAGTCCCCTCCGATGAACGTTTTCCGCAGGCAGCACTTGTCGTCTGCCCGAACCTCACAATCAAAAAACGCTTACAGGTACTCCGTCCCGAAGACAACGATAACTACTACGACGAATTTGAACTCATCCCGACAAAACTCCGTCCACTGCTCAACAGCGGAAAGGTACTGGTCACCAACTGGCACCAATTCTCACCGGAGTCTCCACATAGCGAAGGTGGACAAACTTATACTGTTGTCAATAAAGGCGACGAAACCCCAGACGCTTTCGCCAAACGCGTCTTAGGCGAACTCTACGACCGCGCCCCGATTATGGTCCTGAACGACGAAGGACATCACGCCTACCGTCCGGCACCAACCGATGAGAAACTCTCTACCGATGAAAAGAAGGAGCGCGAAGAAGCCACCGTCTGGGTCAGCGGTTTAGATACGTTCAACCAAGCCTGCGGCGTGAAGTTTTGCGTAGACCTCTCCGCTACACCGTTCTACATCCAAGGCAGCGGGCATCCTGAAGGTTCACCGTTTCCGTGGCTCGTTAGCGACTTTGGTTTGGTAGACGCAATCGAGAGCGGTATTACTAAAATTCCGCGACTCCCCGTGAGCGATACCACCGGCAGGCCCGAACCCAAGTTCTTCCGGTTATGGAAAACGATCAACGACGATCTTTCGGCTGCAGACACCTCCCCGGGCAGGCGTAGAAGAAAACCGAACCCAGAAGCCATCTATCGCGAGGCGGAACCGGCACTCCTCACGCTTGCAAGCCAGTGGAAAGAACGCTTTGAATACATCCAAGAGGCATCGGACGCACAAGAAAAAACACCACCTGTCCTCATCGTTGTCTGTGCTGATACCGATATCGCCGAACATTTTTACCGAAAAATTTCGGGTGAAAGTGAGACGGAAGTCGTTGATGATGAAAACACCACAAGCAGACGACGCAAGAAAAAGCAGATGAAAACAGTCTATGAAGATAGCTCGGTTTTTCCTGAATTCGGCAACAGCGAAAACACGAAGCGAACCCTCCGCATTGACAGCAAAATGTTGGCAGCAGCGGAGAGCGACGATCCGAATAAAAACCGGAGCCAAGCCGCCGAAGATTTACGGCAAATTGTCGCAACCATCGGCAAACGCGGACAACCGGGGGAACAGATCCGTTGCGTCGTCTCTGTCGCTATGCTCAACGAAGGATGGGACGCAAACAACGTCACACATATCCTCGGACTCCGCGCCTTTACCAGCCAACTGCTCTGTGAACAGGTCGTCGGACGCGGGTTGCGCCGCATGAATTACACACCCGACCCAGAAACAGGGCTACTCACCGAGGAATACGTTGATGTCTACGGCATCCCCTTCTCCGTTATCCCCTTCAGAGGTAGGGCAAAAGGCGCGCGTGTCCCCGACGACAAACCGAAAAACCACGTCCGAGCACTCTCTGAACGCGAACACCTTGAAATCCGATTCCCCGTCGTAGAGGGATACGCCTTCGCGTTACAGAAAAACGAAATCAAAGCGGACATCGAATCTACAGAACCGCTCAGTATCCAACCGGAAATCAACCCGACCGCGCTCTACGTTAAAGCCGCTGTCGGTTATGAAACCGGTACCCCTTCCGCATCAGGTCCCGGCGGCGCGGTCCTACAAGATCGTGAAGAATATTATCGAACGACACACTTGCAAGCGATTGAATTTGAAATCGCGCATCGGATTGTCCACAAGTTGGTCGGCGACAGCCAAACCGCACCGGATCCAGACAGCAACCCGAAACTCCGATTGCTATCTCGACACCGCCTCTTTCCACAAGTCTTCAGGTTTGTCAACACTTATGTCAAAACAAAGGTGGATTTCCGGGACTGCAATCCGTGTGAACTTGGACAAGAGAAATACGTCACACGTATCGTCGAGCGACTCATGACCGCAATCCAACCCGATGAAACAAAGGGTGAAATCCCACTCCTCCCTATCCTAAACCGTTACGCACCGATCGGCACGTCTGCGGATGTCGATTTCCTTACACCACGCCCCTGCACCGAGACACAAAAGAGTCACGTGAACCAAGTCGTACTCGATACCGATACATGGGAACGTGCCGCCAAATTTCGGCTTGAGCAATCGGACCTTGTGGAATGCTATGTACGAAACGACCATCTTGATCTCGGCATTCCGTATGAACACGACGGCATATCGCACCGCTACGAACCCGATTTCATCGTTAGACTCACCAACGGTGTCCACCTCATTCTGGAAATCAAAGGCTTTGAACCTGATCGAGTTCTCGCCAAACACGCCGCTGCCAAACGATGGATCTCCGCAGTCAACAACTGGGGTAAACTGAAAAAATGGGACTTTCTCGTCTGCAGAGACCCTCAGTTATTAGGGAAGGCGTTGAAGGAAAGAGTATCTTCTGAAAGTTGATACCATTTCCACACTGTTAAAGACATCACTTTAGGTGAAAGTCAAATGTCTTTTTCACACAAATCCTTGGTTTCCCGCCTACATCTCACAAACTAAAACAGGGAGTCTTGATGGGAGGATTGATAAAAAACAAATTTGCCTCTCTACATTATATATGTTATCATATACATACTAATCAAATTATACCAATCAAGAAAAAACAAAAATAATCCTTCACCCACACAAAGGACAGACGCACTGCCGCAAATTAAAGGCCCTGATAACCGGACACCTGCGATCGTGCCCCGAACCTGAACCGCCGGACCTGAACCGATAGCCCCTAACCCATTGGAAAAAAAATATGACCCAGATTTTTGCGTACAAAAAAAATTTTGCGTACAAAAAAAATTAAAGTGCCTTCTTGTGCTTTTTCTATGAGTTCGCCCCCTGCTCAAAACCCGTAAAAAAATAGAATGTCCTTGAAAACACGGAAACACAAAACGGGCAGAAACCGTCCAAACTATTGTATAGAACTTAAGAGGTCTTTTGAGGTCTGAAAAGTTTGTGTTTAAGTTCCGGTTCGGTTGCAAACCGAACCTACCGGGCCTGGGTCCGAGATGTCTATTTTTTCTAAAATTGATACCTATGGATGGTATGTGGTTAGGAAACCGAACCTACCGGACGAAAATCTCTTATCATAGCAATCACATAAATCCCATCAATCACAGCCCAAAAAACGCACAAAAATTGAAACAACAATAAATATACAATAGACATTATAATGATTTAGTTGTAAGTTTTAGTTGGTCTATGTTAGACTAAGAACAAATAACCGATAGGAGACCAACTGATGATGCGTTATGAAACACTCAAGGATAAACCGAAACAACTTCTGTCGCTGACAGGT
>JAJEEK010000043.1 GCA_022821065.1 Candidatus Poribacteria bacterium
TAAAGACACGTTGCGCAACACGAAGAAAGGATTCGCAGATCTCGTCATGGAAACCTGCTGTGGCTTACACAACTTTAGATTAAACTTCAGACCTTGGGTGTATCCTACACCTCAAGATTAAATTAATATAATGTCTAATGTATTTTTCCATACGGTGTGTCAACACAGGTTTATTTCAAAACAGTCCTTATTAACTAAAGTTTGGACAATACTTGTTTCGCGAATATTGAGTTTCAAAGGCGTGTCTATTTTTTCGAGAGTTTCACGCACGCAAGCAACCCGTAGAAAAATACCCACTCTGTAGGAGTGTTATGTCTATAGAAAACGGTCTATCCAAACTCCCGCACTCCAGCGGAGTGCTATGTCTATAGAAAACAAACGTATAAACTCCCGCACTCCAGCGGAGTGCTATGTATCGGTGCGACATACCGCTCTACTGGATCGGAAGAGTTGGTTTCTCTAATTTTATAGACATATTGCTCCGCGTCCTAAGCCCCGTAGGGGCGATACGTCGTCTTAAAACTGTCCAAACTTTAGTATTAAGCATAAGCATAGATTACAGACCTAAATTCAGAAATTTTCTATGGAAAATCGAATATTCTGATTCTACCCAATCTGCGTCAGACCGCCCATATACGGTTGTAGCACCGCAGGCACACGAACCGTCCCATCCGGGTTCTGATACGTCTCAAGGAGCGCGATGACAACGCGCGGCAACGCTGTACCCGACGCATTGAGCGTATGAATGAACTCCGGTTTCGCACCCGCCTCCGGACGATAACGGATATTCGCACGACGTGCCTGGAACGCCTCAAAGTTACTACAGGAAGAAACTTCTAAAAACCGCTGTCGGGCAGGTGCCCAGACCTCAACATCGTAGCATTTCGCTGCCGAGAAACCGAGTTCCACTGTGCAATGTTGCACAACACGATAAGGCAAACCCAACGCTTGTAAAACGCTCTCAGCATTCGCCAGTAGTGATTCGTGTTCAGCGTAAGAAGTCTCAGGTGTTGTAAACTTCACCATCTCCACCTTATCGAATTGATGGATGCGTTGTAAGCCGCGTGTGTCTTTGCCGTAAGCACCCGCTTCGCGCCGGAAGCACGGCGTATAGGCGGTGTAGTAGATAGGCAAGTCTTCGACGGCAAGTATTTCATCGGCAAAAAGGTTGGTCACGGGAACTTCAGCCGTCGGGATGAGAAACAGATCGCTGTCAGGGTTCTCTTCGTCCCTATCGCACCGGTACATATCCGCTTCAAATTTTGGGAGTTGTCCTGTCCCTGTCATCGTAGGACGGTTGGCGAGGAACGGCGGTGAGACTTCGGTATAGCCGTGCTGCGTCGTGTGCAAATCAAGCATGAACTGAATCAGCGCACGCTCTAATCGAGCACCGAAACCTTTGAAAAGCACAAAGTTGCTACCCGCGACCTTCGCACCGCGCTGAAAATCGACAATATCCAGCTGCTCCGCGATTTCCCAGTGCGGTTTCAGTTCAAAATCGAAATTCGGCAATTCACCCGATGTTTTAATTTCGATGTTATCGTCTTCGCTAATACCAACAGGGGTACTCGCCTCAGGCATGTTCGGAATTGTCAATAGAATAGCGTCTATCTCGGTTTTTGTATCGTTGTTCTCAGTAGTGAGTTCCTTGATTTTTTGTGAGAGTTCCCGCATCTCTGCTATGGTCTCTGACGCATCCAATTTTGCCTTTTTGCGTTCTGCGATCTGTTGCGAGACCTGATTCTGGTGTGCTTTTAGGGCTTGTGTATGCGTTAAGTTCTCGCGCCAGCGTATATCCAATGCTATCAACTGATCCAAGTCAGCTTCAGCATGCCGATCTGCTAACATCTGGCGGACATCTTCAGTATTTTCGCGAATAAATTTAAGATCAATCACAGCAGTTCCGATCCTCCATTTTTTAGATTTATACGACACCCTATAGCATTACGAGAGACAATCAACTGCAGACTGCCCTGTAACGAAAAAACCACAGTATTGCAAGACACAATCTGTGGCTAATTCGGTATAATGAAAACGGGCCCGACGGGACTTGAACCCGCGACCTCCTGCGTGACAGGCAGGCGCGCTAAACCAACTGCGCCACGAGCCCATAGATAAAAAGCACCCAACAGGTAGGCGGGACAGGACTTGAACCTGTGACCTACAGCTTGTAAGGCTGTCGCTCTAGCCACCTGAGCTACCCGCCCAAAATTGAGGTTGTGGCATTATCTTACCTCAAGGACGTTATTAAGTATACCACATACTTTGATGTTTGTCAAGAAAAAATTGTTTTTTTTCTAAAAATGAGTAAAATAAAAAGATAACAAAAAATTATTCTTGCGGGTTGTCGTTGCCTCGGTAGGGTCGCGTCCCTCGAACAAGGATTCGCCTCGGGTTGTCTTCCCATGTAAGTTCATCTGCACTGTGATAACCGAGCGTCATACTCATTCGCGTGCCGTCGGTATAATTAATACCAGCCGAATGGACAATCATACTATCAATCGCGAGCAACCCGCCTGCTGGCATCGGTAACGGAATCGCTTGACTCGCAGCGATCTCTTGAACCGAATCACCTTTGAGGTCAGCGAAAGCAGGCAGATGGTGCGAGCCAGGAACAACCCGCGTACACCCATTCTCAAGGTTAGTGTCCTCCAGATAGACGAGGACAGTCGCGATCGTCCGCGACCAGTGACGGACATCACGGTGTAGCGCGAGAGAATGACTCGTCCCCGCATCTCGAAGATAGATATGATTATGCCGATTTAGCACAAATTCTATATCCGCTCCCAATAACGATTCCAGTGGATTGAGAATTTCATCACAAGTAATCGTTTCTCGGAAAATGCCGCCGCGTTCCCATACTGCGGAAATTCGGACAATTCTGTCATCTTGTCGCACGACGGGGTCTACGGCTCCCGACATCTCCTCCAACGCTGATGCCTTCAGTGCCTCAACGTGCTCAGTGGAGAGTTGCGTCGGAAATTTGATGAAGCCGTTGTGGCGAAACAATTGGACTTCTTGCGGTGTCAGTTTCATCGTGTGCCTTCCATCCTGTTAAGGGTCAAATTTAGTTTGGTAGTTTATCACAAATCACTATACGGGTCAATATCGAAATGTCGTATGCGAAGTAGAAACCGACGTTGTCTCAATTTCGTAATTTAGTAACGAAAGATCAAGATATTTCGTTTTATTTTATACTCACTAAAATAAATTGTAAAAAACACATCGTGTAAGAGGTAAAAATTATGAAGATGTGCTACTCCTGTCTGCTGATACTTTCTTTCGCTGTCGTGGCTGGATGTATGAGCATGTCAGGTTATAAAGAGGCTTCACTGCGCCACCATGCATATACAACCGGCACAACACCTGCAACTGCTACGGAATGGCGCGCCCTTATTTCGGAGTTCCAGAGGGTGATTGATGCCGATCCGCAGGGACCATCAGCAGACGATGCACAATACGCAATCGCTTCAAGTTGGCTGTGGAGTATCAAGGCAGGCAACACCGAAGCATCACATCGCGCAATTGAAGCATTCAAAAAACTGATTTATACCTATCCAAACTCCGAGTATGTCCCGTTCGCATACTATTGGTCAGGACGTTGCTACGACTATATCGGCGATAACTCTCAGGCAATCATCCAATACCAACTTCTTGAGAATCGTTACGCGGATTCCGAGATGGCAGCGTTCGCGAAGTTGGAATTAGCACGTCTGTACGCCAGACAAGGATACGTTAAACGTGCAGAAACGTTCTATGAAAGCCTCATCAACACTTCAGGAAACCATGAGATCGGTGTCGCGGCATCAATAGAGTTACAGGCACTCAATACCCCAAGGAAACCGGTTGTATCACCACCTCAAAATACAACGCAAAAGCAACAAATCGTCCGGCAACCGACCGAACAACGCAGACAACAACAGCAACAGCCAATACAGGCACAACAACCAAAGCCACTACAGCGTCCTCAACAGCCAATACTTGCAAGACCGACTTCAGAACCTAAACCGTTAACTGCTAAATCGCTGACACGTGAATTTGGATTGATTGCAAAAACAATTGTTATCGACCCAGGACACGGTGGCAAAGACCCTGGCGCATTGGGAACTCAGGCACTGCAGGAGAAAGGGATTGTTCTCAGTATTTCGGAGAAACTTCGCGAGACATTAACTGCAAAAGGTTATACTGTCCTGATGACACGCGAGACCGATCATTTTATTCCGCTGAAAAAACGCACCGAATTCGCAACACAACATAAAGCAGATCTTTTCCTGAGTATTCACGCTAACGGCAGCGAAAGTTCAAGAGCCAACGGCATCGAAACCTATTATCTGGACATTACGAGCACAGACAGTGCTGCAGAAGAAGTCGCTGCACGGGAAAATATAGACTCAGGCTATAGCATCCAAGAACTCGAAACGCTATTAGAAGGATTGATACTGGAAAGCAAAAGCGAGGACAGCAAACGTCTTGCACAATCTGTCCAACAAGCGTTGGTGCAAAGTACAGGCGCAGTTAATCGCGGGGTCAAGCACGCACGTTTTGTCGTCCTGATCGGGACAAAAGTACCTGCAATCCTCATTGAAACCGGATTTGTATCGAATCCGACAGAAGGTCAGAAACTCGCGACATCGGCGTATCAACATAAAATTGCGACTGCAATCGCGCAAGCGGTTGATAGGTTTTTGGGGAAAACAGATAAAACGCCGTTTGTTGCAACATCAAGTCCAAAACTTGCCGCTACAACCCCTAAAAGGAATAGGTAATGTCTTTGAACCGACTCGCAAGCCGATACCAACCACGCCTAACCACAATCGTGCTTCTCATATTCATCACGCTCTGGTGTATCGGTGGGTTCACATATATCGAAGCACAACAGAGCGCAAAGATCGCAATTGTCCTACCGACGGCTGCATCAAGAGCGTCAGATGGCGATATTCAATATGCTCAGTCAATGGGCAAAAGATTCAACCGACTGCTCAACAGTATCGGATTATCTGCCGATATACTTAATGAAGACGCGCTCTCTGAAGCACAACTCAAACCCCGCCGTATGGTTGTGCTCCCCTTGAACGCACGGATTACACCGCAAACTGAGCGTTTATTGAAGGGTTTCGTTGTATCGGGCGGCAAACTTTTCGTGACTTATAATTTACCGGATACAGTGGCAGCGCTGCTCGGATTGCGTCAAACAGATTGGCTAAAACAAGAGGCTCCGGGACAGTTCGCGTCAGTTCAGTTGGACGCACCAGGGATCCCCGATATGCCAGCGTCTATCAGACAAGGCTCATGGAACATCACGGTGGCTGAACCGACGACACCACAGACAAAAATTATCGGGTATTGGCATAGTGAAAATGGAGAATCGACCGGATTGCCTGCACTTTTTCTCGGAAATGCCGGAGCCTTCTTTAGCCACGTTTTCCTCGCAGACGACATCCAACGTAAGACACAGATGCTCGCTGCACTCTTCGGACATCTCGTCCCAGAATTTCGCCAGACATTTGCTAAGCAAGCAATCGCAGTGATGTCCACCGTTGGACACACTAAAGATTTTACGGAATTAGAGCAATTTGTCCAGCGAAGCAATATCCCCGAAGCGAATCAGGTGCTAAACGCCGGGACAAATTTGATGAAACAAGCGCACACCGAATACGATACCGAAGATTATACTGCAGCAATAAAGACAGCCCGCGCGAGCCGTACTGAATTTTCCAAAGCCTATTTCCTATCACACGCCAGTGTCGAAACCGAAGGACGCGCGGTATGGGATCACTCTGGACTCGGGGCGTATCCGGGAGATTGGAGCCGTGCTGCGAAAGCGTTAGCAGCCGCTGGTGTAAACATAATTCTTCCAAACATGGCGTGGGCAGGTGTAGCACACTATCCAAGTGAAATCTTACCCCAGAGCAAAACTTTTAAACAATACGGCGATCAGATTGCACAGTGCGTTCAGGCAGCACAGGCACACGGTTTAGAGGTCCATGTCTGGAAAATCACGTGGAATTTGGAAGGCGCGCCGAAAGAATTTGTCGAAAAAATACGAGCGGAGGGGCGCACTCAAGTCTCGGCAACTGGAGAAGCACTCAATTGGCTCTGCCCGTCACATCCAAAAAACGTGCTTCTGGAACTGAATAGCATCCTTGAAATTGTAACAAATTATGATGTAGACGGTATCCATCTCGATTATATCCGCTACCCGGGGAGCCACGCCTGCTACTGTAAAGGCTGCCGTGAGAGATTTGTGCGGACAATACGAAAGCCTATCAACGAATGGCCCGCCGAGGTATTACCGAAAACCGGCGTTTATAGCGAACAGTATACCGAATGGCGCGTCCAACAGATTACACGTTTGGTGCGCCTAATCCACAAGCGAACGAATGAAGTTGATCCTGACATCAAAATTTCTGCCGCCGTATTCGGCTGGTATCCGGGATGTATCACGACCATCGGACAGGATTGGATCGCGTGGGCGAAATCTGGTTATCTCGATTTCGTCTGTCCGATGAATTATACTGAAGACCCCAGCTATTTTACGGAGTTGTTAACCAACCAACTCGCTCTCATGCCTAAGAATGTCCCCATTTATCCGGGGATCGGTGCGACCGCTTCTAACTCGTTACTGACACCGGACGCTGTAGCCGAACAGATTTATCTATCCCGGACCTTAGGGGCTTCGGGGTGGACGATTTTTGACTATTCCGTTGACATTTCTGAAACGGTGTTGCCAGCACTCACACTCGGTATTTCAAAGCGCAGAGCAAAACCGCCTCATTGAACTGGCTTTGTTTACGAATGCTCCATAAGTATCAATCTAATACCAATTCCGACTGCAAATCTCTCTATAAAATTTTGCTTAAAAAACGAGACGACTCAGTTACACCGATACAACTTATAGCAAGTTAGACTCACCTATCTAACGCAATTCTTTGGATGCCCTCCCTGAAAAAACTGCTTGAATATCTCCGAGAAATCGTGTAAACTAAGTGAAAACAAGAGAGTATCTAACCAACGAACCAAAGCAGTGGAGAACAGCAAAAGGAGATTTTGATTAATGGTGCAAAGACCGAATATTCTATTTTTGATGAGTGATGAACACAGTCCGCACGCTATCGGGTATGAAGGTAATTCCATTGTCCAGACCCCAAATCTCGACAGTCTCGCCGCTTCCGGCACCTATTTTGAGAGTGCATATTGTCAAGTCCCGCTCTGTACGCCGTCTCGGATGTGTATGCTGACAGGTAAGCACGCGCATCGGTGCTCAGCGTGGAATAACGGATCAATTCTTTTCCCAGAACATCTCACGATGCCTGCCCACTTCGCCCAGCACGGTTATGCAACAGCACTTGTCGGTAAGATGCACTTCGGTGGAAAAGAACAGCACAACGGTTTCCAGTCTCGCCCCTACGGGGACTTACGCGGCAATGCTGGACACCAAACAGACCCGCTAAATCCGCCATCTCGCATACGAGGGCGCACCCGACTCGCAGGTGTCACAGAAATCCCAAGCAGCCTTTTACAAGAACGCGTTATTAATGGAGAGACCCTTGAATACCTAAGATCCCAGCCATCAGACCAACCGTGGTTCCTGCTTGCGAGTTACAGCCGTCCGCACTTTCCACTCACAGCGCCTAAACGACTCCTCGATAAATATTGGCCCAATAATGTAGATATGCCGAATATCCCACCGGGGCACTTAGAGCAGACGCACCGTTTCGCGAAAGGGCTGCGAGATAATTTCAACACGCAAGATATCCCTCCTGAAGAGACAAGAAAAGCACGCGCAGCTTACTACGCCTGTTGCGAATTCTTGGATGAGACCGTCGGAGACTTGCTCGCGCTTCTGGAACGCGACGGTTTTCTGGATAACACGATCATCGTCTATACAACCGATCACGGCGAGATGGCAGGTGAACACGGACAGTGGTGGAAATCGAGTTATTACGAAGCGGCAGCACGTGTGCCTTTGATCGTCTGGGATAAACAAATCCAGCAGTCCCACGGGGCAAGGATCACAGCACCCGTCGAGCTAAACGATCTTTTTCCGACCTTATGTACGCGGGCAGGCATCCCTATTCCCGAAGATTTGGACGGGGCAGATTTAACAAATCTAATGTCAGGCGATACAGACGATTGGCGCAACACGGCAATCACAGAATACTGGGCACCACAGACGACAGGGCCGATGCGTATGCTCCGATCAACTCGCTATAAATACGTCGCATTCCCCGAAGATGAATCCATCCTCTTCGATCTTGAGACAGACCCAGATGAGTTTGAGAACCTTTCAGGACAAGAAGAATACACGGAATTAGAAGCAGCCCTTCACGAGCAGCTCATGGCAGGGTTCTCATGGGAATCTGTCGCTGAACAACAAGAAGTGGACAAAGTGCGAAGCCGAGATTTCAAGGCACCGTGGGGGAGTGGAACTCCGAACCAATATACACTGCCTGATGGACGTATCGTTGATGCGGAGACCTGCCTCTATAGTCCTTCACTGAGAGATGAGAGTTAAAGAGAAACGTTGCTGAACCGATGCTAACAATGGGAGACATATACACGATTGGCTGCTAACACATTTAAGGACAATTTTGGTGAAACTGGCAGGTCGAATGCTAAAATTCGATTTGCTGCTATTCTTGTAGGGCTGCTTTTAGTGATTGCAATGTGTGCAATCACACCGTACAATAACTATTTTCTCCAAAATACCAAGATTGCAGGCAACCATCTACCTGTCGGTTCAATCTTCGGACTCTTATTTCTGGTATTTCTTGTCAATGTCCCGTTACGCAAATTCATGCGGAGTGGGCGTTTTGCCTTCTCCGCCCTCGAACTGACTGTCATTTGGATGATGCTAATCGTGGCGGTCGGTATTCCATCGATGGGGTTGCTCCAATTTCTGCTGCCATCTCTCGTCGCAGTACGTTACTTCGCGACGACGGAAAACGATTGGTCTGAAACACTACATCCCCATATCCCTGAGTGGCTCATTGTCACGGATACTCGCGCAGTAACGGACTTCTACGAGGGTATTGCTCCCGGCGAAAGTGTCCCATGGATACCTTGGATCAAGCCACTACTCATCTGGGGACTTTTCGTCCTTGTCTTCTATTTTACGACACTCTGTCTATCAACAATCCTCCGAAAACAGTGGGAGGAACGTGAACGGTTCTCATTTCCCTTAATTCAGATTCCGGTACAACTCGCTGCGGAACCGGCATCCGGTAGGCTGCTCAACGCCTTTTTTACAAATAAACTCCTTTGGGCAGGGATGGTGCTGCCGGTGGTGTTACATCTCATCAATGGGTTGCATGCACATTTTCCGAATGTGCCAGAAATCCCACTCATTTACAACATTCACCGCGCTTTTACCGAAAAACCGTGGCATACGCTTGGATGGTGGCCCGCGATGCGGTTCGTCATCTATTTCTCGGTTATCGGGATCGCTTCCTTATTGACGCTGGAGGTGTCGTTCAGTCTCTGGTTCTTCTTCCTTTTTTTTAAACTGCAATATATCATTATGAATGCAATCGGACTCGGCATCGGTCCGTGGGTTAGCTGCAGTCGTCAGGTGATGGGCGGGTATCTCGTCTTTGTCCCTGCGGTCTTCTGGATAGGACGCGAACATATTGTAACCGTCTTTAGAAAGACGTTCGGACTTGGGCATGCCCGAACAACCGCCACGACCACAGCCAGACAACCGATAGACGATGCCAATGAACCCGTCTCGTATCGCGTCGCACTCCTCGGGTTTATCTTCGGATTCATTACCTTAGCTGCGTTTTTGGTTATTGCTGGTATAACGACGTGGGTCGCGATTGTAACGCTTCTCTCTATCTTTATCACATCTGTCGTCCTCACTTGGATGGTCGTCAACGGCGGATTGTTGCTGGTGCAGGCTCCTTTTTTCCCCTCAGAATATATTGACATTACTCTGGGGTCTAACGCTGTCGGACATAAGAGTTTGGCGGTTTTGAGCTTCCAACGCACATTTCTGCGGGATTGGGGTGAATTAATGATGCCGAACTTCCTGCACAGCTTCAAAGCGGCAGATGAGGTACAGCTCGCGCGACGACGCATCGTACCGATTCTGGGCATCGCAATCGTTGTCGCGATTCTGGTATCCGTTTATGCTTCGTTGACGCTGATATACGGCAAAGGCGCGCTCTTTTTGCAGAGTTGGTCCTTTGTCACCGCACCGAGAAACTATTTCCAGCGGATGAACAATCTCATCCAATTTCCTGTCGAAACGAAATGGGCTGAGGTCTATAGTATGATCGCCGGTGCCGGATTTACAGGTTTTATGCTCTGGATGCGGCAAAATTTCGTCTGGTGGTCGTTGCATCCGATCGGTTATCTCTTAGGCGCGACGTATCCACCGTTTCATCTCTGGTCGTCTATTTTAGTCGGATGGTTCATTAAATACATGGCACTGAAGTTTGGGGGTGCCGCAACATATCGGAAGATTCGCCCCATCGCTTTCGGCTTGATTTTCGGCGAGTACGTAATGGTCGGGTTATGGATGATCGTCGGATTCTTCACAGGAATAGGTTATTTCGCGCTGCCATCGTGATTTATAGGTAATTGCAAGCCTGACGACTTAAATTAAAGGGACATCTAAAAAGGATTACATTATGCACGTCAATGGAAACAGCTTCACAACCGAATGGAAAACACATGCTAAGGAGCAACACACTGTCATCGGAATTCGGACGTGGCATGTCAATCTAAACCCTCGCGCAATGCCGAGTCTCGGATTCGCGAAGGGGCAGCAGTGGCAGAAACCTGCGACCCAGACAGCGCACGTTGACTGGCGCGGTCCCTTCGCAACGCAGGCTGGTGCTTTAATCGTAGAGATAACGACCGATAAAGGCTTGACAGGATACGGGCTCGGCGGAGGTGGACTTGCGGGTGCGATGATTATCGACAAACATCTCCAGCACTTCGTTATTGGATGTGATCCGCTTGATGTTGAGGAGATTTGGGAGCATCTGTATCATATCACCTCAATTTATGGACGGCGCGGCTTGGTGATTTACGCACTGAGCGGTATAGAGCTTGCACTCGTTGACCTGTGTGGGAAGATTGTGGACGCGCCTGTTTATAGTCTTATTACGGATACACCACGCCTTAAAATTCCGGCTTATGCGACGGGTGCCGATGTCGGCTATTACGCTGAGAACGGGTTCACCGCTTGTAAGCTGCCTCTCCGCAACGGAATCGCCGAGGGAGAAGATGGGTTCGCAGAAAATGTGGAGATGATATACACTGCACGAGAGGTCATCGGTGCGGATGTAGAATTGATGGCAGACATCTATCTCCGTTGGGATGTCGACTACACGCTCCGTTTTGCAGGTGCCGCCACTGAAGCACACCTCAAATGGATTGAGGAACCTATCCCACTTGACGACTACGCAGGCATGGCACAATTGGTACGCGATGTCCAACCGACTTGGATTGTCTCCGGTGAACATGAGTTCACGCGGTACGGGTTTCGTGAGTTGTTGCGTTGGCAGGCAGCGGATATGATTCAGCCGGATATCAGTTGGGCAGGCGGTTTTACGGAATGTTTGCGGATTGCACGCGAAGCTGCTGAACTTGGCATACCGACATGGTTGCATCAAGCTGGAACACCGTGGGGGTTACATCTCACGGCGTGTCTTCCGATGCCGTGTATGGGAGAGACCTTCGGTCCCTCCCGTGACGGCGTTGAAAATGAGTTGTATCGTCGCTTGCGCCCTGAACCTCGCGCCGGGTTTTTCACTCTCAACGACGCGCCCGGCTTCGGCGTGGATTTGGACGAAGACCTGTTAGAAGCATACACAGTAGATCGATTATAAGGATACAGATGTCAATTGATCGTGTGCCCATCCGCTACAATCGCTGTGGACATAGACGACATCGTTGATGACGATACGGCGGTTGTTCGGATATTTAGCCACTAAATCGTGTCCTCGCAAATAGCGACCATCATAGCGTCTGAAGAAGACTGTGCGTCCACCGCTTTCGATGTATATCTCAGCAAGTTCGCCACCGTGAGGCTCGGAAATGTCAACGTCTAAAATACGAAGACAGTGAAAAGTGTTTTCACCAATTGTTACGTTGTATGTGCCGGCACCGAAGCCTTGACCATCGGTGATTTTATACGAACCATCAGCTTGAAGTTCGTACCGACCATCGTCTACAATCCGTCGTTTTAAGGGACCACCCCACTGATCTTCAAACCACTCGTCTCCGATTGTGTAGGAAACTTGTTGCCCGTCTACTATATTAACGACCGAAATCCATCTGCTATGGGTATCATCAAGTGTTGCGTACATCATAACTGGGGGATTTGCATCGGGCCAGTCTCTCGGTGCTAACCATTCCCTAACTTGAAGTCCTACGCAATCAATACCACGAATTGTCGCAGGTGCGGTCGGCGTAATCTCTACGATTGCATCAAGTTCCAGCGTATTGGCATCATATTCAGCTCGGAAATGGGGTTCACCCATCTCTGGAACGGCGAACCACCATTGCAGCTCCGGACAGTCGACTTCGGTGATACGATCATCGCTTTCGACAATCTTCACGTCCGGTCGCTGCTGTGGAAACGGGTGTTTTAGAATTTCATTTGTCTGTGTCTGTTGTGTGTGCATTTTGTTATTCCTCCTGTAGCCGTAATATTTCTGAGAAAGTATAATCCGTATTACCGGATTAAATTCAGAAAATATTGGCATCACGGCTTCAGGTATGTTGATTTCGGACAATTGGATTAACGCTGTGCTGCGGACTGCTTTTCCTTCATGCGTTTGACGGCATCCAATTTTGTCTGTTGCCAGTCCGTCCAATCTTTCTTGCCTTCGTATCGAACGACATCGTGGATGGTTGCACGCGGTTGGTAGGTGGTGTAGTTCCCGGTGTGCCACGCAAGGTTGCGATAAACCATGAAATCTCCCGGTCCCAGATGCCCCTGAACCGCCCCTGGAAATTGTCTGCAATGTTCTAAGCAGTACCGTTCTGCTTCAGCGTTGGATTGTCCTTCGGCGGGTTTTCGTAGTTTTGGATCCTTTGTGGATTGCACTTCGCCGGGTATGTCCCACTGACGCAGATGGCTACCTGGTACGAACCACGTACAGGAATCCGCATAAATCGCACAGTTGACCTGATTGAAATGGCGCAAATCGTGCCAGACTTCTGCCAACTTCGCACTAACGATTTCATCACGTGCTTCAAGTGGAACCTCAACAACGCCGTCTCGATGCCAGCCGATATGCCACGGATGCTCAAGCGGTTCAACGAGGAGCCCCATAATATCAACATGTCCGTGTGTATAGTTAGGACCGAGTAATTTTTCGATAGCGTCTCTAAGTTCGGGCAGTTCTGTGTAGTCGTAAAAAGGTTTCAGGTCTAATTCATCGCCATAATTCGACAGCGGTTGAATCCGTTGTGTCTGTGGTCCGTTAAGTTTGTGTGCGAGATCGCGCGCCTTTTCTGCCTCACGACGCAAATCGGTCAGCAGCGACGGCGGTACAATCCCACGAAAAATCAGGTAACCTTGTGAAAGGTACTCGTTTACCATTGAATCCTGAAATTGAAATGCCATTGTATCCTAAACCTCCATAGATTTATGGTACCACAAGCGTTGCCATGTGTCAAATAGTCTGTAAGTAGTGTTAGTGTATCCGCGTAGGTGTAGCAGTCGTATTGTTTACCTGCCTTTCAAGATCAAACCCCTCTTTTCGGATCCGTAAATCAAAGTATAGAAGCGTAGTGCCGATGATCCAAATCGGAAAAATGAGCGTACCAACGATCGTGTTAATCCATCTCATAATCAGGTAAAAGAGCGGGTTGTTGCTTTCAATGCTATACATCACCATCCATTTGAGAATATCCATAGAGGTTGTTTCACCCATCACTTTTGTTAACATAAAGATGAACCCAACCGTAATTACGATGATACGCTGAATCGCGAAACTTAACACAGAAAAGGCAACTAACATCTTCCAAGTTTGCCACCATCTACCGCGTGTCAGTTCATTACTCTTTGCAAAAGCACGTGGGATGACAGAACTCTCAAGCAGAACAACTACGGTGGCAAACATCCAACGTACAGCAAAGTAAATTGCGAACGGTGTAAGAACTATAGGAATGAAACGGATCCACATCTGTCGAATCATTACCGAAGTCATTAAGGAATTAATAATCGCCCACAGATTAATGGGAAGAGGGATCGAGAAAGGGACACTAACTAAGAATGAGATAGTCAAT
The DNA here is from genome assembly GCA_022821065.1 of Candidatus Poribacteria bacterium. Lineage (GTDB taxonomy): Bacteria > Poribacteria > WGA-4E > WGA-4E > WGA-3G > WGA-3G. Next base: position 14,251 of record JAJEEK010000043.1, read on the forward strand.
AGATACGAAATTGATTCAGTTCTCAGCATAGAAATGGATACTATAACAAAAATAATACCGATACGCGGTGTCCCGAAGACTAAGTTCCACGGAAGATGGCACGCTGACAGGTGCCAAAACCGATTTCCGGTTCGCTTCAATGCGTCGCGAATCGTGATGTGCTTACCTAAATAGACTGTAGCCGTCGCGACGATAATTCCACCCATGCATACAATGCCAAAGGGCATGAGAACAAGATCTGTTACCAAGCCTTTTAACGGGAAATTTGGGGTAAAACGCCCCAAAAAATATACGAGCAAGGTTCCACAAAAATCAACAGCGGCAATTCCGAAAAATAGGGGAAAATGTTTCCGATAGAGACTGAAGATTGCATCCAGAATCTCACCAAATCCCATCGGTTGAAGGGTAAGTGTATTATCGTTTGCTCGGACTGTATCAACTGAGTTTAGCATTGGTTTCCAATTGATTAAGTTGGTGGTCTTATATCGACCCTATGACGTAGTGGATTCTGGTCTGTCTATAGGGTCGCTGTTTACCTGTATATCAAGATCAAATCTCTCTTTCCGGATCCGTAAATCAAAGTATAGAAGGGTGTTACCGATGATCCAAATCGGAAATGTGAAGGTATCAACAACTAAGTCTGTGCAAGTCACAATTGTGTAGAAGAGTAAATTGCTGCTATCAATCGAGTTCTCTATGAGTGCCCATCGGAGGATGCCTATGAAGTCGGTTTCACCTGCCACTTTTGTGAAAACAAGAAGGTATACAACTGACATCTTAAATATAATGCTGATAGCAGCACTTAGTATGAAAATCGAGACAGAAGTGCTAAAAACCCGCCACCACGCCCCGCGAACCAGTTGACGACTCCGTTTTAGCGAGGGGCCTACGGATAACCGCTCAAGCAAAACGACTTCAACAACAAATAACCAACGAACCAAAAAATAGGTTGGAAGCGGTAGGCAAGTGAGTAGCATTGCCGATAACGATGCCGGAGACATTGCCCGCCCCAAAAGGCCGAGACTCATAAATGGAATTACGAAGAACAATAACCATATAAGATATCCACCTAACATTGGGAAAAATCTTTGTAATGTGTGTCGCAATGCAGCACGGCTTGTAATACGCTTACCTAAATACGCCATCGCACTCACGACGATGATGCCACCCATGCTTGTAATCGCAAAAGGCTCATTCGCGAGACTTGCAATCACAGTTTTTAGAGGAAAATTAGAGAGGAGACCTTCTAACGAATACGCCACTAAGTTGCCAAAAAAATAGAGAGCAATGATCCCCAAAAACAGCAAAAAATATTTCCGATAAAGACTAAAGATTGTATCCAGAATCTCGGAAAACCCCATTGGTTGAAGTGCCAGCATATTGCTGCTATTTGCTTGTGTTGTATCAGCTGGATTTAGCATGGCTATTACTGTAAAATTGTTATCAACAGGACTTACGCAGTTTTGGCCGTAGCCTGCTCTATAAGACGCGGATCCTCTAAAAAACGGGACGTTCACCTTGCACAGACTGACAGTCTATGCTACAAAAGAGAAGCATGCGTAAATCCTAATCAATTTACTATGGACCGAGTTCGTAGTATTCGCGAAACGCTTTAATTGTTTCACCAAGAGCATGGATGCCTTTATCGGTAGCATTAGATACCTTTTCGATAGCATCAGTGATTTTCTTAACGGACGGTGGAGAAGGTTGGATATTCTCTCTCTCCAAACGTTGAAACTCTCCATCAAGTGCTTTCACCGCTTTGCTCATCTCACTGAGAGAGGCAATCAGTTTGGTGTTTGCTTCAATCAGAATTGTCAGAGACGTTTCTTCTTGAAATTTTTGAAGTTCCTCGTTACATTGTTTACTTGATTTATCTGCTTCAGCAAGAGCATCAATCGCCGCTGTATTTGCTATAGTCAAAGGGGTAAAGTCTATTTTTTCTCCCTTAGCGAAATGAAGTGACTGATGGTGCGCGATGCCGTTCATCTTGTTTGTTTTTTTGTTAGCCTGATTTGCTAATTCAAGATATTCCGTATTAACTGCCTTGAAAGAGGGTCGTCTTCTGGAAGAGCTAGGCTCAGGTTTAGGCGTATAGATAACAATAATGATCATCACCAAACAAGCAAGGACTACGGCACCTGTTGCTTTTAGTGTTTTGCTGTTCATCTCTATAATGCCTCGTTTTCTGCGGTGCGTTCAACGAATTTCAACACTGTTTTGGTTTTAAATTATTCTAACACATTTTCATATTCAGATGTGTTTTTGAGTATTTCATCCCAAGTTGCCCATTAGTATACAACAATAGACATTATAATGATTTAGTTGTAAGTTTTAGTTGGTCTATGTTAGACTAAGAACAAATAACCGATAGGAGACCAACTGATGATGCGTTATGAAACACTCAAGGATAAACCGAAACAACTTCTGTCGCTGACAGGT
>JAJEEK010000063.1 GCA_022821065.1 Candidatus Poribacteria bacterium
TGTACCACAAACTGTATGAAGTTTCAGAAAATATTTCGGTAATTCTATATCTTCCCCAGGGCCGGTAGGTGCGGTTTGCAACCGCACCGGACTTCGCTAATAAATTACCGAATTAATAAATTAATCTTCATTTAGTTTGTGCTGCCAAAACACTGTGTTTTCAGACAAATTTCATCTGACAGAACCGCCTACACTCAAAATTGCGTAAGTCTTGTTATAGTAAAATCGGAAAATATGTTTACACTTGTAGCATAGGAAACCGTTAGTCTCCTGTGCCTCTGTGAGACAAGTTCACGTAACGAGGCAAGTGTACAAGTAATTACGGGCTCTACTATAAATCTAAAAAATTAATAACCGTTGATGAAACGTTGCTGACTACCCAAAACAATGAGATAGGAGAAAAACAATGACTACGAAAGAAAAAGAAGAAAAAAAAGAAGAAGAAATTGAAAGTACAACTGATGAAGAAGAATCTACGCAGGAATATCCTATTCTGCCACTCGACGATCTCGTTGTCTTTCCGTATATGCCGCCGGTGCCACCGTTTCCGCCACATCATGTAGCACTCTCTGGAAAGATGGCTACCGCTGCTATTGAGCAAGCTATGGACGGTGAAAGGGTACTCTGCGTCTTTCGTCCGAAAAAAGAACTGTCGAAAAAAGACATCAAAAAGATTAAAAAGAGCGACCTCTGTCCAATTGGGAGTTTGATCCATATCCTCCGATACAAGACCGATGACGAAGATGTCTTATTCCTCGCACACGGACGCGAACGCGTGGAAATCGAGGAGATTATGCACACCGAGCCTTTCATCAAGGCGCGCGTCAACGTTGTCGGCAGCGACGATGAAAATCAGACAGCCAACACAGAGATAGATTTGGAGGTCGAGGCACTTGTCCGTAGCAATGATGAAATGTTCCAACGGATCGTTCAAATGTCCTCACGCTACCAAGAAGAATACGGAAGCATAACACGGACAATGATCGATGAACCCGGACGGCTTGCAGACTATATCGCCGCAGTCTTAGATTTGAAACCACACGATAAACAGCGCATTTTGGAAGCAGTATCCATCCAAGAACGTCTGAATACGCTCGCTATTATCCTCGCGAAAGAACTTGATCTACACGAATTAGAAAGCAAAATCCAAAATAACGCGCAGGCTGTTATTAACAAAGGACAACGCGAATATTATCTTCGAGAACAACTTAAAGCGATTCAAACCGAACTCGGTGAAGCCGACGATTTAGGACTCGAAATCGATGAGATGCGGGAACAACTACAAAATACCGAAATGCCGGAGAAAGCGAAACAGGCAGCTGAAAAAGAACTCAAACGGCTCTCCAAAATGCAGTCGTTCTCGCCTGAATCGGCAGTCTCTCGGAATTACTTGGACTGGTTACTCAACCTCCCGTGGGCTATTAGCACCGAGGATTCGTTAGACCTCGCTGAAGCAAAAGAGATCCTCGATACCGATCACTACGATTTAGAAAAAATCAAAGAACGGATCCTCGAGCATCTCGCTGTCCGCATCCTCAAAGCCGAGATGAAGGGACCGATCTTCTGTTTCGTTGGTCCTCCAGGGGTCGGGAAAACTTCACTCGGTAAATCTATCGCACGCTCAATGAACAGGAAATTTGTACGGATCTCGCTCGGCGGTATGCACGATGAAGCCGAAATCCGTGGACACCGACGCACCTACATCGGTTCAATGCCCGGACGGATCGTCAAAGGATTACGACAAGCAGAATCAAACAATCCGGTCTTTATGCTCGATGAAATTGACAAACTCGGCTCTGATTTTCGCGGGGACCCAGCTTCCGCACTTTTGGAAGTCCTCGACCCAGAACAGAATCACTCCTTTACGGATAATTACATCGATGTCCCGTTTGACCTCTCGAAAGTGATGTTTGTCACAACAGCGAATCAACTTCATACGATTCCACCACCCTTACGCGACCGGATGGAAACAATAGAACTCCCCGGTTACACCGCCAACGAGAAACAGATCATTGCCAAGCAGTATCTGATTCCTCGCCAATTGGAGGCAAATGGACTCGAAGAAGAGTTGATCCACATTAAAGACGCAGCGATTGACAAAGTGATTAGTGAATATACCCGCGAGGCAGGCGTGCGAAATTTGGAGCGAGAACTCGGTACCCTCTGCCGAAAAGTGGCACGCCGTGTCGCCGAAGGGAACACCGAGTCGACAACGATTACAGCAAAGGACATTCAACAGTACTTAGGACCCGAAAAGTTTGATTCCGAAATCGCAGGACGTAAAGCCGACATCGGTGTCGCAACGGGGTTATCCGTCACGCCAGCAGGTGGTGAAATCCTCTTTATTGAGGTCGCCACAACCAAAAAAACAAATACCAACAATCAACTCCGTATCACTGGTCAGATCGGCGATGTCATGCAGGAATCCGTACAAGCCGCTTTCAGCTACGTCAAATCCCAAGCCGACGCACTCAAATTTGATCCGAGCGTCCTCGAAGACGATATACATGTACACGTGCCAGCAGGCGCAATCCCGAAGGACGGACCTTCAGCAGGTATCACCATTGCAACTGCACTCGCCTCTATTGCAACACGGCACCCTATTAACCCCGACATCGCCATGACCGGTGAACTGACCCTCAGAGGTAGAGTTCTACCTATCGGCGGCGTCAAGGAAAAAATACTCGCAGCGAAACAGGCAGGTATTAAGAAAATTATCCTGCCACAAGGCAATGAAAAACATTTTACCGAAGTACCCGAAGACATTCAAGAAGGTATTAAGTTTCTGTTTGTAGAACATGTAACCGAAGTTTTCACGGAGGTATTCGCATGAGACACCTATTGAGAACCATAGGGCAAAGCCTTTCTGCTACGCACGTAACCGCTCAGTTTGCCACGCTCGTTGTTGTACTTCTATTTTCCATCTCACTGTTAGCAATGCCATTCGCGACACAGGCGAACACAACGAATGATGAAACCCAACCGCCAGTCAATTTTCTGAAAGACATCGCACCGATCCTTGACAAACAGGGATGCTCCGCTGGCATGTGCCACGGAAAATTCGGTGGACAAGGCGGGTTAAACCTCTCTCTACTCACCTTGAATCCAGAAACGGACTACGAACCAATCGTTCATCACAACCGCGGTAGACGCATCAATCTACTCGAACCCGATCAGAGCCTTTTCTTCCTTAAACCGACCGGACAGATACCGCATGAAGGCGGGTTACGGTTCGAGCCGAACTCAGAGGACGGATCCAAAATTCTGCGATGGATCGAAGCAGGCGCGCCTTTTTCCGACGATGAACCGAGACTGCGGAAACTCGAAGTTGAACCGAGTACCTTTGTCCTCTCTGATGTCGGACAAACCGCACAATTAAAGGTACTCGCCCATTTCTCCGACGGTTCTATCGAAGATGTAACCGAAAAAGCCGTCTATGAATCCAAAGACGCACCTGTCGCAGAAGTATCAACTACAGGCGAAGTAACAAGCGTCCGATGGGGTGGAACCGCAGTTATTGCACGTTTCTTAGGGGTCGTCGATGCCGCGTTTGTAACGATACCGCGAAACTCTGAAGCAGCCACTATACCAGAAAACGAGAAATTCAAACCCAATAACTTTATTGATGAGTTTGTACTCGCCAAACTCGAAAAACTGAATATTCGACCCTCTGCGTTGACAACCGATGATGCTTTTATGCGTAGAATCTATCTGGATACCATCGGTAGACTTCCAACACCGGATGAAGTAAAATCGTTCCTGACAGATACAGACCCTTACAAGCGTTCACATCTCATCGACCTGCTTCTTGATACGCCAGAGTGGGTTAACCTACGCACGCTGAAGTTAGCCGATATGTTGCGTATCCACCCGCGGACTTTAGGAAACGGGGCGTTCGGAGAACGCGGCGCGACACTCTTCCACGAGTGGGTACATAAGGCAGTCGAGACAAACGCACCTTACGATAAGTTCGTCCGAGAACTCATCACAGCGCGAGGGAGCACCTATCAGCACGGCCCCACAAACTACTACCGTATCGAGCGGCAACCTGCAGGAAGGGCAGAGACAACCGCACAAGTATTTCTCGGGATCCGCCTGAGCTGTGCCAGATGCCATAAGCACCCGTTTGACCAATGGACAACCGACGACTATTGGAACTTTGCCGCCTTCAACGGAAAAATTAGAACCCAAGGCGGCGAACTTTACAACGAACTGGTCATCTCCTATAATCCCAACGGACGCGTTATAAATCAATCCGTAGAAGGGAACCGCGGTGAAGTCGCACAACCAACCTTCCTTGGCGGTGAATCCCTCTCTGCGAATTATCAGGGCGATATTCTGCGAGTACTCGCAGACTGGATGACCTCCTCAACGAACCCTTACTTCGCAACAGCAACTGTGAATCGCATCTGGAGCCACTACTTCAGTAGAGGTATCGTCGATCCCGTTGATGACATGCGTGCCACAACCCCACCGAGTGTTGAGGGACTTCTCGAAGCATTGGCAGATGCCTTCGTCCAAAGCGGATTTGATACAAAACACATCATCAGACTGATTCTCAACTCGCGGACGTACCAACTTTCCGCAGAACCGAATGAGACAAACCAGTTAGATGACCGGTTCTTCTCACGTTTCTATCCGCGTCCCATGATGGCACAGATCCTCTTAGATGTCGTAAACGACGTTACGGGAACCTCACAAAAGTATGGGCGTTATCCATCTGGTAAGCGTGCTGTGGAACTGCCGTTGCCAGTGAGCTCGCGCTTCTTGTCGCTCTATGGACGTTCCGGCAGAGAATTCCTTGGCGATTTAGACCCGAAACTCGAACCGACGCTGACACAAGCACTCTATATGATTAACTCCCGTGATGTCCATCAGAAACTGAGAAGCACCAACGGTGTACTCACCCGTTCCATAAAAGCGAAACTCAACAACCGAGAACTCATCACAGAGTTGTACCTCACCACGTTGAGCCGGTTACCGACAGATGAGGAACTTAAGACCGCTAAAGCGTACCTCGCCGAGAGTCCGAAACGTCGCGCGGGCAGCGAGGATATCCTCTGGGCACTCATCTCATCCCGGGAATTTATCTTCGTCCGATAGACGTATCCTAAAAAAAAATGGCGAGGTGCTTCTACCTCGCCATTCTCATTTTACGATCAGGGCTTACCCATGCTGTTCTTTTGTACCACAAACTGTTAGTTTGTGCTGTCAGAACACTGTGTTTTCCGAGAAATTTCTTATGACAAAACCGCCTACACTCAAAAGTGCGTAAGTCCTAACGATGACAAATGATTATCCGTTTCAAAAAAGGCAAAAACCAATCAAAACACAAACCGGATACACTGACCTGTATCCGGGACGATGGAAGCGTCACCTGGACATATCTCCATCGCGGATTTGTGCATCACGACTTCGCACACTACGTTGTCGAAACGACGCTCGGCTTTAAAAACGCCTTCTTCGGACTCGTCGAAAAAGGGTACGATATACCCGATTTTAGCGAACCCAAAGCGCAACGTCCTTTTGAAATCCCAGAAGAAGCGATGAACACCGAACCGATTGTAGCACTATTACAAGCAGATATGCCCAATACACCGTCCACCCAAGACACTAATTCCAATGGAATATTTCAAGAACACAGCGCGACGCTTTCCGTAAACATCACAGATGAACAACTTGAAGTGATGCAACAGAAATTACGGACACTCTTACAACAATGGCACGATTTACAGCCAGGCGAATCAATGACCTTGCAATTTAACACATAAAACGCCGTCCGATATAGTAACTCCGTTGTGCCCTAACAAGTTATACCTTACGGCGTTTTTAATTTTACGCAAATTATGACTGATTTCACTGTCCTTTAGTCAACCGCGCAACAATTGCATCAACAGCACCCTCTGCACGTTCACGAATCTGATCCGAGGTCAAACTTTGGATCGGGTGAGAAACAGTAAGCGGCTCCAAATCGCTATGCCCCAAAACACGTGCCTGGACTTTGCCCGCAGCGAAGAATACCTCCGTACAGACCGCAACACTCGGCACGCCCCGTTCCTCTAAAGCACTTCCATCGTGCATACTGCACGATATACATGACCCTCAGTCCGCAAGCCCTTCAATGACAAAATCAGCCTGCTCCGCCAGTTCGACAAGCAATTCTGTCGGTGCCGGCCGCGTGAACGTCGGTTTCTTCATATAGATCACTTCGGCAATGTCGAACCGTTCCTGCATTAACTCAGCAATACGATCCAAAAAAATATCACTGCCGTTTTTTGTGATGTTGAGTAAACCCATCACTTTCCCATCAAGACTCTCAAGTCGCTGCGCAAGAAATTTCGCAGATACATCGCCTTGAGAGGTTGGATCAAGTAAAGTCGCATTTGGCATTATGGAACCTCCGCTAAAACATCACGCAGACGAAACGGATGCCTCCATTTGCAGTTGCTGCGACTTCGCCATCGCATCTTCTGCCTCTTGGATCATCCCTTTCCGCTGGTAACAGATCGATAGACTGGTGTACGCGAGTGGATCCTTCGGGTTAATCTCAATTGCCTTTTGAATCGCTTCAATCGCTTCATCGTAGCGACTCAACCGTTCATACGCATGTCCCAACCCAAGGAACCCTTCGATATACTTTGGATAGGTATCAATCAATTCTTTGAAAGCGTCAACAGCCGCCTCAAGGTCGTTTTCCGCAAAATGCGTGAGCGCAGCATCGTAAAGTTCTGTTTCAGTCGGCATTCTTTATATCCTTTAAGGTAAGTATTTGGCAGAATTCTATCAGAAAAGATAGCAAATGTCAAACACAAAATGATTCTCAAAAACCGATTGCACGTTACTTCATTCTAAGGTATCATATAATTACACAAGATTTACGTATGCTGCTCTTTTGTAGAACAAACTGTTAGTTTGTGTCAGAAGACAGCAGGGTTTTCCGAAAAACCTCACCCAATAGAATAGGCTACAATCAAAATTGCGTCCGTCCTGAATTATATTCTTTGCGAATCCTGTCGAGGAGCACCGAAACTTGCGCGATTATACTGAAATCACTGAACGCCTAAAAAATTTAGAACTGCCAATAGAATGTATCGGCAACGTCCACAGTTATCCGATACATCAAATTCACTTTGCATCGTCCACGAATACGCCACAATCTGTTCTCATCACAGGTGGCGTACACGGCGATGAACCCGCAGGCGTTGAAGCAGTCTTACAGTTCCTCGAACGCGACAATACCGCCCTCTTGAAACAATTTTCCTTTACGATAATTCCGTGTGTCAACCCGTACGGCTACGTTCACGACACACGTGAAACCCGTGATGAGATAGACATCAACCGTTCATTTGAAACAGATAGCATCGTTGAAGCGACTATCGTAAAAAAAGCACTCGGACAAACCCAATTCTCATTCGCGATAGATTTCCATGAAGACTACGACGCGACCGGGTTCTACCTCTACGAAGGCAAACGCGACGAGAAATTCATCGGTCCCAAACTCGCTGCAGCCGCGAAAGTAATCGGACCCATAGACCCAGAAGACCCCGGTGAAGACGCACCAAATCTCGTCGAAGGTGTTTACAAAGTCGCCACTGAATGGGGCACGCAAGGTTTAGCACCTTACCTATTGCATTTCCATAGTAAACATGTTATTATCTCTGAGACACCTACCGTTTGGCAACTTGAACAACGTGTTGCACTCCATTTAACGATATTGGACACCGCACTCGACATTATCTCAGAAACGAATGAAAATTAGCTTAGGACTTACGCAGGATGATCTTTTGTAGCACAAACTTCATAGTTTGTGACACAAGAACGCTGTGTTTTCAGAAAATTTCTTCTAACAAAACAGCCTACAGTCAAAATCGCGTAAGTCCTGTTAACTGAAGAAAGCAGCCCGCAACAACGGCGCGGGCGGATCAAGAGAAAGGGACATCAAACATCAAACTCTCTTCATTACCCGCAAGGAATAACTAAAAAATGGAAGATCAACAAGTCTTATCAAATGTCAATACCGCTTCTCAACCCTCAGCATTGAAAATCACTGATATGCGTATCGTTCGGACCCAAGTAGGGGGTCCCATCTTGAAACTCGACACCAACCAAGGTATCTACGGTCTCGGTGAAGTCCGAGATGGCGCAAGTCCAACGTACGCACTGATGCTCAAAAGCCGAATCTTAGGCGAAAATCCGTGTAACGTTGATAAAATCTTTCGACAGATTAAACAGTTTGGCCACCATGCACGGCAAGGCGGCGGTGTCTGTGGCATCGAAATGGCTCTGATGGACCTGGCGGGTAAGGCTTATGGCGTTCCCTGCTATCAACTCGCCGGCGGCAAGTTCCGAGACAAAATCCGATGCTACAGCGATACACCATCCCTTAGAGACGCTACAGAAATGGGAAACAAACTCCAAGAGCGCATCGACAGGGGGTTCACCTTCTTGAAGATGGATGTCGGTGTCGGACTGCTGCGAGGTATTCCCGGTACGCTCTCCGCACCACACGGAAATTTGGATACACGCGACCTGATGCACCCTTTCACTGGTATTCGCCTCACCGAAAAAGGGATCGCGATGCTCTGCGAATACGTAGAAATCGTTCGGGACATTATCGGCTACGAGATACCGCTCGCAGTCGATCATTTCGGGCATATCGGCATTGAAGACTGTATCCGCCTGGCGAGAGCACTAGAAAAATATAACCTCGCGTGGTTAGAGGATATGGTGCCGTGGCAGTATACTGACCAATATGTACGTCTCTCGAATTCATGCGCCACCCCCATCTGCACAGGCGAGGACATCTACTGTAAAGAGGACTTTATGCCGCTGTTCGAGAGCCGAGGCATCGCCGTAGCACACCCGGATATCGCAACATCGGGCGGGATCTTAGAAACGAAGAAGATCGGCGATCTCGCAGAAGATCACGGCATCGCAATGGCACTCCACATGGCAGGCACGCCTATCTGCGCAATGGCGAGCGTCCACTGCGCCGCAGCAACATCAAACTTTATGGTGTTAGAAAACCACTCTGTTGACAATCCGTGGTGGGATGAGATGGTAACAGGTTTACCGAACCCAATTATCCAAGACGGTTATATCAATGTCCCAGAAACCCCCGGCTTAGGCATAGACCTTAACGAAGAGGTCATCCGCGAACATCTCCATCGGGACGAGACAACATACTTCGCCCCCACAACAGAATGGGATTCCGAACGCTCACACGATAGACTGTGGAGTTAGAGGTTTTGTCTATAAGGGCGGATCTCTATATCCGCCCGATCTCAAACCAATTGCCGCGTTCAACAGATCATCGAAAACCCGAATGTTACAATAGTACTTAATATCCCATCTACTGCATTTTCAGATTTACCCACATTGTCGTGAGTTTACCATCTGCTTCGACAGCAGCAAATTCTTCAACATGGAGCAGCAAATTCTCCATGAAAAGTTTTGCCATATCCTTCGTGTTGTCATCGTTACCTGCGATGTAATATTTATCAGGTGCAATTGCCATCATTAGGAACTTACCTCTCCCGAATTTCGCCTCCATAATAACAGGTTGCCCCAAACTTTCCATCAGCACGTCAAAGCCTTTTTGAGAGGCGATGACTTCCCATACAGTGGGCCAGCCTTGATGTCCCCAGCCTTCAAACGTTTTTTGATCCATGCGGTTTGGTTCATTAAAGAGTTGATGATCCGCTTGCAGTATTTCAAAATCTGGACTATCACGGTCACTCCGAACACAACTCAATCCAGGCGGTAACCAATCCACATTCGCTTCGTTCTGATCCGCTTGGGTCGGTTCCCAGACGATACCGCCATTTTCGACAAAATCCTGAATCGCTTCTGCATTCTTGTCAAGATTTTGATGCAAGCCAGGATTGTTGGTCACCATGCTACCAATTAAAAAAATCTTGTTTTCTGCTTTGAAAGGTAGTTGTCCGCCTTCGAGTGCCTTTGTCAGATCATCGTATTCAACTTTAAATTCATCCAAGGTCTGACGTAACGCATCAACCTTTGTCCACTCGTCAGCAAAATCAACAACAGCAATTTTAGCGGCTTCTATAGCCGTTACACTGAAAATAAGATTCAAAACACAGAGCCATGCAAACAAACGGGAATACATAAGTTAATCTCCTTACGCGTAACACGTGTTTTCATCAGGACCAAACACAGTAGGATACAAGGTTTCTCCTACAACGCTTTATTCGGTGTCATTGAATTCCTGGAGACGTTGTTTGATATTAACTTTGATATTGTCATGTCCTTGCTGTTTAGCCAATTTTAACGCGGTTCGTAAATCGTGTTCCGCCGCTTTCGGTTGGTTAAGGGTAGACTTTGTTAGACCGCGGTTGTAGTAAGCTTCTACCAATTCTGGTTTGAGGCAAATCGCTTCATCAAAATCGGCGATGGCAGCCGCATATTCAGCAATGAATGTTTTCGCCGTTCCGCGATTGTAATAGGCTTCAGCGAAATCCGGTTTCAAGCGGAGCACCATGTCGTAGGCAGAAACGGCTTCTCGTATCCAACCCCCCTCTGAAAGAATATTACCGATAGAGAAAAAGGCATGAATTGTCACCTCTGTTTCAGTCCATTCTAAGATAGCAGCCGGAGGATGTTCTTTCTCTAGTTCCTTCATCTCTTCTGGGGTAAGGTCTCTTATCTCCAAGATATCCCATTCGTCGTCCCATTCGACCGATGCTTCTGCTGCCTCTTCTGCTTCCCCCACCGACTCTGTAGGGATATCCGATAACTTTGGAACGTTTTCTTTCTCATATCTTTCAACAAGAAACCCAACGAGCATCATCAGGGAGGTAGCAGGGTGGTGTACATTTTCACCAACTGTGTCAACTAATTCTTCAAGTAAGGGTGAAAGGTGACGGTAGTCGCTTCTTGATATTGTATTGAAACTGAGGGCTTCGTCCCGATTCCCGATATCGATTAATAATTCCAGGACACCGGCGAGCCAACGATAGTCACTTTCTGAATAAGGAGCAGCCTTCACAGTTTGCTGAAGTAGAGTCTGTTGTGTTACAAAAGGATCTTGCTTTTGGGGTGCAGGCATATCGGGCTCCACCGGAACGAAAGGTGCTAATAGAGATAATACGTTTTGGGTAGTTTGTATATCGGTTAACATTATTTCCTATCTCCGTTTGTTCCAAGCATCATATTCCGCGTGTGTAAATACTTTGCGAATAGTGGCATGCTGAAATCGATACTGTATGGATACCAGAAGACGAGCTTTGTTGCCACCAATGTTGAAAGCCGTCCAAGTTCTTTTGACAGTAACGTACGAACCTGTCGGCAGCCTTTCTCGCACGTTCACTTGGATTAGATCCGCGTGCAGGAATTTTTCGCGCAACTCAACGATTGAACCAAAACTTTCTTGCTCCATCAATGCACACTATCTGTTCAGTGCTGATCGAGTATTCGGATGTCTCTGGGCAAATTCGGTCAGTTTTTCTTTATTTCTGATATGCATTGATTATGTGTGATCGGCACGGTGGTGTGCTGTTATTACCCAAGAACACTTCATTTTCACTTGAGAGTAAAGGAGTTTTCATCGCAGCGACATCTATTATATCACGCCAATATTGAAATGGCAATGTCGATTTACTGCCCGAAAGCATTTGCCACAGCAACCAAATCCAAAATATTCACGACACCATCACCGTTCACATCCGGTTCATCGAACGTTCCATTGATACCCCACGCGGTGCGCGGAATTTTGCGCCGATTCGTGTTGACGATTATCAGAAAATCATCGCCAACAGCTGCTCGGATACGCTGAAGAATAGTGTCTCTTGCAAGTTGTTCATCTGCATTTCCCCGATAGCCATCAACCTTTTGACTACTGCCAAGGACCAGATTATCTTCATCCCACCAATCTAAGAAAATACCATCATATAATCCACACTCGGCTATTGTGAGTACTTGTTGAACCATTATATCTTGCTGCTCTGGATGGGTGAAATCAAGGAGAAACTCTTCTAAACCTGGAAATGGTGCTACGCGATTGCCTGTCTCGTCTCTGACCCAAGAAAAGTTGTCGTCATAGACAGCTTTATAAAAAGGCGAGTCAGGATCTGTACCAAACATGGGAAGCTGAAGAATAAAAATCATATTTGGGTTCATTTCCAACAACGCATCACGGCGCCTTCTTGCTCCGTTAAGATTACCGGCCAATTGAATACCGTCGTTTGTTCTTTGGAAATGTAAACCAAACTCTGGACTCCAATACAGATCGTGCTGCGCTAATCGGGCTTCATAGGATAATGAGGGTCTGTTTAATATATCCTCCCATGCCTGGACAATAGAAGGATAACTTCGATTTTGGATTCGTTCTTGAAATGGATGGCCTGGGAATACACAAAATTCGTCATGTTCAAAATGGATCAAAGAGAGTGTATCAAGTGGCGTAGCGTCTGTAATCCGGTTGTTCTGAATCCGTAATTCTTTGAGGGTTGTTAGGTTTTCAAGTGGACTGACATCCACAATTCGATTACCTGTCAGCCACAACTCAGTGAGGCTTGTTAAATTTGCCAGAGGTGTAATGTCCTGAATTTGATTGTAATGAAGACGAAGAATCTCCAGATTTATCAAATCAGCAAGTGAACTGATGTCTGCAATGCGATTATCGGCCAGCCCTAATTCGGTGAGCATCATCAGATTTGATAGTGGTGCAATGTCTTCGATCAGGTTACTATCAAGGCGAAGAATCTCTAATTCCTTCAAGTTTGCAAGCGGATGGACGTTGGTAATCTGGCATACTCCGAAGTCAAGTGTTTTTAAGTTCACTAAATTTGCCAGAGGAGAAATATCTGATAGTGGATTATAGAAAAGCCATAAGGCTTCTAAATGGATTAACCCCGCTAACGGAGAAATATCTCGGATATCGTTTAAGCCAAGCTTGAGCCATGTTACGTTCGTGGCGCATTCTAATCCTGTCAAATCTGTTATCTGACTGTTAGCGGCATCCAGTCCCGTCAATTGGTTCATTAGCAGTTGCGTCAGCGGTATTTCATCCGGTAATTCAAGAACCTCCCGAATTGCCTGCCGCAAATTAGGATCCGGCATCCATTCCTCTTGTGCCGATGCAACACTACACGCAATGCCAAAGCCAACGAAAACACATAACCACCATTTACAAAACTGTTTCATTTTTATATAATCCTGCACCTCATGGAATCACAGCAACATAAACCTGCGAATGCCCAGAAACATCCGATGTATACACAACAGCCGTTTCGTCAGGACTGAAAGACGGATGCGGGTGTGTCCACTGCGGTCCATAGACCGTATCCACCTTCATCTCCATCCAACTCAGCGATTTCTCCCGATCGCCTGCTTGTTGTGCCGCTGCCCAATCTTCAGCGAGGGCGTATCGGTCGGTTTCCCACTGACTTCCACTCGACGAACTCTGCGGATAGCAGATAGGTGTATGTTCACCGGTCCCTACATCCACCAACCGCAAACCGATGTCGGGATGGACAGTATCACACAACACCTTTGTTCCATCACGGTTGCTGGCGATGTGCCACGCATTGAAATCGGCGATCGTCTGCATCTGTAAGGTATCCAAGGATATCCGACGCAGCGCGTAGGGCCAATGCGTCACAATCAAATCGTCCAATGCACCAAGGAAGGTTTCATGAACCAAAAACTCGTTGTTGTCGTGCTGATAGAGCGATCGGTTCTCTGTACCGTCCCGTTTAATCGTCCACATCCGAGGTGCCGGGTCGCCGGAATACGCAATGAGATCAGCGTGTTTTGGATGAAATTGGGGATGGATAATCGTCTGATCTGGAGACGTATAGATAACCGCACCGCCACTGCCCTCCGTAGCCGTCACGGTAATATGCGATTTGTCGTCGCGCTTCATCGCTGTTACGATAAACTGTTCGTCCGCGCTGACGCTACACTCGCCGAGACTGCCGCCGGGGAATTCTGCTAACACGCGTTCCTCAAGAGAATCAAGGTAAATCGCCTTTATCGCGTCCGCTTGTGTGTAAAAGAGTTCAGACCCGTCTTTGGAAATCACACCGGAATAACCGTGTACATCGTCGGCATCTGTCAATTGGACAATATCGCCGTTGGGAAATTCCAGTTTGAAAAAATTCGGTTTTCCTGAACGGTAGGAGGTAAAGACGAGATGTTTCTGGTCAGGCGTGAACGAGGATGTAAGGAAATAGAGATTATGGTTAATAGAAGTATCATTTGTGAGTTGATAGATATGCGCGCCCGTTTGGTCATCTTGAAATTCACGTAGTTCCGAAGGATGGACAGACGCTTTGGCGTAGTTCGTCATACTTTGCTCCTGGTGAATCTGTTTACGAGGTAAATTTTACGAATTGAACAGATAATTTAATAACTGCACACCTTCACGGAAATCAGGGATGATAATATCCGCACCGGCACGAATAAGGCGTTCCCGTTTGTCAGCATTCATGTTGTACCTATTGGCTTCTACAGACGCAACACCGACAGCGATTGCACCCACCGTTTTCGCATTCTCGATCTCCACGTACCCATCGCCAATGATGAGCAATTCGCTGCCGCTCAACTGGAAATCTGTGATGATCTTCTGGATAACCATGGCTTTAGAAAACTTCTTGTATTCCCGCAACGCCCCGAAAATCCCGCCATCAAAGTACGCTGCAACGCCGAGGAGTGCCGCTTCGTTTTTAACGAATTCGACATCCGTTCCGCTGGCGAGATAGCAGTGTATCCCCATTTCGCGCAGGCTTCGTAGAAATTCGAGCGACTTCGGCACACGAAGCGGCTCAGCAGATAGCGTCCCGGCAGCAAGTCCTGCGATCCGCTCTTCAACAACAGGCAGCAATCGGCGGTTATATTCATCTTTGTAGGCGAGCGGCTCTTGCGGTGTCCCGCCACGTTTCTCAATCTCCTCGCTGAGTTGAATCATCTGATAGATCGTCTGCTTGCCGGTCAATCTATCCACAAATTCCACCACGAGTGCTTCGAGTTCCGACTGCGTTTCGGTTGTCCCCGTTTCGGTTTGAAGCAGTTCAACCATCATCGGCACCATCACATTCTGCCACCCGTCTCGGATAAGCGAGATCGTACCGTCAAAATCGAAAACGACATGACGAATGTTTCCGGTTTGGACTTCACCATAAATCTCAATTGCGGTATTATCGAAAAAAATGTTTTGCATAGTTATCCTGAAATTGGCTATCGGCGTTCAGCCGTCGGGGAAAAAAATATCTGGTAATGACGTAGATTTTGTCTCCACACACTGACTGCCGACCACCGATAAACACTAAAAAGGCGTTGATCCCTCTGTTTTTTTGTGATAGTATAATGGCATTGCGATAGTTAAGCAAGTCTTTTCAGTGTCGCTTGCAAACAGAAACTTGTTATAAAAAGAACACAGTAGGAACTATAAATTGGTGAACGAAAAAGATATCCTAAAAAAAATCCAACGCATCGAAATATTCACCAACCGTCTCGTTAGCACCGTATTTGCTGGAGAATACGAGAGCGTCTTCAAAGGACAAGGGATTACCTTCGATGAAGTACGTGAATATCAGGCAGGCGACGAAATCCGTACTATCGATTGGAATGTTACCGCTCGCACGGGGCAGGCATACATCAAAAAGTACGTAGAAGAACGCGAACTCGTGATGATGCTGGTTGTCGATATGAGTGCCTCAACGAGTTTCGGGAGTATCCCTGAGACAAAGGCAGAAATCGCTGCAGAAATCGCTGCACTTCTCGCCTTTTCTGCCATCAGAAATAACGATAAGGTGGGGCTTATCTGCTTTACGGATACGGTGGAGCATTTCGTCGCACCGCGCAAGGGCAGAAGGCACGTCCTGCGCGTCATCCGAGATATCCTTTACTTTCAACCGAAACAACAAGGAACAAATATCGAAACGGCGTTAGCATTTGTCGATCGTGTGCTTAAACCGCACAGCGTTGTATTTCTCATCTCCGATTTCAAAACGACTGGATACGAGAAGCAGCTACGCTTGAGTAGTAAGCAGCATTCACTCATCGCTATCAGCCTACAGGATAGGCGCGAGGCGGAACTGCCAGATGTCGGTCTGATTGAACTTGAAGATGCCGAAACTGGAGAGACAACGGTTATTGATACACGTTCCGAGGAAGGGCGGCAACTGTATAAAGAACTTAATCAACGCGTTGAGGCAGAACGGCGGCAGATTTTTCGAGCAAATCAGGTCGATGCTATCCATGTGCGGACAGACGAACCCTACGTGAAGCCGCTCATCCGATTTTTCCGTCAACGTGCCGCCAAAGGTTAATATCCTTAGAGACTATGCGCACATTAGAGATCCGAAATTTAACGCAAACCTTTGGGCAGAAGGACACCGAACTACAGGTGCTGGACAACTTAAACTTCTCCGTTGATGCGGGGCAGTTTGTCGCTTTGTTGGGGCCGTCTGGTTGCGGCAAGAGCACGCTTTTTAATATTATTTCCGGACTACTCACGCCGGATACTGGGGAGATTTACTTTAACGGCGAACGCGTCTCCGGTAACACCGGTGATTTCGCCTATATGCAACAGAAGGACCTACTACTACCGTGGCGAACAGTTCTCAAAAACGTCCTCATTGGCCCAGAAATCCACGATGAAACGCCTGAGACAGCGAAGACAGAGGCGCGACAACGTCTGGCACAACTCGGTCTCGGTGGATTTGAAAACAATTATCCGATGCAGCTATCTGGCGGGATGCGTCAGCGCGTCGCACTCGCCCGGACGCTCCTGTTTCGGAAGGAAATCCTGCTTTTAGATGAACCCTTCGGTGCACTTGATGCGATGACACGCACCGTCATGCAGTCTATCCTACTCGACATTTGGTCGAAAGACAAGCAGACCGTCCTCCTCATCACACACGACATTGAAGAAGCACTCCTGCTCGCAGACAAGATTTATCTACTAACAGCCCGACCTGCAACACTCAAAGCGGAGATACCCGTCCCTTTACCACGCCCACGAGACATCACAGACCCCGCACTCCTCCACTTGAAAAAGGAACTGTTAGCGTTACTACAAGTCGAAATGTCAACCGCTTTCGATTAAGACGGTCTTCGTGGAATAGGTTTGTACCCGCGAATGCTATTCTTCTTCGGGACCCTTTGTCAATTCGTGCCAAAATGAACGCGACGGACGGTTCATATTGTCAAACATCTCGTAATTCCCTTTCTTACAGAACTCATAGAGGGCTTCAGTGAGCGGAATTTCAAACCCAGCGGTTTCCGCTGTTGCAAGGAAATACGGCAATTCAGGATATTTCACGACGAGTTTTTTAGCCGTGCCATCAACAATACGTTTGGCAATTCTATCGAATTCGCCGCGCCAGCCACTCCCCATACCGACCACATTACGGATCGCCACCGGATCAACACCGGCGCAGACCCCAAATGCCATCGCCTCCATGTACGCCGCAGCACCGAGTCCCATCGCCAATTGGTTCACACCCTTGACAATTTGACCAGATCCGCTCGGACCACAATACACTACATATTCCGGTTCGCCGAGGATTTCTAAAATAGAGCGATATCTTTCGACAACCTCCGCATCACCACCGACAAAAATACGGAGTGTCCCCGTTTCAGACCCGTGCGGTCCGCCGCTCACCGGTGCGTCTATAAGCGTCGCGCCTTTTTCAGTAAGGGCAGCCGCCAAGTCCCGAGTCCTCCCCACTTCTGTTGTCCCTAAGTCAATAAATACCTGACCGTTACGCGCATTAGGGATAAAGTATTCCTCGGCAACGCTGCAAAAAACGTCAGACGAACGCAAGCTGGTCATGACGACATCGCTATTCTTAACAACTTCAGTCGTGTCCTTACCCGTACTTGCACCTGTCGCTGCGAGTGCCTCATATTTTGCCGTATCAATATCATATCCGATGAGCGGGTATCCAGCATTATGAAGATTCTTCGCCATCCGTCCACCCATATTGCCGAGTCCAATAAAACCGATTCTGGGAAATTGTTGAGATTCCATAATTTTCCTATTTTAGTATAACTGTTGAGTTTACAGCACATAAGCTTTCTTCGTCCACTGCATTGTTTCTGCCCAGAGAGTATAACATGACAAAAGAGAGATCGCAAGAAGAATCAACCTCTGAAAACTGACAACTGCGTTCTGAAAACTATTCTTTAATTGACAAAATTTCCGTTGACTTTTCCATGATGTATGCTATACTGCTACCACCCATTTCAAATATAACGTCTTCAACCCAACGAATCCGAACAAAGGAGTGCAGACAGATGATACACGTTATTAGATGTGCCTTGATTCTAACGATACTCGCTTTTGTGGTATTTGACGCGTCAGCGGAAATTTTGCTACAAGAAGATTTTGAGGGTGAACTGGACCTAACAACCAAATGGAGGACAGACACGCCCAAATTTGTTTACCCAAAGGACGGCATTCTCTATTTGGACCAGAAAAAATCTGGCGGGGACTATGTAAGCCTTCGATCTCCTCAGCACTTCAACGATGTCGTTATCTATTATGAATGGTTCATCATAGAATGGAGCGGACAAGGAGATGGTGGCGGCGCGTTAAGACAAACACCACTCGGTTCTTACTGGATGCGCTGGTGGGGCCGCGCCAATGTCAAGGTAACAACGAATAAAGATGGACCCGTTAACGCTTGGCAACCCTTTCCTGTAAAAGGCGGACAAGCACAGGCGAACTACGCGCAAGGTTCCGATCATTTCATACTGAAAGCGGCGTTAATGACACAGGAAAAACGCGTTACCGTTCATATATGGGATGTCACTGAGAAAGAACCAATACAAGTTGCCGAGTGGGAAATAAAGGATAACACCTATAAGTCCGGAAACATTAGTTTCGATTGCTGGAAATTCGGTATCTACGGCGTTGATAATGTGATCGTTGCCACACCAGAGCACGAAGCAGAGATCTTCGCCGAAAACTTTGATCCACAGGGACTTGCTGTTCAAGCTGTGGATAAACTGGCAACCACTTGGGGACACCTGAAATCGAATCATCAATAAGCAGAAAGGAATTTAATCATGACAAAATGCGCGCTTATTAGTGGTAGAGGTATGGGGATGATGCACGGTGGAAACTTCCACGAGCATCCAGACGCAGAGGTCGTTGCGGTGTGTGATATGGACCCCGAACTCCTCGCGAAAGCGAAAGAACGCTTCGGCGTACCCGGGTATCCGACAATTGAGGAACTCTTAGCGAATTGTGACGCTGAACTCATCCTCCTCATCGTCAACGAGACCCGACGTATTCCACCGCTGCAAGAGTTGCTTGAAGCCGGCCGGAATGTATTCACAGAGAAACCGCTCTGCGGATTGGAAGGGCAAGCACGATTACGTGAAGAGGATCTCGGCATCGCTGCACCTGCTATCGCAACGTGGCGCGATTCCAACCTAAAATTCGGAATCGACTTCAACTACCGGTTTATGCGCCACTTCCGCAAACTGCATGACGATGTTGCTGAAGGGCGGTTGGGTGAAATCCGGATGGTACACGCTCGCGCGCATTTTAACTGCTGGTCCCACGTCATTGATCAGATCCTCTGGACAGTAGGTAGACCCGAGTGGGTCAGCGTCGTCGGTGATCCGAACGAATCCGGCGGCTGGCGGCGCCTTATCCATATCGGTTGGGAAAATGGGATCATCGGTTCCCTCAGTGGTACAAATCTGTGGGGCTACGACGATCATCCGCTTCGCGTTAAAGTACTCGGTGATGAGTTTTACGCCGAGGCAAAAGGACTGGAAGGTTCATATTGCCGGCGAAAAGCGAATAACTCCGAAATAGAAGAAGTCTGGGAAGCAGAAGCGGGAAAACCAGAAATGCCAGAGTCTTTCAAAAGAATGGCTGATGGTGTCATCAAGGCGATGCATGCCGATACGCCGTTCCCAGCAGACGGTGAAGCCGCATGGAATGAACTCCTATTTGAGGCAGCCGTTCATAGATCGGCTTTGCAAAATAACGCACGCGTATTTCTCGCTGATGTAGAAGCAGACGCGTTTGTCTAAAGATATGTACAGGCGTGCTTCCGTAATCCCTCGACCCGGTAGGCGCGGTTTGTAACCGCGCCGGGCATTGTTAGGAGATTATTACATTAATTTCTTCAATCCGTTAAAAGCGCACCTCCACTTTAAGCAGCTCCACCTCTAACAGCGATCTTGATAGCGTCCTTTCCATTTAAGTGATAACTACCGTGAAGTGCATCGAAACCTTTGGAGACATCCTCTAACGGCAGGATGTGGCTGACGAACCCATCAAAGAGGGATGCGTGTTTCTCTAACATCGGGATCGCGCGTAGGAAATGCTTCCTCTCAAAACCCCATCCAGCTTCCAATCGAAGATTTTTTCGCATGAGCATCTGGTTCGGATTGCAGTCAAAGCTGCCGACATCCACGAAATGTCCATAGACAACGTAAGTCCCGCCGTACCTGATATAGTCCAATCCTTCTGGAATGGCAGCGAGAAAACCGGTACATTCGTATACGACATCTGCACCCTCGCCTTGTGAAGTATTTTCGCGGACAATCCGCTTTCGTTCTTCCGGATCCGGCACTTCAGCGATGTCAATAGTGAGGTCTGCTCCCAACCTTTTCGCCATTTCGAGTCTTCCTGGGGGTCCACCAACGACGATGAGCCTGCCAGCACCAGAGACCCTTGCCCAATTGAGTGCGAGCAGACCGATGGGACCGGTTCCTTGAATCACAACCGTGTCCCCAAATTCAATTTTTCCGCGTGATACACAATGCGCTGCACACGAGGCAGGTTCTGCGAGAACAGCGATTTCCGGTGGCAGATCGGTTTTAAGAAACATATTCGTTGACGGGTTTGAAAGGTAGATGTACTCACTGAAGCCCCCGCGAAGATACGGTGCTTCTTCCGACGGCGAGAAACCGAGACCTCCGCTCGGAGAAAGGGCGACTCTATCTCCAACTTTAATTGGGTTTCCGAGGTAGTCCGTTTCAACCCCTTCCCCCAAAGTATCAATCACACCGACGTTCTCGTGTCCAAGGATAATATCGTGTTTGATATGCTGAAATTCCCAATTGTGGAGGTCAGTACCGCAAATACCACCTAATTCCTGACGCACAAGTACTGTACCGGGTTCAGGATCAACGATCGGATACTCTCGGATTTCAAAATCTTTGCCACTCATCACCGTGGCGCGTGCAGTTCTGGTTCCCATTATAAAACTCCTTCCTACTGTAGGAGCGAACTTTGGTCGCAACTCCCTACGTTTTATTCGGATTCAATTTTAATAATTACTTTACCGAGTTTCTCACCCGTAAAAAGTGATACAAACGCCTTTGGGGTATTCTCTAAGCCTTCTACGATTGTCTCTTCCCACCGTATTCTGCCTTCGGCTATCCATTGACGCATATCACGGTAGAAATCAGCGTTCTGTGCTGCGAAGTCAGTAACAATAAACCCCTGTAATCGAATCCGTTTACCGATGGCAGAACTGAGATTTGTTGGGCCAGGGGTTGGTTCGACATCGTTGTATTGTGAGATCATCCCGCACAATGGGATGCGCCCGTGCATGTTCATGACTGCAATTGCAGCCTGAAGGTGTCTGCCACCGACATTCTCAAAGTAAATATCAAGTCCACCTGGACAATGTTTCCTAAGCTCAGCCTCTAAATCATCTACCTGTTTATAATTGAAAGCCGCGTCAACACCCGCTGTTTCAAGCAGCCAAGCCACTTTCTGGTCTGAGCCTGCACTCGCCACGACTCGGCAACCTTTTATTTTCGCAATCTGGCAAACAATGGAACCAACCGCTCCAGCTGCAGCGGAGACAAAAACTGTCTCACTCGGTTGGGGTTGACCGATCTCCAAAAATCCGAAGTAGGCAGTTCGACCGGGCATCCCGACGGCACCCAAAAATGATTGCAGCGGCGCGATTGTCGTATCAACAGCGGTCACATGCGCTGCCGAGGCAACGTAATAATCCCGCCACCCCAATGGACCCACCACATAATCGCCGACGTTAAACCGATTGCTATTTGATTGCACTATCTTCCCAGCACACCCGCCTTCAAGCGATTGACCGGGTTGCGCAGACCGCATACCACCACGCATATATGGGTCTACCGACGTGTAAAGATTTTGGACGAGTACCTCTCCTTCCCCAGGTGCAGAGAGAGGCACCTCTACAAGTTCAAAATCACTCTCCTTGGGTATACCCACGATCCCATTCTTAAGACGAATTTGTCGGCTTACCGTATTTGACATCTATTTCTCCTATTGCTGATAACGTAATCCTATTCAACAGTGTTGGTGTCATCATAGCATATCTAAAAAAAAAGTCAAGATTAGCGGTATTTATGAGCCTGAAATTCGTTTGACATCTGTTTGTAGATGCGGTTTAATTAAGAGAGTCATATTCTTTGAAGGCTCATTTTTTTATCGTTCCAAGGAGGGATTGATATCACTCTTAAAACGAATCCATAAAGCACTCACATCTAATGGCAGGCTCTATTTTGTTCATGCAAATCAATCACTCAAAAAACAACAATTCCCAACGGCTAATTGGAGTGAAATTAAGAAAAACGTGTTTGTCCTGCAAAGTCAAGAATATGATGAAAGTAATGATGGATCAAGATGCAGTTGGCTTAAAATAGATTTAGAAACGCAGAAACATTACAGGTGCGATTATTTTGTTAAGTGCCTCTCTCCTAACGAACTTAAGGACTGTCTTGTGGAAGCAGGATTTATGGATTTCCATTTCCACAAGAAGCGTCAGATAGGAGACTTTCAGCCAGAGGATGATGGATTTTCTGTAGTGGCTAAAAAGGGACAGCAACGAAAGGAAAAGCGATGATCGTTATGAGAGTAGAAAAACCGAAAGAGAAATATGATCGATTAATTGCTGACGGTTATTGTGTCGTTGAGAATGTTTTAAAGGAAGAGATGCTTGAGCGGCTTCGGTTGGTAACTGACCAACTGCTCGATGCCCAAACGGAAGATGAACGTGCCGCCCATCGCTCCTCTGGCAGCATGATTAGTGTGTATATGCATCCGCTGTTCGCGGAACTGGTCGTTTACCCACGCGCATTGCAGGCTCTTGAGGCTCTGGGGTTCTTGAGACCAAAGTGGTCATCGGGATATGTCATTAGCAAACCGCCGCAGAGTCCACCGCTGTTTTGGCATCAAGACTGGTGGGGTTGGAACGATCCGTGCAGCTACACGGCACTGCCGCAACAGTTGTTCCTCATGTATTATTTGGTTGACACAACACCACATAACGGCTGCCTCCGTGTAATTAGCGGTTCACATCTGAATCGGCATCCGCTCCACGATATATTACCCAGTGCTCACGGTGAAGCATTGCAACGCGTGGATAATCCTGACCATCCTGCCTATCAACACTTTTCGGGTGAAGTTGATATACCCGTGAAAGCAGGAGACCTCGTTATCGGTGACTCTCGGCTGTTACACGCTTCACACGGTAACCAGTCTGACAAACGCCGCACCGTGATTACGCTCTGGTATCATCCATTTTTCGCGCTGTTACCTATAGGCATGCAAGCACATATCGGAAGACTCCGGCAGCGTCTCGCTTGGTCGGAAACAGATTGGAAACGAATCAATGAACTTGTCCCCGTCTGCGAAAGTAATGTTGAATCGCTAAAATGGAATCGGAATCCGGGACCTGAACTGAAGTAGCCCAATTTTAAAGCATGCACAATTTGACTTGAAAGAAATCGAGTTTCTTGATACGCTATATTGCAGATAAGATTTAAGTCTACACCGTAGTCCGTAAACGAAAGAAAGGAGTTTCCATGGCACAACCTCCTATTTTTCAGCCCTACACATTTGGTGAAGAAGAACGGAAAAAGATGGATCGAGACGGACATTTTGTTCTGCCCGGTTTACTCACATCAGAGGCACAAGCGAATCTGACCCGTTCTCTCTCCCACATCTATGAACTCTCGCGCACGTCAACGGCAGGACATGAACCGAACCGATTTTCAGCGGAATATGATAACTACCTCGAAAGTATCATCGCACACCCGCAAATGCTTGAACTTGCCCGGAAGGTTCTTGGCGAAAACATCCGATACGATCACTGTGTCAGTCTAAACCGACCCGGCGGTAACGGTGGCATCGGATGGCATAGCCACGGATACGCTAATGACGATCCGAGTTTAGGGTTCGTCCGCATCTTCTTTTATGTCAACGGGTTTGCACCCGACGATGGCGGTTTGAAGGCTGTTCCAGGAAGTCACCTCTATCGCGATGCAAGGATCCATGGCCCGACAGACGAAGTCCTGCGACAAGGTTGGATCGTCGGAAGAAAGCACCCAGAAACAGGCGAACCGCTTGAGATAGAGGCGTTATCCGCGCCCCCCGGTACGGTCGCGTTAATGTGGACACATGCCGCACACGCTGTGTCCCGAAGAAAAGAGGATAGCGACACCCGTTGGTGTGTTGTTTACGCTTATCGCAACCCGGGGAGACCGTCCGGTGCCCGCTGGATTACCCCCGAATTTGAACGAAAACCGATCCGTGGTGCTGAAGGCTTGATGTCCCTTTATTAGGGCAGTCGCGACGAATTATGCAAAATACCAGACGCGTATTCTGCAGGCACATTTGCGTAATTCTAAAATCTACCATAAAATGCGTAAACTTAGGGGTCTTTATGCCACAAAACCCGATTTTTCATGATTACACCTTCGGGGATCAAGAGCGCAAAGAATTAGATCATGTCGGTCATTTCGTGCTGCCTAAAATCCTTACGACTGATGCTCAGGAACGGTTGACGGAATCGTTGGCTCGGGTTGAATCACTCATACAGGGTTGCCAAAAAGGGTATGAACCGAACAGATTTGCTGCGGAATATGATAGTTACCTCGAAAGCCTGATCGGACACCCCCAAATGCTTAAACTCGCGCGTGAGGTGCTGGGGGAAGAAATCCGATACGACCACTGCGTGAGCCTCAATCGTCCAGGCGGCAATAATGGTACCGGATGGCATAGCCACACATACGCTGAAGACGATCCGCGCTACGGTTTTGTCCGCATCTTCTTCTATGTTAATGGATTTGCGGCAGATGATGGCGGTTTAAAGGCAGTTCCCGGAAGCCACCTATACCGCGATCCCAAAATTCAGGCGGCAACGGATGAAGCACTGCGAGAAGGTTGGTTGGCAGGAAAAACGCATCCTGAGACGGGTGCCCCGTTAGAAATCGAGGCGTTATCGGTGCCGCTGGGAACGGTCGTCCTGATGTGGACGCACGCCGCACATGCTGTAACCCCAAGAAAACAAGAGAGTGCCACCAGATGGACAGTCGTTTATGGATATTATAAACCCGGTAAAGACCCTGGTGAGAGGTGGATTACGCCTGAATTCGAGCGAAAACATATCCTTGGTGCAGAAGGATTGATGTCTCCTTATTAGCAGGTAGTTGGTAAAGAGAGACTGAGTCTGATGAAATCTTTTATGATGAACTGACAACTGACAACCTTTAAAACAGCCATGCCACAAAATAAACCGCACATTCTACTCCTTATTAACGACGAACACCGTCCGGATATCCAGCCAATCGAAGGAGATACGGCTATCCGCATGCCAACGCTCTCTCGGTTTATGGAGGAAGGCACCTACTTGCGCAACGCTTATACGCCTTCGCCGGTCTGCGTCCCCGCACGTCAGAGTTTCCTTTCAGGGCTCTATCCCCGCAACTGTGGTTGCCTTAATTTCGGAGATCCGATGCCGACAGAGGTCCGAACAATCCCAGGACAATTAGGAAACTACGGCTACTATACCTGTTGCGCGGATAAGATGCACTTCGTCGGAACTGACGTGATGCACGGCTGGCGAGAACGGATCGGACGCGATATTATCGGCAATAACGGCTATCCGTACGGCACTGTTAAGGACGAACACCACGCACAGATTACACCAGAACCCGGCACCGGTATGAAGCGCGACAAAACGGCTCAGGAAATCCGAGATGCACAACCCGGCATTGGACACTGGATGCTCCATGACCAATACAATGTAGATGGCGCAGTACTGTTCCTTGAGGAGTATTTCGTCAACGCCTCTTATGATCGTCCAAAAGCCAATCCACTCTGTATGGCAGTAAGCCTCATAGCACCACATTATCCGTACCAGTGTCCGCTCGACCTGTTCAATTACTATATGCCGCGCGTAGAGCCAATTGTCGAAGAACCTAATGAGCAGTTTGGCTACAGCGATTTCTTTAGAGTGCGAATCGGAGAAGATGTAACCTATCGTCAAGCACACCGAGCAACAGCGGCGTACTACGGGATGATTGAGTGGATGGATGCACAATTCGGTCGGGTCATTGAAAAACTTGAACATCTGAATGTCTTGGACGATTTCATCATCGTTTTCCTCTCCGATCACGGCGAGATGCTCGGTACAAAAGGATTGTGGGAGAAGCAGAGTTACTTTGAGGCTTCAGCGCGTGTACCACTCTCCATCTGGTACCCGAAACGATTTGGACGAGAACCGAGAATCGTTGAGCAGAATGTGTCGTTAGTCGATCTCTTCCCAACACTATGCGATTTGGCAGAGATCCCCGCGCCCGATGAACTCGATGGACGCTCGCTTGTTCCTTTGATCGATGGGGACACAGCCGACTGGGACGATGACGATACCGTTTATAGCGAACTCTGGCGCGCCCAAAATGGACCCTCTGTGATGGTTAAGGAGGGGAATTTAAAGTATTTCAAATTTGACAACAATAAAGGGTGGCCCGAGCAACTTTTTGATCTCTCCAAAGACCCGGATGAACGAAACAACCTCATTGACGTACCAGATTATGCGGACGCGCTTTCAAGGCTACGTTCAAAAGCCGACGCATTACCGGCACCACGTCGCAAAGATAAGAACAACAGATTTATTGACCCACATCGTCCGATTGCCGCTACAGATTAAAAATTGCCGCTACAGATTAAAATCCGAAATATGAAATTTAACGCCACCGCTTTCAAACGTCCGAAGTTCACCTATTACATTCTGACCCTCTGTTGTATCGTTCAAGCGATACAGTTGACGAGTGCCGGATGCAGTCATACCAAACCGTATTACCATCCTGATATACCCGATATTGGAAAACGTGAGAGCGAAATAGGTGGCGTGCTGCGCTATCGTCTCTTATTACTCGGCGATGGCGGTGCGCCGAAGCCGGATGAACCTGTCTTACAAACCCTCAGCGAATGGGCGCGAAAGGACGCTGTAAAAACGAGTATCATCTTTCTGGGGGACAATATGTATCCGGAAGGGATGACAGAACGTCGAAAGCATGAAGCAGCGACGCGGCTCGGACCGCAAATCTCCGTTATCAAAGATACCGGTGCCCACGGGTTCTTTATTCCGGGAAACCACGATTGGGCAAGCGGAGAATCGGAAGGTTACAGCGCACTTCTCACACAAGAGAAGTTTATCAACGAGGCACTTGCTGGTGAATCGAATTTCCTGCCGACTGGCGGCTCACCCGGACCTGTTGCGATTGAGTTGCCGAAAGCCAATCCTACCGTCCGGCTTATTGTTTTGGATACACAGTGGTGGCTCCACCAACACGAAAAACCGCAGAAATCACCTGAAACCGTTATAACAGAACTGATAGCACTGTTAGATACGGAACTACCGGTTATTGTTGTCGGACACCATCCCTTACAAAGTTACGGTCCACACGGCGGCTATTTTGACTGGAAATCTCATTTTTTTGCTGCCAGAGTTCTTAAAAAATGGCTCTGGATTCCAACCCCGATACTCGGCTCCATGTATGCGTATACAAGAGGACACCTTTATAAACTCGACCAAGATATAGGCAGCGCACGCAACAAAAATATGGTAGCACAACTCAACCGAGTATTTTCTGCAAGGAGACCCGCACACCAAGGAGGCACACCCTTTTTAATATACGCTTCAGGACATGAACACTCGTTACAAGTCCTGAAAGGCGACAAGGTTGACTACCTTCTTATCAGTGGCGCTGCCGCGAGTCGGAAAGTAACGGAAGTGATGTCTGGGGACAACACCCTATTCGCGCATCAGCATACAGGTTTCATGGCAGTGGATTTTTTTACCGATGGGAAAGTTCTGTTGCGGGTGGTCGAACCTGAAGGTAAAGGTGTTCTCTTTCACCGATGGTTGACTTTTTAGTCTTTTAACGTGAGTTCCATAATCATACATTGTACGCGAAATAGGCAGGACTCAGATATGTCCTGCCTATGGTTTATTTTGCTTCGTTGCGATTCTGGCGGGCGTACTTTAGATATTCCAGATTCTGAAGGTGTAGTTCAGTTTCTTCCAATTGAGAGCGGATTTCCTGCAAATCCCCAACAATCTGTTTTAAACCGGCATTCACCTGACGGTAAGCCTGTTCGCCTCTGTTTGGTTTATACCCCGATGCTTTTAGAGAATACGAGGTTCCCTGCCAGACACACACGAGCGTCGTGATTATTGTTGTCCCTGCAATTATTGCTACAATAGCGGTAAACGCAGCGGTGAATTTAAAAAGAAAGAAAAATCCTATCACAAGAAAAATTATTAGTAACACAGACATGGCTGTCCTCCTCCGTTACCCATCCCCGCCTTTAGCGATTTTGATGAGTCGTTCCACTTCCTTTTTCAGAACAGCGATTTCTTGTTGAACATCTGCCACCTGCTGCTGCAGTGTCGCCATTTCACGCTCTGATGCTCCTTTTGTCAATCCGTCTCTTTTTTTCACGTAAGAAATACCCATCCAGACGACTCCGAGCGTTATTAGCATGATGCTCCCAGATATAATAGCGATAATTAAAACAACTTCTCCCATTTTCAGTCCCTCCAACTCTGTAACAAAATGTAGTCTTATTTTATTAGAGTCTGCAGGAGAGAGAAAGAGAGTAAAAAAAACACCGCCAATTTATTTTAACCAAATTTCGATATATTTTTCTCATCTGGCAGTTGAAAAGACTGTTCCGATTCGTCTTTCTCCAGCAGACGCGTAACATCATACCCTCTACGGAGCAATTCGATCAAAAGTTCGTCATCTGAGGCATCATTTACCGAACTTAACGTTTTCGTACTTATGTTAGATTCGGCGTGGATCGACATGGCCTCCGACGCTTCGCGGACACCAGCATAGTTCACCCCTAAGTACCGCTGGGTTGTTACCACGCTTTTATGCCCTAACATCTCTTGCACAGCATAAATATCGTTCGTCTGTTCATAGAGACGCTGCGCGTAAGATTTCCGCAAGGAATGCGTGCCGAGTTTCCCATTTAATCCAGCAGCCTCAAATGCTGGTTTTAGTACGTCGTGCGCTGCGATACGCGACATCGCTTTCCGTCCTTTGCCTTTCCGCGATGGAAACAGCGGACGATTGGCATCAACATCTCCAAATAATTCGCTATGCCAAGCGATAAGTGCCTCGATCGCCTCTCTGCCATCCATATTGACAGGCACGGCTCTTGACACTTCACCACCTTTCACGATGCTCCGATCAAAGAGTAAATCTTTGACAGGCTTGCTATTCTGCCACACATCGCCTACCCTCAAGGCAAGCAGCTCGCTAACCCGTCCACCAACGGATACGCCTAACATAAATAGACTCCGATTCCGGATGGCAAACGTCCCCTCAAAAGTTTCCGACACTTTCCGGATTTCAGCATTATCTAATGGTCTTGTGCCTTTCATCTAAAAAACTCCTTCGCATAAGTTATTACATATATTTAATAAAACGGAATAAAAACTTCATCGGTTACCGTTAGAAAGATGTGGACCTTCTACCGGTTGCACTGGCGCAAAGTTCACATACTAACTGTTCCAAAACACAGGCATCATCTGTGTCGCTTGTCTTTAACTCGGTATCGATGATAAGAGTCTTTTCGATTGCATCGACCAACTCATCCAGTGTAAAAGCATGAAGTGTTTGAAAAATTTTATACGCGACATACGGATTCTGTTTCAGAATGTTATGTGTAGCAGACTTAGGCAAGATGTCAACGACCTCTCCAGCAAGCGGTTGGAAGATATTTTTTGTAAATTCAGCAAACGGTATACGGCTTCGGAGTGGTCGAAGTCCCTTCCTGTCAGCGATAAGTTTGGCTTGGAGTGCGAACCGGAAATAACGTGTAATTGCAGCATTCACCACAATAGGTTCTTGCTCATTGGCTAACACTTCGTGAAGGCTCTTTACCGCCTGTCCAACCGAGCGTTTCCCGATCGCATCCGTGAGGTCAAAAATGCTGTCAAACGTATTCTGCGTCACCATATTTCGGACATCCTGTTCATCAACTTGAGGTTTATCACCAACAAAGTTGACGATTTTATTGATCGCTTCAGCGATTGTGTGCATATCACCCCCAGTTCGCGTCCGAAGAAGCGAGAACGCCCGCGGTGTTATCTGTTTACCGTATTCAGTCAATTTGTCTGAAACCTTCTTATAGAGCGGGTCCCGGTTCAGTGACGAACCAGCTTCCACCGGATCAAAAGACCGGTAGCGTCCGACATCTTCAATGGCTTTAACAACTTGGTTTCGTGCATTCACGGATCCCTGTACCGTAAATATTAGCACACTATGTTTGGGTAGATCGCCTTGGAGCCAATTGAGAAGTACAGCGACATCGCCGGTATCATCAGTTTCCGCAGTGGCATAAGCGTCAAGTTGCTGGACAATCTGCGGTAAACGTTCTAAGAAACCACGTTCTTCATCAGTGAGTTTTGTGTTTAGCTCATCAATGAGCGAATCGACAGCATTTACGTAGTTGAAATCATTTTCGGCTATCTGATGCGGGCTCACCTCTAAAAGTTTTGCCAATGTAGAGATAGATTTCTGCGGATTTGTAGTTTCAATTTTAAATGCATTCCGGACAATTGTTATCGGTGCTGTGCGTTGCTGAACTTTAAAGAATGGTGCGTCTCGGACAACCACAACTCGTCGTTCTGCCATGACTGGATAGAGGTCAACCTGCGTCAAAATTTCTCGAATTGTTATATTCGCGTCCTCTATAAAAGTGAGATTGAAATCACGCGTTTCGGGTACAAGCAGATGCTCAAGCATCTGTTTGAGGGTTCCCTCAATAAGAAAACTCTCCTCACCACAGAGCAGATACACCGGAAACACTTTATCGTTTTGGATTTCTCGGAGGATATTTGGTAGTGGAGTTGCTGGTTTTTGTCTCATCAGATCTTCCTTTAGCTATAATTGGGTAGGAAATAGCTGCACTAATGTGCAGTGGGCTCTGAATCTGAAAATAAAAAGACCCCCTAATTAGGTAGGCATTTTTGAGTGTCGCCGCTAAGAGACTAAAAGATTGGGGTTTCTATCTCAGGAACTGTCTTATGGGAACGAAGGACACCTACTGCAAACACAGGCGTGTGATGGTGCCAACCCTCATAGGATCAGGTACATGAATATAATTTAACTACGACAAACTGTCGCCTGTCGGGACTGCTCAGGTAGCATTATCGCTAACGGTCTCCCTCTGGGGCGCAGCGGTAGCGAACGCAGAGAAGCGTTTCTTTGTGTCGTGTGTGCCACAACTCGGGCATTTTGCAGGTTTGTCAGTGTTATGCGAGCGTTCAAGCACTTCAAACTCAGTACCGCAGTCGTTACAGTGATATTCAAAAATAGGCATCGTTTCCCTCTAAGCCGTGGTGGGTCGAATAATCAACTTTATCTTTGTTCCTTTTGGTGGAATCACATCGGTATTGACTCGATACGTTCTATCGTCGGTCCCGGTCGGTAAAGGGTGATTGAAGATAGAATCTGGATCTCGGTAGACAGCGATAATATTATGGAAAAGTTGAGCAGTCCACTGGTTGTTTTTCAATCTACCGCCGGTGAAAATCCAAGGCGTTTCTTGCATCGGTTGCTCTTTGAAAGCGTTCCAGAGGAGTTCGCGGGCGCGGCGTGAAATCACTTTATCGCCTTGGTTCCACTCTATTCGAATCTCTACAGGCGAACCTTTAGGGGTCCGCGGATCACCTTCAACCGAAAGATTCATCCCAGCATCCAACTCCAAGGCACCGAGTACCGTAATTATATGAATCGGTTCTGCGTCGACAATCAAAACGCTTTCATGGGTCTTGCCGAGTTTACCGCACGCCAAGAATTCAATAATGGTATCCGCGCCGACAATATTAATCTCACCCGGTATTGTTATTTCACGTTTATTGGTGTCCAGAATCACATTTCCCAACTTATAAACGTTTTCGCTAAGTTGCTCGGGTGCCATTTGCAGATCGGTCGCCGACGTGGATTGTGGATAAACAGTAATATTTTCCGAGGCGGTATTATCACTTTTATCTGTATCTGTGATGTCGATGCTTGCTACAAGTTCTATCTCACCATCAGTTGCTGGCACCCAATCCGCTGAGACGACAGTCTCTTGAAGTTTTGGTGTCCAGAGTACTTCAGTTTTACTCACTTCTTTGTTATCTACATAAAACCTTATATTGAGAATTCCATCAAAAGGTGTTCCGGTATTACGCAAGGTTGTGCTGAGTCGAACTGCTTCACCGACACGCGGCGAAGGCGGTGAAAATCGGAGGCTTTTTGGGACAATCCCGATATTCGGTTCTGTCGGACCCGCGAGTGCATGGCTTAAAGTCATCACTGCAAAACATGTCGCCAAAAAATCGCTCTCTGAGCCGCGCCATCTTCCGTCAGGTTGCTGTTGCGAGACCATCATCTGTGAGATTTCATCGTACCAATTATAGCCAGCAAACGTATCTAAAGTCGGTGGAATGTCACAGAACCGTTGCAATGAGAGCAGATAATAGTAGAGCCATGAATTAGAACCTGGATTTCGCGTTAAGGTCCAATGCCTTTTTATCCATGCGATGCCTTTTTGGATCTGCGGATCATCGGCCGGCACTCCACATGCGCGCAGTGCCCACAGTCCGGTTGCTGTCATACTCCCGTAGACCCCAATTGCCCAAGGAGAACCATCATCAACTAAATTATAGAGCCATCCACCGGTTTCAGTTTGGTTTCGGCGAATCCACTGCTCGGCCCGTGTCCATGTGTCCGCTGGAATATTAAGTCCCCACTGTTTCGCAGCATAAAGTGCGTAGATAACCATGTTCATGTGTGCGCCATCGGCAGTGAAGCCGTATCCCCAACCGCCATCGTCTCTTGGATCAGCGAAATCGTCGTCAGGAACAGGGAGTTGCTTTTCGATTAATCGGTTTATAGCAAATTGCGCACGTTCCCTATACGCCTCATCTTGGATCGTTACGAGAATCGGAATAATTACCGCATATTGATAAACGGCGAACTCGTTCCAATCCTGCGCTAATAGGAATTCCAAACCGTTTTTAACAGATGGGTGGGAAGGCGTATGTCCCGTTGCGAGCAAGGCTTGCAAGGCGAGTGCTGTCTCCTGCGTCTGATCTTCACCGAAATTCCAGACAGCGTCCGGCTCGAAATTTTCAGCTAACCCTTCCAAGCTTGCCTGACATGTGATACAAATTAGGATAAGTTGATTTTCAGTGCCACATTGCAAACAGGTTCTGCTATGTCTGCCCTGCTGCGCTATTATCCAATTAACACCTTTCGTTAGTGCATTCTGGAGCTGCTCGGGCGTGACAGGCGTAAACGTCTGGGGTTGTGCGACAATCGTTGTATAAGCGATATTATTGCTTTCATCCGCTTCTTCAATATACTTAGCATCCCTGGGGTTAACGACAGCGTAAATTTCTGTCTCGCCGGAGGGCGGTTGCCAACGCGTTTCTACCGATCCCGTCTCTCCGGGTTTCAACTCCAAAATTACATCCTTACAGACAATTTGGAGCGGCTTTGTTGTAGGATCACCTTCATAAAGGTCAACAACGAGATCCTCGTTCATCGTTGGGGTCGCGTCCCCAATGTTTTTCACCTGAACCGAGATCGTAATTTCTTCGCCTTCAATGGGTGTCCGGTTAGAAAATGTAATACTGTTAGTATCAATATGAAAATCTGGTAGCTGCGCGAATCCAGTTGTCGCAAACAACCCAACAAAAAATATGCAGATCCCGATTTTTAACAGGAGGCATCGAAAACTTGTAGGTTGTGCTGATGAGGGATATCTAATCATAACGTACCTCACATTTATCCATGAGAAAAGTTATAGTCTTGCCCGCGAGTGCTACCAGATACGTGCTATCTTTTTCCACGCTCCTGCGTTAATTGGCTTCCCAATACCCGACCGAGACGGAGGAGGGTTGCGGAATAGGATTCGCGAAGAGTTTTGTTCCGTTTGTACCGTACTTACTGACTTCGCCAGTGAATGTTGCCCCCAGCATATCTGCGACCCAGATGCCGTTATCCGCGGGTGAAAGGGTTATCGCCACAACAGCCATACCCGCGGGAAATTCACTCATTTTCGTTCCATCCGCTGACAAGTTTATCAACATCGACTGTGATGAAACCACCCAGACACTACCATCCTTCGGATTGACCCGCGGGGAAGTCGGACTCGGCATCTCAAGTTTCACGAGTTCTTGACCTGTCGGTGAAACTCGGATGAGCGAGTTAAATTGGCTATCTGCGACCCATGCATTTCCATCATAATCAACGGCTATACCAGCTTTCGGTTCTTGCATCGTCGGTCCGGTGGCAATTTGCGCGCCGTTTGCATCGTAACGATTAATAGGGCCGCGTGCATCCGCTACCCAGACACTGCCATCCTTTGGATTCACTGCCACATTGAATCTACCGGTTTCGACATTTGGGTTGCCGCCTTGTGGTACGATTTGCGCGAGAATTTGTGTTCCATCGCTTGACAGTTTCGATGCCCCGTTTAGCCATGCAACCCAGACGGTGCCGTCGGCTGGATTCACAGAGATCATGTTTGGTCGTTCAATTGGCGGTGCTTGTATGAATTCTTCCTCTGGGACCTGGGCCGCTTGATCATACCTAAAGACAGCATTCGACGCTGAAATAGCGATCCAAGTGACACCATCAGTAGGATTCACCTCTGCAGCACTCGCTTGCGTCAGATTAGGAATGACCGTCGGATCGGCGTTGCCATTCGCATGCAATTTGTAAACCGTGTCTCCACCACTGATAACCCAACATTCACCGTTATATTGCCCATAACTGGTAGCAACACACATCACAAATAGTATTGCTACACACAACATTCTTTTCATAACGAGTATCTCCTGTTTCGTCCTATATTTTAACTAACTTAGAGTTTATGGAATGGAGTCCATGTTTTAAATGTTAGCATATTTCGGTGTAATTTTCAAGAAATTTTGCACGCTTCCCTGAGACCTTGTGTTATCAGCAAAGAATTTTGTGAGAACAATCTCTAATCACTAAAAACTATGTACAATGTCTGTAGCAAGTTTCATGCCGATTTGGATAATACTGAGATAATAGTAACCGACTATAGAATATCTACAAATCCTGCACAAAATGGGGCATACTTTAGTTCAAAATTGCACGAAATAGTGCAGATGTAAACGTCTTTGTCGCACTGACCGTTTAAATTTTTTAGATTGCTGAAATTGGCGTTGTAAGACTCAGAATCCGACTTTTTTAAGATTTTGCACTCTTTTCACCACCAAATTGCGTCATTAATAGTTAGAAGGACATCATTACGCGAGATTTAAGGATCGCGAGCAAGAAGGAACACCCAAGCAAAAACACTCGCTCCTATAAGAAGAGATTATAGCATCAAGGATCGCGAGCACAGCTCGCTCCTACAAGAAGAGGCTATTGAAACCATCGGATTGGGGAATTGTGATTTTTTTTGAAACTTTTTAGGTTCAAGAGTGTCTAATAGGGTAAGAAAGAGAAACTTATGAAATTAAGCGAGGAGATTAGAATGAAACGCGCACACTTCTATTTGCTTACTTTTTTCGTGGTAGTCCTATTTGTCGGAATCAGTATGGTCAGCATGGCTGAAGATGCAGTTGTCTTAAAAATAGAGATTTCTGATGTCGTCAGTAATGCCGATGCCCTGCAGATTCGTCGGTTGTTAGAACCGTGGGCCGCCCCAGAGGATATTACGTTTAGCACACCTATTGACAAACACGGCAGAACTCGGCTTTTCACGACTGTTGTGGAAGTTAAACCGAGACAAGGCGTTTCTAAGTACAGTGAAACCCATACCTTTGATGTGTACGACATCATGCGGCAGCTCAACGATTCACGTTTCCGTGGTCGTCATGGACTCGGTAGTGCCCGCGTCCTGAAAACCGATGCGACCCTTCGCGGCGACTTGTTCGCCCATCCCGGCTTTGGGCGAAGCTACATCCGAAACGTCCCGTCGTGGCGACGCTGGCGCCCCGATACCTCTCATATACAGCATGCGATGACCACTGGGAACCAAGGGCAGAATTTCGTCTTTGACGCGAGTCCTGAATTTGATCAGATGCGGACGGATGTCGGAAATAACGGGAAACCCGTTGAGGTGCAGGGGGTCGTCACCGGATTTGACGGTGCCTATCCAATTATATCAGTGAAGAAATATGCGGTAGGCTACCACTTGAGGAACAAAACATCTGAACCTGAAAACGGAACGGAAACAGAGGGAAAACCGACTTACGATTATCTTGAAAATCGAGAGTGATTCTCCTTTATGACTGATAGCCGCCGGTATTGAATAACACAACGCGCTCGGAAGATTCAATTATCCCGTCCGAGACGAGCTGCTTGAGTGCAGCGACGGTCGCTGCACCTTCGGGACATGTCAAGAGTCCCTCGGTTGTAGGCAGCAATTGCATTGCCTCACGGATAGCGTCATCCGTAACTGCAATCGCGGCACCGTTGCTTTTACGAATCGCCTCTAAGATAAGGAAATCACCGATCGCCTGCGGGACGCGTAAACCGCTCGCGACTGTGTGTGCATCAGCCCACGGCGTTGCTTCAGTTGCGCCTTCTTTCCACGCTTTAACGATTGGTGCACAACCGGTCGATTGCACGGAAATAAAACGGGGTCTCTTCTTCCCGATCCACCCAATCGCTTCTAATTCTGCGAAACCTTTCCACATCCCGACAATACCGGTACCGCCGCCTGTAGGATAGATGATGACATCCGGTAGTTCCCACTCGAACTGCTCAGCGAGTTCAAATCCCATCGTCTTCTTGCCTTCAACACGGTACGGTTCTTTAAGGGTTGACACATCAAACCACCCTTCACGCGTCTTCCGCTCTGCTACGATTCTTCCTGCGTCGTTGATTAAACCGTCGATCAATGTGACATTCGCTCCTGAGAGTTGACAGGTCTCTTTGTTAAAAGCAGGTGTGTCTTTTGGCATGAAGATGTGTGCGGTTATACCAGCGGCGGCGGCATAAGCAGCGAGTGCCGTAGCGGCGTTGCCAGCAGAGGGAATTGCCAATTGGGTTAATCCGAGGGACTTCGCCTTCGATACTGCCATCGCCAAGCCGCGTGCTTTGAAACTACCGGTAGGCAGCCGCGATTCGTCCTTCACCCATACCTCTGACAGTCCAAACCTTTCGCCCAATCTTTTCGTGTGGATGAGCGGTGTCATCGTCTCCCCAAGTGTTACGATATCCGCTGGATTAGATATAGGCAAGAGTTCCGAATAACGCCAGAGTGATGCGGGTCTTGACAGGAGAGCGTCGGGAGTCCATTTCCCTGATAGTTGTTCAAGCGCGTAACGGGCAAGTAGCGGCTTTCCACAGGAACTACAGACGTTCTGAGGTGTCGTGTGCGGATAGGTTTCACCACACCTGCTACATTCAAGTCTTTCTAATTTTCCTTGCGGTTCAGTAGGGTGGATTGGGGTTTTTATGTCCATTTTCGTAGAATAAAATTTCATCTAATATGCATCAAAATTCTGAATATGGGTTAGGCTTGGGCAAGCAGTTTAAGAACGATCGCTTTCATGCTATGGAGGCGGTTCTCGGACTGGTCAAAGATAATTGAACGTTCATCGTTGACGAGTTCACCTACGATTTCGTAGCCGTGATGTGCCGGGAGGCAGTGCATAATCTTGCAATCGTGTGCCTTCAACAGTTCGGAATTCAATTGATACGGCATCATCTTTTTTAGCCGACGCTCGCGCTCTTCAGCAAAAGCCGGATCCGTGAAGAACTCCATATCCACCCAGGTATCGGTATAGACGACATCGCTTTCAGCGATAATTTTTTCAAGCACATCTCCGACATCTGCAGTATCCGTATCAAGGGTCTTATAGAGTCCTTTTCGAGCGGCTGCGTCCCATAACTTCTTATCAACGGCAGCGGGGTTCACTTCCGGTGCGACGACAGTTACTTCGACGCCGACCTTCATACCGGCAGCGATCAGCGAGTTACAGACGTTGTTATGTACACCAACAAAACATAATTTAATCCCTTCCAACCTACCAAAATGTTCCTGTATCGTCATCAGGTCACCGAGTGCCTGCGTCGGGTGGTATTTATCACAACAACCGTTGATAATTGGTACGGTCGCGGCGGCGGCAGCTGTAACGAGTTCATCGTGTTTCAAGAACCGAGCCAAGATAATATCAACGTACGCCGATAGGACGCGCATCTCATCACCGAGGTCTGCCAACGCAAAGTTTGTCGTGCGCCAGTCGAGGTAGTGCGCGTGCCCGCCGAGTTGCGTAATACCGATTTCACCGGCGCAGCGCGTTCGCGTGGAGGTTTTTTGGAAAAGCAGACAGAGACTTTTACCACCGACAGCATGCCTGTACTTTTCGGGGTATCTTTTCATATTTAGGCTGTCTTCAACCGTTTCAAGGATGTCTGTTTCTGACCAAGGGCTTAGTGTAATTAGGTGCATAGTTACCTCCACAGTGGGCTTGGAAACCGGCACGCGGTCTCTTTTTTAGTGCCGATGTTAAATAGGAAACCATAATTATACCGAACTTTTTAAGATATGTCAAATATTTTCTATCCGTTAGGCAGGGCCATTCAATTTTAAGAAATTATTGGGTTTAGCGTCCTTTTCCAGGGTCCGGTGCGAAAATCTAGCGAAATGCTGCGAAATGCTGCGAAAATTTCAGCGGTTTAATTTGGATTTCCCCAGATTTATAACATAATATATATTAAATATTAACATCTGTGAATCGGTTTTGATTTTCGTTTATAGGTGTTCAGGTAATCCGTTAACAATGTCTACCGTCTCTAAACTGACTGTGATAACCTGGCCAATTAAACGGAGGATATACTCGGGATCTTCATTGCGATTGGGATCGTTCTTGATTCCGCTCCGTTTGTCTATCTTCACACGATACTGATCTACAACCCATTCCAACGCTGAACGATTTCCCAGCCGATATTCAAACACTTCAGGCGGGATGCCCTCCAATGTGAGGAAGTCATTGTATGTCAACTGCGTCTTGTCTTTAGAGAATTTCATTCGTTCTACATGCAGATTGACTTGCATGCCGGGTGTCTCGATCATTTCAAGTTTATCGTATTGGGGTTGGGATTCGTAGGTGACGTGGAGGTTTGCCAACCGCGCGCCTGCCTTCGCAAATGCCCAGAACTCTTCGGCGAAAGGGATATGCGGTAAGTCTCGTTTGAGGTTTTCTTGATACCGCTTGCGATAATCGGGCTGATGCAGGAGTCCGTAGGTATAGTGGAAGATGTCCCATTTAGTGATGGTGTCATCTTTGTAGTGTTTTTGAAACTGCGTCAATGCCCAATCGGTGATATTTTCGCGGCGATTAGTGCCATCCTCATCGTAGGTGTAGAATGGAAAACAT
Organism: Candidatus Poribacteria bacterium; assembly: GCA_022821065.1. Taxonomy (GTDB): domain Bacteria; phylum Poribacteria; class WGA-4E; order WGA-4E; family WGA-3G; genus WGA-3G. The sequence goes on from JAJEEK010000063.1 coordinate 39,648, forward strand.
TGGGAAGTTCCTGTTAAATGCAATTCTGGAATTATATCAACTAACAACGCGTGAAAAATGTCGTTTGTGCCAGGTGAACTAACACAAATGACCTGATTTTTCTTCTCAGTTGCAGGCGTAGGAAAAATAGAAGGGAAAACATAAACCCTCTGGTTCATTAACCTATCAAAGTAAAGATACGATTTGGTAAAAGGACGGTAGAGAGAGGTTCTCACTTTTTCCGGTGAAAAATCAATCAATTCGCTGTTTTTGAGCTCCGATTTCAGTCTATCTGTCCATTTAATCTTGGTGTTATCGGGGTTAACAAAATCATTGACATTTACCGTCCGATCCGTCCGCTGTTCCCATCGTGCTGTCTCCGCGTTATAGAACGCTATCATCTTTGTCATATTTTCAGTCAGTGCAGTTGGGCTAGGATTGTATGCCCAAGCATCACGGCTCGTTGTCACGCCTCTGCTGTAACTCTTAAAAATCGCTCCGACTGCCATATCCTTCGCCATTTTTGTTGCTTTGCTTCCGATTGGCATAAAGGTGTCAAATTCTGTGCGAAGATCCCCTGTGAGCCATGTATGTCGCTTATCAGGTTTCAATTCCTGCCCGTCTATATTGCCAACATGCTGCCTCTCCTCCAGAAATGCAAAGGTGCGCGCTTTACTCCACATTGCCATTTCATCGTTATAGAAAATCCGCGCGCCAGCCTCTTTTCTATATTGCTTTGATTTCACCAGAACATTGATACTCACACCGATCTGAATACCGAAGACATTAGAGTCTGCAGGGTGCCGTTTGCGAATGTTCCCTCCTAAATCCAGAATATAGAGTGTGTCAAATTCTTCGGCGAGGTGCTTGCGCATCCCATCAAACGAGGTTCCATCAAGAAAGTTGTGGTTAGTAATAAACACAACAATCCCTTCTTCTCCCAACTTATCTGTTGCCCAGCGAATCGCTTTGACGTACGGATCATAAAGTGAATTTTTCAGTTGTGCCCTGGAGTCGGCTGCATACGTGTTCCGCACCCGCGTGTCAACCGCTACATGTCGCCGATTCCTGTTGTTATCGTTCTCGTTTTTCTGCCCAGCGTTGTAAGGCGGATTGCCGATAACGACGAACATTGGGGTCCCTCTCTGCTCCTCAACCCGAAGTGTATTCTCCGGTGTAAAAAAGGAAAACTGTCCTGTCTGGTGGGGCGCGTCCATCAAATCTACCGTATCAAACGTATCTACGAAACAGATATGTGGAAATGGCTCATAATCGCCTGTTTTCTCAAAATAGGCGTGTTCAATGTTTAGGCTTGCAATGTAATAGGGGAGCAGCATCACCTCGTTGCAGTGGAGCTCCTCTCGGTATTTTTGTGGCAGTCGTCTGCCTTGAATTTCTTGCATGAGGCGTACGATAAAGTTGCCGGTGCCGACGAAGGGATCGATAATGTGAACTCCCATATCGGAGAGTGACCGTCCGAACTCGGTTTTAAGAACGTGTTCAACGCTTTTCACCATGAAATCTACGATCGGCTGTGGTGTATAGACGATACCGTGCGTGTCGGCAACCTTCACCGAAAAACCTTGAAAAAACTGTTCATAGACAGTATTCAAGAACGACTGTTTCTGTGAGAAATCGGTGATAGTCGCAGCGGTTTTCTCAATTGCAATGTAGAAAGGATTTAGGGGACGCAGGAACTCGGAACGGCTTGGGGAACGCTGCGTAAGGACGTGGATTACCTTCTCAATTTCTTGGGCGACGATGTTTCTATTGGTAAAATCGGGATTATCAAAAACTGTGCGGAAAATCCGCTCGGTGAGGAGATGTTGAATCAGCATCTCCTCCACTTGTGCCTCAGTGAGGTTTGGGTCAATAGCGGCTCGGCACTGCTGATGAAAATTCGCAAATGCTTGTCGAAAAGACGGGTTATCCTGCATCTCGGTCTCAACACGCTTCGCGACACCACGTCCGAGTACTGGCACCTTCTCCCGAAATTCTTCCACCGCGGCATACCAATCGACGATGTTTTCTTCTTCATAGGCAAAGAAGGTGTTCAACAGATCGATAAGATTCTTTGGATCCGTCAGATCACAATCAAGGCGGAGGTGCTCGTTCTGATAGAGGAGGGCGCGGTTCGGCGATTGAATAATGATATTTTTAAACGGATATCCTGCTTCCGATTTCCGCTGCGCTTCGGTCGGGAGATCGTCCTGCGTATCCTTTGCTTCCCAGTGTCCGTGTGGCAAGTCGAAAGCATCAACGACTTCGCCATCTAACTGGATGCGTCTGTTCGCTTTTGTGTAGCGTGTCTTTTCACAAACAAGGATGAGGTCTGCTTGTCGGCAATAGTGTTGGAGGAGCGTTTGGAATGCGGTTCGGACTGCACCTTCGTGCTTCGCGCCGATTTTCGTGTATGCTTCGAGTTCTGCATAGTAGTTTTTGATGGGTTTATGTGTCGGTTTGATATTATGTGTCGGCATCGCGTTTCTCCACGTGGCGTTGGCAATCGGATTTAAGATATAGTAAAACCCACAATTACTTGGATACTCACAAAATGGCGAGGATACAATCCTCGCCTGCAGTGAGAGTGGTTTGGTCCCTGACGAACTGTAAACTTATTTTAGATTTTACTGTCGGTTCCATGGGATTTCCACATCTAACTCGTCGGCGAGTTTCTCAATTTCTTGCACGGGCTGCTTGTGTAGCGGAATCCCGTTTGCGAGACGTTCTTGCGTCAACTCCCATTCAATCTCACCGGGTAAGGTGACACGGTCAAAGCCACTGCGGGGTGTCGCCTGACGCGTCATCTGAATCTGACGGTCAATTTCCGCTTTGAATTCTGCAACGTCGGTAAAACTGGCAATATTAATCGCAAAGAAAAAGTGCGCCGATACGCGCTTTTCAAGGGGAGCGTCTCCAGGCTGAAACCGTTTGTTGATACCCATCAATCCACCGCTTAACGGACCGCATAAGATATCCATTACAATTGCTAAGGCAGAACCTTTCGGGCCTGCGGCGGGTAGGATAGCGGCGACTTTCGTCGGATCATCGGTTTCGTTGCCATCTGCGTCGAGTGCCCATCCCAACGGGATTTTCTGTTGGTATAATCTTGCAGTCCCAATCCGTCCAGCAGCAGCGGCACCGCACGCCATATCTAACACAATCGGCGGTTCTTCACCCGCAGGGATCGCAAAGGAGAACGCGTTATTGCCGATCGAAGTGCTTCTGGCACCGTGGACAGCGACGTTCACACCGAGTCCGTTGGTCGTTGCGAAACCGATCATATCGTGTGGAATCGCGCGTATCGCATGGCTTGAGGCAGCTCCAAAGTGATTGCTATTCCGAACAATTGCCACACCTATCGAAACGGACTTCGCCTTTTCAATAGCGATATTCATTGCTCGGATACCGACGAGATGTCCTAACCCGCGGTCGCCATCTAACAAGACAGAGGCGGGGTTATCCTCAAGTGTTTGAAGGTTCGGATTCGGATTGATACTTCCACTGATAACGCCTCGGACATAACCCGGCACGGCACGTGTCGCGTGTGAGTGAACCCCACGTAAGTCCATCAGGACCTGCATTTCAGCGATGGTATCTGCATCGGATTGTGCAACACCGACTTTCTGGTAGAGTTGGCTACAGACGTTTTGCAATGCTGTTGCGTTGATGATTACTTCCTGTTCGTGTTGATTCATGGCTATAGACCCCCTATCACGATTTGAGAGTGCTACCATTTTAGCAAACCCGGTATAAAAAAGCAAATTTTGTCAAGCACATCAAGTGCTCTTCATTATTTCCTTGACTTTATCTAAAAAGTTGTGGTACTATTTATTATACACAGCAATCACCAATAAACACATACACCCAATTCTGCAGCTTGGTGGAGTTTACCGATGATTTCGCTTAATTATATCCCACGATGCCTCTGTTTAACGTTGGTATTCGTGCTCGTTGCCGTTACTGCTAATCCCGGTGAAGAGGAGACCTCTCAATTTGCACAAGAGGGACTCCCCTTCATGGAAAAATACTGCTTTAGTTGTCACACTGGCGATCAACCTGCCGCTGAAATCTCCCTTGATGTCTTTTCAGATGACCGTTCCTTGATTGAGAACCGTGATATATGGGACCGTGTCTTAGATATGGTCGCAACGGGTTATATGCCGCCCTCCGAGAGCGACATTCAACCGACTTTAGAAGTATCAGAGGCGTTTGTTGCACATATCGAAGCGATTTTTGAACACGCTGATCGCACGGCTAAACCGGACCCTGGGCGTATCACGGTGCGCCGACTCAATAGAGTTGAATACAAAAATACTGTCCGAGATATGCTCGGTGTCGATTTCGATCCTACCGAAAACTTTCCGGCGGACGATGTCGGACACGGATTTGATAACATCGGTGATGTGCTAACGATGTCGCCGCTCTTGATGGAACGCTACCTTGAGGCGGCGGAAGCCATCGCGATGCGCGTCATTTTAGTCGAACCGCCACCGCCCTCAAAACGCTACCAAAGAGGGTCCCGTCTCGACCCACGCCACGATGATGTCCCTGATACGCGCTTCCGGCTCCTCGACCCAACGGCGACAGAGGCGTGGAAATCTGGTCCCTTTACGACAGGTGCGGCCTTTTTCAAGATGTTCCCGGAGGAAGAGATCATCTATCGCGCGACGCTTTACATTGAACCTGAGGATGAAACCTCCCACACGGAGGCTGAAATCAAAGCCGCAGCGACTGAGACTGATGATAAAACCGCTGCCGCTGAAGATGACAGTCAACCACCAGTTGAAATCGCGTTATTTATTCAAGGTGAAGCGTTGGAAGAGGTATCTCCGCCAGAAGAACTCGCACGATTGGTCGGTGTGGACCCAGCAGCGGATAACAGTATCAAGATTTTAGAGACTTTTGAGATTACCTCGCGCGATCCGAAAAAGACTCAGACGGTTAAGGTGCATGTTACCGGCATTCCGAACATTGAAAAAGCCGGAATTGCGATGGTTAAACCTGCGGAAGGCGATCCGTCGGCGAAACTACAGATTCGGACGCTCTGGGCGGAAGGTCCGTTAGATACTCGTCCCGATTCGCAACTCAAAATTTTGGCATGCACACCGGACATCCCGCAAGTAGAACAGACGCGTGAAGTCTTGACTCGCTTGCTTCGCGATGGCTATCGCCGTCCGCCGACTGAAACTGAAGTGGAACAACTCGTACAGTTCGTGGCATCTGTTCAAGCCGATGATATGAAATGGGAAGCGGCAATCCAGCAAGCGATCAAGGTTATTCTCTGCTCACCTAAGTTCCTATTCCGATTGGAGTTAGATGACCGTCCGCAAGGGCCAGAGCCGTACGCGATTGACGAGTTTCAACTCGCATCGCGGCTCTCCTACTTCTTGTGGCGGAGTATGCCGGACGATGAACTCTTTGAACTCGCAGCACAAAACGAGTTGACTGCGAATCTTGAAGCAGAAGTTAAACGGATGTTGGCAGACCCGAAAGCGGCAGAATTCGCACGTGATTTTGGCACGCAATGGCTACAAATTCAACGGTTGGCAACAGTTACGCCTGATCGTGAACGATTTCCGCACTTCCGTCGTAGGTGGTTAGCCGCGATGCTAAAGGAGACAGAACTCTTTCTTGAATCCATCTTCCGTGAGGATCGGAGCGTCATTGATTTACTTGACGCAGACTACACGTTCCTCAATCAGGAATTGGCGAATCACTACGGCATTGCTGACACCAACGGAAACTGGAAGTATCAAGAGAAAACTGTACCGGGTGGCGAACCGATTAAGGGCAGTGCGTTTCGGCGCGTTGCGTTGCAAGGCACTTCACGCGGCGGTATACTTACGCACGCCAGCGTGTTAACAGTGACATCTAACCCGACCCGTACCTCGCCAGTCAAACGCGGACGCTGGGTTCTGGAGCAGATACTCGGGACACCACCACCGCCGCCACCGCCGGATGTTCCGGAATTGGAAGAAGATAAGGCAGCGGCTACAGGGACAAGTTTACGAGAACTGCTCGAACAGCACCGAGAAGACCCCGCTTGTGCTAACTGTCACGCGAAAATGGACCCGATCGGATTCGCGCTCGAAAACTATAACGCTATCGGTGCATTTCGGAAAAAAGATGGTGGATTGGAAATTGATACAACTGCAGAACTTCCAGATGGCACAACTTTTCAAGGGATAGGGGACCTGAAACAGATACTTAAAGACAGGAAAGAGGAATTTGTGCGCTGTCTGACGGAGAAGATGTTGACCTACGCTTTAGGTAGAGGCTTGGAATATTATGACCGTCCAACCGTTGACCGAATCGTTGCGCAGCTTGAAGCCGAGGGTTATCGGAGCTCCGTACTAATCGCTGAAATTGTTAAAAGCGATCCGTTCCGTCTGCGCCGCGGTTCTTCAGATTCGGGCCAGCGTGGCATAACAAAATGACGCGAATTATCAGCAATTTCGTTCTTCTTGCTATCATAATTCTACAACCGAGTTGTTATATATCTCAGTATACTACAGAAAATAAAAATCCCACTTCACAATTGGAGAAAAAATACGCTTTCCACTTGGCGTTGGAGGAAAAGTATTCTGTTTACTTGGATGCTGCATGGACAACGAAAGATGCCCACGCGCTTTTAAAGGTCTTTGAATCGATGCCGTTAGGTCTGAATCTGAACTTTTCTACATGGCATCTAAGCGCTGATGCGTTAGAAAACGGTATTAAGATTGAAACGAAGGACAAGTTAAAATCCGTTACGATAAGTAGAAATATTTTACCAGTTGAAGACGCTCAAGAGGTCTTGTCACGGAGCAAGGCCCTATACTTTGCTGTGGTTCAATTTATCACGGAAAGTGGGACAAATAGACCCCTAATCAAATTGATATTGAGAGAAAGATACGGCATTCGTGTAGATGTTCCGTCCTACGCTTCATTAACCGAAGGCACGACAAACGAAACAGCAGAACACTATTCGGATTTTGAAAATGAAGATCTGATGCTTATTATCTCTGTCCTCGAAGCATTTCCGAAAGCATTACGTAAAACACCACAATTACAATATATAGTCCGTAGAATCGATACTGACAACAAAGGAATAAGCAAAGCTTGGATGCGAAGTGCAGCGCCGGGTTATATAGCGTTTGCAGAATCTATTTTTCTTCGCAATCGCGATCATCGTGGTCATCTCGGTCGCTTTCACCACGATGACACACGTAAGATAATTGCCCACGAAAAGTCCCATTTTTTATGGGCATACATTTTTAATGACCAACTCAAAAGGGATTGGATGCGACTTGGCGGATGGTATCAGGATTCAACCAGCGAATCCGGTTGGTCAACGACGAAAGAACGCTCAGCGTTTGTAACAGATTACGCTTATACAGAGAATCCGAATGAGGATATGGCGGAAAGTATCGGATATTATTTCGTATATCCTGATCAACTCCGCTCCTGTTGCCCTGAGAAATATGAATTTATTCATGATCGGATTATGCTTACATATGGCAACCGTTATGCGCTGTCTAACCGGATGTAAGGACACATATTAGCAAAACGTCCTGGTCGGAATATAAGGAAGTACACCCATGAAAAAGTACAGGACATGGCACGAAATACTAATGGAACAACTTTCTGACAAGGATGACGCAATTGACTATCTTCAAGGGACATTGGAAGAATACCAAGTGGACGGCGATACCTCATTTTTTCTCAGTGAGATCCGTACCGTTGTAGAAGCACAAGGCGGAGTCTCCAAACTTGCTGAGAAAATCAATATTGAGCCACAGATACTATCAGACATGCTCACCAGTAAAGCAGCACCACGACTCGATATGTTCAGCACCATTCTCCGGACACTTGGGTGTCGACTATCGATTGAATTGCTAAGCGACACAAGTTGTAGCCCACATCGTGCGAATGCGGATCATCCCGTTACACCAAGCGAGGTCGTAGATCGGAATCTTGAAGTTGCTACTGAAAATAGGGATCCGCGTTAAGCAATACCTTTGAGAATTTTTTGCTTTAGGTGTATAATTATTTTATGGATATACGGATCTACCAAATGAGAAAATATAGGAATTACGAAGCGGGTCTCAAGAAGCGATTGGCAGATTCGGCGTATGCGAAGGAATATCTTGTCGTAGCACTTGAGGAATACGAGGAAGATGGTAACATTGAGGCGTTTCTGCTTGCAGTCAAAGATGCAGCAAACGCTCAAGGCAGCGAGTCTCAACCTTTCTGTCACAATAATGGAAAATGCTTATGAACACATCAAAACAACTTTCACGTCGAACATTCTTACGCGGTCTGGGGGTAAGCGTTGCTTTGCCAATGCTAAATCCGCTGACGGCTTTGGCAGATATTCCTTCAAAAGAGGGACCCATCACCCGCTATCCCGATCCAGCGGTTGAAGTTATCGACCCGCGTTTTGCACGATATAAAATCGGGAACGCCGTTGTGGAACGGCTCTGGACTGGCGCGCGCTGGTCAGAGGGTCCTGTCTGGTTCGGTGATGGCGGATACCTCCTCTGGAGCGATATTCCGAATAACCGTATCCTGAAATGGCAGGAAGCTACCGGTAATGTCAGCGTTTATCGTAAACCTTCTAACCATACTAACGGTCATACACGCGATCGGCAAGGTAGACTCGTCAGTTGCGAACACGGCACCCGGCGCGTCACACGCACCGAATACGACGGAACGATCACCGTTTTGATTGACAACTTTGAAGGAAAACGGTTCAACGCCCCTAACGATGTGGTCGTCCATCCTGACGAACATATCTGGTTTACGGATCCCGGATACGGCATCATGTTCAATTACGAAGGGCATAAAGCACCGTTTGAATTGCCAACATCTGTTTATCGTCTCAATCCAGACACCGGTAAAGCAACCGTCGTGACAGATGCCCTCGAAAAACCTAACGGCATCTGCTTCTCGCCTGACTACAATAAACTTTATATTGCCGATACAGGACCAGCGAAAAACATCGTCGTTTACGACGTTATAGATGGTGAGCGACTGGCTAACAAGCAGGTATTCGCTGAGATGGCACCCGGTGCCGCTGATGGTATGCGATGCGACACCGATGGCAATGTCTGGACAGGGACTGGCTGGGTCGGTGAAGGCTACGATGGCGTGCATATCTTCGCGCCGGACAGAACACTTATCGGTAAGATTCATCTGCCCGAAATCTGTTCCAACATCTGCTTCGGCGGTGTGAAACGGAACAGACTCTTTATGACAGGCAGCCAATCTCTTTACTCAGTTTATGTTGAAGCACAAGGCGCATCGATGTTTTAATTTTGATCATAGCACGTGTTGTGAGACGGAGATCCCTATAAAAAACGGCATCATCTTCGGGGCACAGACGAACAGTCTATGCTACAAATTGAAGCATGCGTAAGTCCTAATTACGAATAAATTTGACATTACAAAAAAAATATATTATGATTATAATACATGATTTTAGTTTCGCTTTTTAGCGAGTAGGCTTAACTCCGCATGAAACCGACACAACCGTCTCGGTACGGAATAAAAGTCTACAGGTGGAGCGACAGCAAAACATTGACCTTTGAAAATAGAGACTGTCGCGATGAAGCCGAAGTTCTGCCGTTAGGCAGAAGGAAGAATTATGAACACATCAAAACAGCTCTCACGTCGAACATTTCTACGTGGTTTGGGTGTCAGTATCGCGTTACCGTGGTTGGAAGCGATGGGACCCGTTACCTCGTGGGCAGCTGCACCTGCGATGGCAACACAGACAGCTCCGAATCGGATGGCGTTCCTTTATGTACCTAATGGGAAGATTATGGAGGATTGGACTCCGACACAGGTAGGAACTGATTACGAACTCACAGAGATCCTGAAACCGTTAGCGAATGTGAAAGATAAAACGCTGGTACTCAGCGGTTTAACAGCAGACAAGGCACGCGCCAATGGTGATGGTGGTGGTGACCATGCGCGAGCGATGGCAGCCTTCCTGACAGGCGCACAACCCCGTAAAACAGATGGATCCGATATTCACGCCGGAATCTCCGTTGACCAAGCCGCAGCATCACATATCGGGAAACAGACGCGCCTCCCGTCGTTGGAACTCGGCATCGATCCCGGGTACAGATCGGGGAATTGCGACTCCGGTTATAGCTGCGTTTACTCCTCAACGATGTCGTGGCGTTCCGCGACGCAGCCGCTCCCGAAAGAGGTTAATCCGAAACTCGCCTTTGAACGCCTGTTCTCAACCATGCCGGATGCCGAACGCGTCGAACGCGATCAGCAGCGAAAAAGTATCCTCGACTTCGTGATGCAGGACTCAAAGGACCTCATCCGTCAAGTTAGCGGAAACGATGTGCGTAAACTCGATGAGTATTTCTCTGCTATCCGTGACATCGAACTGCGAATTGACGCAGCCGAAAAGTTTCCAGCACTCGAAAGACCCGATTACATCGCCCCAGAAGAAATTCCTAAAGACTTCCAAGAGCACGTCCGACTCATGATGGACCTGATTGTCCTTGCCTTCCAGACAGATGTGACCCGTGTGGTGACGTTTACGTTAGCCAATGAAGGGAGCAATAAGTCGTATCCGGCTGTCGATGTCCCTGATGGGCATCACTATCTATCGCATCACCAGGGTGACGAAGAAAAAATAGAAAAAATCCGTAAGATCGATATCTACCATACGCAACAGTTGGCATACTTCTTGGAAAAAATGAACGCAATCCCTGAAGGCGATGGATCGTTGTTAGACCATTCCATGATTGTGTACGGCAGTGGAAACGCGGATGGTAACCGACATAGCCATCACGATCTCCCGATTCTGCTCGCGGGTTCTGGTTGTGGCACACTCAAAACGGGTCGTCATATCCGTTATCCGAAGGAGACACCGCTCAACAATCTCTGGTTGTCAATGCTGAACCGCATGGATGTCGATTTGTCGAAATTAGGCGATAGTACCGGCAGTTTGCGAGATCTCTCTTAAGAGCGTGGTTTTTGACGTATTGCTGGCGAGGTTTTCCGACCTCGCCATTTTTTTTGCCTATTCATATCCGCTTTTATCTAATCTTGTCTTTAGTGCTGTGTCACGCCAAAGTAAAAAGATCGCGAGCATAAGAAACACCCCAGCAAAAACACTCGCTCCTACCAGAAGAGGCATTTGGTGAGGTAGATTTAGCGAAATCCAACATCCGAAACGGTGTCGGTCTCACAATGCGTTGGGTTTCACTCGGTTTTTGGTGATTTCAGGTGTCTCTGCTCCGTTGAAAGCTCCGTGTTGTATGCGATTTTTTAGTAGGTCTCCGTTCAACCCAACCTACGGGACGCTTCAATTCTATTCTCAAACTCACGTTCAATTTAGCAAGGCAATAATTGAGACGATGACAATTGAATCACAGTCAAAGATGCGCCGATTTCCGTTCAATAATTTATCTTTTCGTTAATACCTTCCGAGTGCCAGGTCTGGATTGTAAAGAAGCGACAACGCCCTTTCTGGTGTCAATGCTGCCGAAATTATTAGATGTGTCCATCCTCGAAAGATCAAACTGATTCCTAAATCCCTATTGTTGTATTTTCGAGATTTACAGCCATCAAACCAACGTATTACGTGGGTTTTATGCGAAATATCATTACTTTGGAAAAACAAATTTGATAATGGGTTTCATTATTATTAGTTGTAAATTAGGCAATATTGGGGTATGGTTAATTTTTTCGAGGCAAAAGTTGTTGAAGTGGATTTACCAATCTTTAAATGGGAAGATTCGGGTTTCTGTCGCCATGCCGTAGAAACTCCATAAACTGCCCGCAACGAATTCACCGAGGATCAAACCGAGGAAGAATGGTGCTGCCTTGCGATGCAGTTGTAATCCACCGTGTTTAATGATCAACCATTTTGCGACAGTGCTAATCACGAGTGAGATCCAGAGCCAGTTCATACACCAATCGGCTGCGCCGGAAACAGCGTAGCCGACAGCGTGGAAGGGCCACCAGAAGAAACGCATCCGTAGAAACATCAGGAGAAACGTGAATCCCATCCCGATTCCCATAAATGTTACTTCGGGGATGTTTGTGCCTGTCGGGAAGTTGAGTTGCTGTTGGAGCCGATTGAAAGGGTGGCGCGCAAAACTTCCAGCAGATCCGAACTGATACACATCATGCAAATATGCCCAGAAAGAGCCGATAGAACCGACAATCACTGCTAAAAGCATTACCCAAACGAGTGGTTTCGGATTAAACCGTGCCCGTGAAGCGAGTTGGAAGCCTTCAAGTTGATGTGGCATCGGATGACTGCGGTGTGCCCGATTGAAAAAGAACAGGAAAGAGAGCGCCGTTAGGTTAGAGCCGCCCATACGACGCGAACCCAAGATCGTCGGCAACGCGTAATCTGGTCCCATGAAATGTAGATCATGCGCTGGCGCACCGGATTCGACGCGCATACGTGTAATTCCGGTCGACAATGCGAAATACAAGACAAAAAAGGCGATACCGAGTGAAATGCTGATACCTATCTTCACAGAAAACGCTACGAGATAGATACATCCGATTATAATACCGATGATAGCCGTACGGTATCGCATTGGCTCGACCGATTCATCAAGCCTGGAACGTCCGGTAGTGACCTGTTTAAAGACTTCAGCGAGATATTTACGGCTTGCCCATACAGCGAAAATCGCAAGCCCAAGATAGGCACCTAAAGACTGCTGTCGGTCATAAGGAAAGCCGGGGAGTCCACGAACTCCGACAATTGCGCCGCCGACGCGTTGCATTTTGCGGAACAGGTAAAAGAACCAACAAGAAAACGACAAATCCAGCGGCATAAAGAATCCGAGACCAATCACAAACGGATAGATAGAGAACGGTGTCCAACCGATGGCGTTCCACGGTTTTTCGGTGAAAAATTGGCTGATATTCCGAAATCGAACCCCGACAATAGGGATCGTCGGGAAGAGGTAACTAAATCCGTTGATAAGGTTCAGGATTGAAACGAGGATAAATGCCGTCCAAAATGCTCTACCTCGGAAGAAGTTAGCACCGCTGTCGCGCGTCATTTCTAAAGGGAGTTGGATGATCGGATAGGCGAGTTTCTCGCGCTCTGTCCACTGTTTCCGTAGGACAACGTTAATACATAGCATCACAAAGAGGAGTGCAAGAATAAAGCTCGTCCACCACAACGTCGGCCCTAACCATGTCTTCAAAACCTGTATATCATAAAGCGTGGATTGCCCTTCGTAAAACCCCTCCAAAACGCCTTTATCTTCGACTGTTGCCCATGTCGGCATGTATCGGTGGAGCAGTTCGCGCCATTCGTTCTCAGGCGTATCAAACCAGAAGACGTGTCCGATCATTGGGATAAGGACTTGTGTGTGATCATGTGATGCGACAGCACTCGCCATACAAAGCATGACGTAGATAACGAGCAACTCACCGTGTGTCAACGCCCATTGCCGTTTCACCTGTCGTAGGAGCAAGTTGAGGAGTGTAATAACAAAGAGAAAGAAGACTGCATTGAAAAAGAGCGACATCGTCGTCGGAAAGAGTCCCCACCAGACCATTTCGGTGTACATAATCCAATAGCAGTTGATCGGGATAAGGATAAGTGCTAATGTAACTGATTTTAGGGTGACACCGCGGGTCAAAGGCATGTGGAACTCCTACTGTTTTCTCAATATTTCGTTTGATGCTTTGAGCATCTTTACAATTTCCGAGTGCCCCTTTGATTCTGCGAGTGTTAACGCTGTTTCACCGTGTCCGTTTTTCAAGGTAGCATCGGCGCGGTTTTCGAGAAGAAGCTCTACGATATCCGTATATCCGCGCCATGCCGCATACATCAACGCCGTTTCACCGGTCTGGTTTTGGGTGTTTACTGCTGCCCCTTTTTCAATTAAGTGTTTGGTTGTCTCCAGATTCCGTGTCTTATTGATAATGAAAATCAGCGGTGTATTGCCGTTGGCATCCGTTATGTTCACATTGGCACCATTTTCGATGAGAAACATCAGGGTACGGATGTCCGCTTTTTCGGCTGCTATGTGTAATGGTGTCCGTCCCACCGCATCTTTTAGATTTACATCTATATTCATGTTCCGAAGGGTTGAAACATCACCCGTCCACACAGCTTTGAAGAGTCTATCCGCTGGTGTCTCTGAGAACTCAGAGATAACATGTTCTTGATTTGCGGAGAGGTTTTCACGGATTTGCACAACACCGCTCTGCCATCGCACCTCAAGTCTATCAATAGCGGTGTTGGCTCCCAATCCAAAATGGGATCGCGGGTCATGACTGGACAGGTAACTCCCACCGGGGTTGACTTCCTGTATCTGTGTACGTCCACCCGCTGTCAGAGTGATACGCGTGCCTATACCGTCTCGATTGCTGATAACGCCGACGGTTTTAATCGACACCGAGTTGCTTTGCATTTCCCAATTTTCCAATAAAGTCGCGGGACCGTTAGACTGCGTGACGAGCATATCAACGTCGCCGTCGTTATCATAATCCCCAAAGAACGCGCCACGACTCACTGCAGCACGTTGAAAGTAGATGCCTGCACTTTCCGAGTCCTCCTGAAACGTGCCGTCTCCCTTATTACGAAACAGTTGATCGGGTTGGCGATATGTCAAAACATCGTGCGTATCCTCAATGTTATCAAGAATATGTCCATTGGCAATAAAAATATCTTGCCATCCATCATTATCAGCATCAAAGAAGCGTGTACCGAACCCGACGAACAGAAAACTCTCTTTACCGAGACGCGCTTCATAGATGACATCCGTGAAGGTGCCGTCGCCGTTGTTGCGATAGAGTGCATTCGTCTCATAAGAGAGGTTGGTCACAAAAATATCGAACCACCCATCGCCGTTGTAATCGCCGGTAGTAACGCCCATACCAGCTTGCGCCACACCGTTGAAACTATAGGCACATCCGGCGAGGAGCGAGATCTCACTGAACGTTCCATCGCCGTTATTATAGAAGAAATCGTTTCGAGTGTCGTCGTTTGCGACGTAAAGATCGGGTGTGCCGTCGTTGTTGAAGTCCGCTGAAACGACCCCTAATCCCTTCCCGTGAAATGGACCGCCGATGTCGCCAACACCAGCTTCTTGACTGACATCTGTAAAGGTGCCATTACCGTTGTTGCGATAGAGCCGGTCTGGTGCGCCTTCAAATAGGGATGGATGGCAATAGGTGTGAATTCCGTCTTCACCACACGGTGGATATGGGACATCAACCGAATAGACGAGATAATTGACAACAAATAGGTCAACGTATCCATCTAAATTGTAATCAAGGAAGCAGGCACTACTGCTCCATCCGGGATCCCCGACCCCTGCAGGCTTTGTGACATCTGTAAAGGTACCATCGCCGTTGTTCCGATAGAGGACATTGGTTCCGAAATTGGTTACATACAGATCAACGTTGCCATCGTTATCGAAATCTGCGCATGTCGCGCCTTGTCCATAGTTGCCTCGGTTTCCGACTTTCGCAGTCGCAGTGATGTCGGTAAAGGTGCCATCACGATTGTTCCGATAGAGTGCACTTGTTGCCTGTTTTGCGGATGGGGACGTATCCCAGTAACCGCTGTTAACGAGATAGATATCGAGGTATCCATCGTTATCAGCGTCAAAGAATGCGCCGCCGGCACCGAGGGTTTCAGGGATGTGGAATGCGCCTTCAGCCCCGCTAATATGCCGAAAGTTGATGCCTGCCTCTTCGGTTACATCAACGAACTGAATCGCTGCGACCGGAAATAGAGGCAAAAGATAAATAAGGGATACAATCAGAGGCAGTCTTATTTTATTTTTCATACGCCGGTGCTGCGTCCTTAGCGAGACGAAATCCGATGAAGCTGGTGCCGATTGTGGGGTATTGCCCAATCCGAGTGGAACACCGAGCGAACATTTCTGGGTTCAACCATGAACCGCCTTTGACAACACGCCGACTTCCAACTGCTGGTCCTTTGGGGTTTCGATCGGAACTCCGGCGATAGTAGGTGTGGGAATACCAGTCAGCAACCCATTCCCAGACGTTACCCGCCATGTCATACATGCCGTACGGACTCAACCCTGTTGGATATGTTCCGACCGATTGTAAATTCGATCCTGACTGTTTCCAAACGTTTGCGTGGCGTGTTGTACCTTTAATAGGTTGCGTGAAGGTATCCCCCCAGGGCCACCGCTTCGCCTCAGTTCCACGTGCGGCTTTTTCCCATTCGGCTTCAGTCGGTAAGCGCATGCCGCGCCACGCTGCATAGGCAACAGCAGAATCCCATGAGACCCCAACGACGGGGTAATCCGGCTTCGTTTTAGCAATCTCGGGCCAGGTGCCGAACGTCTCGCCATAACTGATAGGGGTATGTTCACTCTCTGTGCCCCCAGTTTCAAGCCAAAACGGATAATATTCGGCGTTCGTCACTTCGGTCTTACCGATATAGTAGGCATCAAGATGGATTTCATGCATGGGTGCTTCGTTCGGGAGCTCGTCATCACTTCCCATTATAAACGTGCCAGCGGGGACAAGACAAAGATCGGTTTCAGCAAACGTATAAGGCAAAAATCCGGCAATTGTGGAAAGGAGGATTAGGAGCTTTGTAAACAAATAGGCACGAGTCCTTGTCCACATAACTGTTTTGTTCTTATTTGGATTTTGATATAAGACGTTCATATTCTTGATAAATTTTCGAGGCTTCTGTGTGTTCCCCTGCGAGCTCATACGCCTTAGAAAGGTTTAGATAGAAGCGCGGTTCGGACGGCTTTAATCGGATAGCGGTCTGATACTGTGCGATCGCCTCCGTATACGCTTCTAACATCAGATAAACACCGCCGAGGCTATTACGATAAGTTGCGATATTCGGTTTATGCGCAATCACTTTTTCGTACATCATTTTTGCTTGTGGATAGTTTTGCTGTTGGAAGTGAATATAACCGAGTGCTTCATAGCCGCGCGTTTCTTGTGGCGCAAGCGTGACATAACGTTCTAAAGATTGCGTCGCATCGTTCCATAGCTGCCGTCTGAGTTGGATCCTGCCGAGTCGGTACCACGCTTCAGGATCATCGGCGTTCTGTTGAACAAACCGCTTGAGATGTGTCAACTGCTCTTCCTCAATAGACAGTGCTTCAAAACGTTGTAAACTCTTCTGTGCCATTCCTATTTCCCCACTGCGGCGATAGGCGGTCCCTAAGCTAAAATGTGCCTTCACATGGTACGGATCCATTTCAATCAATGTTTTAAAAGTCTTAATAGCAGATTGCCATGCCTCCTTTTGGAGATACGCGGCCCCGAGCGTGTAATACGCCACCCGTGAAATCGGGTCGAGTTTAATGGCATGTTGGAGTTCAGTGATGGCAGCTTCCGTTAGGTTTTCACGGAAATAGGCGACCCCTAACTGGATTCGCGCCCGAGCATGGTCGGTATCCATTATGACTGCTTTTTTTAGGGCTTGTACTGCTCGTGCGGGGTCCGCTAAGTAGACCAACAGCACATCCCCCAATTCATAATGTGCGTCAATATATTTAGCATCGGCGATTGTGGCCCGTTGAAACGCGTCAGCCGCGGCGTGGAATTCTTCGGCACCTTTATAGATTAACCCGAGAACGTAGTGTGCGTCCGCTAACGAGGCATCAATTTCAACAGCCTTCTCTAAAGCGGTTCGCGCTTTTTCCTGTTCTCCGTGCGTGAGTGCGCGTAACCCGACATCGTACAGTCGCGCTGCTTCAGGATGGTATCGCGGTGCTGAAATAGCGAGCGAGGTTTGGAGGCATATAAGAAGTATGAGAACATATTTGTATAGGTGCATAATGTTATTTTTTTGCAGCTTGCTGCCTCCTGAATCCAGGACTCTCTACACTTAGTTAGGAAACTAATTTATCACGAGATTTCGGTAGCGTCAAGTAAATTTTGCTCAGATCCAACAAAATCGCATTTGTGAGACGTACTCAGGTTTAATTAGATTTACATCTCGAAATTTGCTATAATTTCATAGCGTCATTTGTAAACAGATTATCCCCACCGTAGGAACCTTAGTCTTTCATAGGTAATTTCACACGATGACATCTTTAACGCCACAGTTGAAAGGAAAAAACGATGGACGATAAGCATCTACCTTGGCACCTCCCTTTGACAGATTGGTGTATCGGAGCAACGGTTTTATTCGCAGTCACTGGTGCCATCATTCTGTGCCGATTCTTACTGCGGAAGTGGCGGTCATGGCGGATTCAAAGATTTCTCGCCGAACGGTCAATCCTTGCATCTCCAGGTGTCCAGAAACTGACGGCTCACGATAAACAGGTATTAGCAAAAAAGGTTCAGCAATCCGGAAACCAACGTTTAGAAAAGAGTTTCGCCTTTCAAGGGAACCTCGATCTTTACGTTGCTATCGGACTTTTCGGTTTGGCGATGATTGCCTTGGTTGTGTTGGCTATTGCCAACGGTTTCCACAAACACGGATTACCCTTTTGATCTATCAGAGGAGATTTGGATGAAAGTCGTTGCAAAATTTGGACTCGAAAGGGCAGGCTTAATTGACAAACCGGACCCGGTTGCTACGGGTAAATTCGCTGTCGTCAAAATTCATTCTGCCCCTATGTGTACGGAATACAAAAGTTTCAAAAGTGAAGGTAAAAGCGACAGTTTCGGACACGAAGCGGCTGGTGAAGTGGTGGAAATCGCGCAGGAGAGCAGTGTCAAGGTAGGCGATCGCGTTGTCGTGATGCCACACTACCCTTGTGGAAAGTGTTACCTCTGCTTAGCGGGTGAATATGCGCACTGCCAGAACGATCATAAGCCACCGAACATTCCCGAACAGACGGGTGTGACGGCGACTTATGCGCAGTACATCCTTAAACAGGACTGGCAGCTGGTGCCTATTCCAGATGAACTCTCCTATCATCACGCTGGAATGGCGTGCTGTGGACTTGGATCAACGTTTAATGCTATGCGGTTAATGAACGTCACCGCGCTTGATACTGTCCTTATCACCGGAATGGGACCTATTGGACTCGGCGGTGTGATTAATGCGGTGTATAGAGGTGCGCGCGTTATCGCTGTCGAAAGCCATCCATACCGTGCAGCCCTTGCGAGAAAACTCGGTGCAGCGGAAGTCGTTAATCCGGAAGACGAAGATGTTCTCAATCAGATTCTGGATTTGACCGATGGTAGAGGCACGGACAAAGGGGTGGAGTGTTCAGCGGCTCCGGCAGCAGTCCAATTATTGATTGATGCATCGCGTCCGAAAGGACATATCTCCTTGATCGGCGGAATTCGTGAAGTGGCAATTAAGAGCTGGGGAGTTCTTATCAATCACGGCTTAACATTACACGGCACGCGGCATTATAACCTCATAGACACACCGGCTATGATACGGATGATTACACAAATGAGGTCACAGCTGGATACATTTATCACGCACACTTTCCCGATGCACCAGATTCAGGAGGCGTGGCGGTTGCAGTGTACACATAACTGCGGAAAAGTTGTCTTGGAGCCGTGGGAATAAAAATTGATGCCTAATTAACCTAACCTGCTTTGACGGAAGTGAATTTTTATGAGAAACCATATATCTCCTTCAACAGCATTAGACCTTCGTCTCGGTCTCACAAAGGCGACCGATGTCGCTTTTCCGCTCCGGTGGGGTATCCTCGGTGCGGGTAGAATTTCAGGAATGTGGGTAGAGGCTCTACACGCCTGCGAAGGTGCATCCGTAACCGCAGTGGCAGCGCGCGAAATCGGCCGAGCAAAAGAATTTGCAAAACAATATGGGGTCACGACCGCCTACGGCGATTATAGGGAAATGGTGGCAGCCGACGATGTGGATATTGTGTATATTGGTACGATCAATAGATTGCATAAGGAACACACGCTTCTCGCGATCGCAGCGGGTAAACACGTTTTGTGTGAAAAACCGTTCGCCGAGAATATTTCTGAAGCGCGGGAAATGTACGCTGCTGCCGAAGAAAACGACGTAATGCTACAGGATGGTGTTTGGACCCGCTTTTTTCCGGCAGTGGAACACGCTCGAACTGAGATTGCAGCAGGTACGATTGGCGAAGTCGTCCTCGTCCAGTCCGATTTTTTTGATCCGATTTATACGATCCAGGCGGTCCCGCTCGGCTTTGGCGCGGATGCGGTCCCGACATCGATTGTTGCGACAGGCAGATATGCACGAGGTGCTATCGTGGAATTTGGTGAAGATAAGTGCGCGGTGCTGACTTTTCCACCGCGGAACTCTGAACTTCCAGAAGTGACAGAAATTGTCGGGACAAAGGGACGTATCACGCTTGAGCGTCCTGCCCACTGTCCGACGCGTCTCTCTATTCGGATACCACCACCGAATGGTGTGCCTTCTCAGTACAGAACAGAGAACGCGCCTGCTCCGTTACACTATTTCGAGTATCCGTTACCGAGGACAGTGAGCATGCGAAACGCCTCGCCAAATCAGCACGGTTTCTTGTATCAAGCCGAAGCGATTCACCGCTGCCTCGCTGCAGGATTACATCAGTGTCCGCAATATAACAAAGAAGAGTCGCTGCACGCCATGAATCTGTTGACGGAGATTTATAAAGCGAACCCGCCTATACCGCGACGTTAGTGGCATTCTGCCCATAATAGATAGATTTTGGGCGATTTCAATCGGGTATGCCCAGCGGAATGCGTCGTTAGGTAAAAAGTTGTTGACATTCTTAAAGTCGTATTGTATACTCAATCTATTGATTGTATAATGTTAGTTGTCTTTGTCCACCACATTCACCATTATTGTTTGACACACTTTGAACACATTGAAAATGAGGTGATCCATGTTAAAAACTGTTGAAGCTACAATTGATGAACAAGGTAATGTGAAATTAGTCAAACCGATTCAGTTGCCAAAATCCGCACGCGCATTCGTAACGATTTTCAGCGAGGAACTCCACGTCCCTGAAACTGCCTTGCTAAGTGAAGCTGCGCTCGCTGAACATTGGCTGCGTCCAGAGGAAGATGCCGCATGGGCCCACCTACAGCATTTAGACCCGGACAAGTCGTCTTAATCCGCTTTCCATTTTCGGATTTATCACAAACAAAATTGAGACCTGCGGTAATCCTCGCGGATGCTGGACGAGGCGATTGGATTCTCAGCCAAGTTACGAGCAATCCACATATAAGGACACCGTTTATCTCACTAACCGACACTTCTTTTAGTACTGGCTCGTTGCGTTTAGCAAGTTATGTGCTTCCCAGCAAGTTGTTCACTGCCCACCGTGGACTCATAGTCGCATATCTCGGCACTTTAAAACCAGACGTGTTCAATGAGGTTGTTGAAACTGTTATCAACATTTTCCGTCCAAGTCTAACACCGTAGGTGTTTAAATTGAGAATATAAAAACATGAAAAAACCAAATATAATCTATATTCATTCACACGACACGGGACGGTATGTGCAACCCTACGGACACGCGATACCGACCCCGAACATACAAAAACTTTCAGAAGAGGGTGTCGTGTTCCGAAACGCGTTTTGTGCGAACCCGACCTGTTCACCGTCGCGCGCTGCACTCCTCACCGGACAGTGGGCACATAGCTGCGGTATGGGCGGATTGGCGAACCGCGGCTGGAGCCTGCCTGTATCCGACCACCTCATACCGCATACGCTAAACCGTAACGGGTATGTCACGGCATTGGCTGGGTTCCAGCACGTTGTGCGAGATGTTCAAGAGCCAGGCTACCAACGGCTCTTAGCGCAAGATAGCGGACGCGCCGGTGCGGAAGAGCGCGCACGCAACTTCATCGCCGAGAACCACGACGCGCCGTTTTTCTTAGATGTCGGTTTCGGTGAGACGCATCGCCGCGCGAAAGGATTCGCGCCACAACCAGAGGGCGAACCGAAGACGGATCCGCGCTATGTGAAACCACCGGCACCGTTCCCCGATACGCCTGTAACGCGACAGGATATGGCGGAATACATAGATTCAGCACGGACACTCGATCAGAAGATGGGTGTGATTTTTGATGCACTCGAAGAGAATGGGATCGCTGAAAACACGCTCGTGATATGTACGACTGACCACGGACTCGCATTCCCACGCATGAAATGCCATCTTAGCGATCACGGTATCGGTGTTATGTTGATTGTCCGTGGGCCCGGTGGTTTTAGTGGCGGGCAAGTCGTGGACGGATTGGTTAGCCAAGTTGATCTGTTCCCTACGATCTGTGAATTGGCAGGTATTGAAGCCCCAGAGTGGTTGCAAGGCACCTCCGTTCTACCGTTGGTTCGCGGCGAGGCGGACGATGTTCGCGACGCTATTTTCGCAGAAGTCAACTATCACTGCTGTTATGAACCGCAGCGCGCCGTCCGGACGCAGCGGTGGAAATATATCCGACGTTATGACGATGCTGAGAAATGGGCACTGCCGAATTGCGACGATAGCATCAGCAAAACCTTTATGCTGGATCACGGTTGGGCGGATCAGCCTGTTGAATCTGAGCGGTTATACGATGTCGTGTTTGATGCGTCGGAGGCGCATAATCTCGCTGCGGATCCCGATTACGCGGAGGTTTTGGCAGAGATGCGCGAGCGTTTGGAACAGTGGCGATCAGAGACCGATGATCCGGTGAGCGAGAACCAGATTATGGTGCCACCAGAGACAGCCGTGGTAAACGATCCAACGGATGTGTCGCCGGGGGATCAACACTATCCGGCACGTGAGATGGTATAATGTATGGGTGGATAGAGTTTCCTCCTAATGAATTGATCTACTACAAACCATCTATCTGTCAACATCAAAATGAAAGGTAAACCCTGTTCATAGTAGTGTGATTTTGCGGCGTACTCGCCCAAATGCGATCTGCATTATCACACGTCAAGAACGGGCAATGAATTGCCCTACTACGAACCGTCCATTAGTTTAAATGTGACAGACTACTAATCCATCTCTGGGGCTTTTGGGGGTTTGGGTTGCGGTTTATCCTGACCGTTTTTAGCCCATTTCACCCATTCTGCATGTTTTTTCTGTGCTTCGGATAAACCCTCAGCTAAACCTTTTAAACGCGCTCTTTCGAGCCTCCGATACTCAAGTTTTTCAAACAGTATCTTCACTAACATGATAACCTCCCAAGCAACTTCCCATTTTGTTTTAAAGTCGATTGCCTGCCCATAGGGCACCGCGGCGGATAACGGTTTGAAAACTTGGATTTTCAAGCACAGCCATATCGTGTCCGAGTGCGAAGTAGAAGACTCTGCCATCGCCGTAAGTATGGTGAAACGCCATGACGTGGGTCTCGTCTTTCGTCTCGTCATAGGCGTGCATCAGGTGGTGCGATGCGTCCGGGTTGTGCTTCAGGTAGTAGAGTTCATCTGTCGCTTGAAAATCGGCTAACCCTTCTGTGATGGGATGGTTCGGGTCGCTGACATTAACGGTGAAGTCCATATACGGACTGTGCCCGTTGAAGAACCCGTTGAGCATGCCGTGGTAGTTTTCAGACTCGCGGAACGAAGCGGCGGCGGTGTGCAGTCCGAAGAACCCGCCACCTGCTCGGATATAGTCGAGTAAGCCTGTCTCTTGTGCTTTCGTGAGTTCCCCAACGTCTGTATAGAAAAGTACGGTGTCATACTTTTCAAGTCCGTCTGCGAGGATACTGTAGTCTTGCGAGAAATCGGCTTCAATGGTATCAGTGTTGTTCAGCATGGATGTCAGGAACTGTCCATTTCCGGTATGGTCGTGATAGATACCTTCCGTTCCGAGAAATATAAGTACTTTAAGAGTCTCCATTTTTACCTCTTTAGTTTTTTCCGTGTGGCCTTTAATCAATGCTTTAGCACACCACAAGCGAGGTTACAAACCTCGCCTGCAAGATATTGCTTAGTTCTAACTTATGCGTGTGATTTTTAACCAGTTATTCCGGCACGCCACAGGCGCGGTTGCAAACCTCGCCTGCAAGATATTGCTTAGTCCGGTCCTTATTAGGGGACCACGAGAACTTTGACGGATCCGTGTTCGTCGCGCCCTGCGGCGACAGCGAATGCTTCGCTAATGTCGTCTAAGTCGAATCGGTGTGTGATGAGTGGGTTCGGATCAAGTTTACCAGCGGCGAGTAAGTCTATAGCGATCTGAAATTCTGTTCTCCCGCCGCGTCTCCCGTAACAGAAGGACCAGATGACAGTGAGTTCTCGACTGCGTGCGAAACGTTCTGAAAAGGTGAGCGGTGTCCGATGTCCACCGACCATACAGACGCGTCCGCGTTTCGCTGCGATTTCTGTCGCCTGTTCCAACGTATTTGCGGTGCCGCCGACCGCCTCAAAGACGACATCCGCTCCGCGTCCGTCGCTCCAGTCCATGATTGCCGCTACAGCATCCGTCTTATCCACATTGATAGGTACGGCTCCTACAGCATCGTTTGCAATCTGTAAGGGTGGGTCCGGTTTCCCTAACATAGCGATAGAAGTTGCTCCAGCGACATCTGCCACCTGTGCGATCGTCAACCCGACGGGACCGCTTCCGATAATGGCGACACGATCTCCGGGCGAGACCATCGCTCTGTTGACAGCATGGACAGCCACCGCGTAGACTTCTGCCAATACGCCACCCTCAAGAGAGACGTTTTCTGGTAGTGAATACACATTCGTGCTCTGTGTGACCATAAGCTCTGCGAAACCGCCGCCGCCGTGTCGTAAATTGCCGCAGATATTGTAGTAGCCGTTATAGCATTCAGGGCAGTTATTACAGGGAATAATCGGTTCGACGGCTACGCGGGCCCCCTTTTCATAGCCGGTAACGCCTTTGCCTGTATCAATAACGAAACCTGCCAATTCGTGTCCACCGATGCGTGGGGCTAACGGTTTCTCCGGTTGGTGGTGGTATCCGTGCAGGTCACTCCCGCAGATGCCTATCGCCTCTACTTGGACAAGTACTTGTCCCTCTCCAGGTGTTGGGTCGGGGACGACTTCAACCCTTATATCTTTTCCACCGTAAAATTGTGCCGCTTTCACAACTGCCTCCTTAATAGGACGGACGCAATTTTGGATGTAAATCGTTGTGTTCGATGAAAGTTTTCGGAAAACACAGCGTTTTTGTAGCACAAACTAACAGTTTGTGGTACGAAAGAGCTGCATGCGTAAGCCCTGCTTAAGTTAATAATCTGTCTGAAATATAGCATAGGTTCGGAATTGTGTCAATTAGTTATCGAGAGCACAAGAAACACCCCAGCAAAAACACTCGCTCCTACCAAGGCCGGTTTTCAGTTAAGGATCGCGAGCAAAACTCGCTCCTACCAGAAGAGGTTGTTGATACGTTGCATATCAGAAAAATCTCTTGACTTTCAAAGCAGAAATGATTAAAATCAAAAGTATACAAAACAGAATGAGGAGAATTTAATGAGAACAGTTAAGTTAGGTTTGATTGGAGCGGGTGGTATTGCGCAGGCGCACTGCGGCACACTTGCTGATATTAAAGGTGCGGAAATTATCGCTGCTTCCGACCTTGTTCCTGCGAACCTCGAACGTGCTAAAGAAAAATGGGGCATTAAACGCACATTCACCGATTACAACGAAATGCTGAAAATGGACGAGATTGAGGCGGTTTACGTCTGTACCCCTACTGGTGTGCATGCGGCACCGACGGTCGCTGCGCTGAACGCCGGTAAACACGTTTTCTGTGAGAAGCCGATGGAGGCGACGTTGGACGCTGCCGCGTCAATGTGGCGTGCGGCAAAAGAAAACGATAAGATTTTGATGGTCGGTTTAAAACTCCGATATTCACCACAAGTTATTAAAGCGAAAGAGATTGTAGACGCAGGTACACTTGGCGATATCTACTACGTTGAGACGGTTGCGGATCGGCGGCGCGGGAATCCCGGTGGAAGTTTTATCCGAAAGGCGACAGCGGGTTTAGGTGCATCGGCAGACATCGGCGTTTACGCGCTCGACACTGCGCTCTATCTGATGGGACACCCAAAACCTGTTGCGGTCTCTGGTATCACCTCTAACTATCTGAGTCTGCACAATACATGGAACCCCGCACTTAAAGAGACTGAAGTTGAGGATTTTGGTGTCGGTTGGGTGGTCTTTGAGAACGGGGCGCGTATGGTTTTCAAGACGTGCTGGTGCATGAACATGGATTCGCTCGGTGGTACCATCTTCCTCGGTAAAAAAGCGGGGTTGCGTCTCGGTATTGGCGAAGTCCGCGGACCCCAAGAAGGCGTTCGTGTTTATGGCGATAAAGATGGTGAAATTTTCGATCAAGAGTTCACGAAGTTTGAATCGGTAAGTGTGTTTCACGAAGAGGATTCAGCGTTTATTGATGCTGTCCGTGAAGGGAAACCTTCACCGATTGATCCGTATGGCGTGATGCTCACGAACGTTATTATCCAAGGCGTTATCGATTCCTCGAATGCCGGTGGACGCGAAGTCTCGGTGACAGTGCCAACACTATAGCGAATGTCGTATTATGGTGCAGGGTTCTTGTGCCTTGCACCTTTTTCTAAACGCTATTTTGCTATCCTTTTTCACCTTTGCTGACTCTACATATATATGTACGTACATATAACAGGGGTTTTGTAAGATGAAATTTATTGAAGTTGCGGGAAAGAAATTTAAATTGGCATCTCGATTGACACGGCTATATGCCTTATTCATAGATGTCGCGCTTATTGGTGCAGCGCAATCAGTTTTAGGATTTTTTCTCGCGTTGGTATCATTCCTGTTTTTCCATGAAAGTTTCTGGGCGGCTGGAATTGGATTCATTACCTTTTACTCCCTGTTGAGTATTGCTTTGTGGATATTTGGTCTGTTTTTTATGGATGGTTTCAGAAAAGGGCAGGGCATAGGAAAGAAGTTGTTATCCCTACAAGTACTTCGTTTGAAAGATGGCAAACCGTGTACTTTCAAAGATGCTTTTCTGCGCCGTTTCGCAGGTCTGCTCCAACCGTTTGATTTACTCTGGTTCCTTGGTAAAAAACAGCAACGCCTTGGAGATAAGTTCGCAGAGACGGTTGTTGTGAAATTTGAACCGGAACCGGAACAGGCTGAAGCTGAAACCGAAGACCCAGAGAAGGTTTTAGAGAATGCTATCGCTGAGATGAAAACTCGGCTTTTGGAGGCTCACCAGAAAGTCGATGCTTCTATTGGCGTTGAAAAACAGTTTCAAGATGCTTACGGAGATGCTGTTGCACAAGCGGATCGATGGCAAGATCGCGCCCTTATTTCTCTGAAAGCAGGACGTGAGGATTTGGCGAGGGAAGACCTCGAAAAACGGAACGAATACCGGCGATTGGCGGACCAACACAAAACACAGTGGGAAGAACAGAAACAGATTGTCCGATCACTTAGCGACCTCCTCGAGCATCTCCAGCAGCAGATGATGGAGGCAGAAGGGAAAAAGGCATCTGTAGTGGCGAAACACAGGAACGTTGATGCTGAAACGCATCTTCGAGAGACCTTGAAAGAAATTCAGGACAGCAAAGCGTTTGAAACACTCACGAAAATGGAACAGGATGTAACCGAAGCTGCGACTTTAGCGAAAGCAGCTGGTGAAGTAGATATCACATATCAGAACACAAAATTAGAACGCGAATTCGCAACTTATGCTGAAGAAGCCTCGCTTGACAAGGATCTTGCCGAATTAAAAGCGAAATTATCTTAGTTATAAATACTTATGCCCCTCATTCATAAAGGAGATATTTACTGTGTTTATTGAGATCATCAGTCCGGATGATGGATATAAAAATCCATACCATGGGATGGTGAATATTGAGTTTGTCCATCAGATCAAGATCATCAGAGGTAGACACCGCCAATATGAGTTACATATCAATTTGTCAAACTCACCGAGCATAGAGTTGCTCGGGACCAAAGAAGAGTGCGATCAATTTTACGAGGAATTGAAGCAGATATTAAAAACGCATAAACAATTATCTGCCAAGGACACGCTTGTTTTCCCACCGCGATTGCCATCAAAACCGTCAGCAGATGGAGATGAAGAAGAGGTATAATCCGAACCGAACCCACTTAGGAGCTATTATGGACACACGCACTTCTCCAAACATTGTCTTTATTATGGCAGACGATATGGGATACGGTGATGTCGGCTGCTATAACCCGGATTCAAAGATTCCGACACCGAATATGGATAAACTCGCGGCAGAAGGGATCCGCTTCACGGATGCCCACTCACCTTCCGCTGTCTGTACACCGACACGTTACGGGGTCTTAACAGGACGTTACTGTTGGCGGACGCGTCTGAAGTACGGCGTGCTTTACGGTTATGAACCACCGCTCATTGAACCTGAACGTTTGACAGTTGCAGGTCTGCTAAAAGATGGGGGGTATAACACAGCCTGCGTCGGCAAATGGCATCTGGGACTCGGATTTTCGACGGTGTCGGGATACGATTATGATTTCGATGCGCCGCTGCCGTGGGGTAATGCCAAACGCGAGCTGGAAGAACATATCGACTTTACCGCCCCGTTAACGGGCGGTCCGATTGACCTCGGTTTCGACTATTTTTATGGTGCCTCAGGGTGTCCGACGTGCCAACCGCCTTACGGTTTTATCGAGAACGACATATTTGTCGAAACTCCAAGCGTCTATCATGAAATGCCAGAATTTACGAGTCGTCCGGGGATGATGGCTCCGAGTTGGGAACATAGGGATGCGGATCCGATTATTGCGCAGAAAGCAGTTGAATATATTGATGGACAAGCGGATGCGGAGGCTCCGTTCTTC
The DNA here is from genome assembly GCA_022821065.1 of Candidatus Poribacteria bacterium. Lineage (GTDB taxonomy): Bacteria > Poribacteria > WGA-4E > WGA-4E > WGA-3G > WGA-3G. The sequence goes on from JAJEEK010000063.1 coordinate 68,293, forward strand.
CTCTACTTGACCCCGTCTGCACCGCATGAACCCTGTACAGAAGCAGTCGTGCCAGACTTTGCGCGTGGCCAGAGCAGTGCCGGTGCCCGCGGTGATCTGGTGTGGTTAGTGGATTGGATGGTTGGTGAAGTGATGGATGCATTAGAACGGACCGGTAGAACCGATGAGACGCTAATTTTCGTCACGAGCGATAACGGTGCCTTGCCGGGTGATCGGATTCAAGGAGATGGGAGTCCGATGCCGTATCACCTCTATGACCATAAGTCATGCGGTGACTGGCGTGGCTACAAGGCCCATATTTGGGAAGGCGGACACCGTGAGCCGTTAATCGCGCGTTGGCCCGGTATCATCGCACCAAATACCGAAACCGATACGTTAACCTGTTTGACCGACCTGATGGCGACCTGTGCTGCTATTGTTGGTACGGAAGTGCCAGACGATGCGGGACAGGATAGCTGCAATATCTTGCCTGCGCTTTTGGGTGAAGCGGTAGAGAGTCCGTTGCGGGAGGCTATTGTACATCACTCCAGCACGGGTGCTTTTTCTATTCGGCACGGCGATTGGAAACTGATTCTGGACACGCAAGGATCGGGCGGATGGCCCCCACCGAGCGATGGTCGTCCGAAACCGGGAACACCTGGGCAACTGTATCATATCTATGACGACCCGGGTGAGACGCAGAATGTATGGGAAACGTATCCAGAGATTGTGGAACGCTTGACAGCGTTGTTGGAACAGTTCGAGCAGGATGGACACAGCCGCATATAAGAAGGCTATACATCAATTTCTTGAACTCGCCACGCAGCATAGGAAAGGGATTGACGAATATCTTCCTCTTCTAAATAGGGGTAGGCATCCAAAATCTCGGCATTGGAACAACCAGAGGCAACTAAACCAACTATCATTCCAACAGTGACCCGCATCCCACGGACACAAGGCTTTCCACCCATGACTTGTGGATTGAATGTTATCCGGTCAAGTTTTTGCATTTTTCTTTCTCCTATTGATCTTGTATAAGATGCTAACGGTTTTACAACGCCAGAAATCTAAAGAACAATGGAATTATACCCTGAAATAAACGAAAAGTCAAACAAAATATAGGGAATGTAACGAAACGACTTTGTTAGGTGAGGTCCCCTGTGCTTCAGTCCGACAAACGCTTTACATAAGGAGTTACGGCTATGGAGAGTCCTACGACTCTTGATTCACTTTTCCGATTATCAGGTCCGTCGCAAGCGGATATCGATTCTTTTCATAACGACGGCTATATTGCTTACCCGGACGTGCTGACGGACGATGGCAGAGAAGGTTTGATTGAAGAAATCACACAGCAGTTTGAACCGACGCGCCAGTATATTGAGGCGCTGAATAACGATGAGAAACCAGAACGCCCCTATTTCATTCGTCCGTGGAACGATCGGCGTGAATACAGCGACCGGCTTATCGACGATCCGTTCATCACAGCACTGATACGCGCCACTATCGGCAATGCGTACCACTTCTGTCACTCCGCACTCAACATCGCACCCCGCGGGGTCGGTCCTCTCGGGTTTCACCAAGACCATCACCATTGGAAACACGAAAATCCGGTCAATCTTGCGGAACGTGATAACTATTACGTGCAGATCCTGTATTATCCGAACGGTTTCAAGCGTGGGGATCGAAACCTCAAAGTTATTCCGGGCAGCCATAAGGTCGCGCCGACGCGAGCGGCAACACCAGAACGAATGCTTTCAGGCGATTATGACAAAGAAGCAGGACGTAAACTCGAAGAGAAACGGCTTGAGCTGCCACCCGGTAGCATGGTCTACATTGACGCTCGTATTTTCCACGCAGTTGAGGCGAAACCGGTGGACTCGCCGCAGCCGTACCGTATTTTCAATATCGACATCTTCAAAGAAGCGGGACCGCCGCATCGTTACACGCAGGAAATCCCTGCGGAATGGATAGAACGTGCCACCTCGCATCGCCAGAAGTTATTTGATCGTGAGGCGTATACAGAAGGGTGTTGGGCTTAAAACATTAAAGCATTATCAAAACGGAGTAATAATGAGTACACCAGATCGTCCGAATATCCTCTGGATATCTTTAGAGGATACAACGCCGCGTTTCGGTTGCTATGGCGACCTAATCGCCCGCACCCCAAATATTGATCGTCTCGCTGCAGGCGGCTGTCGGTTTCCAAATGCCTTTTCAACAGCCGGTGTCTGTGCCCCAAGTCGTTCCGCTATTATCACCGGTATGTATCAGACTTCCATCGGAACACATCACCATCGAACAACGCATACACACGAAAGTACACCTAACCTACCTACGCCGTATTCTGCTGTTCCTCCACCTTATGTGAAAACCTTCACCGAATACCTGAGAGGGGCAGGATATTATTGTACCAACAATAGTAAAACAGACTATCAGTTTACGCCCCCTATCACAGCGTGGGACGATAATAGCAATCAAGGTCACTGGCGAAATCGTGCGGAAGGGCAACCCTTCTTTTCCGTTTTTAACCCAATCGTTACACACGAAAGCGGTATGTGGGAAAAGGAAGATCAGCCCCTGACCACGAATCCGGATGACGTGGAATTACCACCTTATTTACCAGATACACCTAAAGCCCGCGCCGCATTGGCTCGACAGTACGATAACCTTGCCACTGCCGATGCACGTGTCGGAGAATTGTTAGGTCAACTGGAAGAAGATGGACTCGCAGAAAATACTATTGTTTTTCTCTGGAGCGATCACGGTGAGGGACTCCCACGCGGTAAACGTTGGCCCTATGATGCGGGGATTCGCATTCCGTTGATTGTGCGTTGGCAGGAAGCACTTAATCCAGGGAGTGAAAGTGATCAATTGGTGAGTTTGATTGATCTCGGGCCCACTGTGCTTTCGTTATGTGGTGTTCAAGCACCGCAGCACCTACAAGGACACCCCTTCCTTGGCGCAGAAAAAGTAGAACGTGAATATATTTTTGCGACGCGCGACCGCCTTGATTTATCGTATCATAGATTGCGTGCTGTACGTGATAAAAGGTATAAATACATCCGAAATTATTATCCCGAAAATCCGTATTTGCTCTGGGACCCTTACTGCAATAGCCATCCTGTGATGCAGGAGATGTGGCGACTTCACGCCGAAGGCAAATTAGAGGGAGATCAATTGGTGATGTTCCAATCACCGTGTCCCATTGAAGAACTCTACGATGTGGAAAATGACAAGTATGAACTCAACAACTTAGCAGAGAACACAACATACGCAAATGTGCTTAAACGGATGCGAGAAACGTTGACAGCATGGCAATCAGAATTCGGGGATATGGGGAATATCTCTGAAGAAGAAATGGTGGCGAAGTGGCATCCTAATGGCACACAACCACAAACGGCATCCCCACTTTTCATTCCGATTAACGCGTCTAACCCCGGCATGGCGCCTGCTCATGAAGATGGAGAATGGGATGCCCCGCTGCTTCTGCAACTCTACTGTTCAACACAAGGTGCCTCAATTGCGTATACAACCGAACAAGGTGAAGATGTCCGATGGCAGTTGTATACAGAACCTTTGCGTTTACCAAAAGGTGAAACCGTTATAAGAGCAAAAGCAATTCGGATCGGTTACAAAGAGAGCGATGAAAAATCTCTAAAATTTACAGTTTCAGACACTTAAATGCCCCTGAATGCTCAGCCGGGTCATTCAGTTTTAAGAAATTATAGAGCTTCTCGCCCCTGTTTCAGAATCCGATGCGGTTCCATGAAGATTAAATAAATATTTCGGTAATTCGATATCTTCCCCAGGCCTGGTAGGCGCTGTTTCTAACTGCGCCGGACTTCCCTAAAAATTACCGAATTAAATTCTTAAACTTCATCAAACCGCATCTACCGGTCTGGAATCCTCAGACGATTCTATTGACTTAAACCGATGTTTGGGGTACAATCTTGTGAAAAACAAGGAGTCAGAATGAACACATCAGATCGCCCGAACATTCTTTGGATATCGTTAGAGGATACAACGCCGCGCTTCGGTTGCTATGGAGATACGTTGGCGCGTACGCCGAACATTGATCGTCTCGCAGCAGGCGGGTGTCGGTTCTCGAACGCATTTTCGACAGCCGGTGTCTGTGCGCCGAGCCGTTCTGCAATTATCACCGGTATGTATCAGACTTCCATCGGTACACACCACATGCGCACGCGGCATACAAACGCCAACACGCCTGAAATGCCGACCCCCTACTCTGCAGTCCCACCCCCTTATGTCAAGACTTTTACTGAATACCTCAGAGCTGCAGGTTACTACTGTACGAACAATAGTAAAACCGACTACCAATTCACACCACCTATCACAGCGTGGGACGAAAGCGATAACAACGCGCACTGGCGGAACCGTGATGCGGGACAACCGTTTTTTTCCGTTTTTAATCCGACTGTTACGCATGAAAGTGGTATGTGGGAACGTGAGAATCGTCCACGAACGACGACCACGAACCCCGACGCTGTTCAGTTACCGCCCTATCTGCCCGATACGCCAAAAGCAAGGCAGGCGTTGGCGCGGCAATATGATAACCTTGCAACTGCTGATGCACGTGTCGGTAAATTGTTAGACCAACTTGAAGAAGATGGTCTTGCGGAGAACACGATTGTTTTTCTCTGGAGTGACCACGGTGAAGGACTCCCGCGTGGGAAGCGCTGGCCCTACGATGCTGGCATCCGCATCCCGCTGATTGTCCGTTGGCCCGGGACCCTGAGTCCGGATATTGCGATTGACCAACTGGTGAGTTTGATTGACCTCGGTCCAACGGTGCTTTCGCTTTGTGGCGTGCAGGCACCTGCCCATCTGCAGGGTCAACCGTTTCTCGGATCAGAGACGGTAGAACGCGACTATATCTTTGCCACGCGCGACCGGTACGATGAATCGTACGATATGATGCGCGCTGTACGCGATAAGCGGTATAAATACATCAAAAATTACTACCCTGAAAAGCCGTATCTGCTCTGGATCCCCTATCGCAACCGGCATCCGGTTATGCAAGAGATGTGGCGACTATATGTCGCTGGTGAATTGGAAGGCGATCAGGCGGTTATGTTCCGTTCCCCACGTCCTGTCGAAGAACTCTATGATACCGAAAACGATCGGTATGAGCTCAACAATTTAGCAGAAGATGCTGGACATCAGGATGTGCTCGAACGGATGCGGGGGACATTAGCAGCGTGGCAGTCCGAATTCGGTGATATGGGACACATTCCGGAAAAGGAGATGGTTGCGACGTGGTATCCTGATGGCACGCAACCGGAAACGGCGGCTCCGATCTTTATCCCGATTAACGCCGAAAACCCCGGGAGAGAGGTGGCACACGAGAGTGGTGAGTGGTCGGGACCTCTCGTTTTACAACTTCACTGCTCTACGCAAGGGGCATCTATCACCTACACAACAGAGCGAGGAGATGACGCACGTTGGCGGTTGTATACCGATCCGCTGCGGCTACCGGTAGGCGAAACGACTGTGCGTGCAAAAGCGATCCGTATCGGCTATCAAGAGAGTGAAGAGAGAACAATACAGATCAAAGTTTCATAAGGAGACTCATAAGAATGGCGCAACAGAACAGCCAAGACTATTTTGTTTATGTCGGCACCTACACACATGGAGATAGCGATGGAATTTACGTCTATCGCTTAGACGGTGCAACGGGTGCTTTGGAATACAGCAGTAAGGTAACAGGTGTCGAAAATCCGTCGTTTGTGGAGATACATCCGAGCGGACAGTATCTCTTTGCGGTCAACGAACTCGGTGAGTTCGAGGGTAAAGATAGTGGCGCAGTTACAGCGTTTTACATTCACAAAAAGACAGGTGAACTGAGTTATCTTAACCAACGCGCGACCGGCGGTGGTGCCCCGTGTCATCTGAGTGTGGATGCGACTGGTAAATGCCTCCTCGTGGCAAATTACGGTGGTGGTAGCGTTACCGCTTACCCGATAGGTTCAGATGGTAGGCTCGGTGAAGCCTCCGACTTTGTGCAGCATCAGGGATCCAGTGTGAACCCACAACGGCAGATGGGCCCCCACGCGCATGCTATTATGATTGATCCCGGCAACCGCTATGCCTTCTCTCCAGATCTCGGACTTGATAAAATCCTTATCTATCAGTTAGATGCTGAAAAGGGGACGCTCACGCCTAATACGCAGCCGTGGGTCCGAGTGCAACCCGGTGCGGGACCGCGGCATTTCGATTTCCATCCGAACGGACAGTATGCCTACGTCATTAATGAAATAGGTTCCACCTTCACTGCTTTTCGGTACGACGCGAGTGCCGGAACGTTGGCTGAATTCCAGACGATCTCCACACTTCCCGATGATTTCGATGGCACCAGTCACTGTGCAGATATTCATGTGCATCCTTCAGGGAAATTCCTATATGGATCGAATCGTGGACACGATAGTATTGCGATTTGTGCGATTGATGCGGAGACAGGAATGTTGCGTCCCATCGGTCATGAATCGACACAAGGACAAACACCACGGAATTTCGGTCTGAATCCGGAAGGTACGTTCCTCTTGGCAGCCAACCAACAGACAGATACAGTTGTTACGTTCGCTATTGACGTTGAAACGGGTGAATTGAATGCGACGGGACATGTTGCGGAGGTGCCGACTCCGGTCTGTCTTAAACTGCTGGCGTGTGGTTAATTATTTTGGAACCAGAACGATTATGGCGGGGTTAACACCCCGCCTTTAAAAGTGATGAAAAAGTGAGCCGCGTTGTTATCTCTTTATGGAACACACTGTTTTTACCGTTGGTGGCGACGTTGTCTGCGGTGTTCTTGGAGTTTATCCCAAGGGTAGATAAGACACCGATCCGCCCAGTCTCGGTAAAGCCCAGCGAGTTCTTCGAGTTTCTGCGGATGCTTATCAGCGAGATTGTTAATCTCTGTCCGTTCCGCCTCCAGATCGTAAAGTTCCCAATCGCCGGGGAACCTACTGACGAGTTTCCACTGACCTTGACGGACTGCACAGTTGCCTTCGTGTTCCCAATGGAGTACCTCTTTACCGTTATCCTTGTCATCAAAGACCGGTACTAAACTTGTGCCTTCTAACGGTAAAATCGGTTTTCCGTCATGTTCATCAGGATAGGTCGCGCCTGAAATTTCAAGGCATGTTGCCATAATGTCTGGGAGTTGTCCCGGTTGATGTCGCAGTTCTCCAGCGGATTTTATAGCATCTGGCCAGTGTGCGATCAACGGCGTAGCGATCCCTCCTTCATGTACCCAGTGTTTGTACAATCGGAACGGTGTATTGGATAGGTTTGCCCACGGGACACCGTAGCTCTGATAGGTTGTTTCGGGTCCTGGCATAATACTTGGGTCGTTCCCACGATAGACAGGCTTTCCATCAGAAGTGGTATCGGTGCTGATGAGTGATCCCTTGTCGCGTATTGCTGGGGGCCCGCCGAGTTCTTCGGCACAGCCGCCGTTATCGGCTAAAAACAGGATGAGCGTATTGTCGAGTTGACCAGTTTCTTCCAACGTATCAATAATTCTACCTATACCAGCATCCATCCGTGTGATCTGCGCCGCGTAGACCTCCATACGGCGTTGATTCCACTCTTTATATTGCGCCTCACTCCAAGGTGGCTGCGACGGATCCCGTGCTGTCATTTGCCACGCCTCGTCCAAGATTTTCATTTCCCGCATCCGCTCAAGCCGTTCTTCTCGAAGTTCATCCCACCCAGCGGCGAAGCGTCCATTGTAGGGTGCGATGTCTTCTTCGTGTGCGTGTAGGGGCCAATGCGGTGCGGTGTAAGCAACGTAGGCAAAAAAAGGACGTTCCGGTGTTTTTTCAGTGTGGTTTCGAATATACGTCGCTGCCTGATCGCTAACAGCATCCGTGAAGAAATAGCCTTCAGGAAGTTCGTCGTTCTGAATACGGGTATTATTACGCGTGAGCGTATTTGGTTTCCAGAAGTTTGCGGCACCGGTAATGATACCGTAATACTCGTCAAACCCGCGTTGACAGGGCCAACTATGTTTGGGTCCATCGGGTCCTGTATGGCGAGAGATATGCCATTTACCACTCATATACGTGCCGTAGCCCTCCGAACGGACAGCATCAGCAATAGTGATACAACGGTCATTGAGGTCACCGCGATAGCCTTCAAGCCCGTCATCGCTCATCATGTGTCCGACCCCGGTCTGGTGTGGGTGTATCCCTGTAAGCATAGAAGCACGGGATGGGCAGCAGCGCGCGGTGTTGTAAAATTGTGTAAATCGTAAACCGTTAGTGGCAAGCCGATCAAGGTTCGGCGTGTGGACTTCGCCGCCGTAGCAGCCTAAATCGGAAAACCCCATATCGTCGTTCAGGATGAGGACAATATTAGTTTTTTTCTTCTCGTTCATAAAACCAGCCTTCCTTGTTTAGAAAAATTAATGTTGCTTTTAGGAACTGGGTATGTTACTATTAAACCAACCAGAATAGGACCGAAGTATACGAACCTCGTCCGACAAAGGAGTAAAAAATGATCGCGAATTTGATTACACTCTTCCGACTGATGCTTGTCTTCGTTGTGATCTCCCTTTTTGGCTATCACATCTACTTAGATATTTTTCTTGTGGCACTCATCGGCTTGATTCTACTTCTGGATGCGGTTGATGGTTACGTTGCTCGCAAGCTGAATCAGACTTCCGCTTTGGGTGCGCTGCTTGATATAGTCGGTGACCGTATTGTTGAATGCGTTTTCTGGGTTTACTTCGCCGTTGTTGGATTGATCCCATTCTGGATTCCAGTCATTGTGATTGCGCGCGGGTTTTTTACAGACGGTTTGCGGAGTGCCGCTTTTGCACAAGGTAAAACTGCTTTCGGCGAGAACAGTATGATGACTTCGAGGTGGACACGTGCCCTTACGAGTTCACGGGCAAGCCGTAGTATCTATGGTATTTCGAAAGCACTCGCCTTCGTTTACCTCGGTGGCGTTATTGCCTTCAAAAATTCCGGTATCTATCCCGAATTAGTCGTCGGTTTGGAATTAGCAGGCGTAATCCTATCTGTTATAGCCGTGGCTATGTGTGTAATTCGTGGACTTCCAGTTCTGGTTGATGGCTGGAAGTATGTCAAAGGCTAACGCTGTTTTGTTGTCCGATATGTTCCGTGAGACTGCTTCCTGAAACCCAAAAGTCGTTATTTTCGTGACATTTGATCCCCATTCTGGGTCTTTAAGAGTAAGCGCGCCCCATCCTCACTCGCAAGTGCCATAAAGATCGGTCTCACTGCGGTATACGCAGCTGCCGACAGTATCCGATTCTTCAGGGTAAATATGAGTTTGTAAGTAATTGTATTTCCAACCTGCTTGTACTGACGAGTCAGTTCTGCATTCTCCACAACATAATGAATGTCTTTTGGCAATGTTGCTGTCCATCCATCCGGGAGTTCAATGCGTATTGCCTTTTCAATTTGCATCGGGTACCCCATATCTAATGAATAGGTGCGATGTTCATTGGCAAAGGTTTGCGCATAATCGGCGAATTCATCAATCGGTAAAGGCAGTAGCATATCGTTTCCCACCTGTGTTGCGTAATTCTCAACATGGAATCCGAGGTTAATTGTAAGCGGTACGTTTAAATCGTTAAGGTCAGATATATCGTGCCATGCTATCTGAATTCCGGGAAATTGTTCGCTAAGCTCCGTTGTTAAAGTGCTTTTCAACAGGCTCGGATGTATCTGTTGATATGCCCACCGCGCATTTATGTCATACTGTCCGTTTGTCTGGATGTAGAGAGTGCCTTGTACACCGCCTTCGTTATTTAGCGTCAATTTCGTTGCGCTCACAAGTCGGTTGGTCTGTGGCGGAGAAACTGGTATCTCCACAAATTCACCGCGTGTATCGGAGATGATAAATCCTGTACGTCCCTGAACGTTGTAGGGAAGATCACCATACCTACAAGTTGAGGATGTTGGATCTAGCCAAATATAGGTATCTGTCCCAGTTGGAATTGCGGCGAGTAAATGGTTAAACTGGCTGAGCGAAGGCAGTGTTGTATCAACGCGCTCGTGTGGTGCGACACTCACCAAAACAGGATAGGCTTTAATACCGACCAAATCCAACATCGACATCAGAAGCGTTGTTTTATCTTTACAATCGCCGTATTGCATCCGAAAAACTTCGGTTGCATGCGAGGGTTGGTAAGCACTCTGTCCAAGTTCGATACCGACGTAGCGGATATTTGTGGCAACAAAATGATAGATTGCTTGTATTGTCGCGTCTATGGTTGTCAGGTGACTTGTGAGTTGCTCGACTTTCGCCTCAATGTCCGCATCTGTGGTATATTTTCCTTTAGCAAGTTCTTTATACCAGTTATAGACACTGTCCCAATCTTTAATTGAGGAATAACGCAAGCGTGGTACGACATTGTTAACGTGTGGCATCCCGTCTTCCAATGTCAGTGCAGGTATCTCATCGTATCTCCATAGATAAATAACGGTATCATTTTCTGTATAGGAGACTTCGGGTTCCTTTGGATTTGCGTCGTTAGCGATTTTCCACTGGAGGTTCCACATCTTCGGCATCTGAAGTGCGTAAGTGGTTTCCAATGTTGTCTCTGTTCCTTGAAAGTTGTAGCCGCCTGTAATCCAAGTTTCGCCTCCAGGGATTTTGTCTTCGAGCGTCACCTGATACTCAATGCAGACACCGGGCGCGAGCCCCACCATGGAGATGACCTTCCACATCGCATCGGAGTAGAGGTTCTGGGCCAATAATCCAGGTGGTGTTACGTCGTTAAATGCCTCCGCTGGTGGTTGTAGAACTGTGCCGTCCGCGGTGATTGTTCTTGCGATGTTCACGCCGATATTTTGTGTGGCAGGTTGATAGGGGATCGCGATGTCTCCATACTTCTGGATCCCTCTTTCGGTTAGGATTTTGACCACTTGGTGTGTTGTGTAACGCGACTGTCCATTTGGTAGAATATCGTGGCTGAAATGGTTGAACAGAATTAGGGTGTCGGCATCAGGGTAATCACTCGCGTTCGGTGCGTTTGCGATGATATTCTCAATGTCCGGATTCAGGAGATTGACAGGTGGCACCTCAGCGATCCGCATGGGGCTGAGGTTGAGTTGTGCGAGTGCTTGGAGCCGATCCAAAGCGAAGAGATTGTCGGGATCAACTTCTAAAATCCGTTGGCACTGGAGTTGCGCCTCAAAGTAGCGCTGTTGATCTTCATAAAGCGTGACAAGTTGTTCTCTTGCACAAGTATCGTTTGGAAACAGACGAACGGATTCTCGTAATTCCGCGATTGCCTCACCGAGTTTGCCTTGTTCAAGGTAAGTTAATCCCAAGTAATTGTGCAAATTTTCGCTTTCAGGACGTTCACATTTAGGATCGAGGGACAATGCTTTGTGGAGCACCTCCACTGCCTGATCAAAACGTTGTAATTGCCGATAAGCCAAGCCGAGGTGATTCAAAGCATAGAGATTGTCTCCTGAAACAGCGAGTACGCGTTCGTAGTATCCAGCAGCAGCAGCATAATCCTTTAATCTTTCGGAGATATATCCGGCATAGTTAAGGGCTGCGATATTGTTGGGTTCGAGTGCCAAGAAAGCGACAAACGCGTTCCGTGCGTTTTCGTATTCCTCAAGTTGATAGTATATCTCTGCTATCTTTTGTTGTACTTCGCTGACATCTGGTCGGATTACGAGAGCGGCTTCATAAGCGGCGAGCGCTGCGCGAAGATTTCCCTGCTGTAATTCACTATTCCCCACTTCAATCTGTCCCTGCCACTGACGGGTTCGCTCAACAAGGGGGTCGACCACTATCTTCGGTGTCGGATTTTTCGTAAAGATTGTGCACCCGGTGATGACAAATAGCAGAATTAATAAAAAAAATAAATGATTTCTATGAACTATCATCGTCTATCTCCGTTGCAGTTAGGTATTTGTTCCGGTATCTGTTAGAAGTTTCGGGTTTCCACTGTGGCGCTCTTTATCTCGGTGTGTTTTCTTCTCCATCGACTTTTTGAATGCCGTTTCGAGATCAATTCCTGTTTGATTTGCGAGGCAAATAAGAACAAATAAAATATCAGCCATCTCCTCACCGAGGTCTAAGTTTTCCTCTCTCTTTTTGAAGCTCTGTTCACCGTATCGACGCGCCATAATCCGGGCTAATTCGCCCACCTCTTCCATAAGGATTGCAGTATTGGTTAATTCTGAGAAATAGCGGACGCCAACGGTGCGGATCCAGTCATCTACAAGTTTTTGACATTCTTCGAGCGTGTAGTCCATGCGATTTGTCTCCATTCAGCCAAAGTATGGGTTTTGGCGGGAAGATTGGTAAATTTTCCTGTTTATATTTTAGCACCATTTATAACGAAAGTAAACCTTTTTGTGAAAGCATCCGTTCAAGAAAGCAATTTATAAACATGAAGTTTCTCGTCCTTTCTTCAGGATCCGGTGCGGTTAGGAAACCGTGAAGAAGCACCCAAGCAAAAACCGTACCGGGCCTGGAGGGTCCAAAACTGGACTAAAAATCGGGAACTGAATGACTCTGAATCCAATCGGAAATCCCTTGATTTTTCTGGATACTTGGTATATACTTTATAAATCTAATATTTCATTTTGGGAGAATTTGTACTATTTGGCGATCTCGCTGAATGAACAAAGGAAAATCTTATGGGACTAACGAACGAAGAATTGCAGTTTTATGAAACGAACGGCTACCTTTTAAAAAAAGGTCTTGTCTCTTCAGAAGATATTGCGTTAATTCTGGAAGAAATTGACGATATACACAATCGTATGGCAGAGCAACCGACCGATGGCATTGGCATCTCTTGGGAAGTCTATGATACGGAGGACCACCCCCCGCGGATTAAGCAGTTAATGCACAGTGAGTTGGTAAGTCCGACGCTTAACCGTTTACTCCGCTGCGATGCGATGCTGGATATATTGGAAGCACTGATGGGCGAAAACATTTCGCTGTATCACAGTAAATTGCTTCCGAAGGCTGGCGGTGACGGCACAGCGATCCCGTGGCACCAAGATTATGCCTACTGGAAAAATGATAATAACAAACCCGTTATGATTAACTGCCAGTTAGCTATCAGTGAAGCGAACCTTGAGAACGGTTGCATCCAGTTTGTTCCGGGAAGCCACAATTGGGGTTTGCAGGAACATGAACGGAAGCAACAGACCTTTGGCGTTTTTTTGCCTGGTCACTACCAAGAACGTGAAGATGCCGTGGCTCTCGAAATGGCGCCGGGAGATGGTGTCTTTTTTAACGCCTTGATTATTCACGGTTCTGATGCAAACAATTCACCAAATGATCGGTTGATGAATACCTTTGCCTACAACGTAACCGGAAACGGGGCAACGCAATGCCGTGAATCTCTACGCGGGATACCTCTTACCGGATGAAGTGCGTGATGTCTAACAGCAGACATTTCCTGAAGCGGTTCTTATCGGAATTCAGCAGATTTTTTCTGGAGAAATGAAACACGCCCACGAAGGAGATGTCATGAAAATGAAAAGAATGATTAATATCTGGAAAACCGTGTGCTTCATATTCATAAGCGTCGGATTAGGCTGCGGCAGTGATGAATTGATTGACACAAATCTTGCGCCGCGTATTATCACTTTTGAAGCGGAATCAGATATTGTGGATCCTGGCGGCGAGGTACAAATTGTCCTCGTAGCCGGCGATCTCGAAAATGATGCTTTATCGTATACATGGTCAGTTACAGGTGGCGAACTAACGGAGAACGCGTCTGGTGCACTTTGGCAAGCCCCTGAAACTGAGCGTAAGTATCAGATTGAGGTCAGAATCAGCGACGGGAAAAGTACGATAACAAGCACACTTGACATCCAAGTGTGGCAAACTCGACCGGGGAATTACTATCCATTGGCAGTGGGAAATATATGGCACTATAGCGACGAAAGTGGGAGTGAGATTACCTTTGAAATCGTGGACACCATTCAGATCCAACGAGCTGGTGGACAAACGATTGAAAGTTTTGTGCTTCAGAAATCCAGTACCGCTGAAGGTTTGGAGAACATTGTAAACTATACATATTTGGGACCGCATCTTGATGAAAACGGTGAGGTATCAGGTATTGTGCAGCATGCCCAGAACACGACATCCGGCACAGGCGATACAATCCTATTTGAGCCATTTCTTCCATTATACCATTTTCCACTTATTCCTGGAGAAAAATGGGACGTGAACTTCCAAGCGAAATTAGTCCCTGAACTTTTTCCAATCGGTGGTGGACTTGACGAATTCGAGGTGCTTTCGGAAGAGACAGTAACGGTGCCAGCCGGAACTTTTGCGCACGTTTTTCAAGTTCAGGAATCGTTTCGGTGGGGATTCGATATCGGGAATCAGGATTTTCCACTTGATGTGACTGTCGTGAAAAAGTGGATTGCCCCGGATGTCGGCATCGTCAGGTTTACACAATCGCAGACGCGTGGTGATTTGACTGTTGATACGGTCTTTGAACTTGAGTCTTTTAAAATAAGCAGTTCTGCAAACTAACAGTGGGCGGTATACGTTCCGAGGTGTTCGCAGCGAATAATGAAACACCCATAATTAAATCGGTGAATATGCTAACAAAAAAACCAGAAATTTTAACTACAACTGTCGGTTCCTATCCTGTTCCGGCGTGGCTTTTGTCGATGCCGACAGAACAGGCACTTCTGGATGCGACACGGGTTGTAGTGGATATCCAACGGCAGCGCGGTATAGACTTGCCGACAGATGGCGAACTGTACCGCTTCGATCCGAATCATCCAGATACCAACGGCATGATAGATTATTTTATCCGTCCGCTCTCAGGTATCCGCGCGGAGGTAGGCAGGCAGGAATGGCACGAATTCAGGCAGATGCAGACGATGCAGTTTCGAGCAAAACCTGCCGGTGTCGTTGAGGGCGCGTTAGCGGAAGGAACGCTAAACCTTGTTTCCGATTGTGAGCGTGCGGTGGGCGTTGCTGGTAATCATATCAAATTTACGGTAACAAGTCCATACATGCTCGCCCGAACACTATTGGATAAACATTACGGCGACTTTGATTCCCTCTTGACTGCTCTGGCAGAGGTATTAGCAGCACAAGTACGTGAATTAGACTGTGGCTGTCTCCAAATCGATGAGGCAAACATACCGGGTAACCCACAAGATGCACCGCGTGCTGCCGAGGCGATCAATATCGTTCTCGACGCTTTTGATGGAGAGAAAGCCGTCCATTTCTGCTTCGGGAACTACGGTGGACAAGTTATCCAAAAGGGCGGCTGGGAGGCTCTCATTGCCTTCCTAAACACACTCCGGTGTGACCATCTCGTTTTGGAGCTGCAACACCGTCCATCGGAAGACCTTGAGGCACTTAAATTAATTACATCGAACATTGTCCTCGGCATCGGTGTTATTGACGTGAAAGTTAATCAAGTTGAGACTCCTGACGACGTAGCAGTTAGTATAGAAAAAGCCGAAAAAGTGGTAGGTGCCGGACGCATCGGCTGGGTACATCCGGACTGTGGCTTTTGGATGCTTCAACGTTCCGTGGTAGACCGGAAGATAGAGGCACTCGTACAAGGCAGGGACAAGTATTTAGGTCTTGCCTAACGGAACATAGGCACTGCAAAGAGAGAACAGAGATGTTTGAAGTTCAACTGCCAGCATTGAGAAAATTGCAGAATAGCGCTGGTAACGCTGCAGGCATAGGTTTTGTGCTCGGTTTATTGATTCCTTGTGTAGCTATTTTCGCTTTAAACTGGCACTGTCCGTTTGGAGACGGAATCCTTCAGGTCGTAGGTTTTTTGGCACTGACTGCAATTGGCGGTGCTATTGTTATAGGTAACCTTACTGCCATGGTCTTAATCGCTGTCGCGAAATATCGTCAGAGACCTTCCGATTCATCGAAAAAAAGGAGATCGTAAAACACAAGTGGAATTTAATCTGTTGCATACAGTCTTACTCTTTGGCACAGGTATCTGTGCGGGTTTCATAAATACGGTTGCTGCTGGCGGGTCGTTGCTGGCACTGCCAATGTTGATTTTCCTTACTTCCGACCCAGTCTTAGCAAACGGTACAAATCGGATCGCTATTTTCTTTCAAAACATCAGTGCAATTATGGGGTTCCGGCGTAAAGGGGTTTCTGATTTCCGGTATGGTATTCTACTCGCTGTCCCCGCAGCTATCGGGGCGTGGATAGGTGCCAAAATTGCGATTGGTACAGACGCCGCGCTATTCCAATTCATTCTCGCAGCCGTGATGCTTATTATGCTGACTTTAACACTGCTGAACCCAACTGCGAAGTTAAAGGATCGGATTGAAAGCAGCAGTACAGGCTCTAAAGTCATTGCGATGGTTGTATTCTTCTTTATTGGGATTTACGGGGGTTTCATTCAAGCGGGTGTGGGGTTGCTTGTTATAACGGCTCTGCGCCTTTTGACAGGTATTGATCTCGTTCGGACGAATGCCATTAAAGTTTTTGTCATTTTCTGTTATACCGTAGTTGCGCTCGGTACTTTTATCATAAACAAGCAAGTTGATTGGACTTTAGGGGTGACGTTAGCGATGGGGAATGCTACGGGTGCGTGGATCGGTAGCCATTGGGCGGTCGAAAAAGGCGATAAATGGATTAAAGTGGTCCTCGTTGTCACTGTGCTTGTTTTTGCAGCGAATCTTGCGTTAGAGCCCTTTAATTTAGATATTAAATCCGTTCTTGGGCTTGGTTAGTGATTAAGTTCGTGATAAGAGAAAATCAGACGATGAACGGCAGTAATGTGTGAAGTGAGGGTGAGGATACCGAGTGTACAAAGCAGAACCATCCCTGTGCTTTGGATGATCGGAAATTTGTACCATAGCGCGCCTTGAATTAGCGTCCCTGTCCCGAGTAAGATGATCCGTTCGGGGCGTTGCATGAATCCGACGTTACAAGTAATTTGAAGTCCTTCTGCTCTCGCCCTGACATAGCTGACAAGTATCGAACCGAACCATGCCCCAAACGCGAAAACTATCCCTAACAGGCTTTCCAAGCTGTAAAAATAGATAAGCGCGCCGAGAAAGAGAAAACCTTCCGAATAACGATCAATAACAGAATCTAAAAGTGCCCCGGATGAACGTAAGCTGCTCTGTGCTCGTGCAACCGCGCCGTCTATCATATCAAAAGTTCCGCCCAATAGCGTAAGAATACCGCCTGTGATGAGATGTCCTGTTGCTAAGTAAAAAGTCGCTATAAGATTCACGAAGAATCCAAAAAGTGTTACCATATTTGCCGTAACACCTATTGCAACCATTTTAATGGCAATAGCAGACAAGAGTGTCTCAAGTCGTGGTTTTAATTTCGCTTCAAACACTGCGATGTCTCCTCATTGTGTGTGGATCAACTTTTCGCGGAGAAGCGTAGAGATTTTCGTCTATTTTCGATCAATTCTATAGCAGAGATCGCCTCGGCTTGCTGTAAGAGTTCCAAGATCGCAGAGGCAATATCAGTTGAACTCTGTGCTATCCTGACGTTCTGATGTCCGGAAAATTGTGCCTCCAATAATGCAGGCATTACAATTCCATCACTCCATACTACTTCCAACGCGGTATCGTCCATATCACTATTCTCTTCAAAAACAGCAATGATAGGATATGGAAGTTTCAAGAGTGCCAATTCGGTTTTTTGGATTGTCTGTGCGGCGGCTAAAGAGGTCCGCCGTTGTATCACGGCGATATGTGCGACTGGCAGGTTCCACAAAACGATAGGCTTTTTGAGGCGATGTGCGAGTGTGATAAGCCGTAACAAACAACGCCACTCAGCGGCACTGCTCAGGTTATGTACGTTGCCTTGCACGAGTATCACCTTTGTATTGTGTATCCACGCGAAGCCAGCAAATTTAAAAGTTCCTTTACTTCCAGCTCTATCGCCATAGAGTGCGATTGTCTGCGTGAATAGAGGCTGAGACGGGTATTTAGAGATATTTGGCGACATAATATAAAAAAAGCAGGGAGGTGTTGAAACACCTTCCCTGCCTAAAAGGTGATGTGTTGTAATTTATTCGCCGCTGCGTCCACCGATGGCATTTAGGGCGAACCAACCGATACCCGCTGCGACTGTTGTAAGGAACACCAAAGCGCGTTTAGATGTGGAAATTTCCTCGTGTACACCTTTGGCATTTTCAAGAATCATCTTGACTTCGTTGATCGCGTTTTGGTTGGTCTCAACTTGCGTTAGAAGCGTCTTCACGTCCGCTTGGATAGCTTCGATGGCTGCGTGTGTTTCTGCTGCTTTCATCTGTTGTTCTTCAAGCATTGAAGCTGCTGCTTCAAGATGCTCATCAAGATGGGCGATCTCTTCAAGGAGAGCAGCTTTATTCGCTTCGAGTGCTTTTTTGATGCTGGAGGAGACTCCATCACCGGAGCCCTTCACCGCCGCCATCAATTTTTCTTGTGATTTCAGACTATCCTCAAGGGCTTTAAGTTTTGCCTTGAGTTCATCCATACTCGCGTTGAGACCTTTAATCTCTGCCTCAAGTTTATCGCGTGTTGCTTCGGACTCAGCCAATTCAACCTTCAGATTCTCAAGTTCCTGCTGTTGCTGGAGCAGGTCCTCTTCAGCAATTTCGACGACATCTTTTGCCATAGCGAGCGGAATACGCAATTTTTCGCCGGGATAGATGAGGTGTGGGTTGGTAAAGTCGTTGTATTTACTCAGTTCGCGCCACTGGAGTGGGTCTTTGAGATGCTCTTGGCAGAGGTCCCAGAGGGTATCCCCTTTCTCAATAGTGATGAGCATAGTATCCTCATCACCGTCGTGGGGTGTGATCCGCGCGGAGGCGGACAAGACATAAACGCCACTGAGTGCTGCGCAGATATACAGAATCAGTGCCAACTTCAGAGTGCCTCTTATGATCTTCATAAATAGTCTCCTTTAAAACATGTAAGAGAGGGAAGCATAGTGAGTTGATCCGACGCCGTTGATTTCGATCGCCATGCCATCTTGTATAGCATAATCCAGTTGCAGTCCACTTATGTTTACACCAAAACCGCCGAAGAGGCTCTGTGCGTCGCGTGATGCTCTGACTCCGC
Source organism: Candidatus Poribacteria bacterium (assembly GCA_022821065.1). Taxonomy (GTDB): domain Bacteria; phylum Poribacteria; class WGA-4E; order WGA-4E; family WGA-3G; genus WGA-3G. The sequence goes on from JAJEEK010000063.1 coordinate 87,321, forward strand.
CACGAATGGAGAAGGCAGTGGATTTATAATTGACGATCGTGTACTCAGCACCGAGTCTTAGGCTCGTAGGACTCTCAATGAGATCGGGGAGGAACTCATGCTCGATATCCGCTGCGAATGTGACGACGTTCCCCATATAAAGGTTGTAAGCCAAACCAACGTTAACGACCATTGGGACGACATCATCGCCGATAGCTGCGCCGAGGTACTTCGCAACGATTCCGTAATGGAAGGTTGGCACCTGTTCTTCACCGACATCTATGTGCAATGCGTGTCCCATCAACCCGACATCAACGCCGCCAAACCCGCTCTGGTTTTCGACGCTTTCCAAGCCGAAGTTGTCAGCCAACATGCGCCCTGTTAGGCCGACGCTGAAGTTTCCGAAACGGATGCCGTAAGAGAGGGAGTAGGCGTTCGCGCTATAGTCAAATTCACCGCCGTACTTTGCGTCTGTGCCATACTGCTCGATACCGCTGACCCCTGCGTTTGTGACAGCGATGCCGACAGATCCTGCGGAACCGAGTGCTTTTGTGAGTGCGATGAAGTTGTGGCTTCTATCAAGAGCGAGCCGCTGGGTCGAGAAGTTGAGGCTTAGGTCCGCTGCGGATCCGAGTCCTGCTGGGTTCCAGACCGTTGCGGTGGCATCATCAGCAATTGCTGTGAATGCTCCAGCTAAACCGATTGAACGTGCACCGGCACCAAGTCGCAAATGTGGCATGGCATCCACTCCAGCATAGCTGACCGGCGACACCGTTAGGATAAGTAAGAAAAGTGGTATTATACCGCATAGCAATTTTGGGTATTTTTTGGAAACCCACTTAGCAATAATTTGCTCTGTTATTAACATTATATCCTCCAAAAGACTGTCCACATCGGGAACTGGACGGATGTGTCCAATTCCCGATATGTGGATTGCCATTTACTTAGCGCGTCAGTGCGAGTTTGAGAATAGCATACTCAGGCTCGATATTGTCTGTCACTATAATTTGACAGAAGTAAATGCCTCGAGCTAAATCCTCGCCCCCACTGCTAGTTCCATCCCATTCAATTTCCTTTTTACCGGGTTGTTCAGCAACACCATCAATAAGGACTCGGACCGGACGGAGTGTCGAGTCATAAATGACGATGTTCACTCTGGATTGTCGATTCAATGTGAACCGAATCTCTGTGCTGTCCACGAATGGGTTCGGCACGTTAATCGGCGGCACACTCAAGAGCGGAACCTCTGCTTTTCCGATAGAGAAACTAAATGTATGGACTGTCGTGTTTGCCTTACGACCATCACTCTCCAGATGTGCATTGTCAGATACCTCAAGCTGCACCGAATATTCACCCACCCAACTATAGTCATGTATGTCTGCTATAGATGCAGCGGATATCGGGAGTTGATATATAACCTGACTTGCTGACTTCTGCTTGTCTGAGAGGGTAAGCAGTTGATCGTTTAAAATAAAGCGGATAGAATCAACGTTTACACCGGATTCAGCATCGGCATAGGTTATCGAAACCGTCGGTGCCTTATCGCCAGCTTTCAACAAAATTTGTGTATCCTGACGTGGCGATGACACAGTGATAACCGGAGCTGCAGTATCGAAATCAACCGTGAAAGTCCCTTTTGCTGTGGCGGAGTTACTGTATGGATCCGTCGCTCGAACCTCAACCGTGTAGACCCCTTCTTCAAGCGGTTCTTCAGGATTGAAATCGAGTCTCGTGATACCGGAGACACCATCTTCGCCATCATCTTGGGTTTCACCACCGACCTCTTCACCATCACTATCCATAACAACGATACTCATTTCGGCTACGCCGGATTCGTCGTTAGCACTTGCGGAGATGACTGGAAGTCCGCCGCGGATAGTGCCAGACGGCGTAATGGAAGTGATTGTAGGTGCGACGTTATCAACAATGAGTGTGAACGTCCACGTATGTTCCGTTGTGCCACCTTCGCTGGTTGCGATGAGTCGCACAGTGTAGAGACCGTCTCCATGTACCTCATAGTCGACAGATGCTTCAATCTTGCCTTCAGCGATATGCCCGCTGGGTATAGACTGGATCTGCCCACCATTTACACTGTATTTCACAGAAGTAACAGTCGATTGTTCGTCTGTTACGACGGCTGAGACCACGACTGCTCCGAGTCTACCGGGGTCAGAATCTTTGATAACGCCCGTAGGAGCGACTGAGGAAATAACCGGAGGCGTTGTGTCTCTCGGTATCTCTACCGTGAAGGTCACAGATGCTTGCGCTGTATTTCCATCGCCATCCTCAACTTCAACAGCAACTGTGTGATTCCCATTGGCTAATGCCGGTTCAGGTGTATAGGAGAATCGGTTTCCCTCGACTTCAGGTTCAACGATGAGACCGTTGACCATAAGGGTTTTTATGTCAACAGACCCTGCACCGGAGAATTCACCACTAATAAGCGGTTGACCGTGATCGAAGGTCTGTCCTGAAGCGGGTGAATGAATTGCAACTGTTGGGAGTGTACCGTTGACAACGAATTCCTGCGAATTGCTATCGACGTTCCCGAGGAGATCGGCGACTTCAATAGTCACACGATATGCGCCACCGGCAAGCCGTTCGGTACGGGTGTAAACCAAACTTACGGCATCTTTTTCAAGTTCCGCTTGGTCAACAACTATTTCGACTTCGTTAGGTGGCTGGAGCCGCATCAGGGTAAGGGTTCCAGTTGCTCCATCAACACCAATGCCCTCAACTCCATCTTCTGTAACGTCAAGATAAGTAGCGCGGATAGTTGGCAGGCTATCTACCGCTTCATTACCGATAGGAGATTCAATGGTAACCATCGGACCGACTCTATCCACATTAACAGTTGTCAATGGGAATGCGACCGAACCGTTCCGTTGTGTAACCACAGCATTAGGTGTATAAACCTCGTTTGGAAGTGCTCCGAGCTCTACCATCAGTGAGAAGGTATTTTCGGGATCTTCAGCACTCTCACTCGGCATCGACTGTCCATTCACAGCACCACTGAGTTCCTCAGCTGCTAACGAGCCGTTTGCAACCATGAAACTTACGGTGACGGATTCGCGAAGTGGAATCGGTTCCGCGGGCGGTTCTGGTACGTCTGTACCATCAACGGCAATGACTGCCAAGTCGCTGACATCAGAAACTCGGAAGTTTAGGACATGCACCGTTATTTTCGGGGACTCATGCGGAGGCTCGTTACTCTGCACGTTACCGAATTCATCAACGGCTAAAGCGTGGAACATATAAGTTCCATTTTCAAGGAGTCCGACATCAATCATAACGTCAAGAGAACCGGCTTCACCCATTGTAACGGTTTCGGTGCCGTCTTCTGTGGTTTGGACCAAGTTGACCGACGCATAGGTAATAGGATCAGCAGTCGGTTCAGTAGTAAAGATTGCTATCGGTGAAGGAACTGTATCATCAACAATTCCACCAACGGTATAACTACCATCTTCGTTTGCTGCGATCATACCCGCAACGTCAGCAACAGCGACAATGTTCGTCGGTCCTACCGGCGAGACATCATCAACGTTGTCAACCGAGAAATGTGCCGTAATGCCGTCAGCAGACATGGTTTCGCTTCCGTCTGCTTCAGCGATTGCGGTTACACGAACCATATACTGGTTATCGTCTTTAGAAGCATCGCGTGCTGCCGGACTATCAGCAGTAATGGTATCTTCAAGCGTCGTTGTATCAACCTCAAGCATCCATTCTTGATACGCCTGGCTGCGGTCGATTGGTACAACAGTAGCTTCGCCACTCGCTTCCGTTTCATTAGCAGTTAGAGCCGCTACGTCACCGACGAAATCGGCAAGTTCTGCGTCTGAAACATCGCTAACAGGCATGCTTTCAGTGGCAGTGCCAACATCAATCCACTCTTCGTCGGTTGGACGTTTGACTTCATAGCGCATGCCAGAAATCGGTGGAGATGTTATCTCATGAGAGCGGGAATTAAGTGTAATAGTTCCCTGCGGTGCACCACTATCTGGGTTCGTCTGCGTAATGCTTTCAGGATCAACAGCAATCACCAAAACTTCAGGTGCTGGTCGATAAGAGTTATCAACCGTCACAGATGCTTTGGATTCATCAGTGGGGGTTTCTACGTTTCCGAACTCATCATCCACAACATCCATGACACCATCATAGGCGAGTGCTTGGAACGTATAGGTTCCCTCTTCAAGGTATGTCATACCGTCAGCGAGTGTGCCGACATCAACAGTTACCGTGAAAACGCCACTGCCTTCGGCGGTTTCGGTGATCTCACCGACAAGAGCACCTTCAGGATACATTGTGAGTTTGACGGACTTGTAGGTTTCCCGTTTTGCTTCCGGTTCAATGGTAAATGTAGCGACTGGCGATGCGACAGCGTCGTCATATTTATCAACGAGTCCACCGACAGTGAAACTACCATCTTCAGCGGTTTCAAAGACGACATCGACACCGTCAACACTTGTTACGCTAACGCTTGTAGATTCAAGGGGTGCGACATCGTCAACGTTGTCAACCGAGAACATTGCTGTAGCATCAGAGGTCCACTCTTTGCCGTTTACGTCAATAGCAACAGCACGTGCGGTATACTGGTTGTCATCCTTGGATGCATCCCGTGCGCCCGGGCTATCCGCCGTGATGGTATCTTCAAGTTCCGTGGTATCTACAGAAACCACCCACTGTTTATTGGTTGCATCGATGGCGACGACTGATCTATTACCTGCCTCAGTGCCTTCAACAGCGATACCGGTCAGGTGATCAAGCACACCGGGGAGTGCTGCATCTTCAATGTCAACAGAAGTGCTGGCATCGCCGGTACCGATTGTTGCCCAATCTGTATCGCTTGCGCGTTTTGCTTCCAAGCGAATGGACTCAATAGGTGGCGAGTTCTGCTCAGTAGTGTAGCCTGTGAACGTAAACGTCCCTTTCGAGCCTCCACTATCTATGTTCGTATCCTCACCAACATCTACCATTAGTTTGAAGACAGCAGGATCTGGTCGCAGATAATTATTGAGTTGAACCGTATGTTTCGGAGATTCTCCATCCTGCCCATTGTTGAATTCGTCATCAACCAAGGCATGAAGCATATAGGCACCATTTCCTTCAATACCAAGTGCTCCGACATCAATGGTTATCTCAAAGACCCCTTCGTTTTCGCTGTCATCTCCGACTGTGATGAGGCCAGCATCAATTTCAGGTTCGCTTACCAACATTACCGAACTGTAAGTTTTCCGCTTAGCTTCCGGTTTAATGGTCAGCGTAATAATATGTGGATCAACTGACGAATCATGCGGGTCAATGAGTCCACGAAGCGTGTAGACACCCTGAGAATCGGCTTCAACCATACCGTCGGTATCAGCAATAGCGGTGATGTTTGTTGGTCCGAGGGGACCGACATCATCAACATTGTCAACAGAAAGCATTTCCATGGCATCAGAGGGCCATTCTGTTCCGTCTTCACTGACAGCGAAAGCGCGGATGGTGTACTTGTTATTATCTAACAATACATCCCGTGCGGCGGGGCTATCCTTCGTTATGGTGTCTTCGAGTGTCGTCGTATCTACGTCAAGCGACCATACCGTTTCACCACTATCAATCGGAGCGTCAGCACCATCAACAGCGGCATCAACAGCGGCATCAACAGCATCAACGAGGCCTGGCGTATCATTTTGGGTAGCAGTACCGAGATTTATCGGTGCTCCATCGCCCAATGTGGCTTCAAACCGAACGCCGACAGTCCGTGGACCGGTCAGCGGTAGCGTCATTGCGTTAATAGTGACTGTGCCTTGCGGGCCATCACTATCTGGATTACGCATCGTGATGGACGCTGCATCAACTGTGATATCCAACACTTCAGGGGGATAGATACCTGCATCCAACTTGATGGAAAATTCCATCGGTGCTGTGTCTGTGATTTCGAGTTGGTTAGTTGCCACGGCACGCACCATGACGTTACCTGATCCGACTAACGCGTTAAAAACAGCATCTGGGACATCGAACGTCACAGTGAATTCCGCACCAGTTTGTGTGCCTTCAAGTTCAGCTGCGCTGAGTCCAACGTCGGGTATCGGTAGCCAATTTCCATCTGCACCTTGAAATTCTAACACGATACCTGCTAAGAAGTGCGGGTGCTCGTCAATCTTGATCGTTAATTCCACGCCCTCTGTAGTATTTGCGTAGATAGTACCGTGTTCATACCGTTCATCAACTACACCATCACCGTTGCGGTCACCGATACTTGCAAGCACTACACTTGCCTTATTCATCTCTGCCGGATCGTTTGAGTTAACGATTCTGAGGCGCGTTGGCGGCGTATGAGAACTGACGTTGAAAAGTGTATCAATCCCCAATGCGCGGATGCCGTAATCGCCTGCGAGGACATCCTCACCCAATTGTGCAAGCATCATCACATCATTATTCGGACCGTAAGTAATCGGAATGTGGTTGATAAGGTCTACTGTTGCCCCGAAAATCTCAACGATTAAGTTTATGACTTTAGGATCCAACAGATCCTGACCTAAAAGATCACCTAATTGTTTAAGTGCTGGGCCAAGCGTAGGATCGTTCTCTATGTACCCAAGCCCGATCGGTGTCCCCAGAAGGGGCAATACCGAATTCACGAGGTCTAAGGTTAAGTTTTCAGTAGGCAATACGCCTAGACCTGCAGCAGATAAATCAATCTCTTCAGGGAGTGCACCTTGACCTACAAGTTGTGCTATGGTTTGTTCCCATACTGTTGAGGCGAGCATAGTTGCCTCAGGTGTCAAAGGCATCCAAGTGTTGGGACTTTGGAGTGATGAATCACCGAGGTGGGGTGTTCCGTCTGGATTCAACCCAAGTATTTGATAAAGGAGATATCCGTATCCTTCTCCGACAAAATTACTGTGGCCTGCGCCCGGTATTCCCGTGACCTTCAAGGTAGCCGTACCAGGCTCCAAGTTAGTAGCAACGTAAACATCATCGTCGTTCTTATAAACAACTGTATTGTTGCCTGCACTTATTTCGACATCGGCCTCGGGTGCTTTGGTATCAACCGTGACATCGCTCCACATCTGATCCAACGGGTTCCCATCCTCATCATGGACAACAGCACCGACGCGATAGTTGCCATCCTGAATATCATCAAATGAAGCAACCCAGATCGATTGGGATTCCAGATCAACTTTTGGGATACTGAAAACAGAAGACAACATCGGGTCAAATGCGGACTCAAATTGTGTTGTCACTCTGTTGGAATTACGCAGAAGTATGTTCTGAAGTCTCAGTTGATGTTTTTGAAGCGCGTTGAAAATCTCCTGTGACGTAATTGATTCACCAGATAGCGCTTTTTGGAGCAATGGACCTGCGGCGTTCGTGAGGGCTGTCCTGAAATCATCGTCAAACAAAGCATCAAGGATTCCGCGATCTGCCAATTGGAGGTTGCGGGGATCTGGCATCGACCACATCCTAATCTCAAGCGGTGGGTCCAAGGTTGCATTGAGAACATCTGATATTGAAGGTAGATTCCCTTCAACTGCCGCTTTAAACAATTCTGCAAGCTGTTCGCGATCCAGGACTTCTAACGTCACGGGTGTAGCGAGCACCACCTCAAAATAGTAAAAATTATTACCTTGTGTGACATCTACATCAACTTCCCAAACAACACCATTTTCCGTGAAATCAGCTGTCATGGGATGCCCACTATAGTCGCCATGAAGTCCACTATTCGAGTAGCGAAGGGTCACGTCAGAAAAAAGCTGCTCAATATTATTTTCAAGTGCTGGCCACGCGGGCAAATTGGTAGCGGCAAGAGCCTCTTCCAATCGGAAAGTATAAGGAATAGTTTCTGAGCCAAGGATACTCGGATCGCTAACTCGCCGACCTTCTTTCTGAAGGGTTCCATCACTGGAACCAAACGTCACACCACCAACGTTCACTGATGGCACGCGGACGTAAAGGTTCAAACTATCGCGAGTTAGATATTTTCGATTCGGATCCGTCTTATCGGCATAGAAAAGTTCAATAGGCATCGGCGTAATAGCGTTTCCAAAGTTCTCTGAATCCAAACCTTGTGCCAAAGATCCATCTATTTGCCCAGAGAAAATTGGAAAATCGTTACTTTTCAAAAACGCCCGAATCTGCTTTTTTGTGAATGGGACTTCTTTTGGAATCAACTGAACTATCATCTCTACCAATTCGTCCTGAGTCCGCCCTGATAAAGTAGCTAACTGCTGAACAGATAGTCCTGTAGCCGCCTCAGCAAAATCCGCTAAAAATTTCCGCCCAGAGATTCTGTTCATCGAGAGACCACCGAGCCGAGATTTGCCCAAAAGGGACTCATCTGTAGGCATTATTGGCTCAAACGGAACCGCCTGATCAATTGGCGGTGGTGGTTCCGTCGGTTCTACTGGCTCCGTAGGTTCCGTAGGCTCTGTCGGTTCAGGTTCCGTTGGTTCAGGCTCTGTTGGTTCAGGTTCCGTTGGTTCAGGTTCCGTCGGCTCAGGCTCTGTTGGTTCCGTCGGCTCGGCTGCCAGCAATGCTGCGAGTTCGTCAATTTGGTCAACATCTGCAAGCAGCGACTGCACTAGTGGATCACTGAGCATATCCTTGACTGCCTGATCCTCTTCCAAAAGTGTGACGAATTCCGGGTCTAAGTTCACACCGAAGGTTGCAAGAATGCTTGGATCCGCAACAACCAGATTGATCAATGCAGGGTTTGTACCCAAAACACCTTGAACTTGGTCTGATTTCAACCCCTCCAGCACCTGCGGCAGTACTGCTGCGAGATCCTCTCGTTGAAGCAACTCACTGTATTTTGCTAAAACCTGTTCAGCGATAGATGCAACTGGCATCGGGGTCGTTCCATCATCCGGTGGCGTTGTCCCATCGTCCATCGGTGGAGTCTCTTCTTCGTCATCCATCGGTGGGGCAGTCAGTGACATCGCAAGTTCGTCAATCGCTGCTGGATCCTGAAGCAATTCTTGGACTAATGGATCAAGGAGCATATCCTTGACATCTTGATCTTCTTCCAAAAGTGTGATGAATTCCGGATCTAAGTTCACACCGAAAGCTGCAAGGGCAGCCGGATTGGCAACGACAGCATTAATGGCAGCGGGACTCAAAAGCGCTTGAATATTCGGGGCTTTCAATCCCTCCAGAGCCGCTGGCAGAACTGCTGCGATATCCTCACGCTGAAGCAACTCACTGTATTTTTCATGCACCTGTTCGGCGAGAGAAGCATCCTCTGCTTGCCCGAAAACAGGGTTCGGAATTGCGGTGTAAAAAACACACAATGTAAAAATCAAAAAACAAACGAGTGATGTTCGTTTTTTCATTAACTCATCCTCCTCGTTAAGTCTGCGCGCTCGCAAGACTAAGTACTGAGTTTCTTAGATGGGCAAGCGAGAATACAACAAAGACGACCGGGGTATGATGTTTGCCCATCCAATTAACATCTTACCAACGAGCATTAAATTTCCCGATACCGATGTAGCCGTAGGGTAATTTCATAAAACATACGGCACAAGTCAAAAGCATAAGAAAAGGGGCATCTAACTTCCATGCTCGACTCCGCGGGAATTTTTTTATTATTTTAACAAAAAGTAGTACAATTAAGCAAGCATTTAATCGTTACGCGTCAGAGAATTAGCGTTACAGGTATAGAACCTATACAGGACTTACGCACTTTTGACTGTAGGTGGTTCTGTTAGATGAAAGTTTTCGGAATACACAGCGTTCTTGTTGTGTCACAAACTATAGTAAGGCAGATAAATAAGTGGACATCTTTGTAGCATAAACTGTTAGTTTGTGCCAATCTGAATGCCTGTTATAGGTATTCAGACTGTTGGAGAGTGCCCAATTAATTATAGGTTCTACTATAATTAACAATTTAATTCGGTAATTTTTTATTCAAGTCCGGTGCGGTTGCATGAAGTTTAAATAAATATTTCGGTAATCGTTAGGGATCGCGAGCACAGCTCGCTCCTACCAAGAGGTTTCTGATATATTACCGAATTAAATTCTGAAACTTCATCAAACCGCACCTACTGGGCCTGGTGAAAATATAGAATTACCGAATTTAGTTCGTGGTACATTAAAGAGCGGCATGGGTAAGTCCTGCTATAAACAGAACCGTCCTGCAGTTGTGTGATGTTTTATGCAATGGGTGAAATTTTGTTCCCGCCGCATCGGTATATCATCGATTAAAATGCAGTCTGCTTATATATGATACCACAATTTCTGAAACATGTCAAACCAAAAATCTGAATTTTGGTCAACGAATTTTGACTCTATTTTCAAAGTAAATTAATAATCTACTTGATATATTACCAGAAAACGCTTAAACTGTCAAGAAAAAAATATAGGACTTACGCACTTTTGACTGTACCGCGTTCTGTTAGATGAGATTTTTCGGAAAACAGAGTGTTCTGGTGGAGAACCCAAAGTAACAATTTATGCTACAAAAGAGCATCCTGCGTAAGTCCTGAAATAGTATTTGAGGGAAACATAATGTTAACCGTGTCAGAAAAAGACCATCTCGACCAACACGGTTTTCTGCTTCTGGAAAGTTTGATACCGTTGGATACAACGGCAGAACTTCGGCAACGTTCTTTAGCACTCGCTGAAGCAGAGAAAGAAACCGGTAAAAGCCATACATACCTCGCGAACGATAGTGCGCAACGCGTCTGGAACCTCATTGACAAGGGCGATATTTTTCAAGAGGCTATTCAGCATCCGAAGGTACTCGCTGCGATGGAATATCTGCTCGGAGTCGATTGCACGCTGAGTTCCTTTACCGTTAATGTGCTTTATCCGGGCGCGCCGGATGCGGGTCTGCACATTGATTATCCGCTATCCGCTTTGCCGACGCCGCGTCCGAGTTTTCCAATGGTTGCGAATAGCGTCTATTTCTTAGATGATTTCACGCTTGAAAATGGTGCCACCAGTTGCGTCCCCGGAAGCCATCGCCGCCTTGAGGTACTCCCTGAATCCGGTGTTGAATATACCGATGAGGTGCAAATCTGTGGACCGCGGGGTTCCGTTTTAATTGTCAACGGTGCGATATGGCACGGTTCTTCGGAAAATAGAACGCATAAACCACGCGTTGGGTTACTCGGTTTTTTCTGTCGTTCTATTTTGAAACCGCAGCAGGCACACCTTAAACTGGTATCCGATGAGGTTATCTCGCGCGCAACCCCGACCTTAAAGCGGCTGCTCGGTTTCGATTCGCAACCGAATATGAATGTGTAGTATACCGTCGTTGTGGTCCCAGCTGCTATAAACATGCCGTCGCTACGCGACTGAAGAGGGTTTTGAAGTCTTCAAGGTTTCTGCGTAGAGTCCGGTTCGGTTGCATGAAGTTTAAATAAATATTTCGGTAATCGTTAAAGATCGCTAGCACAGCTCGCTCCTACAGTAAGAGGTTATTGTATTACCGAATTAAATTCTTAAACTTCATCAAACCGAACCTACCGGGCCTGGGAAAGGAGAACATGCGTTTTTTCTGCCATCAGTATCCGCTTGGATTCAGGGGTATCGGGCGTCAACTGATATATTAAGCGCGCGCTGATGGTGTCGCCGGTTGCAGCGGATGCCATGTCAAATGTATAAGTTCTGTCCTCGTTAGGTAGAAGGCGGTTCTCATTCTCAGCAGAAATTGAGATGTGTTGTTTCTGACGTTCAATGCTATCGGGTGCGAGAAGTGTTACCTCAAGCATAATAGTTCGCAACATCCCGCCCGGTAAGATGTGTCCGGTCCTACTCCGAAGTTTCACATCGACCTGCCCGGTCTTGTATTCAAGTTGAAGGGTTGCCGCGCGCCTGAGCTGCGTAACACTTCGGCTGCCACGCCATGTATGCTTCCGTCCCTTGATGCTCTCATGGCTCGTTGTACTTTGTAATCGCTTCACGACTGGCATGTGACACATCGCACAACTGGTATTTCCATCATCAAATTCGCTATTCAGAAAGCTGGAGACCTGATCGTGTTCAGGAACACTTTGTTGACCGTGGCAGGTGCCACAAAGTGTTGTCGGTTCGGTATAGATTGGATTGGTAACATTGGCGTGGAAATAGGTTTCTGCACTTGCTGCGGGTCCGTTCATTGCCCCATTTGCGTCGAGATGGCAGACGAGACATGAGACCCCTGCTTCGCGTTGTCTGTCTCTGAGTTTCGGCATCTCGCCGACACCTGTAATGAGGATCGGTTGCGGTGCATGGCACTGGTCGCATTTGGTTTCTCTATCTGGGACCTGTTGTGCCGCCGCTTGATAGATTTCATCAACCCAAGCCTTGGCGTGCATCGAATCTTCCCACTCTCTCCAGATAGCGGGGTGGCAGCTTTGGCACTTCCCGTTCTGAAACCCCTGATATGCTTCCGTCACACGATGTGCATTGTCTTCGGCCCGCGGCGTAAAGTTAACAGTTAATACAATTAATAGGCATCCGAACATGCCGAAAGTAAGGGAGGCGATCCCGCGACGCACTACCTTAAGATTCATGGCTTTTCCTTATACGAATAAAGAGGTTTGAAAATTCCAAGGTTCTTGTGTAAAGCCCGGTTTGGTTAGATGAAGTTTAAGAATTTAATTCGGTAATTTTTAGGGAAGTCCGGCGCAGTTAGAAACAGAAGAAACACCCCAGCAAAAACCCTACCAGGCCTGGGGAAGATATAGAATTACCGAAATATTTATTTAATCTTCATGAAACCGAACCTACCG
>JAJEEK010000056.1 GCA_022821065.1 Candidatus Poribacteria bacterium
AAGAATTTAATTCGGTAATTTTTAGGGAAGTCCGGCGCAGTTAGAAACAGAAGAAACACCCCAGCAAAAACCCTACCAGGCCTGGGGAAGATATAGAATTACCGAAATATTTATTTAATCTTCATGAAACCGAACCTACCGGTCCTGGGTTGTTAAATTCTATGCAAAAAATGGAAAACTATGGTAAACCTTAGAATTAATTAGGCATTTTCTGCGAGTACACCCCCCCTAAGAAACGCCCCAGCAAAACACCCCCTTATCAGGGGGAATTGGGTCATCTGTAGATGTCAATATATTTTTATACTTTACCATAAATGACCTTGGTATGCGACTCAGCATCTATTGGAATTATACCATACTTGCGTAAAATGGGCAAACTGAATTAGCAAAGATAGCAAATGAAGAGTATCATTAGTGCTCCCGTAGGTTGGGTTGAACGGAACTGAGAAGGTAGATGTGTGTGCCAAATAGCCCTAAATCCAATCGTTAGCGGATACGCTTAAAAACGTAGTGAAACCCAACTTGAGCACTCAGGTGCCCGGGAGCCGCAAAGGCGTTGGGTTTCTCTCGGTTTTTTGTTTGACGTGGCATCTATGGGCAGGCTGAGTCTTGTGTTGCTTTTCAGCGTTTTGGGGTATCCGTTCAACCCAACCTACGGGACGATACGTTTTTTTTAAATTGACCCTTATGGATGTGGTTGCAAGCCTCACTATAGGTATCAATTTAGTGATTTTTCACGGTATTTTGTAGGACTGTCTCTATACATGCTGAAGAAACACCGTTTTTGCTGGGGCGTTTCTTAAGCAAAAACCCCTTACGGGGCTGCGGGTTTTTGGGTCATGCGCGGCTATAAACATTTCGTCGCTACGCGACTGAAGAGGTTTTTGATGTCTTCAAGATTTCTCTGTAGAATCCGGTTCGGTTGGAAACCGAACCTACCGGACCTGGGATCGAGTATGCGACTGAAGAGGTTTTTGAAAGTTTCAAGGTTTCTCTGTAGAATCCGGTTCGGTTGCAAACCGTGAAGAAACACCGTTTTTGCTGGGCGTTTCTTCAGCAAAAACCCTACCGGGCTTGGGGCAATATATGTTCATTTTTTGTGAGTTTTGAAAATGGCGAAGGGTGGGAATTACGGCGTGGGGGTTATGGTGCTTTGGACTTCGTTGACGATAGTATCGGGTTCGATGCCTTCGCCTTGTCCCTCGAAGTTGAGGAGGATGCGGTGACGGAGTGCGGGACGCAGCACGGCATCTATGTCCGAAAAGGCGACGTTGTAGCGTTCATCAAGGAGGGCATTGATTTTGGCGGTGAGAGCTATCGCTTGAACGCTACGGATCCCCGCGCCGAGGTGGACGTAACGTTTCACGATCTCCGGTGCGTCGTCGGAATCTGGGTGCGTGGCACGGACGAGTCGGATGATGTGGCGTTCGACGTGCTCGGCGATGGGGACTTGCGGGACGAGTCGGCGCATCTCGTTGAGTGTCTCAGCGTTCGCAATTTTGCCGATGGTAATCTCGGCGCCGGCGGTCGTGCGGCGGAGAATTTCGACGATCTCGTCCTCGCTCGGAAAGTTGATAAGGAGTTTGAACAAGAACCGATCGAGTTGTGCCTCTGGAAGCGGATAGGTGCCTTCCATTTCTAACGGGTTTTGGGTTGCTAAGACGCAGAACGGTTCTTCTAATTTATGGCTGTTGCGTCCGACGGTGACGGTGCGTTCTTGCATCGCTTCAAGGAGTGCGGATTGTGTGCGCGGTGTGGCACGGTTGATTTCATCTGCGAGGATGAGTTGTGCGAAGATGGGTCCCTGTTGGAATTCGAGTTGCCTTCCGCCGTGTTCGGCTTCGATAAGGAGCGTTGTGCCTGTAACATCGGAAGGCATCATATCGGGTGTGAATTGGATACGCTGAAATTTGAGGTTGAGTGCTTCGCTGAGTGTGTGGATTAGCTGCGTTTTGCCTAAGCCGGGGATGCCTTCGAGGAGTGCGTGTCCGTTGGCAAGTAAGCAGAAAAGCACGCCTTCAATGATGGCATCCTGACCGACGATACGTTTTTGGACCTCGGCTTTGACGTTGTAAAAGGTTTCACGGAATTGATGGATTTGTGTGTCTAAGTTCATATTTTTTGGACGAGGTTAGATGAAAATTAAAATATTCAGGATTTACGCAATTTTGGCTGCAGCCTGTTCTGTTAGATGAGATTCTCCGGAAACATAGCGTTCTGGCGTCACAAACTGGAAGTTTGTGGTACATAAAGAGCAGCATGCGTAAGTCCTAATTAATTCGGTGAAGTTCGGTTAGGTTTCAAACCGTGAAGAAACACCGTTTTTGCTGGGGGTTTTTGCTTGGGTGTTTCTGCGGATTTCTTCAGCAAAACCCTACCGAACTTGGGGACCGCGATGGCGGGTGTGCGAAATTTTACCAGTTATCTCTGCTGACGTAGAGAGATCGGTTTTCCATCGGGAGTGAGACGCGTCTGCCATCGAGTCGGTGCGATTCGATGATGCCCATGAGTGTCTCTTGGCTCCGGCGTGCGAGGTGTACGGGTCCCTTTGTCTCTCGGTCTTCGTCGAGTGCCTCTGCGACATCTGTGATTCCCATGACGGTGCCTGTGGCGCGAGACGTTTCTGGGAAGGGGACTTCTTCATAGAAGGTGCCGTCCTTCTTTCGGAATTGGATTTCTCTGCTGTTGTTTTGGACGCGAATCTTGCCGCCAGTGCCACAGACCTCGTATTCGGGTCCGGTGCCAGCGGTGTTGTAGCCGTGGACCCCGTTGGCATAACGGATATAACCACTGGTGATAGCGGGGTCAATGTTAAGGCGGTTGCCGTCCCAATCCGAATCTTTACAGTTGATAGTGCCTTGTACGAAATCGACCTCTGGGTCGCCAGCGAGGAAGAGGAGCATATCGGCGGCGTGGGTGAGTCCCCAGAGTGCGGAGCTTGCGCCGTATTGTGCGATGGTGCATTGGACGTCACCGATTTCGCCTGCATCGACGAGTTCACGTATTTTGCGGTAGATCGGCATGAAACGGCGCTGCGTGCCGTAGTTGAATTTGACACCGTGCTTTTCAACGATGTCTACCATGATGTCTGCCTCTTCGATGGAGCAGCAGAGCGGTTTTTCGCAGTAGATGCCTTTGACGTTGTGCTCGGCGGCGAAGACGGTGATGTCGGCGTGTGGTCCCGGACGGGTGGCGATACAGACGATGTCGGGTTTCTCTTTTTCGATCATCTCTTGGTAGTCTGTATAGGCGCGTTCGGCACCGTAGCGTTGTCTGATGGTTTCGGCTTTTTCCTCAAAGACATCGGAGACAGCGACGAGGTCGGTTCGTTCACAGGCGACTGCTGCAGCGGCGTGTGAGAAGGGTTGCCATATAAAGCTATCGGGTCGTCCTGCGACTTCGTCGTCAATGGTTGCACCCATCCGTCCGCATCCGATGAGACAGGCTTTGTATGTGCGTGGCATGGTTTTCTCCTATAGCATTAGAGATCAGATTTAGTATTTCAGGTGAATTGTGCTTCAAACGTCACGTCTAACATCGTCCCAACTTTTAAGTCTACCGGCTTTTTCATCGGCTTCGGCTTGTTCTAAGTCCTTGGCAATTTCAGGATTGCATGCCAATTCATAAGTTGCTTCCCATGCTTCCTTGTCATAGAGGTAAGTCATATAATCTATAGCAGCTTTGAGTTTTTTGTTTGGGAGTCGCTCGATTAACATCATAGCTTGCTTTTGCAGTTTTGCATTCTTCATCATAGAACTCCTTAAAAGGGTTATCTTTTTTCGGTGGCACGCCTTGTTCAATGTTAATATGTTATCAAAACCTTAAGTCCATGTCAAGTCTGTATCTTTGAAAAAGAAAAATGTGGCGAGGTTGAAACCTCGCCTGTAAAGGGATTTGGATAAGTGCTGGAAATTATTCGCCGGTGTAGAGTTTGCCGAAATAGGGGCGGTAGCCTGCGGGTCCGGGGAAGCCGTCCCAGTAATTGGCATCGGTGGGGAATGCGTTTTCGCCGCCGCTTCGGAGCCATGCTATGATTGCTGGGTCTGTGCCGCGGCGTTCGACTTCGTCAATAGCAGCGGCGTGGAGTTTCGCGACGGTGTCCGGGTGCTTGTCTTGGACGTATTCCAACTCGCCAAGTCCAACAAGTTTTGAATTTTCAGGTTTCGCGGCGACCTCTAAGCTCCATTCTTGGCTGAATGCGGTGAAGAGGATGGCGTTCTCGTTTTGCGATGCTTGCTGCCACCTTTCGATGCTTCCCCCGGACAGCGCAAGTTCTCTGTCACCGGAGTTTCCTGCACGGGCAGGCGTTAAGATGTCGTGTCCCTCAAGTCCGTCCGGGCGTTCTTCGCCTAAGATATTGAGGATCGTCGGGAAGAAGTCCTGCGGTTGGACGATGACGTTGCTGCGTCCTGTGTCGCCTTCCGGGAGACGGATAAAGAGCGGAACGTGTGCCTCCTGTTCACGTACAGGTTGTCCCTTGCCAAACCTACCGCGTTCACCGACATTTGTGCCGTGGTCAGCGGTGAAGATGACAGCAGTGTTTTTGTCGAGTCCTGTGGATTCGAGGGCATCGAGGAACTGTCCGAAGCAGTGGTCCATCCATGTCGTTTTCGCGGCGTATTGGTCTTTAATGTGTTGTCTCGCTTCGTCTGAGAGTTTCGCGTTGCCGCGTGCGCCGAGGCTCCGTGGATCGACGCGCCCGTCATAGCCGGGTCGCTTGTCGTATTTTTTCATGAATTCAGGGGGTGAGTCCCACGGTTCGTGCGGGTCGAAGCAATCTATCCAGAGGAAGAAATTGTCTCGCTTGGCGTTATCTTTGAGGAATTGGGCAGCCGTGCTGAAAAGTTTTGCGCAGTTCCAGTCTTCCGGCTTCTTGCGATTTCTGTTTGCGCGTGCGTAGCTGCGGAGCATTCCTGATTTTGCTGCCTGGTCGTCAATGGAATCAAAAAGCGATTGGCGGGTCCAGTTATCGGGCCAGGGGTCGGTATCCATAATCCAGTCTCGATCGACTTCAGCACCGCGGACGAATGTCCATGCGTGGAAGGGCCAGTCGAAGTTGTGTCCGCCGTTGACAAGATGTGGTGTATCGTGGATGAGTTGTGTTGCGTAGCCGTTTTGTGCGAGCGTCCACGGTAGGGTTTGCCGCTCGTGTCGGAGCGGTTTCCATGCGTGGAAGGGTGCACCGTATTGCCCAGTGATAACGTCGGTTCGATAAGGGATGGTTGGGAAACTGGCGCAGAAAGCGCGATCATAAGCCCAGGCTTTGGCGGCAAACCGGTCGATATTCGGTGTTTCTATCCAGTCGTTACCGTTTGCACCGATGTAGTCGTAGCGGAGTGTGTCAATAACAATATAAGCGAGGTTCATTTTTTAAATTTTCCTTGCGGATAAATCATAGTATCCGTGAATTTAGGGTTTTTGTGTCCGAGTCGCCTGCGCCGTTGTTGCAGGCTATCCTCATCTCGTCTCACCCTATTACCATTTTGGGATTGCACCGAGCAAAAGTTTTTGCTGCGGTGTGCCTTCTTCGCGAAGCTTGGTGACTTTCGGTCCGTCGAAGGGTTCGCGGGATTTCATCCATGCGTTTTGGTAGCACATCAGACAGACGCGCCGCCGTTGCGACGAGGTGTTCGCGGCACCGCGATGCCACGTCCAACCATCAAACATAACCGCTTGTCCAGGTGAAACGAGCACGCGTTTTTCGTCGGGCAGTTCAATCGGACTCGGTGGCGGGCGGAAGGGTGCTCTGTGGCTCCCGGGTTGGATGACCGTCGGACCGTTTTCGTCAGTGACTTCGTCGAGATAATAACCACAATTAATCTGTGCTGGGAGACTCCCGTAAGGGGTGCCGTTCGGTGCCACGGGCCAAGGACCGTCTCGGTGCCAGTTCTGGTCAGGTGTTCCGGGTTCAGTGATACGTGCTGTCGCGCTATGGAGTTGGACGCACGTGCCTAATATGGCTTCCATCCGTTTTAAGACAGGTGGATTGTCTAACAGAAATGCGAAGCGGTCGTCTTCCTCAAGCAATTCCCCGATAAATTGGCTCTTATTGTGGCGTTCGTAGGCTTCATCGAGTGCCGCCCGCAACGATTCAATCTGTTGCAGTGTTGCGGCGTTATCAACGACGAGATAGCCCCAATTGAGGAAGAAGTTGACCTCTTGTTGCAGTTGGTGATCGAGTTCGACGTTGAGCGTTGGTGGCACTACACTTGGACTTGCCATGGTTACAACTCCTTTATTGCGTTGCGATCGGCGGTTGCCCATTCTTCCCAGCGTTCCTCATCAGAACGAAGGAATCCGGAGTTGCATCGCGGTTGGAGTTGTTCATCGACACCGAGGAGGCGCATGTGCTGGTGGTTATTGGCAGCCTTCGCGGTTTCCAGTAACGCTTGGGTATTCGGCCCCGTGTGATGATCGGTGTGTTTCAGCCATGTTAGGTTATAGTAGATGCTGAAGAAATAGCGTAACTGCCCGGAAGTATTCGGTGTGCCGGAGTGAACGAGTCCATTGTGCGTGATGACGACATCACCGGCTCCCATGTGGATCAGTGTCTCGTCCGGATGTGGGACCCCACGTTGGGCATCTTCTATCGTGATTGGTTTCCGGTGCGAACCGACAATGACACGGAGCGGTCCGAATTCGTCCGTTAAGTTTTGCAAGTAGGAGATAGCGTTGATGGCGTTCGGACGGTGATACGCATCGGTATAAGGGACGTGTGCCCATCGGTCTCGGTGCCAACCGGAGACTCTGCCTTCCGCTTTTTCTTTCTCCATTGATGGAAACGCAGCGAGCGTGAGGTTATCCAATTGCACAAAGGGTCCCATCACCTTTTCCACAAATCCGAGAATCGTCGGATGTGAGACAGCCGACCACATCAGCTCGGGTGTTAATTCAAGGGTGTTTCCGAACCAGGTCTGTCCGTTGTTAGCGGCGGAGAGTTCTGCGTGTTTCTCTCGCCAACTGTGCATCTGCGGTTCATCAAAGACCTTTTCAAATATTGTAAAACCGTCGGTTTTATAGGCTTCAAATCGTTCATCTAATGTTGACATCGGAGTGTTCCTGTTAATTTTTAGGGCACAGGGAGCGTGCCTACTACTTTGCGATTTATAGCAAAACCAACAATCTATTTTACGGAAGACTAAATAGAAAACCAACAGCCGAAGATTCAACAGGTTAACGGTCTCCTATTCTACCAAAGATTGAACAGGCTAACAGCCTATTCTACGAAAGATTGTCCAAACTATAATATGGTCAGCGCAGTCCGCTTAGAATATTTTCAGCGAGTTGCATTGTTTTAACCGCCTCATCAAGGTTCGCGGCGGGGAACGAAACCGGTGTATTGGATTTAACGCAGTCTAAGAAATAGCGATTCTGCTCGACGCTGCCGCCGCTGCCGGCTTCGGTGAGTTTGTGTTGCGTTCCGTCGGAGAAAACGGTGCCGTTGGAGACCCCTTCGAGGTACGCCGAGATGTCTCTGCCGTGAATCTCGTAGCGTTCGAGGCGTGCATCTGTTGTATAGTTGGCGATGTGTTGTGCGACGCAGCCGTTGTCGAACAGGATAAGGGCGGCGTGTACGTCTTTGTACGCCGAAATTGCCCGTTGGACGACGCTGTGTACCTCTTGGACATCGGCTTCAGCGATGTAGCGGATTGTATCAAGCGCGTGAATCGGTGTTTCGAGGAACATGTTGTCCATGAGGTGTTCGGGAAATTTGCCGGATTGTGCTAACCGGTTGATACTCTTGTGGAATTCGCCGACGATTTGTGTGACGGGACCGCGTTCGGTGACCTGACGTTTCGCTTCAACGATAATCGGGTGGAAACGACGGTTCCAACCGACCATCCCTTGCACGCCGGACTGCTCTGCGGCACTCCGCAAAGCGACAGTCTCTGCGACGCTCATACCGGGTGGTTTTTCTAAGAGCGTATGGACACCACGTTCAAAACAAGGGAGCGCTGCTTCGCCGTTGAGGTGCGCGGGTGTCGCGACAAAGATAGCGTCTAAAGTTTCACTGTCGAGCAACGCCTCAATGCTCTCGTAGCGGTTTGGGACGTTGAACGTACCCGCAGCGTTGTTTCGTGCTGCCTCAACGGGATCGCAGACAGCAACGAGGTCGGTATCGTCAAATTGTGAAATGATGTTCATGTGGCCGCGACCTCTGCTGCCGCAGCCGATGACAGCAACGCGTAGTTTTGACACGGTTTTCTCCTTATTTTTAACCCCCTAAAGAATCAACGGTATGAATGCCTTATGGGCATTCCCCGCCCCTTATCAGGGGGACTTTAAAGAGGAATCTACGTAATTCCTTTACGATTTAGCGTCGGATGTGGGGTGCCTCCATGACTTCTCGCTGTTCGGGGGACATGTCCTGAATATAATCGGGATATGTGATTTGATGCGCGCCAGCACTGTAAGCCTGGAATCCGGGGCTGAACTTGTAGAGGAGTGCGCGGCGTTGGTGGTCCCCTTTCCACGGGAGCGTGCCGTGTGTCAAGGTCTCCGTGAAGATGACGGCATCGCCCGCCTTAGCGTTGACTTCAAGTACCAAATGCTGGTATTCCTCGTATCGCTTCATATTGCTCGGACACGGAAGATTTGCCTTGTGGCTTCCGGGGATAATAGCTAAACCGCCATCGCCGGGGCCTTCGTCAGCGAGCATGTATTCGACGACGGTCAAACCTGTGTATATTCTCCCGTATTTGAAGAAGTAGGCTTCGGAGAAGTTAGGACGCTCGATCCCGCCACCGTGTAGGGTTCCGCCTTCTGTCCCTTTCTCCATAGCAATTAGACCTGGCCCGTGGTCGAGTCGGTATTTTTTACCCAATACCTCTTCGAGATAGGGTTTAACGTTGGGATGTACAAGGAGATTTCGGAACGGTTCGCACCAGGGTTTCTCCCATGCGAGCATACCGCCCATGTCCATCCGGTGTGCTGTGCCGACGAGTGCCGGTGAGCCACCTGCCAATGAGTTTTCGCGTTCTCTGAGTGCCTCAACGTGGTGGTCAATCGCGGCGTTACATTGCCCGACTTCTTCAGGAGTCAAAGCATTTTCGACGATGAGGAATCCAGTCAAATCGAATAGATATTTTTGATCTTCGTTCATCGTTGTTCTCCTGTTATGGGATTACGACTTCGTTTTCTCATGTTAGCAGGGCGGCGAAAGTGTGTCAAGGAAAAAGTGGAGGACTGTTGGCTGACCGCTGATGGCTAATTCGCGCTTGCTTTTTTTCTGACTTGTGTGTATAATGCGTTTATGTAGGATTTTTAGTCTTTTCGTATTCGGTCGTAACGACACAACAATTGTGCTGCGCTGCTGCATTGGAGGTGAAATAAAATGGACATCACACATATTCAGAGACGACTCAATACTTATGTGCCGGACCTCAATGTTTCTTTCGAGCCGTTGCAAGGACAGCTTGCTGCTTTCATCCAATCCGAACGGGAGCAGTTAAAGACGCGTATCTTGAAAGGTGAAAGTGGGTTCGGTGCTTGCGAGCTCCACACGCAGGTTTGGGATGCCGTTATTCAGAAAGTTTATGAGGTAGCCTCCTTTCAGATTCGGGATGAATTCCAGAAGCAGATTGATGTCCTGAGCCAACTTCCAGACGTTGATACGAACGACTTAGCCGCAGAATTAGAGGGATGGGCACCGGATGTCGCGCTCTATGGTGTCGGCAGTTATGGGAGAAACGAGCTCTGTTATTTTTCGGATGTAGATGTCATCTACACCTCCTCCGTGGACTTAGAAGATATTTACGATGAGAGTACGCTTGAGCTGATTCGATGGTTCTACGATTTTTTCGATAGTCTTCACTCAGTGATTCCGGGGTTTGAGTTTAGTTTTATCTATCGCCCGCTTGCGGATATCGCGAAGTGGAATTATCAAGATATGACGGCTTTGATTGATATGCGTTTTATTGCGGGTGATTCGACGCTGACGGAGCGTTTCCGGAAAGCCGTACACTCCGAAAAATCGGATATCTCTCTTGTGTTGGATCTTCTGAAATCGAAAGCGGATGCTTTCAAGGCGTCTGAGGATACGATCTATCTCAACCAACCGAATGTGAAAACGGGGAGAGGTGGCCTACGGACGCTGCAATATGCATTCTGGATATGTGGACTCCCGGATTTTACGTCAATTCCTGATCTCTATGAACGTTACGGTGACGAACAGTTGATACCGTCGCTTGATTTCACGTTCAAGGTCCGGAATCTTCTGCATGTGCTTGCTGACGCGCCGCATGATGATCTCTCTTATCATCCTGAAAAGGGGGATACACTGCAGGCAGAGATCGCGCGGGTGCTCGGATTGACGAAGGAAACAGACGAAGGTCGTTACGAGTTCATGGCTGAATACTACGCCAAAGCGAAATATTTACATTTCAAGTCGGAGTTGTTAATTCGGAAGATGTTGGCGAACGGCATCCCAATTTCGGATGTCCTTGCGGCGAGTACCGACACCTTGTATTGCATCGATAACAACTTCGGTGAACTTGATGCGGATCAACTTTTCATCCTGTTCACCTACTTCCAACAATACGACTTTGAGATTGATGCGTCGCTTTCTACTTTCATTTCGCGTTATGTTCATGCGTTCGATTGGGGTTCATTTCAGAAGCGGATGGCAGAACTGATAAACATCCCGGGTGATGTTGCGAAGACCCTCACCCGTCTCCATAGACTTGATATTCTTTCGCATCTTGGAGAGGGTGGTGCGCTTTTTGAAAGAGCGATGATGACACGGAGTGAACGCAGTCTGGATCCGTATACGGTTGGGAAACATACGCTGGTTGCGATTAGTTACCTCGATGAAATCCGTCAAACGGAGTCGAGTAGTCCATTTGGTGCGGCAGGCGGTTTTGGTTCACCGGCAGCACCATCCCCGGCTTCTGAATTGGAGGATCTCAATACAGCGTTCCGCTCGCTTTCAGACCCAAGTACGCTCTATATGGCACTTTTTCTCCATGATATAGACAAGCCGGACCCAACCCATCCGGCGACAGGTGCTGAAAAAGCGGAGCATATCGCTCCCGAATTCGGGTTCAACACCCAACAGACAGACGATATCTGCTTCCTGATACGCGAACACCTGAGGATGATAGATTTGGCACGCTATCACCATTGGGACGAAAGTGCTATTGTCGAATTCTGTAAGAAAGTTAACTCGTTGGAACGTTTAACTGCGCTGTATCTTCTCACTTACTGCGATTCCAAAGCCAACGGTTCACAGAATTTCAGCCATGTTGTTAAGCATAACCTGAAAAGTTTATATGAGGCGGCGCGTACCCGTTTTGTCGGTCAAGAGGAGACACAGTGGGGTGCCTTCGCGCCGGTTGAAGAATTTCAGCAATTTCTTCATCACATGCCGGTCTCTTACCGTATTAGTGTTTCTCCGCCGGAGATCGCCATGCATATACAGATGACGACCCAAGCGGAAGCCGCTGCGGTGGCGGACGGAGATACGACTGCAATTACGGGGATCGTCCAATTTGTGGATCGTCCCGGATTTACAGAACTGCATCTGTGTAGTCCGAGCCGAATCGGTAAATTGCACACAGTGAGTGGGCTCTTCTATGCCAACGGTATAGATGTCCGCGATGCACGTGTCTATACGAAACAGGACACGAATATTGAACTGGAGATTTACCGACTTGTTCACCAACCGCCGCATCATCGCGGTGAACCGATGCCGCTTGACGAAGAGCTCAAGAGGGACATCGATTTTGATGTCCGGAGTCTCCTTGCCGAGGAATCGACACTTGAGCAGATTTTTGAGAAGCACTACGTCAATCTTAACGAGACATGGGAGGTAGACGAGGTCACTGTTGAGACAGCGCGTAGTTATTCTGAGATCGTTGTCGTTGGAGAGGAAAAGGTTGGATTCCTCCACTACTTTAGCGGTATCTTAGCGCAACTCGGACTAAATGTTGAGATGTGTAAATGTTCAGGATTAGGCGGACAAGCGATTGACCGGTTCTACGTCCAACCGGTGGCTGACCCGAAAGCAGTGCACACAGATATTACAGCGGCATTGGAATCCGAGAATGGAGGCATTTAAAGTTTCTAAGTCTCACGTAGGGGTTGGGTAACGCAGCCCCTACACATCACTTCTGTGGAAAAACAAACTGGATTGACAGCAAGGAACAGAAAAAAATGAAGCAACGTGTGTTAATTACAGGCGCAGCTGGTGCTGTCGGCACCGCGCTCTGGAAAGCGTGGGAAGAACAGGATACCTATAGATTAACATTGATGGATATTAACCCGATTACGGATGCGAGTTCCCGCGTCGTACAGGCGGATATTCGGGACTATGCAGCGATGCATGAACTGTGTCGTGATCAGGATGTCTTGGTGCATCTCGCTTATATCCGTCAAGATTCAGTTGCGAAGGTGCCGGATGAAGTTAGCGACATCGGGGCATCTATGAATATATTTGAAGCGGCACGAGAAGGCGGTATCCAGAAGATTGTGTATGCCAGTACGAATCATGTATCGGGCTGGAACGAGCGGTTGAGTTCGCCCCCTCGGTTCTCAACGGGAGATCAGTTCCGTCCTGATGGGTGGTACGGTGCGATGAAGGGGATGGCGGAAATCGCAGGGCGGTATCTCGTTGACGCGTACGATATGCGGTTCATCAGTATCCGTATCGGGAGTTTCAACGGCACTTATGAACCGAGCGGGATTCGACACTGTAGCACACTCCTGACCCCGCGAGATTGTGTTCAACTCTTCGGTTTGGCTGTCGATTACGAGGGGCCAGTCAAGTATCTCATTACTTACGGACGCTCGGCAAATTCTGACGGGTATCAGCAGAGTTATCTCGATATTAGTGGCGCCGTTGAGGTATTAGGGTATCAACCGCAGGATAATTTGGTTAAAACACACCTTCAGAAATTTCTGTAAGCATTTTAATTAGCCAACGAATGTTGGACAGGCAGACTGGATATAAGGGAAACAACGTTGTTTTCAGAGATACCGTAAACGAATCGCAAGGTAAGTTAAAAGAATGCGCGAAAACCCCAATTACAACGAAATCTACTACCAGCATACGACTTCCCATTCCCAAGTCATTGACATTTTAACAGAACAGGTTATTCCACTCAGCGAGTTAGAGGGACCGATGGATTGGGAACGGTTCTTTGGGAACACTTATCCAGTGGAGATAGAGATCGGATCCGGTAAAGGACGTTTCCTGCTTGAGGCATCAAAACGGCATCCGCAGGTTAACTATATCGGCGTAGAACGGGCGCAGAAATATGTGGAAGTGACGCGTGAGCGATTTGAGAAACATATCCGACATTTTAGTGTCGATAGAACGTCCGGGACGTTCTCGAATGTCCGACTCGTGCGGACAGATGCCAACTACTTTTTGACACGATACGTGCCTGAGACATCCGTGCAAGCGTATCATATCTATTTCCCGGATCCGTGGCCTCGGAAACGGCAGCGGAAACGACGGATCTTTCGGAATCGAGACTTCTTGGAAGCCTTGACACGGACACTCAATTCAGGGGATGGTAGACTCTATATCGTGACCGACCATGCGGAATACTTTCAAGAGATTCAGGAACGGCTTGCGGGTTTGTCCGTCCTTCGTCCGATGGATGCCTCTCTCAGGCCGGACAGCGATATTACGACGCACTATGAGGCGAAGTATGTTTTGGAGGGTAGAGCAATCTATCGAGCGGTGTATGAGAAAGCCGCGTCTTAGGACACAACCGCCAGAGCGTGCCACAGACTGATACGGAGATGTAAAAGATGACAGCAGAACAACGTGGTAAAACGATCCCTGAATTGTGGCAGTCGCTTCCGAATGTGCCCGGGGTGTATCTGATGAAGGCATCCGATGGTACTGTCATCTACGTCGGAAAAGCGGTTCGCTTGCGGACGCGTGTGCGGTCTTATTTCGGCGAAGCTCGCAAGCCAAAACTTGCTGTCAGAAGTCGCGAGAAGTCGGTACATGCCTTGACTTCGCAGATGATGCGATATGTTACCGAGATTGATTATATCGTCACAGAGACAGAGGTGGAAGCACTGATTCTGGAAAACAATCTCATCAAGGCGCACCAACCCCGCTACAACGTGAAGCTGAAAGACGATAAACGCTATCCGTACCTACGCGTGACGACAAACGAACCTTTTCCACGTATCCACATTACGCGCACAGCCGAGAACGATGGAAGCCGATATTTCGGTCCATTCGTTCATGTCCGTTCAACCCGACAGGTGCTTAAACAGTTGACGAAGTTTTTTCCGATCCGTACCTGTACCCTGCCGCTGACGAAAACAGGCAACAGGTACCGAGTCTGCTTGGATTACCATATCGGTCGGTGTCCTGGTCCTTGTGCCGATAAAATAGATGCCAAAGATTATGACGGTATTGTTCGGAAGGTGTGTCAGTTCCTGAGTGGGAATACGGATGCCGTTGTTAAGGATTTGACGGAACAGATGCAAGCCGCGGCGGAATCCCTCGATTTTGAAACAGCAGCGAAGCATCGGGATACACTTAAAGACGTTCAGCAGGCGATTACAACACAGAATATAGATAGTGTCTCTGCTGCGGATGAGGATGTTATCGGTATCGCAGCGCGGACGGATATTGCCTGTGTTCAGCTGTTGCGTGTGCGTGATGGCAAACTTCTTGAACGTGAACACTACTATCTTAACGATGCGGACCCGGACTCGCTCGCGACGGCGTTAGGTGCTTTCATTTCGCAGTATTACCAGAACGCAGTGTTTGTGCCTAAGACGATTGTTTTACCGATGCAAATTGAATCGGTAGAACTGATCGAAAACTGGCTTAGCGAAAAACGTGGGAGTCGTGTCGGGTTGCTTATGCCGAGAGCCGGTAGACTCCGGAAATTACAGATTTTAGCCTCAAAGAATGCCGAGATACTTCTGACACAGCGTGAACAGAACGTGGTGTATAGCGGCGGTGCGGAACCTGCCCTCGTTGAACTCCAAGAACTGCTTGCTTTGAAACACCCGATCAGGCGGATTGAGGCGTACGATATTTCCAACCTTGGTGATCGGTTTGCTGTCGGGTCGATGGTGGTCTTAGAAGACGGGCAACCGGCTTCATCGGAATATCGTCGGTTCAGGATCCGATCGGTTGAAGGGCAGAACGATTTTGCGATGATGCAAGAGGTGCTCGTCCGCCGGTTCCGTCGCGCCCTTGACGACGATGAGAAATTTAATAAGCTGCCGGATCTCATGCTGATTGATGGTGGGAAAGGGCAGCTGAGTGCGGCGCAAGCGGCTATGAAAACCTTCGCGTCCTCTCAACTTCCCGATATTCCGATGATCGCATTGGCGAAACGGATTGAGGAGATTTTTGTGCCGGGTCAATCGGAACCGATTGTGTTGCGGGAAGATAACCCGACCTTACATACGATCCAACGTCTGCGAGATGAGGCGCACCGGTTCGCGGTAACTTACCATCGACGCCTCCGACAGAAATCGCTGAGTGAATCGGTACTCGACGAAATTCCGAACATCGGTCCAAAGCGTAAACAGGCACTGCTTCAGCATTTCGGTTCTATTGATGCCATCCGTGAAGCGAGCCTTGACGGTCTGCTCTCCGTGAAAGGGATTCCACGGAGCGTCGCTGAGAATATTCGGAAGCACCTCTGAACGTTGCACACTATAGAGATTGTAGATTTTCCTGCACAGATTTGGGCAACGTTGTTACTGAGGCTGCACGGATTCGTGCAATTTCAATGTAATTCGGCGAGGTTACAAGCCTCACCTGAATAGAAAGGGTTTTACTATATTGGCATGTTACTTGCAACAATACTCTACAGTGCGCGGATTTTATAGGTTGGGTTGAACGGTGAAAAAAATAAGTTTTTGAGGTTTTGAGTATACAAGAACAGGGAGGCGCGCATGTCAACGCTTGCAGCACAAACATATTTGACCCCAACAGAATACATCGATGTGGAACGCAAGGCAGTTACCAAAAACGAGTATCTGAGCGGACGGATCGTCGCGATGTCAGGGGCGAGTAACGCCCACAATATTATTACAATGAATACAGCCAATCAATTGTACAACCAATTGGTGGATCGGGATTGCCTCGTCTACGCCAGCGATATGCGCGTTCGAGTGCAGGATCCTGTTTCCTACTTTTATCCAGACGTTACAGTTGTTTGTGGGGAGCCACGTTTTGAAGACGACGTTTTTGACACGCTCCTTAACCCAGCTGTCGTGATAGAAGTCCTTTCACCTTCAACAGCAGCCTACGACCGGCGTGAGAAATTTACACCGTATCAACAGATTGCGTCGTTGAAAGAATACATCCTGATTTCGCAAAGTCGGATGCATGTGGCACATCACCTCCGGCAAGAAAACCAATGGCATGCAACCGAATTTCAAGAATTTGACGATGTGGTATCCGTCGCTTCAATTGAATGTGAGCTCCTCTTAGGTCAGATTTACAGACGTGTCACATTCTCGGACTGAACTGAGCGAGTACGCAGTTAACAGTTAACAGTTAACAACTTGTGTCTATAACACTCACTGTAACTGCCATAATAAACCTCTTAACTGAAAACTGAAAGGCAACGCAGTTGCCGTACTGAAAACTGAAAACTTCAACATGCGAGAAAGAAACATCAAAATCATCGGCATCGTGCTTATCCTACTGAGCGTCGCGGTGTTACATGTGAAACTTTATCGGTTCGCGGAAGTGACGTACGACGGTGCGTTACAGGTGCTCGTCTGCTTGGGGCGTGTTACCAATATAGATACAAGTGATGAAGCCGACCAAGTGCTGTCTTTTCGTATCCTCTCTGGTGAGTTTCGTGGCGAGACGGTTCAGATAAACAACGTCTGGACGGGGCGCGCTTTCGGAGACCGCGTGTTACACAAGGGGGATGTCCTGTTTCTCGACATTCCGATCCGTGATCCGAAGAATCCGATAATTGACAAGGTATCGATGCGTGAGTACTTCCGTACGCCGTTCCTGCTGTATCTCGCGGGTACGTTAGGCGTGCTGATGATCCTCGTCGCTGGGATGAAAGGTGTCCGTGCGATTTTAACGCTGTTTGTCACTGCGTTCTCCGTCCTTTATCTACTGGTGCCGTTGACGATCAGCGGTTATAATCCGATTGCTGTTGCGCTCCTCATCGCTGCTTTACTGACCTTAGCGACCTTTCTTCTGATTACGGGGTTTAGTTTCAAGGTTATCTCCGGCGTACTCGGCACACTCGGTGGGTTAGCTGCTGTGGGTGTCTTGTCCGTCATCAGCCAACACGTCTTAGCACTGACCGGGTTGGCGCAAGAGTTCGGTTTTCTTGAGCTTGGCATCGCGTTGTGGCGGACTCCCGCCTCACATCACTGGAATTTCACAGGCATTCTGTCCGCTGGCATTATCTTGGGTGCTGTTGGTGCGATGATGGATGTCAGTATGTCGATCTCTTCAAGTGTCCATGAAGTCAAACAGGTGAACCCGAACATTACTGTTCGGCAAGCGGTTCGTGCGGGGTTGAATGTCGGACGCGACATCATGGGAACGATGGCAGACACGCTCATCTTTGCGTATCTCGGCGCGCACATGATGACGATGCTACTCCCACAGATCGACTTCCCGGAGGTCGGTATCATCTACCCGTTTCTCCGACTTGTCAACGATGAAGCGACGGCGGTAGCGATTATTCAGGCGGTGGTCGGCACCATCGGACTGGTGCTGACGGTACCAATCGCCGCATCCGTCGCGGGCTTCCTCACACAATACGCGAAAGTAGACGCGTCCGAAATTCATGAAGACCTGCCTTCGGCGGAAGAGTTAGAGGAGTTGTTCCGTGCCGATCCGCCTCGCAGTGCGGCACGTATCGCCGTACCGATTGCGATGGTTGTTGTTCTGATGGGTACAGCGTTCGTCTATTTCCAGACGCACGAACTCTCGGCGACAATCTCGGAGCAGGTGGATGTAGATGGAAACCTTGTCAATAAATCGGAATACGCGAAGGGTCGAGTTATCCGACTGCTCGAATCGAACGCGAATTTCCTTCTTAACATTGATAACAGTGCGATAACCGATCTGAACAACAGCGTTGTTCCTGCTGCGCTGCGTGAAGCCTTCAATAACGAGAACATCCCTTTATCAGACGAAGTCACTGTTGCAATCAAACCGTGGAAAGACAGTCGTTGGCTTCTTTCGGATAAACAATACGAGCAGACCTATAGTATTCGTGAAATGGAGCAGGACGCAGGCACCGTTCTCAGTGTCTACGAGTCGAAAAGTGAGCATCATATCCTTGAGGTAGAGATGCTGAGCGGGATGTATAAAGGCAGGCGCTTGGTGTTCCGAAACATCGTGAATCACAACATGCCGTTGTTGAGTATCCCTGCGGAACCGGGTGACGTTATTCTCTGTCGTGTGGGTGGAGACCCTGAGCAGGTGAGTCTGGTCAATATCGTCCAAGATTATGGTAGAGACGGCTTTCTGATCTGGATGGTAGGCGGGATGCTGCTGCTGATTATCCTCGTCGGTCGGATTGAAGGCATCCGAACAGCGTGTGCGATGTTAATCTCTGCTGCAGTCATCTATTTCTTCATGCTGCCGATGATTTCGGGCGGTGCGAATGCAGTGCTCATCGTGACGCTGACATCCGGTGCAGTGGCGTTTGTGTCTCTGGTGTTCGTTATCGGTCCGAGTCGAAAAACGTTTTCAGCAGTGTTGGGTACGATGGGTGGCATCTTGGTTGCGGGTCTGATTGTCCTGCTTGCGCAGCAGCATCTCCATTTCTCGGGTTTAGAGAACGCGATTTCGGCGGACATTATAGAGGCGACTCGTACACCACCGTTCGATTTCGTCCAGATTCTTTTGGCAGGGATGTTGATGGGAGTCTTAGGTGTCGCGGTTGACGGTGCGATTGAGGTGGCATCGAGCATGGAGGAGATCCGTAAAGCGAACCCGAACATGCCGACATGGCGACTCATCGCCTCCGGTCTCAACGTCGGTACGGATATTCTTGGTACGATGGTGAATACGTTGGTGTTTGCGTATCTGGGTGTGGAGTTGTTGCTTGTCGTCACGATTGTCGCACCGGACTTGGATTTCTTCAAATCGCCGCCGGTGCAGCTCCTGAGCATCGGCGTTGTATCCGCAGAGATTGTGCGGTTGCTGGCAGGCACACTCGGTTTAGTGCTTGCGATTCCGATTACTGCGGTGATCTGTGCGTTCTGGAACCCGAAGCAAAGGGACTGATAAAAAATCAACCAAAAGTTCATGGGTATGTCAATATTTTATCAAAATTGAGAGGAACGACATTTATGAAAACTTTGGAGAAAATGGCTTATATGGTTTTGGGCGCGATCCTTGTTTTATTGGGTAGTTGGTTTTCACCTATGGAGTGGAAAAACACCGATGCCCAAAATGTTACGCCCTTAGTTGTTGATGAAATCGTGGCTCGTACACTTCGAGTGGTTGATGTTAATGGAAATAACGCGATCATCTTGTCTGTTGACAAAGATGGTGGGATTTTAGCTGTTTACAACAACACTGGTAAAGCAGCCGCAGGTATTAGCGTAACCAACAGCGGTGGACGTTTGGACATTTTCAACAACGTTGGTAAAGGCACTGCATCTATCAGTGTAAACGACTTCGGTGGACGTTTAGACATTTTCAACAACATTGGTAAAGCCGTTGCGGATTTCAGGGCCAGCGAATTAGGTGGTAATTTATCTATTGCGAACAACGTTAGTCAAGCCGTTGGGTTTTTCAGCGTGAATAATAGCGGTGGCGCACATCTCGTCACAGCCGATCGGTTTGGAAATCCTACCGGAAGCATCCCGTAGATGATACCGCATACCCACTGCCTTTCGTAATTCTTCTTTAGGACTTACGCAATTTTGGCTGCAGCTTGTTCTTTTCGATGAGATTTCTCGAAAAACATAGCGTTCTTGCGGCACAAACTGGGAAGTTTGTGCTACAAAAGAGCAGCATGCGTAAGTCCTATTCTTATTAAGTGGAAGGATTAGCCTTTCGTCAATTTTAAACTTAAGAGCAGGTTCGTAGTAATACAATTTTGCGACGTACTCGTCCAAATATGGAGGGCATTCACGTCAAGAACGGGCAATGAATTGCCCTACTACAAACAGTTTCCGTAGGTTGGGTTGAACGGTGTTGAGAACGGGGATGTTGGTGTTCTAAAATATCGCTGAAATCTAATAGATCATCGTATACTCAAAAACGTAGTGAAACCCAACGTCATACCGTCAGCAAGGTATAACATGCCGCCCCTACGGGGCTTGACTCCCTTTTTAACTGACGCTGCTATAAACATTCCGTCGCTACGCGACTGAAGCGGTTTTTGAAGGAAACTTCAAGGCTTCTATGTAGAATCCGGTTCGGTTACAAACCAAACCTACCGGGACCGGGTCTGAGAAGGTTGCTATTGCTAAAATTGACACTACTTGTTAGGGATGAGGAAAATTACCGATTCAAACACTGAAACTTCATCCTACCTCGTCCTTATTATTTCCCTGTTTTCTTCTTAGTAGAGTATAGCGATTGGAAAATCGTGCCTGCCAATTCGTGTTTCCCCCAAAAAAATTGTTGACGTCTACCGGTGTATTTGTTAGTGTATACTTATAGTAAAATTTAGAATTATGTAGACACTTAATCCGTTAACAAATATCCGTTTGTAGTAGGACAATTTATTCCCTGTCGCGCCAAGAATTGCCCTGATATTTTCAGATTTTAGCATAATTTTAAAAATTGAGGACTAATGCTGTTGCCAAAATACTGACGTGGTTGCAATTCGCCACCTTAGGATTGCTACACGCCAAAAATAGAAAAGGGGAGAAAACTGAATGAAACCAACTAAAAAGAAATACACTTTTATTTTTACACTCACCTTCTGCGTGACGTTGTGCTTCTTGTTTCCACTGGTAGCAACAGCACAGACGGTTAACATTCCCGACGCGAACTTGCGGGCTGTGATTGAAGAGGCACTTGGTAAAACTTCAAATGCTCGGATTACGGTGGATGATATGGAGACGTTGACGCGCCTTGAGGCGAATAACAGAGGTATTAGCAATTTGACAGGACTTGAAACGGCAGTAAATCTTGACGACCTGAGACTCAGTCACAATTTGATATCTGATATATTGCCGCTCTCAAGGTTGGTCAGATTACGTAGGTTAGAATTGGAAGATAATGCTATATCTGATATATCGCCGCTCGCTGGATTAATCAGCTTAGAAGGTCGTCTAAACATCTCGCATAATGTGGTATCTGATCTTTCCCCACTTACCGGATTAATCAATTTGAGAGATTTAAATGTTTCAGATAATCTGGTAATTGACTTATCTCCCCTCGCGGGTTTAATAAAGCTTGATGGAATATCAATGAGCAGAAATCCACCGGCTGATCTGTCCCCGCTTTCAGCGTTAACTAACTTAAGACGCTTTCATTCTTGGGGCACCCCTATATTAGACCTCACCCCGTTGGCAGGGTTGCCAAAATTGAGGGTGATAAATATTTGCGGGGGAGAGATATCCGACCTATCTTCCTTGAGAGACGCAACAGGGCTGACGGAACTCTATTTTGCGGGTAACGAGATATCCGACCTATCTCCCCTGACAAATTTAACAAATTTGACTCGCATGAGCTTTGAACATAACGAGGTATCAGATGTATCACCGCTTGCAGTTTTACAGGGTTTAACGTGGTTGGATCTTGAAGACAATGCCATATCGGATGTGTCCCCTCTTTCAGAATTGAGCAGTTTGACATGGCTAAACCTGAGCCACAACGCGGTAACAGACGTGTCCTCGCTTGCAATTTTGCCCAACTTGACATGGGTTGGGCTCGTTGGTAATGCTGTATCAAATATATCCGGTTTGGAAGAGTTATCCGAGATTACGCCTGTTTCGCATTTCATTAATACTGCTTTCCCGGAAGCCGGTCCGAAGATAGTGGGTCCCTGGTTATGGGTGATCGTGTCCGGATCACGCCTTGACCACACGGATTTTTTGGAAAGGGCGAGCAACGGTAAAATTACAGAGGTGAAGGTGGCGACCTTTGGTGCGACCAAAGGGAAGTCTGTGGGAAGCAGTGTCTGGGAGATACACACCCTTTCTTCCACGGGTGGCGATAATATCAATGAGATGACAGACGCACTCGGGTGGGGATCGGGTTCGGAGATATATGACCACATCGTTTACGGTTCCGTCACGTTAGATTCACCAAGTGAACAAGACACAACTATGCTTGTCGGAAGCGGTGATGCTGTCAAGGTCTGGCTCAATGGTGAATTGGTTCACTACAACCCTGTGACACGCGGTGCTGGCGATTTTCAAGATGCCTTTCCGGTCACGCTGAAACAGGGAGCAAACGTTTTGTTAGTCGCTGTTGACAATCGAGGTCATGGCGCGTTTAGCGGGTTTTTCGGTTTTGCGAAAGACGCAGAATATACGGTTAACCACCCCGATAAAAAAATCACAATTGAAGTACCTGCTTATGACGTGAATAGAGACGGAATAACAAATATCCTGGATCTGATTCTGATAGGACAAGACTTCGGAAAAACCAATCCTACCAACGAAAGAACGGATGTAAATGGCGATGGAACTGTTAATATCTCCGATCTCATCATTGTGGCGGGACATCTCGGCGAACTCAGCGGAATTGCTGCGTCACCATCTGTCCTTGCATTACGGAGCATGGGATTAGACGCAGCAATCGTACAGGGGTGGATAGCACAAGCACACATTGAAAACGACGGGTCGGTTGTGTTCCAACAAGGGCTCGCAAATTTGCGACACCTTTTAGCATCACTATTGCCCGAGAAAACGATACTGCTTGCGAATTACCCAAATCCGTTCAATCCGGAGACATGGATCCCATATCAACTGGCACAAGAAAGCGACGTACAGATTCGCATTCATGCTGTAAATGGTGCTTTGGTTCGGACATTGGATTTAGGGCATCAAAGCACTGGTGTGTATCAACACCAAAGCCGTGCCGCGTATTGGGATGGTCGCAATGAAATCGGTGAACCTGTCGCGAGTGGTGTCTATTTCTATACACTCACGGCAGGCGATTTTACGGCAACCCGTAAGATGCTCATCAGGAAGTAGACTTTAGAGAGGTTGGGTTCGCTCCATAGGTCAATTTAGTAAAAATCCGGTTCGGTTGCAAACCGAACCTACCGGACCTGGGTCCGAGATGTTTATTTTTTTTTAAATTGACGCTTATGGAGATGTTGGGTTTCACTGCGTTCAACCCAACCTACAGTCCATCAAAATTAAAATGATAGAACACTACTGTTGTGTCACGCCAAAAATGATAGGTTATATTGACTGAAGATGTTGGGTTTCACTGCGTTCAACCCAACCTACAGTCCATCAAAATTAAAATGATAGAACACTACCTTTGGATTTAGCGTTGAAGGAGATTAGGTAATGAAAACACATAAATATATATCCCTCGTTATCTTAACATTTGTTATACTCGGATTTAGCACGGCACACGCACAAGATAACCTTGCACAGGAAGTGTATACTATTTTTCAGCAGAACTGTCTCGGTTGCCACGGCGAACACGGTGCTTTTACTGAAGACCTTATTATTGATCGAGCGGCACTCATCGCTTCTGGCACGATTGTTCCGAGGAATCCGAATGCGTCTGCGTTCCTCACACGATTAATTGAAGATACACCGACAAAACCGAGAATGCCGTGGGGACTGCCCGCGCTCTCAGACGACGCGATTGAGACGATTCGCCGCTGGATTCAAGCAGGCGCGCCGGATTGGGAGGTCCAGTATGACGTTGACTTCATCACAACCGATACGATGCTTGGGACTATCCAAGCGCATCTTGGGACACTCTCGGCGTTTGACCGACCGTTTGCCCGTTATTTCACACTGACGCATCTCTATAACGCTGGTGAAAGTCCAGAAGCATTGGATGCCTATAAGATCGCACTCTCGAAACTGGTGAACAGTCTCTCTTGGGGCTTTGAAATCATCAACCCACAACCGATTGACCTGGGAGAAACCATTTTCTACGTTGACCTTCGAGACTACGAGTGGGATATCAGAAACGAGGCCTGGACACAGATTGAACGGGAATATCCGTACAGCATTGCATTCAATCCGGAAACCCAAGCAGGTCTGCATGAGAAGCTTGTGACTTTGCGTGAAGAAATGGATTGTGAAGTGCCGTTTGTGCATGTGGATTGGTTCCTTGCGAATGCGTCGTTGCCGCCGCTCTATCACGAAATTCTGGATTTACCAGAGACAGACCGCGAACTCGAACGAGAATTAAGTATAGATGTCGAAAGAAATCTTCAAAGTGCGCCGGGGGTTCGTGTCTGGCGTGCGGGTTTCAACGATTCGGGGGTGTCGAACAACAACCGCGTCGTGGAACGGCATACCTCTCGGTATGGTGCGTATTGGAAGAGTTACGACTTTGCCGGAAGTGTTGGCACACAGAACATCTTCACGCATCCGCTGTCTTTTGAAGCAGATGGTGGCGAGGTCGTCTTCAATCTGCCGAACGGTTTGCAAGGATATTATATCTCCGATGCGTCAGGGAATCGGATAGATGAAGCACCGACAGACATCGTTTCCAATCCTGCGGCGAGTAACCCAGCCGTGCGTAATGGTCTCTCCTGTATCGGCTGCCATACAGAAGGGATGAAGACGTTTGAAGATGAGGTGCGTGCGGTTATCGTGCAGGGACCCGATGGACCAACGAAGGATCAGGGGTTACGTCTGTATGTGGAACAATCCGTGATGGATGCTCTTGTAGCGGAGGACACAGAACGTTACAGAGAGGCACTCGAAGCCACGGGTGGTGTTTTCGGTGGTATTGAACCGGTGCATCGGTTTTACGAGGAATATCAAGGTCCGGTTGATGCAGCGCACGCTGCCGCTGCCGTTGGCTTAGAAACAGAGGTATTCCTGCAAGAGATTTCGGATAAACAGCGTTTACGGAGTTTAGGTTTGGCCGGATTATTAGACGGTGGAGATGTGAGTCGGGATGCGTGGACTTCGAGTTTCACCGAAGTGATTTCTGCGCTCAATTCTCCCGATGACACGGTAACACCGCCAGTCGATCCCGGGGCTGACTTACGTCCGGGGGATTTAGTCACTATCCCGGATCCGAACCTGCGAACGGTTATTGAAGCAGCACTCGGCAAAGCACCGCGTGCTTTGATTACGGCGGCGGATATGGCAAGGTTGACGCGTCTCGATGCCGATGATGCTGGCATAGGCAATTTGACGGGACTTGAGGCAGCAACCCAGTTAGAACGGATAGAATTTCGCCACAATACCATATCTGATTTATCACCGCTTAGAGGCTTAATCCGACTCAATAACATCAAGCTACGAGGGAACAGGATAACAGACGTATCGCCGCTAGCGGGGTTAATTAACGTGGATTGGTTAGGGCTTGAGGAGAACGAGATCACCGATTTGTCCCCGCTGAAGGATTTAATCAAATTGACAGGAATAGGGATTTCAAGCAACCCAGTATCGGATGTGTCCCCGCTTGCGAGTCTAATCAGCCTTGAAAGAATTAATGCTTGGAATACCCCGATATCCGATTTTTCGACTTTGGCAAACGCAAGGCGACTGAGATGGATAGAATTCGGCAACAACAGGGCAATAACAGCTCTACCATCTCTGAAGGGATTAAAAACACTGAGGCGTTTGGAGGTTCATAATTGCAGCATCTCAGATCTCACCGCATTGGCAGAATTAACCCAATTGGAATGGTTGGAATTAATCAATAACTTGATTTCGGACATATCGCCTTTAAGAAATCTAAGAGGGTTGGAACATCTGAACCTTGACGCTAATGTCATCTCGGACGTGTCCCCGCTGGCACAGTTGACACGATTAGAATTGTTGTATCTCGAGAACAACGTCATCTGGGATGTATCGCCGCTCGTTGATTTGACCAACTTGGAACGGTTAGACCTTCGGAATAATTCGGTATCCGATTTTTCATTTTTAGAAGGGTTACCCGATGAGACTTTTGTTCGGATGGAGGGCAATCCGGGTTTCCCTTCGGGGGGTAAAAAAATAACGGGACCTTGGTTATGGGCGATTGTCCCGGGAACACGTCTTGACGAAAGAACGGATTTTCTGGCGCGCGCGACGCGCGGTGCCGCGACAGAAATAAAGGTCGCTACTAACGGTGCTAAGGAGGGAAAGGCTGTCGGCAACAGTATGTGGACACTCCATAGCCTCTCCGCTACTGGTGGGAATAACATCAACCGGATGACCGATGCCCTCGGCTGGGGGACAGGTTCGGAGATATATGATCATACCGTCTACGGCTCGGTGGTCTTGGATTCCCCAGAGGAACAGCAGACGACAATGTTCGTCGGCAGCAGCGATGCTGTCAAAGTCTGGCTCAACGGCGAATTGGTGCATCAAGCATTTTTTCCGCGCGGATCTGGCGATTACCAAGATTTTTTCCCTGTTACGCTGGGGCAAGGCAAAAATGTTTTATTCGTCGCACTTGACAATCATGGACATGGTAGCTTTAGCGGATTTTTTGGATTCGCACCCGACACAAAATATGCTGTGTTCAATCCGAGTATCAGGTTTGTCTTTTCTATAGAAACAACGCACTTTGAAGTTGGAGATACGTTCACGCTGCATCTCGATGGAGAAAATGTTTCTAATTTAGGTGGGTGGCAATCTGATATAACCTTTAATCCGGCAGTACTAAAAGCGAATCAGGTAACCGAAGGCGATTTTCTGAAGCAAAATGAGGGAGATACCTTCTTTCAAACGGGTACAATCAATAATAAAACGGGTAAAATCACCGGTTTAAAAACAGTACGACTTTCGCGAGATAGGGTAGGGCGACAAGGTAGGCTGTTCTCGGTAGAATTTACCGCCATCGGAAATGGTGAAAGCCGATTAACGCTGGCTAACTTTCAGGCGGGTTCTCAAAGAGGCGAAACAATCCCTGTTATCCCGCCCGAACTGAGCATTGCTGTCGGTCCCGATGAACCTACCGGACCGGCGTGGGATGTGAATTCCGATGGGATTACGAACGTTTTGGATCTGATTCTCGTGGCACAACACTTGGGTGAAGATGCGTCCGCTAACCCGCAATCTGACGTCAACGGCGACGGCACGATTAATGTCTTAGACCTGATCGTTGTCGCACAACATTTAGGGGAATCAACCAACGCCGCCGCACCTGCCAACCTTGCCATAGAAAGTTTGGAATTGGAGCCAGCAACGCTTCAATCTTGGATCGCGCAGGCAGAGGTTGCGAATGACGGCTCACTTGCGTTTCAGCACGGAATAGGGAATCTCCAACGGCTTTTGGCATCGCTGCTCCCCGAAGAGACAGCGTTGCTGCCGAACTACCCGAACCCGTTCAATCCAGAGACGTGGATACCGTATCATCTTGCGGAGCCTGCGGATGTCACGGTGCGTATCTATGCTGCAGGAGGTGCGTTAGTGCGGACGTTAGCGTTGGGGCATCAGTCTGCGGGTATCTATGAGAATCGGAGTCGGGCGGCGTATTGGGATGGCAAGAATGTGTACGGTGAATCTGTGGCGAGTGGTGTCTATTTCTATACGCTTACTGCCGGTGATTTCACAAAGACGCGCAAAATGTTGATAAAAAAATAAGATGTTTAATTCCTCAAAAAATAGACAGATTCCAATCTATCCTACAATATCGTCTCCAAAACTCTGGACATCTGACGATTTTTATGATATTCTATGCCAAGAAAGATACGACTATTCATCGCAAATTTGAGAAAGCTGCCTCGCGTATGAAAGAAAGTGCTTCTGAACCCTGTTCACACATTCAGATCAGCGATGTTCCTTTGATTACAGTAACACAGGACTTACGCAATTTTTGATTGTAGGTGGTTGTGGTAAATGAAATTTTTCGGAAAACACAGCGTTCTGGCAGCACAAACTAACAGTTTGTGGTACAAAAGAGCATCATACGTAAGTCCTAAGTAACAATCTAACATGGCCATCAATTACAGTCGGTTACGTTCACTTAGAGCACGAAAATTGATACGCGCTTTGAAAAAAGATGGTTTTTATGAAGAAAGAAGCAACAACATTAACACTCCCACCCACAATAATTACAGGTGCAGGGGCATCCGAGAACGTCGGTGAACAGGCGCAACGGCTGAGCGCGACGAGCGCACTCATCGTAACCGATCCGGGAATCGCCAAAATCGGATATGCCGATAAGATTGCCCAAAATTTACACGCTGCTGGAATCCGGACGACCTGCTTCTCCGATGTTACACCCGATCCGACTTTACAGAACGTGCAAGACGGACGCAAGCAATACACTGATGAAGCATGCGACCTGATTGTGAGTGTCGGGGGTGGCAGCGCGATTGACTGCGGCAAAGGCATCGCCATGAAACTGACCAACGATGGCGATTTTGCCGATTACATGGGCGTTGATAAAGTTCCGAATCCGGGGGCCCCCTTGATTGCAATACCGACGACAGGCGGTACAGGCAGCGAAGTCTCCAAAGTTACCGTTATCACCGACACCGATCGGAATGTCAAGATGATGCTCAGTAGTGTGTGTCTATTGGCACACGTTGCGATTGTGGATCCTATGCTGTCGCT
The DNA here is from genome assembly GCA_022821065.1 of Candidatus Poribacteria bacterium. Taxonomy (GTDB): domain Bacteria; phylum Poribacteria; class WGA-4E; order WGA-4E; family WGA-3G; genus WGA-3G. The sequence goes on from JAJEEK010000056.1 coordinate 28,594, forward strand.
CACAACGCCACCGCATCTAACGGCGGCGGTCGGCGTTGACGCTTTGACACACGCGATAGAGGCGTACATCTCCAAACGCGCGCAACCCATCACGGACGCACTCGCATTGAAGGCAGTTGAGATGATTTCCGGGTCGCTACGGCAGGCGTGGGCAGATGGCGAAAACATCTCCGCACGCACGGATATGATGATCGGTGCATCTATCGCAGGGATGGCGTTCAGTAATTCCTCTGTGGCACTGGTTCACGGGATGTCGCGTCCGATCGGTGCGTATTTCCATGTTCATCACGGGTTGTCCAACTCGGTGCTGCTACGCGATGTGATGGCATTCAGTGTCGTCGGCGCGCCGGCGCGCTTCGCAGATATTGCCCGTGCGATGGGTGAACAGATTGACGGATTATCGCCTATGCAGCAAGCAGACGCAGCGGTTGGTGCTGTTGAAAGGCTCGTCACCGATATTCAGATGCCGCGACTCGGCGAAATTGATAAAATTGACAAACAAAAATTCGAGGACGTTATTGAGCAGATGGCAGCGGATGCCATCGCAAGCGGGAGTCCTGCGAACAATCCGAGGCAGGCGACTGCTGAAGATATCGTTGCCCTATATCGTCAGTGTTTTTAAATTACAAAGGAAAAATCGTGAACAGACTTAAAATTGTCGTCCCGGGTGATTCACCCCCGCAAATTCAAGGCTCACCGCATCTGGAACGCCTGAAACCCTACGGCGATGTTGTCCTTTATACCGACCGACCCGAAACACAAGAAGAGAAAATTCGACGTGCTGAAGATGCCGACATCCTTATCAACTCGCGCGGGATCGTCAAGTGGCCCGCGGAAATCCTACGCCAACTCCCCAAACTCAAGTTAATCTCGCTCTGCTCCATCGGCACCGATATGATTGGACTTGAGGAGGCGAAAAAGCGCGGAATTACCGTCTGTAACCAACCCGGACGCACCGCGCCAGTCGTTGCAGAACACGGGTTCGGACTGATGTTTGCACTCGCCAAACGGGCGGCGTTCCTGACGGTTTCCATGAAAGCGGGAGGCTGGCCCCGGATGGATAACATCTATCTTCAAGGCAAAACTTTAGGCGTTATCGGCACCGGACATATCGGTGCAGAGATGGCCCGCCTGGGACGCGCCATTGGGATGGACGTTATCGCGTGGACGTACAACCCGTCAGCAGCGCGCGCTGAAACGTTGGGCGTTCGGTTTGTTGAATTGGATGAACTTCTCCAGACTGCCGATGTCGTGAGTTTGCACGTCAGGTTGACAGAGGAGAGCCGCCATCTCATTGGCGAACGGGAATTCGGGTTAATGAAACCGGGCGCGCTCTTAATCAATGTCGCGCGTGGTGGTGTGCTTGACACCGACGCACTCATCCGCTCACTAAACAGCGGACACCTCGGCGGTGCTGCAATCGATGTCTATGACCAAGAACCGCTCCCGTCGAACCACCCACTTTTGGCATGTGAGCAGGTGATTCTGACACCGCATTGTGCAGATATGACCCCCGAAGGTGTCGAACTTCTGAACGAGGGCGCCGTAGACAATATCATTGCCTTTCTCGAAAGCACACCACAAAATGTTGTTGTCTAATAGCCATCAGCAATCAGCAGTCAGCGAAAGAAATCAGTCAATGCACAACCACCACACAGTCTTTTTAGCCGAAAGCGAGCGTAGCGAACGCCCTGATAGCTTCCGAGAGCCAGAAAAAAATATCGGTGTTGATACGGGCGGCACTTTCACGGACATCGTGATGCGTATTAACGGCGACCTATTGACGCACAAAGTCCTCTCCACACCGCAGAATCCAGCACACGCCGTGATACAGGGTGTCCGTGAGATATTACATCTGCACAATACCGATGCTGAACATCTTGAGATCGTCCACGGTTCGACTGTCGCAACCAATGCGCTGCTTGAGCGTAGAGGGGCGCGCATTGCCCTCGTCACAACGAAAGGTTTTGAGGACATTTTAGAGATAGGCAGACAGACGCGCGCATCGCTCTACGATTTCTTCGTTGAACGTCCGGCACCGCTCGTCCCTGCCGATAGACGGTTCGGTATATCGGAGCGGACACTGCACACAGGCGAAATCCAGACCGAGATTGAAACCACTGATTTGAACGCACTGGCATCCGAACTCGCGACGTTGGAATTGGATGCTATCGCGATCTGTTTCCTCTTTGCCTACGTCAACCCACAAAACGAACAGATTGTTGCATCGCACCTCGCGAAACTGGGGATACCGATTTCATGCTCACACGAAGTGCTATCCGAATACCGTGAGTATGCGCGTTTCAGTACCACCGTTGCGAATGCGTACATCCGTCCTACTTTGGAACGACATCTCTCTACATTGACAAATTCTGATCAGTTTCCAGCGTCCTTTCGCTTGATGCTTTCCAACGGTGGCTGCGTTTCTGTGAAAAATTTTGAAGCTGCTGGTATCCGGACGGTTCTTTCGGGTCCCGCAGGCGGTGTGCTCGGGGCATATCAGATCGCCAAAACTGCTGGCTATGACCAGATTATCACGTTTGATATGGGCGGCACTTCGACAGATGTGAGCCTCTGCAATAATGGTATCTCGCTCACGACGGAGAGCACGATTAGCGGACTCCCGATTAAGGTGCCGTTGATTGACATCCATACCGTCGGTGCGGGGGGTGGCTCTATCGCAACTGTGGATGCGGGGGGTGCATTGCGCGTTGGACCGGAGAGTGCCGGTGCGGATCCCGGTCCAATCTGCTATGGGAACAGTGGAGAGGAGATCACAGTGACCGACGCGAACCTCTTTTTGGGACGCATCGCTGCGACCCAGTTTTTGGGGGGTGCGATGTCGCTTGATACCGATAAAGCCAGCACTTACATCGAAAAGTTTGCGGAGCGATTCGGTATCCCCGCGCTGCAAGTCGCTGACGGTATCCTCAAAGTTGCCAACGCAGCGATGGAACGTGCGATCAAGGTTATCTCCGTTGAACGTGGATTTGATACCCGCGATTTCACGCTCGTCTCTTTCGGGGGTGCTGGCGGTTTGCACGCCGCATTTATGGCAGAAAACCTCGGTATCGGAACGGTGTTGATTCCACCAAACGGCGGTTTACTTTCGGCTTACGGTATGCTCTTTGCGGATGTCGTCAAAGATTACTCGCAAACGGTACTATGGCGGCTTCGTACGGACAGCGAAATGCTTGTGGGCGAATTGAACGCTGGGTTTGACGAACTCTTAACTCGGGCAGAAAACGAGATGAAAGCGGAAGGGTTTCTCGCGGCGCAACTGAAAATTGACCGTTCATTTGATATGCGATATGAGGGGCAATCTTATGAACTCAATATCCCCTATTCTGACGAGCGGCGTGCCCAATCAAACAATAAGGGCTCGGCTATCCAGCCCCTACTGCTTGAGAGTTTCCATGCTGCGCACGCGCAGCGGTTCGGTTATGCACGGACCGACGCACCCGTTGAAATCGTCAACCTCCGACTGACAGCCACCGGCGAGACTGACAAACCGCCCATTCAACTCTTGCCACTTGCGGATGCCGATGCGTCTGATGCGTTTACTGATCAAAATCCTGTCATATTTGAGGGTAAGGCACTCCGCACCGATTTCTATCGCCGCGAGATGTTACGACCGGGGAATCGAATTGCGGGGCCCGCGATCGTAACAGAATTTAGCGCGACGACTGTAATCCCTCCGAATTTTTCCGCTGTTGTTGACGCGTATCAGAATCTTATTTTGACCAGAAAATAATTGAATGTCTCTGAACAGTAGGTTGGATTCGCTGAGCCACATCCGGTATCGGTTTTCAAGATGTGGTATCTGCTGAATTGAATTTGACGATTTCCTCCCAAAGCATGTTACCTTCTGCATCACAATATTTTCCGATGAATTCAGCAGTAAACTTGTTAACGACTTTAGCATACTCTTGCATAAACTGTTCATTCTTTTCTTTCGCTTGATGTCCTAAAGGTTCAATGATGTCAGTATATAGGTTGTCATTACCTGAAATAAATTCCCAAAATTTTTGTCCGCACAACTTCAAGTAATCACCTTTATCTGGTTTTCGATCCTTTCCGTAGCAGCATCCATTGATTGCAACAACATTCGTCAAGGCTCTATTCGTACCGAGGATTCGTTTAGCTTTCTTGAAGTTATCCCGCAACTTTGCGACTTGGCTGCTATTTCCCCAATTGGGTCCAGATTTGATTGATACAATGTATCTTATACTATCTTTTTCAAACTCTAAATCAATCCCTTCTGCTGCAGATTTCTGACCACCATATACCTGTGAGCAGATAAAAATGGCAAGTTCCTCCAGAAACCCACCAAAAATTGTCTCTTCTTGCGAAGATAGATGAGCATTGAGAATAAATGTCACGAAATCTTGGGCGGTGTTAATATCTTTCGCCTTGAATAGATAAGGATTTTTTCGCTTGACAACATTCAGCAGTTTCAATTGTTGGAGACCCTCTAACCTTTTCTGATGAAAGACTTGAATGTTTGCTGCAACATAATCAGTGATCTCCTGTTGTGTAATGGATTGCATTTTGATCCTCTTCAAATAACTGATATTGTGTTGGCTTTATATTTTCCCGCGCTAGTTGATAATACTCCGGCAAAATTTCAATACCGACGGAATTTCTCAACAACTTTTGAGCAACTTGACACGTCGTACCAGAACCGGCAAACGGATCAAGCACCCAATCATTTTCTTTCGTAAATAGTTTGATAAACCATTCGGGTAACACCTTGGGAAAAACGGCACTATGTTTGCGATTTCCTGTTTCCGTTGCTAAGTGCAAAACGTTCGTCGGATATGCCATCTGTCGGTCCACCCAATTAGAGACGTTCTTCCCAAATCCGCTCCCTACTTTCGATGTATCCCGACTCTGGTCTGTCTTGCTGAGTTTCTTCAACCTTTTCTCTGCCCAATCGCCCATCGGCACCATCACTGCTTCTTGATACATATTGAACTTTCTACTTTTATTAAACTGCAAACATCTCTCCCAAGCATCTCTGAATCGGTTTGGCCATTTGCCTGGATAGCAGTTCTTCTTGTGCCAGACAAACTCTTCTGTCCATAACCATCCTTGCTTTTTCATTGCAAGTATCAATTCAATAACATAAGTATGCCGTTCCCCGTCAACAGCCTGCTCTTTGATATTTAGAATGAAGGTGCCAGATGGCTTGAGTACCCTTAAAAATTCTGCAGCTCGAGGCATAAACCAAGCGACGTATTCATCGGGACTGATTCCTCCATACGTTTTGGAGCGGCGGTCCGCATACGGCGGAGAAGTCATAATCAGATCGAATGAATCGGGGTCAAAATCGGCGAGTATCTCTAAGCAGTCCCCAAGATAAAGGTCTGTTTTTATCTCTGTCATCCAAAAATCTACCTTTGTACGAAAGCATTTTACAGCATAATACCACGCTTTTGAAGCGAAGTCAAGCGGAAAACTTTACGCACCCATTCGCAAATTTCTTGACACAGCGTATCCGGTTTGATATACTTTCGATTGGCAGAAATCGTCAAGAAGCAGCCCCGCTGCTAGAAAAATTAAAACCAATATCGCGTTGTCCGAAGATTAGATGAAATGGAGGACGGCTTCAAGAAACGCACATCTATTAGCAACCGCACGCTATTTAACCGCAAGGAAAATTAAAAACATGGAAATCACAGATGTTAAAACGATTCTGACAGCACCTAACGGGATTCGGCTTGTCGTTGTTAAGGTCGAAACGAGTGAACCGGGTTTATACGGACTCGGTTGTGCAACGTTTACACAACGTCCGCTCGCCGTGGCGACAGCAGTCGATGAATATCTCAAACCTTTTCTCGTGGGGAAAGACCCAGCGAACATAGAGGACATCTTCCAGACCAGTTTTGTCAGTTCCTATTGGCGCAATGGCCCCGTGCTGAACAATGCCCTCAGCGGTGTGGACATCGCCTTGTGGGACATCATGGGCAAACGCGCCAACATGCCTGTCTACCAGCTGCTCGGTGGTAAATGCCGTGAGGCTGCGACGCTTTACGCACACGCGGGCGGCGGTACTTTCGAGGAGGTAGAGCAGAGCATCCGTCGATATATGGAGCAGGGATACCGCTATGTCCGCGCACAGGTGGCAATACCGGGGTATTCGACTTACGGTGCGGGCCGTGGCAAGCGGAGTTCGCCTGCCTTTGAACCGACACCTTATGTCAATACTATCATCAAACTCTTCGATCACCTACGCACGCAATTAGGGGACGAGGTGGAACTCCTACACGACGTACATGAGCGGATCCCTCCCATCCAAGCCATTAATCTCGCGAAAGGACTTGAACCATATAACCTCTTCTTCCTTGAAGACCCGTTTGCGCCGGAAGATGTTGACTATTTCCAGTTGATGCGTCAGCAGACGAGTATCCCCATCGCGATGGGTGAATTGTTCAACAATCCGAATGAGTACGTCCACCTTATCAAGGATCGGCTCATCGACTTTATCCGTGTGCATATCTCGCAGATCGGCGGTATCAGTCCGGCGCGTAAACTCGCAGCGTTCTGTGAATTCTTCGGTGTCCGCACGGCATGGCACGGACCAGGCGATGTCTCACCCGTCGGACATGCTGCTAATGTTGCGTTGGATCTGGCATGTTATAACTTCGGCATTCAAGAGCAGCACGTCTTCGGAGACAACACGAAAGAGGTGTTCCCCGGCTGCCCAGAAATTCGGGACGGCTGTTTTTGGGCAAGCGAGGCACCAGGACTCGGTATCGATGTCAACGAAGAACTCGCTGCCCGATTCCCGTTTCCTGAACATCCGCTCAATGGCGGTTGGGCACCCGTGCGTAGAATGGATGGCACGGTTATTCGTCCGTAGGTCAAATTGACACGAATGCGCGTATGAAACCTATTGTTTATACTGCTTTTGCACTCTGGGCAAGTTTCGTATATGCTGAGATTCGGTTCACACGCGTGACCGATGCAGCCGGTATCCAGTTTCGCCATTTTAACGGTGCAACAGGGGAGAAGCATCTCGTTGAGACGATGGGTGGCGGTGTCGCTTTCTTCGATTACGATAACGATGGGCATCTGGACATCTATTTCGTCAACGGTGCACCTCTCGCTGTAGGAGAGGTTTCTAACCCCGATCCCTTACAACCTATAAATCGGCTCTATCAGAATAACGGTGATGGCACCTTTAGCGATGTGACACAACATGCTGGTGTGGGTGATACCGGTTACGGCATAGGTTGTTGCGTCGCCGATTACGATAACGATGGCGACAGTGATCTCTTCGTTACCAACTACGGTCAGAATGTCCTCTACCGCAACAATGGCAATGGCACTTTTACGGATGTAGCGACCGATGCAGGCATTGCTGGTGAACCGCGCTTCTCAGCCGGATGTGCCTTCGCGGATTACGATAACGACGGGTGGCTCGATCTGGTCGTCGTCAACTATGTCTCTGTTGATTTAAAGACGGCACCCGATTGCTCACAAGATGGCATACCTGCGTATTGCCGTCCAGAAGATTTTGCTCCGGAACCGGATGTCCTCTACCGAAACAACGGTGATGGCACCTTCACCGATGTGACGCAGGATACCGGAATCGCTACACTCGGTAGGGGACTCGGTGCTGTCTGGACGGATGTCGATAATGACAATCGGCTTGATCTTTACATCGCTAATGATCGAGAACCGAACTTCCTCTATCGGAATAATGCGGACGGTACTTTCACGGAACTCGGTGAGTTGCACGGTATCGCGCGCAACGAACACGGTGACGTTGAAAGCAGCATGGGTATTGATACGGCAGACGCGGACAACGATGGCGATTTCGATGTGATCCTCACGCATTATCAGGCTGAAACGAATACGCTCTATCAGAACGATGGAAACGGTATCTTTTGGGACATCACCGCACAGAGTCGTTTGAGCGAACCGACGCTCCTACCGTTGGCATGGGGTACCGGTTTCGTTGATTTCGACAACGACGGTTGGTTAGACCTCTTTTTTGCCAATGGGCATCTCCACAATAACATCTCAGAATTGGAAGAGATTGGGGTTTACAAACAACAGAATCAACTGTTCCGCAACCGCGGCGACGGGGTCTACACAGATATTTCGGGTCTATCTGGTGAAGGGCTGTTGATAGAGAAGTCCAGTCGTGGCGCGGTCTTTGGAGACTACGACAACGACGGCGATCTGGATATCCTTGTCACGAATATTAACGATCCACCTGACCTGCTTAGGAACGATACGCCCTCGGTTCATGGCTGGTTAAGCGTTAAACTCATCGGTAAAAAGTCGAATCGCGACGGAATAGGTGCAAAAGTAACGCTTCAGAACGGCGATATGCGCCTGCTCCGGGAGGTGAAAAGCGGCGGCAGTTATCTCTCCCAGAACGCGCAACAGTTGTTGGTCGGGTTAGGCACCGCAGATCGGATTGATCGGGTGGTTGTGCGCTGGCAAAGCGGTGTTCAGGATGTCATAGAAAATGTGAAAGGCAATCAGGTATTGACAATTCGAGAGGGAGAGGGTATCATATTAGATTAAGTGAGTTGATTAGACGAGATTGCTAAACCTTAATTTTCCGATAACCCTTCAGGAGGAGCGTCTAATGGATAAGAGGTTCTTTGTTACGATTCTTACGTTTGTGGTCGCATTTATGCTGACCGTAAGTCCGTCTGTACTCGCAAAGGTTGACCCGGCAGATCTTGTCGGCATGTGGCTATTTGAAGAGGGCGCGGGCGATGTCGCTAAGGATACTTCCGAGGCAGGAAACGATGGGACCATTGCGGGACCCAAGAAATGGCGTGACGGAAAATTCGGACGCGCACTCGAGTTTGATGGTGCTGGTGTTTATGTAGAGGTAGAATCCAACGATAGTATTACGCTCGAAGAGTTGACAATTGTTGCGTGGGCGAATCTGGAGCCGTCGCAAGGCACGCGTTGGCAATCTATCATGATGCGCGGTCAGAACCCACGAAACTATTTACTGGCTGTTGATAAAGACAGTCAAACCCTACAACTCAGTATTACCAAAGGTGCACCTGGGGCATGGGGAGGGCCGACCGGTGGTCCTGTCATCACAGGTGATGGATGGCATCATCTTGCCTGCGTTATCGGTGAAGATGCCGGATTGGTTATTTACACCGATGGTGAGGAAGTCGGCAAACAACCGTACGCAAAACCGAGTCTCGATGCGGATCCGGGTCGGATGCGGATTGGAGACGGATCCAACGGCGGGCACCAATGCGAAGGCTTGCTTGATGAGGTCGCGCTCTTCAATGTTCCACTCGAACAGGACGACATCAAAGAGATCATGGAAGATGGTCTTGAAGGCGCGACAGGCTTGTTGGCGGTGGAACCCGAAGATAAGCTGGTAACAATATGGGGGAAACTCAAAACAGGCTTGTAGTTAATTTTTCCATTCGGCTGTCAGCCGTTACCAAATAAGTATTTTTCACAGGCGAGGTCTCTAACTTCGCCTGTTTTCTATTTTTGTCCTTCGCGGATATCTTTCAGCCCTTCACGGTAGATCGGATTGTCGGGTGCAAGTTCAATCGCCTTTAAAATAGCTGTCTCTGCCGCGTCGTATTTCCCGACCTTATAGCATAACCACGATAAAGTATTGTAATACGGCGCCGAATCTGGCGATAGTTCTGTCGCGTGGCGTGCCAATTCAACTGCTTTTGCCAAGTTCCGATCGTGTTGACCGTACAGATAGGCGAGACCGTGGTATGCCACAGCGTTTTCCGGTGCGAGTGCGATGGCGCGTTCGTAGTGTGTCTCTGCCGCGTCGAACTGACGGTTTGCGGTGTAGAGCGTGCCGAGCAACGCCAAAGTTTCTGGCAAATTAGCGTCAATCTCAAGTGCGCGGTGGAACTGTTTTAAAGCGTTCTGTCCATCTCGGTTTTGCATATAGGCGATACCGAGGTTATGGTAGACCTCCGCTGTCTTTAAACCGAGTGCGATGGCGCGTTCATAGTGTCTGATCGCTTGCGTCGGGTCTCCTTGATCCGCTGCGATTCTGGCGAGTCCTGCGGATACCTGTGCCCTATGGGTATCTGATGTGCTGTATTTCCGGATCCGATTGAATGTTTCGGTAGCTGCATCATATCTTTCGTGTTTGCGATAGATATTCGCGAGTGTGAGCAGTGCCTCGGCTTTCTCATCGGTATCTGCGACGAAAACCGCCTCAAGATGTTTCTGGATCTCCGTATCCGCTGCTTTTAACGCTCGAAATCGCTGCATCGCCTTTTCGGCTTCTGATATATTCCCAGTTTGTCTGTAGCATCGGGAGAGTTGATAGTAAGCGTTCGGCATTGTCGGCGTTAGCGTGACGGTTTTCTGATACGCATCAATCGCTGCTTGCCAATCCTGTTTACGGCTATAAAGCACGCCGAGGTGGTAGTGTGCATCGACAAAATTGGGGTCTGCTGCAATGGCGTGCTGTTGCGTAGTGACTGCTTTCTCAACCTCTCCACGTCCAGCATAGATGATGCCAAGGTTATGATACGCCTCAGCGACCCCTGCCGTTCCTCGCTCTACCACTTCGGTATATAACCCGATCGCTTCGTCAAATCGACCTTGTCGGTAAGCGATGTATCCCAACCCTAATAACGCTTGTGAGATTGTGATTTCGATGTCAGTGTTATGCTTTTTGTGTATATTGAAGCGTAGCGCGTCCCGATAGGCGCGGGTCGCTTCCGTGTAGCGACCGAGTTGTGAATAGGCGTATCCTAAACGGGCAAAGGTTCTGCCATTTTCCTCAGCATTGGTAAAGTGCCGGATGGCAGCCTCGTAATTTTCCTGTTGGAGTGCCGCTTCTCCGAGTTCATAAGCGTTTTGTGCAATGGCGAGATGCCCACCTAAAACATGAAGACATAACGTAATAGATAGCCAACAAAGTAAAATTCTCATCACTATTTCGCCTGATAGGTATTTAATCGAATCCCAACCGTTTTACCTCTGTCTGGAGGGATACCCCCGTCTTTTCGCGGACTTGATTTTGGATATAGGCGACTAACTTCAGGATATCTTCTGCGGTCGCGTTGTCGATATTGAGGATAAAGTTCCCGTGCACCGTTGACACCTCCGCGCCACCGATGCGATAGCCTTTCAATCCACTGATGTCTATCAGTCGTCCAGCGGAATCGCCGGGCGGATTCTTGAACATACACCCTGCATTCTCTTCGGCGAACGGTTGCGTCTCAACTTTTTGCTTGTAGAACGCCTGCATCTGTGCCGTGATAGCGTCAGCGTTTCCGGGTTCAAGTTCTAACGTTGCACCTGTAACACAGAAATAGGCATCTAAACCGCTATGCCGATATTCAAAATGTGCTTCGTCGTGTGTTAGCGTAATAAGTTTACCGGTGTTATCCATGACTGTAACGTTTTTAACGACATCCCCGAAACTGCTTCCCCATGCGCCCGCATTCATAATCAACGCACCGCCAACGGATCCAGGGATCCCGAGTGCGAATTCCACGCCGCTCAAGCCGTGTCGCGACATCGTTTTCGAGAGCCGCGGCAGTGAGAGTCCCGCACCGACGGAGATGACGTTCCCGTTTATCTCCAGTTTCGCTAACGCACCGACTAACCGGATACTGATACCTTTGAAACCGGTATCGCTTACCAGCAGATTAGAACCCCGACCGATAATAGCGACGGGTACATCCCACTGTTTGTGGAAACGTGCCAACGCTGCTAATTCGGATACCGTGCTGACTTCGATATAAGCGGTTGCTTCACCACCGATGCCGAAGTAGGTGTGCTTTGCGAGTGGTTCACTGAATCGGATCCGTGAGCCAGATTGTGTGATGATTTCCGACACTGCATCTTTCCAATTCATTCTATCCTCCATTTTCCTCTATAATTATTTTATCACAGATTCCCTAAAGTTCCAATTAAATCGCTATAGCGTCTATTAGCGTTACGATAAACCTCACATTCCGTTCCAAAAGGAAGAGAACCGAATATTCCGCTCTTGACGAGACGACGCAAAAGTGGTATATTGTTGTTGCTTTTGCATGAGTGAGTTCCAACAAAGACACACACTACGTCGAATACCCTACAAGCAGGAGAGGAATTTCAGAGATGGCAACACATCGCTTCCAACCGACGGTCTATCACACAGCAATCGGCGCGCACGAACCGGTGCTTCATATTGAAAGCGGTGACACCGTTTTCACAACTACTGTGGATAACGCAGGTTTTGATGCCACGGATACACAGGTTACCCCGGGTGGGAACCCGCAAACGGGTCCGTTTTTTATCGAATCGGCAGAACCCGGCGATACACTATCCGTCCATTTTGATCGGATCGTTCCGAACCGAAAAATCGGACGGACGGCTACGGTTGTCGCGCCGAATGTGCTGGATCCGCACTACGTCGCGTCCGAGATGCCGGAAGGCGGTCGCGCAGAGTGGCATGTGGATGTGGAAAAATGGACAGCAACATTAATGACACCGGAGACGCAGTTGGGTAAACTCACGTTGCCGCTCGAACCGATGGTCGGCTGTTTTGGTGTCGCGCCACCGCGTGGCCAAGCGATCTCGACAGCGACCTCCTCTACACACGGTGGGAATATGGACTATCGTGGATTTCAGGAGGGTGTCACTGTCTACCTTCCTGTCTTTGTTCCGGGCGCGCTCTTTCATCTCGGTGATGGACACGCCGTTCAGGGGGACGGTGAAATCGTGGGGACTGGCATCGAAATCTCTTTTGACGTGCAGTTTACGGTTGAAGTCCTCAAAGGCAAGACCATCAACTGGCCCCGTGCTGAAAACAGCGAATATATCCTGACAGCAGGCAATGCACGCCCGTTGGATCAGGCAGTGCAACACGCAACGACGGAGCTCCTACGCTGGTTAGGTGAACTCGGTTTGGAGAAATCTGCAGCACATATCCTATTAGGGCAAGCCGTGGAATACGATATGGGTAACGTGTTCGATCCGGCGTATACGATGGTCTGCAAAATCAAAAAGTCTATTCTACACGATATTGGGATTATGTAGTGTGTTTGGGAGGCGTTTATCTGACTACAGAAGATTCGGATTTGCAGTCAGGATGGGTATTTCCTGCGTTTTGAAATCGCTGTCGTTTGTTATGAGAGTGAAGCCGTTGTTTTTGCAGAGTTCTGTTATGACTTGGTCATTGAAGTCGAAATCACCGGTGGCATAATCATTGAGTAAATCATCTATTCCCAGCGTTGCAAAGCAACTTTCTATTCGCGCACAGTGTTTCATAATCTGCTTGACATGAGTGGCAATATTTTGAGCCACTGGTTTGAAATCTGGGCTGTTGCGAAAAGTTTTGAAGGTGTTTGGATAGGACGAGGCATCTCTCCATTTCAACCTGGCGTAAGCATTAATAAATTCTGAAACAACAAGTAGATCAATATAAATTCGGAAGAATGGCTTTCGGCTATCGGCTAAGAGGCTGTCGGTAAGAAACATTGTGCTAACCTGACACCTCTTTACCGACCGCTGACAGTGAGCGCAGCGAACGCCCCTCTTTGCTGACTGCTTCTTTTCGGTTTCGGCGGACCGTACAGATATAACCAGATATTAGCATCCAGAAACAGTTTGTCTTGGGCGGTGAAGTTATAGTGACGAATCTCGCCTGCTTTATACCTCACCGTCGTCATCCCCTAAGACCTCTTGAAATATTTGATTGTATCTTTGGGGGTCTTTAAAATATAATTTGACATCGCGAACGACGGATTCCAGGAAGGCAAGGTCGTCTGGTGCTATATCTTTCACTTTCAATAGAGACCGAATTTCTTCTTCACTGAATGTTCCGTACAATTCACCGATCGCGGAGGTAAGGAAAGGTGTTGTTAGTGCTGTGACATTTTGAAATGAAAGGACGACCTCTTGGTTCGCCCTCAGAGCAGCGTCAAGGTGTTTATGAACCTTCTGCCCATCGTCAGAGGCGACACAAAAAGGACTGCCCACGACTTCAAACAGGGATATTTGAATGTTTTCTGACATGGTTATCTCCTTAAAAAACGGATTTTATCAATATTAACTCTGCAAATGTTAAGGAAAATTGTCGCTAGGCGTGAAATTGACTGCTCTAATATTGTAAGACAGAAATCCTTTAAATTCAAGCACAAAAACGGTATTCAGTCAATCTCTTAACATCAAAGTCCGTCTGCAGGAAGATCGCCTCTCCTACTTTTCTTTATTCATATCCAATTCTGCCATAGACCTGAGATTCAACAGTGGGGTCATCACGCCGCCTGCTGCGGGGAGGACGACTCCTGTATCGTAAAGTTTCATCGCGGAAATCGTAGCATGTGCGACATCTTCGGGTGCACCAGCACGGACCATAAAAATGTAACCTTTCTCTGCTGCCTCTTCATAATCTGGGATGCGGACGCGCGAGAGGTCGGTGTTGATGACACCGGCAGCGATACCGTTGACTTTGATGCCGTGCGGTGCCAAGCGTCCAGCAAAAGCGCGCATGCTCATCTCTAATCCCGCTTTCGAGATACAGTAGGCGGTACGGTTGTCGGATGCCATTGTGTCTGAGATTGAGAGCGTGTAGATAATACAGCCACGAATCTCGTTTGTGACCATGTAATTCGCGACGCGCTGCGTGAGGAAATGCGTCGCCTTGAGATTGGTGTTGACAATCAGATCAAACTGTTCCGGTGTCTCCTCAAGAATATCAGCAATACGGGTGATACCGGCATTGTTGATGAGGATGTCCACCTTTCCGAAAGCGTTGTGTGCGGTGTCGAGCAATCTTTCGTGTGAATCGAGGTCGCTGATGTCCGCCTGAATGATAACGGCTTTTCTATCAAGTGCTTCTATCTCTTGTTGTACGGATTCTGCGGCATCGCGGTTTTGGTTATAGTTGATTAGCACGTCCGCACCTTGACGCGCCAATTCAATGGCGATTGCGCGTCCGATGCCACGGCTGGAACCTGTTACGATTGCGGATTTATCTGTGAACGAAACGTCTGTTGCGAAGAATCCGAGGTCTGTTTGTGTTGACATATTTTTCTCCATTTTTAATCTGAGTATGGGTCGGCAGCATCTCGGAGTGCATCGCCTAAGAAGTTGAAGGCGATGACGACGACAAGCACCGGTACTGCCGGAAAAATGAGCCAGGGGTAGTGGAGCAGAACGGTGACGCGCTGTGCCTCTTCTAATAGTACTCCCCAACTCGTCATCGGCGGACGGATGCCTAATCCTAAGAAACTGAGTGCGGTTTCGCCGAGAATCATACCGGGGATAGCGAGTGTCGCGATAACGATGATGTGGCTATAACACCCCGGCATCAGATGTTTTGTGATAATGTGCCAATGTCCGGCACCTGCAGCGCGTGCCGCCATCACGAAATCGCTTTCCCGATACGCCAAGACTTTCCCGCGGACCTGCCGCGCCAAGCCACCCCAACGGATAATCGACAAAATAACAGTAATCCCAAAATAGATTTGAATGCTCGACCATCCCGGTGGGAGTGCTGCGCCGAGTGCCATCCACAACGGGATGTCTGGGAACGCTGATAAGATCTCAATAACGCGTTGGATGAGGTTATCGACCCAGCCACCCCAGTAGCCAGATATAGTACCGAGGACAGAACCGAGAATGATGCTTAAAAAGACCCCGACCAGGCCGAGTGTCATTGAGACGCGCGCACCGTACATAATCCGAGAAAGCAGGTCGCGCCCCATCCGATCCGTACCTAACAAAAACATGGGGCCTGCGGAGCTAAAAAAATGTCGCTTGCCGTCGGTGTCCTTGAAAAAGAATTCAACCGGATGCCGTTGCGTCATATCCCTCGTGAATTCTAACTCAAGACTCTCTGGATTCCGAACGGATTTCAAGCCGTAGACGTAGAACCCATCCTTGAATGAGAAATGGAGACGTTGTGGGGGGACGTGGCGCAGTCGCATGTTGATTTCGTTATAGTGATAGGGCGCGAAGAAGTCAGCACCGATAGCAAGTGCGTAAAAGAGGATTAAAACCGCACCGGAAATGACACCCATGCGGTTCTTTTGGAACCGTTGCCATATCAGTTGCCGGTAACTCAGCTGCCCTATTTCCGCTGCAGTCTCTATTGATGGATCGGTGGTACTTTGTGTTTTATTCATAACGAATCCTTGGATCGACCCATGCCAACGCTATATCGGCGAGCAGATTACCGATAACTAACAGCAGACTCAACATCATAATCAGCGTGCCAGCAAGGTAGATGTCCTCGTTTAGTAAACTGTTTAGGAGAATCGGTCCGACCGTTGGTAATCCCAATACGATAGAAACGATCGCTGAACCGGAGAGGATACCGGGTAGGCTCATCCCTAAAATACTGATAAGCGGGTTAATTGCGATACGGACAGCATGTTTCGCGACGACGACAGTCTCTTTGAGCCCTTTTGCGCGTGCGGTTTGCACGAACGGTTGCCCTAACACATCAAGGAGATTGCCACGCATGATGCGCATTAGGCTCGCTGTGCCGTTAATACCGACGACAATCACTGGAATCCAGAGGTGCTTGATCAGGTCGTTGAGTTTACCCCACGTCCACGGCGCGCCTTCATAGTAAGCCGAGAAGAGTCCAAAGAGCGGAACACCGAAGATATCAAACGCAAAGACCATCAGCGAAAGTGCCAAGAGAAACGCGGGGATCGACATCCCGACGAAACTGAGGAAGGTGAGAAAGTGATCTGACCATTGGTATTGATGCGTGGCTGAATAGATACCGAGCGGGATTGCGACGACATAGGTAAAAATGAGTGATCCGATGGAGATGAGGAGCGTAAACGCTATCCTGTCCCATATCAGTTCATTGACTTCGCGCTTATACTCAAACGACTCACCGAAGTTACCGCGAACGAAACCGCTGATCCAGATGAGATAGCGTTTCCACAACGGCTCGTTCAGTCCGTAGCGTTCGCGTAATTCTTCGACTTGTGCAAGCGAACTGCTATCGCCGAATTCTTCCTCTAACCGCTGGATTTCTCGGTCGAGGTAATCGCCTTGCGGGAGTTGGATGATAATAAAAGAGATAATAGAAATCGCCAGAAGTGTCGGCACAGCGATGAGACATCGGCGAATAATATAGGTAATTATGGGTGTATCTCCTTATTATTGGCTTTCGGCTTTCAGCAAGAATGGCTATCGGCTATCGGAAGAATGGCTTTCGGCTATCGGCTTTCAGCAAGAATGGCTATCGGCCTTCGGCTATCGGCTTTCAGCAAAGAGAGAGGTTCGTTTAATCAAAAGTCTCTGGCTGACGGCTGACGGCTAATTCGCTGACGGCTGATGGCTGATGGCTAACGGCTATTCCTTAGATATCCAACACTGCTCAGGATAATGGGTTGCTGGTGTGACGATTGCCCACGGACCTAGAATGCCGTCGTTCGGTACGTTGTGAAAATGGTTCGCGACGACTAATAGCGATGGCGAACGTGCTGCGGAACCGAGGTGAAACGGTCCCTCGTCTATATGAATTTGGACTGCGTCCCGAACGTATTGATGCCGTTTTTTTAGATCGGGTTCGCGTTTAATTTCATCGTATAAATCGAGAAGTTTCTTTAGGGGTCCGGTAGGAGGTTCGCCCTTTTCACCACCGGTTTCATACCATTTCCCGACCTTCGGGTGCCAATACTTCGGGAGCGTCGGGAAGACCCAATCGGGGTAAGTGAAGAGGTCCATCTCCGCTTCACCGTGCATGCTGATCGTAAATTTTCCGAGCGTCCGTCGGAGGCTCAGTTCGGCACCCGGTGGCGTATAGAGCAAGGTTTTCAATCCGAGTTGCTCCCATCCGTCTCGAATAATCAGTCCGATGTCATTTTCTTGGCTGTTGAGGTTGGAACTCGGAACATCCATGAGCATCTCAATCGGTTCGCCATCCGGACGCAACCTATAACCGTCCTTATCGCGTTCGGTGAGTCCCATTTCATCGAGGAGTCGGTTTCCTGCGGCGATATCGAAGTCGGCATCGGCACGTTTCCATGCTTCAAAGAGTGTCTGTCCGTCTTCATCAGCGAAATGCCAACCCTCTTGGCTGACAGTTGCGGCTTGCGGTTCGAGCAATCCGCGCCATGCGATCTCGTTACATTTTTCACGGTCGATGCCGTAAGCGAGTGCTTTTCGGAACCGTTGGTCTCGGATGATTTGCCGCAACACAGGGTCGGGTGCAGTCCAGTTAATGAGGATAGCGGGTTGTGCGCCAGCCGTGCTTTTCCAACGTCGTACTTTGTAGTCCCCTTTCTCTTGCCCCTTCAGATAGAGTGCGAGGTCTCGGAGTTCCATACCGCGATATTGGCAATCAATCTCGCCAGCGAGGATTTTAAGGACGCGAACCTGCGGCTCCGGGACTAAACTGGTCTTGATTCTGTCGATGTAAGGGAGTTGTCTGCCGAGCGTATCAACGACGTAGTAGTAGGGATTGCGTTCGAGTTCGACCCAGAAGCCTCCCTTTTCATATTTCGTTAACCGCCAGGGCCACAACGTCGGACGTTCCGGGTTCTGGTGTGGTATATTCTCTTTCTCAAATTGGATAAAATCGACGTATTCGGGGTTCCCATCTGGGTGAAATTGCCTCATGTGATGTTCTGGGATGTTGTATTGATTGCACCACCAAAAACCGGTCGCCAACCAGAGGGGTACAAGCCAGTTGGGACCTGCAAATTTCATCACAATCGTATAATCGTCAGGCGTTTCGACCTCCATCGGAATGCCGTTGACTTTACACCAGACAGGCGGACTGTATTTGTACCGTTCATCAAAGCAGAGTTTATAATAGTAAGCAAACGAGGCAGAAGTATAAGGGTGTCCGTCCGACCACTTCACCCCTTTGCGCAGATGTAAAGTGAGAATACTGCCGTCTTCGTTAAATTCCCATGACTCCGCTAAACCGGGTTCCAAGCCAGAAGCATCAAATTTCCAACGGATGAGCGGGGCATAACCGGCGGTCATTTTCCACGTCCCTAAATCTGGGTGCGTGTGAAACCGATGCCATGTTCCCCCATAGGGGCCGGGACCTTCATACCCATCAAAATCGGTTTTAGCGACGAGTGGGTTCTCCGGTAGCCGCTCTGAAAGGGGTGGGAGTTCGCCTGCTGCGACCTGTTTCGCCCACATTGGTGCCTCTTTCGCCTCTAACCCACGCGGAAAGTCGGAAGTATCTTCTAACGGGCTTCCCGAACACCCAACGGTGAAAATCAGCAGCATCAGTAACAAGTAACGAGTAACCAGTAACCAGAAAAGAGTCTTTCTTACTGGAAACTGGTGACTGGAAACTGGTAACTTCTTCTCTGCACTCGTTTTGTGCATCTCAAACGTCCTCCTCGCGTCTGATGAGGGAATCCGTAAATCTATTCATATCTTCAGAGACGCGTTCAAAAAGCTCGCCAATAGATTTCGCATGCGGTATCGTCATTTCATATCTCAATTCCTTGCCGTAAATGTTAGTGACTTTGTGTCGGAACTTTAAAAGTTCTTCCAGTTCGCGGCGTGTATTTTCGGCAATCACCGGCGGACGTTCTGGTCGCTTTTCTGCCATTTGTGCAAGTAGATTTTTATGCCATTGGCTTCCTCTCGGCACGTGCGTATCCACCTCACGGCCAATCCGTTCAAAAATCCGCTCTATACCCATATAGATATCGGCGAGATCTGTAGCAATTGTATTTTCGATAAATTCTGTGACATCAATGGGAACCTCCTCAATCTTTGCCAATCCCCTATGGATTCTTACAAGTGTTCCTTCTATTTTGTCCAGTTCGTCGTTGATGCGCTGCGTGAGTCTCTTGCGGTTCATTTCGTAAACGTCTCCCTCCTCGGTCGGGAAAACCTGTCGCTGTAAGTGTTTGTAAAGCGTCTGCCACACATTTGTCATGCTATTCGGTGGACCGGATCCCTTTTCAATAGGAATCGCTTGCTGTTTTATCCGCTCCCGAAAACGCCCTTTCGACGTATCAAAGTTAACGAAGTCTATTTTGAATCCCGATTTGAAGTCCATAACCATTTCCCACGCTTTATCATAAACATCCGTGGAGAGTCCAGACACGGCGATATCAATATCCGACCTATTTGTGAACCCTATCGGCTCTGTGAGTGAACCGAAGACAAAGACTCGAGTCGCACCGAACTGTTCGTAAAGCAGGGTCGCCACTTCATGCGCGGTGCGCCACGCCCGATGGAGCTGGCTTTCTTCCATCACCCGGCTTTTCCAAACTTGTTCCAGCCGTTTTCTGCATGCTGCGAGTTCATCTGGCGATATTTTTTGTTTTGACATCGTTATACTCCTTGCAGCTCCAACGTATCGCTGAGGTGACAAGCCACCTGAACACCCGTTTCGACTTCTTGAAGTTCCGGGGTCTCCTGCCTACAGATATCGGTTGCATAACGGCATCGCGGGTGAAAATAACAACCTGTAGGTGGATTTGATGGATCAGGGACATCGCCTTCAAGTCGGATATGTTCACGCTTCCGCTGTGCATTCGGATCGGGGAGTGGCACGGCGGAGATGAGTGCTTCTGTGTAAGGGTGTTTCGGCGATTGATAGAGCGTTTCGGCATCGCTGATCTCCACAATTTTGCCGAGATACATCACAGCAACGCGATCGCTGATGTGTTCCACCACGCTTAGGTCGTGTGCGATAAAGATATAGGAGAGTTGAAATTTTTCGCGAAGTTCTGCCAAGAGGTTGAGGATTTGTGCCTGTACGGAGACGTCCAACGCCGAGACCGGTTCATCTGCGACGATGAGTTCGGGTTGGAGTGCTAAGGCGCGTGCGATACCGATGCGTTGACGCTGCCCGCCGCTGAAAGCGTGCGGATACCGGCGCATATCCTGTGATCTCAAGCCGACAGATTCGAGCAGTTCCACAATCCGATCTTGAAGTGCCGATCCTTTTTCAGTCCGATTGACACGCATTGGCTCCCCGACAATATCTGCTACGGTCATACGTGGGTTGAGGGAAGCGTGTGGGTCTTGGAAGATCATCTGGATCCGTCTCCGAAAAGGACGCATTTCGCTATGTGTCAATTTTGCGAGGTCTACCTGTTCGTCTCCGAAAGTGAAGCTCCCGCTTGTCGGTGGAATGAGGCGGAGGATGCACCGTCCTGCCGTTGTTTTTCCACAACCGCTTTCGCCGACGAGTCCGAGGGTTTCGCCGCGTTCGACCTCGAAACTGATCCCGTCCACGGCTTTCACATAGCCGACGGTGCGTTGAAGGATCCCTTTCTGTATCGGGAAGTATTTTCGGAGGTCGTTCACCTGAAGCAATTTCGTATTTTTAGCTATGGGCATCTGGTCATCGTTCCACTTCGTTTCATGATGGTGTTCGGTTAATTCTGACGCGACTGGAGATATGCCCGATTTTAAATTCGTCATACATCTCTTATCCTTGTCTTATCCTTGCAAATCAGTGTGAAGCCAGCATCGTACAGCGTGTGCATCGTTATCGGTTGTCTTGAGTTCTGGCATTTGGTCACATTCTGGCATCCGGTCGGGGCAACGTGGTTGAAATGAACAGCCAGCCGGTAGCGCCAACGGATGCGGGACCGTCCCCGGTATAGAAGGTAGTGTTTTCTGGACTGTCCGACCGAGAACCGGTATCGATTTGAGCAAGCCTTGTGTGTACGGATGGAGCGGGTTATAGAAGATGTCGTCAACGCTCCCGCGTTCAACGACGCGTCCTGAATACATAACGACAACTTCATCAGCGAGGTCTGCGATGACACCGAGGTCGTGTGTGATGAGCATAATCGCCATCCCGAACTCCGCTTGAAGTTCCTGCATGAGACCGAGTACCTGCGCTTGGATCGTCACATCGAGTGCCGTTGTCGGTTCGTCAGCGATGAGCAGTGCCGGTGAGCAGCAGAGTGCCATTGCGATCATGACACGTTGGCGCATACCACCGGAAAGCTGGTGTGGGTATTCATCAACACGTTGTTTTGGTGCAGGGATTCCGACACGTTCGAGCATCTCAATCGCACGTTCACGCGCCGTTTTTTTATCTACACCTTGGTGTAAAGCGACCGCTTCGGCGATCTGGTTTCCAACGGTATAAACCGGATTAAGTGATGTCATTGGCTCTTGGAAAATGATGGCGATTTCGTTGCCTCGGATTTGACGGATCAATTCGCTTTTCGGTGGTACCTGTGCGATATCCAACGGTTCAGCATCGCCGTTGCGATAGAACAGGATCTCACCGGCTTCAATCCTACCCGGTGACGGGACCAGCTGGAGGAGCGAGAGACCGGTGATACTCTTTCCGCAACCGCTCTCACCGACAACACCTACGGTCTGTCCGCGTGCAATAGAGAAACTGACATCGTTCACGGCGTTCACGATGCCATCGTCTGTTGGAAAAACCGTCTTTAACCCGGAAATCTCCAGAAGCGGTTTTTGATGAGATGTGTTTTGTTCTGATGCCATTCTTTTATCTTACTCTGCCAATAGACCCGTTTCAGGCAATTATACACAAAAGGCAGTTGTGTGTCAATCATTTTGATTTTGGAATGGTTAGGTCGTCAGTACGGTTTTCTGCGGATACCTTCTGACGTGACAAAAAACAGGCGAGGTAGGTTACCTCGCCTGCTAAGTCTAATTTATGAAATATATGAAACACCCTATAATTCTGTTTTAATCTGATTCCAGAACACAGTCAACTTTTCGCTTGCTGCATCTTGTGCATATCCAGTGACGCTTGTTTGACCGGTCTGCCTGTTGGCATCGGCATAATCTGCGTGCCACGCTCTCGATCCAATGCTCGTCGGACTAAAGAAGTGGTTATACGCGTTTTTGGGAGTAACAACCGACTGCTGCGACATACGTCCGTCTTCTGCTGGTGTCTCAACATCTTTGAGTCCTGCCCACGGAGATGTCGAGATTTTGATGTTCTGGAGCACCGTTTTCTTCATCGCGATGAGACCGGATTCCGGTCCTGGTGGATTCGTAAAGAACGCGAGTTTCATGATAAAGCCGGAAGCGATGAAAAAAAATAGCAGCGCGGTAGCGTTAACAAGTCGTGGTGAGAGATCCAACTTTAACCGATCAAGGCACCACGCCAAGGGATTCGCGAAGAACGCCAACTGTTTCTGCTGATGGAGTTCTCGGATGCTTTGCTGAATGTTAGCCGCCAACTCTGGTGGCGTTACCGGTTCATCAACGCTTTCAAGCATACTCGCCGTGTTCCACAACGCCTCATATTCCCTCTGGCATTCTTGACATGTCCGAAGGTGCTCTAAGACGGTACGCCGCGACACACCGCCAGAAAGCGCGTCTGTTGTTCGGGCATCTTCCGCTACGACTAAGTGAGGCAGATTGTTAAGAGTCTGTTCGCAATTCATCAATAAAACGCCTCCTTACTTAAAGATAATATTTGCTCAACTTCCGTTTAAGGTTCTTCAGTGCCTGATTTAATCGTGAGGCAACAGTGCCTTCCGAACACTCCAAAATCTCGGCAATCTCACGATATTTCAGGTGTTGCATATAATAGAGCGTGACAACTTCGCGTTGCTTCGGAGGCAAGCGATCAATAGCACCTTGAATCATCTCGCTCTGTTCGGTTTTAATCAGCGTACGCTCAGGCGAGTCATTCTCAGAAGCGGGTCCATGGATTTCCGCCTCTCTGGTGTAAGCCATCAATTTCCGCTCGTTGGATTGCGATTTACGGATATACTGCTGGCACGTGTTAATGCCGATACGATACAACCACGTTCCGAACTGTGACTGAAATTGGAACGATTTAACGGATTTGTATGCCTCTAAAAACGTCTCTTGTGTTGCATCGGCGGCATCATCGGGATTCCCAAGCATTCTATAGGCAAGCCCATAAATTTTTGAATGATGCCGATTGACGAGCTCGTTGAATGCTTCGGCATCTCCCTCCACTGTCTGGTGTACGTACACATCGTCAGGAATCATAAATCAAACTCACTTTAGCAGGATGTTGTGCAGTCTGTTGCATCCAAGCTGATTTTCCTTCATTTTTTTTCACGAACAAACGTGTTGTAAATATTTTGTTGTCTCCAAATCGGTTCTTCTTCATTTTTTTAGGAGTTGTCGGTTAAAGATATGTTTGGACGCGTCTCAGGTTCCTTGCGTGGTGGTCGCCACGCGTGGCAGCGTCCAGCAAAACGTTTTAGCGAACTGCTTTTAACGATGATCGCCTGCGGACGGAGCACCGTGGCGTAAGAGGTCAGAAGCGCGATCGTGTCAAGCAGAGAATTGTACCCTGACATCCCGGACATATCAATGTATATTTTGGTGAACGGTTCACCGAGTTCCAACGCTGCCCGAACATCAAAACCGTCAAGCACCTCGAAGTGTAGATCGGGGTGTCTCTCCCTCGCACGTTCAATGCATTTAAGGCTGATGTCCGTACCGATAACTCTTTTACAGTGCGGTGCGATCAAGGTTGTCGTTGTTCCCCATTCGCAGCCGATTTCTAACACAACATCTTCGGCGTTTACCCAGACGGGGATCGTTGCGCGATATTCTTTAACGCCGCGCGTTGCGATGAACTCGGTGTGTCCGTCAAATAACTGGTTTTGGGTCGCCATACAAGTCTCTAATATAGACGGTCTGTGTCTATACGGTTTCACACGCCTCACAGACCAAAGCGAAACGCTTTGTGCCGTTCGTCTCAAACTCCGTTTCGTAGTCGTAACTGACTTGGACGTTTGCGTCACCACACCAATCGCATCGTCCGGAGAAAGTGTGTGCCTTCTGCGCCAGCAGCATCTCTTTCTGTTCTTCTACCTTCCGGGTTTCAGCGATGAGGTCGAGTGCGCGTTGGCGTAGTTTCGGATCCGTCTCCTCTTTAGCGATCTTCTCAAGGAGCGGTTGCAATCTCGGATCGTTCGGGTTTCCGCCATCATCGAGTGTATGCCACGCAGCTCTACGGACACGCAGATCGGGATCGACCATGCCTTTGTAAAGTGCCACCCAGACGGCATCAATCCGTTTCCGCACATGGCACGGACAGAGGTTGTCCATCGCCTCAACGCGGTCATCAGGGTCAGAAGAGTAGGCGAGTTCAAGGTAGTATTCAACTGCGTTGCCACGCAAGCGGTCCTCACGCCGGCGATGTGCGTTCTTCTGATACTTGTTCATGCCGATTTTTTTTTGCTTCGCCATCTGTTCCCTCCGATTTTTAAACACTATAGCATGTGGTATCTCAATCAAACTTCAGTTTATATCGCTGTTATTAGTTGAATAGAGCAACCAGAGCTATAATCACTGCTGCGATGGCAGCACCAATGGTGAAAACGGTATTCTACTGTATAAAAAATTGTCCAAACTTTAGTATAAACTAATCACGTTGTTGAAAACAGCGGCATGAAGTCTTGCTCTTCTCGGTGTGAACGTCTTGAAATGACATCAATTTTGCACGCAAGCCTATCTTCTAAAAATTGTTGGAGACCGATAAAATCCGTCAGCTCGGCACTGTCATCAAAATCTACCAAGAGGTCCAGATCACTGTCTGCGTGGAAATCTCCGCGTGTATACGAGCCGAAGATGCCTTTAATTTCTGCCTTATATCTCTGACGAATTATGTCCTTCATCTCTACGATTGTATTTCTCAAGTTATCAATCATGACGAGACTCCTTGCATTGCGAATTTATTGGGTGGACGGCGGACAGCACCCGCCTATCATTTCCCACTGTTTACAAGTGCTTCGACTTCTTCAATTTCTATTGGGACACCACTGGTTAGGTTTTCGTTGCCAGATTCTGTGACGAGAATGTCGTCTTCTATGCGGACACCGATACCTAAGTACTTCGATGGAACTCCCTTGGTGTCTTCAGCGACGTAGAGTCCGGGTTCAATGGTTATGATCATTCCGGGTTGGAAGGTTTTGTAATCGCCGTTTGGTTCGCGGACACAATTGACATCGTGGACATCTAAGCCGATCATGTGTCCGATGCGGTACATGTAAAACTGCCGGAATGCGCCGTCCTCTATCAACTTCTCTATTTTTTTCTTTTTCTTTAGGAGCCCGAGGCTGAGCATCCCTTCTGTTAGGAGTTCAATCGACTTTTGGTGCGGTTCGTCAATAGAGACTCCGGGACGGATACCGTCGATAATAGTCTTATGTGCGTCAAGGACAATCTGATAGATTTCGCGCTGCGCTTCAGTGAAGGCACCGTTTGCTGGAAAAGTACGGGTGACATCGCCGCAGTACCGATTGTATTCCGCGCCTGCGTCGAGTAGTACAAGGTTTCCGTCCTCGATTTCACAGTCATTTGTGGTGTAGTGGAGTATTGTAGCGTTTCCACCACTTGCGACGATTGTCGGGAACGCTGCGCCGCCAGCACCGTTCATTCGGAACGTGGATTCGACAAGCGATTCCAACTGGTATTCATAGAGTCCGGGTCGAACCGCCTGCATCGCTGCGACATGACCGGCGACTGTAATCTCGGTTGCCATTCGCATGCGTTCCAACTCCGTCTCATTTTTGATTAACCGCATCTCGCTGAGAATAGGACTCGGATCAACTAAGGTGTCGATACCTTTACCGCCTCGAACTTTTGACTTGACAGCGCGTGTAAAACGGGTAAGCATTTCGCTATCAACATCCTCATTGGAACCGAGCGTATAATAGAGCCGTTCCGCGTCCTGTAAATATTCCCCGATTTTTTCATTAAATTTCTCTATCGGATAGGCTTTATCTGCGCCGTATTTCTTACGTGCGTCTCTAACACCGACGCGCTTGCCGTTCCAGATTTCGGACTGTTTGTCTTTCGGACGCACAAACAAGATATACTGGTGCTTCGGATGTTCGGGTGCGATGACACAAATCGACTCCGGTTCTTCAAATCCAGTAAGGTAGTAAAAGTTTGGGTCTGGACGATAGATGTATTCGGTGTCGTGGTTCCACCGTGCCGGTGGATTACTGGCGAAGATAGCGACACCACCCGGTCCCATTTTTTCAATAAAGACTTCGCGATTCTGTTTGTGCAAGCCGGTTCCTCCCTGTGAAACTGCAGTGAATGTTAGAGATACCCAATAGGTGTACCGATTTTGCCGACAGTACCGCCGCTGGCGACCATTGGGTAGATTGGTTTTGACCAGAAAATACCGTCAACGGGTGAAGTTATGGTTTCCTGTACATTACCGAAGACATCACAAATATCAGCAACGGGTTGTGATACCGTCAGCTGCTCATATAATTCCGCTCTATAATTGATGAATCCGCCTTCATTGCTGAGGATGGGTACAAATTTTTTCACAACAATCTGCTGTTCAGGGATATCTGGTGTTCCAGCAATGAAGTTGTAATATTGTAGCACATTTAGCACGCCGCGGACACCTTTTTCGATGCTTGTGGCATCCCATCCGTGTGTTCCACCTAATTCTGGGTCAATTGTTGGAATGCCGACCTCTGGTGCTGCTTGTGCGAGTTGTCCTTTTGGCCCCTTCTGGTCGAGGATGTATCCGATCCCGAAGACGCGTGCGAGTTCGAGACATGCGTCGTGCAGTGTATGTTTTTTGTCAACGCGGACGCGAACCTCATCAATCATCGGTTGCACGCCGCCTTGATGCAAATCGATGCAATAGTCCGACTGCTGGACTGCCTTCTGGAAAAGGTGATAGGCTATCCGTTCGCTTGATGTCCCGTCGCGTCTCCCCGGAAAACAGCGGTTCATTTTACGGTTATCCACAGGGCTAAATGCCTGTTTTGCGTGAAATGCGTGGAAGTTGACGATCGGCACGGCGATAATTTTACCGTGCAACCGCTCTGGCGTGATCGTCTGGAGAATTTTGTGGACAACGGCGATTCCGTTGAGTTCATCCCCATCGCTGATTGCTTGGAGATAGAGCGTTTTGCCGGGATGTTTTCCGTTGATTAAGACAATCGGGAGCCGGACAGCCGTTCCGTCAGGCATCGTGCCGACCTTGAGGTATCCGTCCATCCGAGTTCCGGGT
This sequence comes from Candidatus Poribacteria bacterium, assembly GCA_022821065.1. Taxonomy (GTDB): domain Bacteria; phylum Poribacteria; class WGA-4E; order WGA-4E; family WGA-3G; genus WGA-3G. Next base: position 56,492 of record JAJEEK010000056.1, read on the forward strand.
TGCGCAGCCACTTTGCCGACCACCAAGCCAGCGTGGCGATTATTTTTTTTCATGATGGGTATTGTAGCACAATTCAGGAAATATGTCAAATTGCGGAACCGATAATCAATAACGCTATAAAAACTTGATTTTGAGTCCCTTTTCTGGTACACTTGTAGGTATCATGAACACCGAACATCAGAAAAAAATTGCTGCAGAAAAAGCGATAGAAGCTGTCCAATCCGGTATGATCGTCGGATTAGGTACAGGTTCCACTGTCTATTACGCGCTCCTGAAGCTCGGCACGATGGTGCGCGACGGACTCGATATTGTCGGTATCCCTACCTCTGAGGGGACCGAGCAAATCGCGTTAGAACAAAAGATACCGCTCACAACGCTTACCATGAATCCTACCATTGATCTGACGATTGACGGCGCTGATGAGGTTGATGCCCATCTCAACTTGATTAAAGGCGGCGGTGCTGCGCTCGTTAGAGAAAAGATTATCGCCAACGCCTCAAAAAAAATACTGATTGTCGTCGATGAAAGCAAGGTGTCTCGTGTCCTGGGCACAACGTTTCCGCTTCCTGTGGAGATTGTGCGGTTCGGGTGGGAAGCCACACAGACTGAGGTCAATCGGATTTGTGGAAAGTCAACTTTACGGGTCGCGTCCACTCAGGATGGAAAGGAAAACGCCCTGATAACCGACAACGGCAACTATATCCTAGACTGCCATTTTGACGGGATCCCAGCACCTGCAAAAGTTGAGTTGCAGCTGAACAACATTCCCGGAGTGGTAGAGAATGGGATTTTTGTCAACCGTGCCGACAAGGTCATTATCGGTACACCTTCCGGTATCCGTTACCTGGAGTAGCGTCAATGCTTCGACATCTTGTCTTCGTCTGCTTGATTATTTTTTCCGCTATTGCGATTCCCATCCGTGTTCGCGGTGAAGTCCTTACTGAAAGTGGATTGGTAGACGTTCCGACGGGGCGGGTGCTGCAGCACGGCATATTCGAGGCAGGCACTTACCTCAGTTTCCCACAAAAGACAACAAACCGCTCCACGGCAAACCTTGGGGATGCGGTTGCCGTGCGTCTCAACTTCGGGTTGTTTGACCGACTTGAAGTCGGGTTGACACATCTCTGGGACGAAGACGATCCAGATTCAACCCTTGCGCGGACTGCGAACTTGAAGTTCCTGCTCCTAAAAGAGGGAGAATCAGGCGCAGTTCCGGGTGTCGCAATAGGCATAGAGGCACTCGGGAACACGTTTTTTTTCTCAGATTCAGAAGTGGAAAGCGATGAAATGCCCTCCGCGTTCTTGGCAGTCAGTAAAACCTTTAATCTACCGCGAGTCCATCTGTTTTCTTTGCACATCGGTATCGGCACACAGCATTTCGCATTTGAGGAAAGTCCTATCGGTATATTTGCCGGTCTGAGCAAAGAATTCTACCCAGCTTTCGCGAGAGGCGACATTAAGACGAGTTTGGAGTTCGATGGTGCAGGTGTGAACGCGGGGATGCGGTACACCACTTCAAGCGGACTTCAGGTCGCACTCGGCGCCGAGACTTTGAACAAACCGGACGAATTACGCTACCTTGCTGTCGTCTCGTGGACAAATGAAAAGCTGCTTGAACAGATTAAGGAAACGAGACGACTCGTCACACAGGCAACGAAACTTGTAATTGAGGCAAAACGCGCGATTTCAGAGGAAAAAACGACAGATAAGGCTACTGAGCCTCCACCGTCGCAATAGATTGCATCACTGTTTGGAGCGATGTCATGAGTTCCGACAAAAAATCTTGGGGTGGCACGAGTATAATTTCGATTCGCCGATTTTTGGCTTTTGCCTCCGGCGTTTCGGCGGTGTCTATCGGTTGATAGAAGGCGTATCCGGTCGCTGCCAAACGTTCTGCCCTAACGTTGGCGTGTTGTTGTAAGTATTTCACGGCTGCGATTGCGCGTTCGGTTGAGAGGTTCCAGTTCCGGAGTGCGTCGCCGCCGATCGGCGTGTTATCTGTGTGTCCCTCAATCCGGATGGCGTAATCCGAATAGTCGGCGTTTAGGAGTACCTCTTCCGAAATTGCGTCGAGCAGTGATTTTCCCTCTGTACTGAGAATCGCACTGCCGGTTTCAAATAGAATTTTTCCTTTGACATCAAGTTTCAACCGTCCCGCCTCATCTAACACAGCACCTACCGTATCCTTAAACCGTTCTTGGATAGCAGCGATTGACCGTTGCGATTGTACCCGAATCCGTTGTAATTCGGATTCAATCTCGGTGAGTTTCGCGCGGAGACTCTCTTTCTCACGTTCAAGTGCGCTTTTGTCTTGTTGGAGTTCGTTCCGTTCAGCAGCGATTTTTCGGGCGGCTTCGCTCGCGTTCTGCAATATCTCTTTCGTTTGATTGAGTTCCGAACGTGTCTCCGCTAAGGTCTTCTGCGTTTCAGATAGTGTGCTTTCGGTCTCGGTTAACTTCTTTTCGAGATCGGCTTTCGTCGTCTCAGTTTTTTGCAGTGTGGTTTGGGTTGTCTCTAATTCTGTCTGCGTCTGTTTGAGTCCGTTTGACGTTGAATAGAACAGGATTCCCAAAACAACGGTGGCAATAGCGAGAACGGAGACAGATACGATCGCCAGAATTTTTTCTTTAGGCATTTATTTCTCCTTGTAGGCGAAGGATCGCGTCAAAGTTGTCATTTTTTGAGGTTTTGTTATTTTTTTCTATCCCGCACATTGTGCAGCGGTGTGTGAGGATATAATTACCGTGCTTTACGGTAAAGCCTACCGGTTTCATTAAACCGTGGCAGGTTGCGGAGCGGTCGCCGGGGTTGACATCGACGTGTTGACTCCAGAGACATTCTGGACAGTGGTTGGTGTAGCCGTTGCCTTTAACAACAGCACCACACTGTGTGCAGGTAAAATCTTCAACGTGGCGTTGGAATTTTTTGTTCACTGGTCAGTGCTCATATTTTTGGCTTGTGCGAGTCGGTCTAATGTCCGTTTTAGACTTGGCGACACCGAGGCGGCGCGTTCTAAATTCCAGTGACTTTGAACGAATTCGCTCAAAAGCGTATTATATTGATTGCCCACGCTGAGTGTTGCCCCTTGTGTCGGCACCAATGCTTCACGAATCACTTTCTTTCCACTTCTTCGGGCAAGCGATATAAGAAACTCTTTGGGGTTCAAGATATCGTCTGTTGGTGATGGAATTCGATGCAACGGAGTTGGTTATGCTCATTCTGGTAAAACCAACCCTCCAATATGTTTAGGGTGGGTTTGGGGGAGTACAACTTCACCTACTGTAAACCCATTCTTAAGAAGCACACACACATCATCAAAATCAGAGGAAGGTTTGACTACTGTTCCCTCTTTGCTGGGTATGAGCAAAAGCACTTCTCTCCCATCAATACCTGGTTCTATAAGTAGCACATCGCTTTGTGTACTAACCAACACCTGAGATCTTCGACTTCTTTGCAAGCGAGAAATAGAAGGCGCGAGTTGAGAAACAATGCCGATATTTAAAGAGAGTTCCGGTTCCTCTAATAATACTATGGAGTCGTTTTCAAGGAGAGACCACAAGAGTCCAATAAGTCGAAGCACTCCATCCGAAAATTGGTCTTCGCAATGCCCTTCTTCGGTCGGGTGCCAGTGGGAATAACGCGCTCGTAAATGTGGCCGTCCTATTTTGTCACGAATAAATTCCAATTTTTCAAACTGCGGGACAGCGATTTTGAGGGTATGCTCAATCCTTTTGAGACGAGCCCGGCGGGTACTTGGATGCACGCCCGCGACGCGTTCGAGGAAAGCCTGACCAAACGGATCGTCTTCGATAACTTTACCTTGAATGGCATCCCCGAAACGGATGAGTTGTGGCACGAGATGCAGATAGGTAACATTACGAAGGAATCGCCCAATCTCCCGAAACTTCGCATTGGCAGCATTCTGTTCAAGTGCGGTCTGGATAAGGCGGTCTGGATCTGCGTTATCGTCTGCATCGGGTCTATCAAGAAGGCGTTCGCCCTCTCTCCAGACGCGCTCATGGCTGAGAAGCGTTTGGCAATGTTCACGATCTGCTTGACGGAATCCGAGACTGTATCGCCATGTTGCGGGGGCATCTGGCGTATCGGCGATGTGAATTTCGATAGAAACCTCTGGGTCTTGCCTCGCGGACAAGCATCGAATTTTGGAGACACCACCTCGGTCACCGATCGCTTTTTGGAGTCCGCCCCCTTCGGCTTTGGCGATATCGCGGAGAAAGCGAAAGATGTCTAACAGGTTGGATTTACCTGAGGCATTCGGACCGACGATAAACTGACGTTCCCTAAGTGGCACATCAATATGCTGAAAGTTCCGCCAGTTTTTGACGATAAGCCGATTGATAATCATAACAGTAAGTTCCCTACAATAGATGTTCCAATAAATCTGATATGCAAATAGTAACACATTCGGCAAGCAAAAATCAACGCATAGAATATTGGCGTTCGAGTTTTGCATTGTATGATTCCGAGATTACAGTTCTGCGCGGGTCATGAAGGTTGCGTAGATCGCGGCGGTTCTGACGAGATCAGGAACATTTACGCGCTCATTGATGGCATGCCCACCTTCACCACTGGGACCGTATCCGATGCCGGGTAAACCTGTATTAACGAAATAGTGCAAGTCCGTGAACCCTGTAGTGCCTTTAAATTTGGGTCGATTGAAACGGACGATACGCACGGCATCGGCGAAAGCCTGTGCTATTGGCGACTCGGTATCCGTTAAACACGGCTCAATCCGCAAGATAGCACGTGCCTCTGCTTGCAAATCAGGATAGTATTGGCACGCTCCAGAAATCGCCTCCCGCAATTCGAGCTCGGCAAATTCAAGTTCCTCGTTGGGTGTAATCCGACGGTCAATGGAGAATGTAAGGCTTGCTGGAACGGTGTTGACTTTGTCGCCATCAGTACCGTGGAATGTCCCGCCGATGTTCAACGTCGGGTAACGATCGCTGCCGTCAAGAAGTCTAAATGCGCGTTCTGGCGATTTTAGATTCCGTTTAACGCGTTGGAGTGCTGTTACGAGTTCGGCGGTTTTTTCAAAAGCGTTTATGCCTTTAGCCGGATTAGCGCCGTGTGCTGCTTTGCCTTTGACCTCGATTTCTAACCAGAGGACCCCGTTATGTCCGTTGCCGATATTCAACTTCGCCCCACCTTCGCAGTTGACAACATAGTCTGCATCAACCAACCCCGCTTCAACGACGTACCCAGCACCGAGTTCCCCGCCGGTCTCTTCATCGCAGGTGAAGGAGCATTCGACGTTGAATTTCGGTTCGGTGTCGGTTTTTTGGACAGCCTCAACCGCAAACAGGAGTGCAGCGATGGCATCCTTCATATCATCGGCACCGCGTCCGTAAAGCCACTCACCGTCAATTTTACCGCTGAACGGATCCCCGAAACGCCACTCTCCTGCAACGGGTACAACATCGTAATGTGCGTTGAAATGAACCGTTTTTTTTGCGCCGACATCCCAACGCGCGATGAGGTTTAAGCGAGGATGGCTATCGGCATTCGGGATCACCTGCTCAGCGCGGCGTTTCGGGACTTTGGCAATTCGTGTCTGCATCCCTAACGCCTCACATTTCGCCCGAAGTAATTCCACAATTTCGGCATAATTTTCGCCGGGTGGATTGACGGTCGGAATCCTGACGAGTTCTTGTAGCAATGCACAGAGATCTGCCTGATTCTCCTTAATATAGGTTTGAACGGACATTTTATGTCTCCTGCCTCGCCTTATGTGACAACTGCCTGATCGCCTGCTGACAAGTGCCCAACTGTTTCACCTGTCTCCGTGAACGTACGGGTTACAGTAACAGAGGCATAAGTCCACAATATCTTCATAGGTGCGTCGCTTTCATTCCAAAACCGGTGGGGGATACCAGCGGGGACGAATGTGGTGTCGTAGGCTTTCATCGTAAAGACTTCGCCATCTACCTCACAAGCGGCTTCACCTTCGAGAATTGTGACGGATTCATCGCAATTATGGTAGTGGCGTGCGATCGCTGCGCCGGGTTCAAACTGTGTCACACCGTTGGTGAGTGAAGTAGAGTCGATCCATTTACCGGCTAACGGGACGGTTTTAACGCCGGTACCTCGATCAATAGGGTTCTGTTTTCCAAAATCGATAACGTGTGCTTTCGTGCTCATTTTGATGCATCGCCTTTCGTTAGGATTTGACGCAGTATAGCACGAAACGAGAAAAAAAATCAAGGCTTTTAATGTTGCCCTAACGGGAGCTGTTGAGAAGGTTTGGGAAGGCAGCCGCTGTGTTCAAATCCGCCCTTCGCCGTTGTTGCAGTGCTGCAATCTCTAACCAAGTCAGGACTTACGCAATTTTGGGTGTAAATCGCTCTGTTAGATGGAAGTTTTCTGTAAACACAGCGTTCTGATAGCACAAACTAACAGTTTGTGGTACAAAAGAGGGGCATGCGTAAGTCCTACAAGTTTTTAATTTTTTAAGGAACAGCAAGGCAATTGACTTCGGCAAATGCAGCAATCGCCTGTTGTATCTCTGCTTCAGTGTGTGTTGCCATGACGGTTAGCCTTAGACGGCTTGTGTCCGGCGGGACTGCTGGCGGACGGATGGCGGGTGCGAACACCCCTTCGGCGAGGAGGGCATCCGCTACGCTTGTTGCTCGTTGCGGATTTCCTAACACGACCGGAAGGATCTGTGTTTCACTCGGTAATAGCGTATACCCTAAATCAGTCAATGCCGTTTTAAGATGTTTCGCGTGCGAAAATAAACGTTGCCGTCGTTCAGGCGAAGAACGCATCACATTGAGTGCAGCATTCGCCGCTGCTAAGGTGGCAGGGGGCAAACCTGTGGTAAAAATGAAACCGCGTGCCTTGTTGATGAGCAATTCAATCAGGGTGTGGCTTCCGGCAATATATCCACCGAGCGCGCCGATCGCCTTGCTGAGCGTGCCCATCTGAATGATACCTTCTTCTGCCAACCCAAAATGCGCAACAGTCCCGCTGCCGTCTTTCCCTAACACACCAAATCCGTGTGCGTCATCCACGAGCAACATCGCATCGTATTCGGTAGCGAGGTCGTAGATATCGGGTAGCGGTGCGATATCGCCATCCATGCTGAACACACCGTCTGTCACGATGAGTCGTCGTCGAAACGTTGTGGATTCTGATAGTAAATCCTTGAGGTGTTCCACATCGCAGTGCCGATAAACTTTCTTAGTGGCACGACTGAGGCGGCATCCGTCTATGATGCTGGCGTGGTTGAGCGCATCGCTTAGGATAAGATCGCCTTCACCGGCGAGGATAGGAATAACACTTGTATTGGCAGTATACCCGGAACTAAAAACGAGCGCGGCTTCGGTGTTTTTCGCTTTAGCGAGATTTGTTTCCAAAGTCGTGTAGAGTTCACTGTTTCCTGAGATGAGCCGCGAACCGCTTGCACCTGTGCCGAAAGTCTGTGTTGCCTCAATAGCAGCGGCAATAACTTCTGGATGCGTGCTTAATCCCAAATAGTTGTTTGAACCGAGCAGCACGACATCGCGCCCATCAAGATTGATTGTCCCTGTGGGTGCGGTCATGACAGTACGGAGGTGGCGGCGTAATCCAGCGTGTTCCAGTGCCGTAATCTCTGTGTCGAACCAGTCGTGATTATGTGTCATAAAAAGCGTGGAGCCTTAAAGACAGGCAGTCTGCCTATCCGATGAACTGTCTCAGGAAGATGTGGCTCTGCTGGAGCGAACGTTGTCGCGTTTCCAATGTCTCTTCATAGGCGCGATCCTCCACTTCAACGCAGACTGCACCGTCGTAGCCGGTATCACTCAAAACAGAGAAGAAGGCACCCCAATTGACATCACCGAGTCCGGGTAGTTTCGGTGTATGATACGACAGCGGCGTTGCGAGGATACCGACCTCGTCAAGTTTTGCGCGATCCAATCGGACATCCTTGGCATGCACGTGGAAGATCCGATCGGCGAAGGTAGTGAGCGGTTTCAGATAGTTCATCTGGAGCCATATAAAATGGGACGGATCGAAGTTGAGTCCAAAGTTTGGGGATGGGATCTCCTCAAACATCCGTTCCCAAATGGCGGGACAGTAGGCGAGGTTTTGCCCAGCGGGCCACTCGTCTTCGGTGAAAAACATCGGACAATTCTCAATACCGACGCGGATGCCGTGGTCGGCGGCGAATTGGATTAGCGGTTTCCAGACGTGTTTAAAGCGGTGCCAATTCTCATCTATCGTGCGGGTCTGGTCTCTGCCGATGAACGTGTTGACGATGCCAACCGACATCCGTTCTGCCGCGAGAATCAGTTTTTTGAGGTGTTCGCTATAGACAGCCGCCTCGATTTCATCCGGTGTTAGTGGGTTCGGGTAGTAGCCTAACCCGCTGATTGTTATCCCGGCATCCGAGACGCATTGTAGGATTCTATCCGCTTCTGCATCGGAAAGATCCGCGACATCAACGTGTGTAACACCTGCGTAACGCCGTTCCGCTTTCCCTTTGGGCCAGCACATCAATTCGACGCAATCGAAGCCGGTATCGGCGGCGAACTGGACGACTTCTGTTAACGATTGATCCGGTAAAATCGCACTCACAAATCCGAGTTTCATAAACAACCTCTGTTTCGTTTTTTGGATATTCTACTACAGATAGATGCCGATTGCAAGTGAATAATAAGACACACTTTTCCTCGGAAGTAAAGAAATTTTTGATAAAATTGCAAAATATGATACAATACGTTGTATAGACCTATGCAAAATAAGTGCAGGAGGAATGAAATGACACCAGAACAGCGCTATCTGTTTGATGTTACAGGTTACCTACACATCGAAGGTGCGGTCAAAGGTGAAGCACTAAAGGCAGCGCAAGCGGCTGTTGATAGGTATATCCATACGCCAATTGATGAACGTCCGGACGGATTCACGACGCGTCCTCGCGACTTAGAACCCGGCAAAGGTGGTAGATATGAGCACGGTTTTGCTTTCGATAGGTCGCTTGAGGTGCTGACGGTGCATCCCGCTATCTGGCCCCTTATCAAAGAGTTTACTTTCGATAAACCGCGGTTTGTCACTGGAACGCTCACACTTGAACAGCACAACCCGGATAGGCAACCGATGGGAACGAATCCTGCAGGTTTGCACTGTGCCCGCGAGGGACGGCATTGGCTCACTCGCTATGAGATCAAAAACAGCCGTATTTACTGTAACGACTTCGTAGCGTTCTTTTACTTGACCGATGTTCAACCGGGCGACGGTGGACTTATTGTCATCCCGGGTTCGCATAAGAGCAAATTTGAGAGGCCTGAAAATCTTTTGGCCCCAGGACCGGACGGTATTGACCCTGAACCGGACGACGTTTTCACGAATATCACACCTAAAGCAGGCGACTTTGTCGTTATCTCTGAACTGTTGACGCACGGTGTTCTACGGTGGAAGCCGACGGGCCGGGATAGACGTTTTCTCATTCTCCGTTATCGTCCGCAATATGAAGGCAGACCGAGTCTGCCTGAAGTTATTATTAATCGTTTGACACCTGAGGTACAGGAACTGGTGCAAACAGCATCCTATCAGCACACAAAAGAAATTGTGAAACAAGATATTGTCGAATTCAGCGTTTAACGTCATAGAATTCATAGGGGGTATTTCAATGGGAACGGATCAATATCGTGCTTGTATTGTTGGGTGCGGTCGAATGGGTGGTACAATTGATGAGGAAGTTCGTGCGGCACCACAGGGTGCGTTACCCTATTCGCACGCCGCAGGCTATACAGCTTTCGATCGGACAGACCTCATTGCCGCCGCGGATGTTGTCGAAGAGAAGGCACAGTACGTTTGCAATAAATGGGATATTCCGAAGTATTACTTAGATTATCGTGAGATGATCGTGGAAGAGAAACCCGATATTGTCAGTATCGCCACGCGTCCGGGGAACCACGCCGAAATTACAGCGTTCGCTGCAGAAAACGGCGTGAGAGGCATCTACTGCGATAAACCGTTGTGTGCCTCTATGGAAGAAGCGGATGCGATGGTCGAAGTGTGCGAGAAGTACAATGTCAAATTCAATCTCGGTACGCAACGTCGTTTCACGCCCGGATACATCAAAATGCGTGAACTCCTCGAAAGTGGTGAGCTTGGTGAGAGACGCGCTATCATTGCCTATAGTGGTGGTGCTGCGCTCTGGGGGTACACACACGCAGCGGATATGCTTCTCTTTTTAGCAAGTGATTCGCCGATTGAATACGTGCAAGGCAATGTCGCCGTTGACGATGCCGATTTTGAGGATAACCGCACGGAATCTGATCCTGGGATTGTTATGGGGTTCATCCGTTTTGAGAACGGTATTAACGCCATTAGTATTCCGGGTACGGCTTATGAGTTTGAGGTGAATTGTAGCAACGGTACTGTGCGTGCGCTCAATAACGGACTCGGTTTTCACCTCCGTAAACGGCAAGGGCAGTTTAACGAGATTTTGGAAGCGCAATTCCCGCCCTATGAACGGAAAAGCGGCACTGTCGGCTGTATTGAAGACATCGTTGATGCGATTGAAACCGATACTGAGACCTGTGGGAACATCCATCTCGCGCATCGCAGCACTGAGATGGTCTTCGCCATCGTTGATTCGCAGCGTCAGAGTGGCAAGCGTGTATCAATGCCGATGGAGAACCGAGGTCTCTATCTCGGAAGGTGGTAGCCAATGTTCAGAAAAGGTCAGAGAACGGGAGACGCCCGTCGTGGATTCATAGCCTTCGGGGTTATCGCGGTTGCGTTGCTCTTATTGAGTCGTGTCGCAACTGTACCGAGTAATGAATCGCAACCAGAAACCGATGCGACGCGTCCAGCGAGTACACGCTATGAACAGCGCGCCCGCAGCCGAGACGGTATCGGCAAAATTTACATGGGACGCGAAATATCGCAGGTGATGGGGCATCAAGGTGCAGAGTGGTTGGAACGTCCGGAACGTGAACGTGAAGAGATGCCGAACCGTCTCATTGAAATGTTGAAACTCAAAGAGGGAGATGTTGTAGCGGATATTGGGGTCGGTACAGGTTATATTGCTCGGCGTATTTCACGGAAAATCGGAAAAACAGGGATCGTTTACGGTGTAGAAATTCAGCAGGAGATGCTTGACATCCTTGCTGAGAAGATAGCGGAAGCAGGTATTACGAATATCAAAGGGGTTTTAGGCACAATTACCGACCCGAAACTGCCGCCGAATTCGGTGGATTTGGCGATTATGGTGGATGTCTATCACGAATTTTCGCATCCTTATGAGATGATGCAGAATATCTGTCGTGGTCTTAAAACAGGCGGTAGAGTGGTTTTTGTCGAATACCGCTTGGAAGATGAGAAGGTCCCCATCAAACGCTTGCACAAGATGAGCGAATTACAGGTAATTAAGGAGGCGACACCGCACCCGCTGTCTTGGGTAGAGACGCTTGATGATTTGCCGTGGCAGCATGTCATCATTTTTGAGAAGGTTGCAGTAGAATAGGTAGATTTTTTTCCATTATTTGACGAAAAAAAGAGGTAAGCAATTTGCCGTTATGGTAAAAGGACAAGATCGTATTCAATCACTGCCGCAATAGCGGTTATAATTAGACTCATCATTGACAATGGTACTTCTCCAACTTTATGAACAAATCTTAGTGTATCAATTCCTCGTAGTTGTAGCGTATCAACAGCAGAGAGTTTTGTGAGATTATTTGTTGAATCGGGTTCTAACTTCACATGCCAAATGTTCTCAGCAAAGGAGTCTTTCCATTCTGTTATGGGGGCAACGAGTCGGATCGGTAACACACCTATTTCATCGGAACTCACGACAACAGCGGGACGCGTTTTCCGAATTTCTGCCCCGCGTGTCGGATTAAGATCAACTAACCAAATTTCCCCGCGACTCGGATTCATCAATGAAATCTCCTGCTTGCCATTCCGCACGTTCAGCTTCTGTTTGTTCGTAATGCTCTTTCATCTGTTTCGCCTGCTGTGATAGCAGTTGACGACGTTCCGCTACGGAAAGCCGCATAAATTTTGCTTGAGGTGATTCCCCTTCCGCCGCTGCTAACACACACAGCAAACGGTACGCTAACGGTAATTTGGATTCAGGAAGTTTCTTTACTAACGCTTGCACCTCAGTGTATGTTACTGTTGACATCTTTTTCTCCTGATGTGGTAATTTTGGAACAGATCACAACAAATTGCGATCTTCAATTTCCTACGAAAGAATTATAACTAAGAGTATACCATCTTTTTGATACACCTTCAAGAAAAAATATTTGATAAAAACGCTATCTCCTTTTAGAATATAGACAGTTCCATAAATAAGATGATTTGCCGTGGCAGCGCGTTATCATTTTTGAGAAGATTGGTGGGCAGTAAGGTGTGTAAATATTTTGTCATGTCTGTTGTTCTGAATAGCGGATTACACGGATTTCGCGGATTTCACAGATTTTAGTTTTGGTGAGAAAAAAGATTTTGGGTGACTGATGAACAAACACATGCAGAAACAGCTACAAAAGTGGCAGCAAGCAGGACAACACCGACTGAACCAGGAAGCACTGGAGATACTCAAGACCCTCCATATGGTAAGTCACTATCCGGACAAGGCACACCTGATGGCCGCGGAGGAAGTGCCTCTGGAGGAACTGAACCTGAGTTATCCTGACCTACCAATACTGGATCTGTTGCGGTGGGCAGAAGGGTTGATGTCCTGGCCGGAGGAACCCTCGAGTCCGAAACTATTTGAATTGGAGATGATGGTAATGGAAGGAGAAGATCCAAACAGAGTGATGAAACTGATTGCGGGACCGCACGGGGAAGGAAGTGTGGAAGTCAACCTATGGAAGCTACTGGAAGGGACACCGGAACAACAGGAGGAGATCAAATGGGAACTCCGGAGCAATTTGAAGTACCTACTGGAGGACGCGCAGCACGAACTGAATTTACGCCGACAGCGGCGTGAGCTGCTACGCGCACAACAAAAAAATAGGGAAAACCGAGCATCTGTGTTGACACTAAAAGAAGAAGAAATCCTCTTGGATACAATTGAGGTAATAATTGAAGATGAGACCGCAAGGCTCACAGCGCAAGATACGCTCAATGAATCTGAACAAGAACTCCTTGAAGCACTACAAGTTGCCGGTGTTTCACCTGAATCTACACAAAGAACAGAGATTACACAGGAAATTGAAACTAAGCCCGACTCCACAGAGGTATCCAATACCAGTTTCGCGCAAGAGAAAATTATCCGCTGTTCTGAAGATCAAGTTTTTAGAAATTGATCGTGAAACTTTTGAGAACTATGTTTATAACCACGATAAGGCAATAAAGGATAGAGAAAGGAAAATAAAACTGGAAATAGAAAGAGAAATAGATGCCGAGATAAGAGAGTACGTGCGAAAAAACACTGATACGAATGCTATAAGACAAGACGAAACGGATCGTATAAAACGGGAGGTAAGGGAAAATATTGACAAAACGGCAATAATAAATAGTGTGAGATCACAGATAACACAGCAAGCAGAAGACGGGTTGTTAAACAAAAGAGATGAAGAAAATCTCAAACTTGGACGCTCACAAGGTTTCTGGTGGACTATCCTTAGTATTATTGGAATTGGAATTTTAATAGTCCTACTAACGTCAGCAGCGTAATTCAAAGGACATTACTTTGCTATGGTGTTACCAATCCGGTACGGTTTGAAACTTCACTTGCCGCTTTGAAGACAGAATCAATCGCGCCGAATAGGATGGGCAGATTATCCACGCTAAAACTCGTTCTGTTTTGGGTGAAGGTTTCGTTGACAAGGTGCCCAATCTGCCAGAGCGTTCCGTCGCTGACAATACCGTACACAGGATGTTTTGTATCCTCGTTTATCTTTTGCGCGGCAACTAACTCCGCGAGGCATTGTCCCCAGCCTTGCTCAAAGTCGTTTTTCTTGGCTTCAACGAGCATTATTAACGGTGTGCCGACAACGAGTTTACCCAACTCAGAGCGTGTTGAAATAAAATAATCCGGGGTACCGCTCAGCGTTTCATCGTAGGCAAGAGGTTCCTTTATCCAGAGGGCGTAGTGTTTAGCGTGCTTTTTGTAGACCTCTCGCAAAATGGGGAAAATAACGGCTTCACAGCGCGCGCCCTCGGACGCAAAAACCGGAATATACTGCCTGCTAAACTCCAATTCTTGTAGAAATTGTTCGGAAGGGGACACACCCTCCTCAATCTTTATGAAGTCATTTTCGATGTGTCGGATGCCAAATTTTTTCTGAACGTCAGGGATCGCTTTGAAATCACTAAATGCCATTCTGTTGCTCCTTGAGGATTGGTAATTGTTAGAATTATATCACACCACGTGCAGCATATCAATGAAAACTGAATATCCACTTAAGAAGAAAAATGTTTGACAAAAGCGCGAGCGTATCATAAAATATGGCAACGGTGCTAAACTTTTTGATTAAGGAAACGTCACAAATTGCCAAATCTGGTATAGGAAATTGCAACTTAGATTTTTAGCATAGAAAACGAATAAGTTGCGGACTACAACGATGAAACAGGGAGAAAAATTCCAGTGAAGATCGCTAATAATACGGTTCCACTATTTGCTGTGTTGGTGTGTTTCTGCCTTGCTGTATTAGGACTGCCCACGGTATATGGGGAACACCACGAAACCGCAGAAGTGACCCTTAATTACAATCTTGACATCCGTCCGATTCTTTCGGATAACTGCTACGCCTGTCACGGTCCAGATGCTAAGACCCGACAGGCTGACTTGCGCCTTGATACGAAAGAGGGAGCGTTTTCCGAACCGAGCGGGTATCCGGTCCTCGTTCCGGGTAAACCTGAAGAGAGTGAGCTCTATCTCCGGATTCTATCCGAGGACGAAACCTATCGCATGCCCCCATCGGACTTCAATAAGACGCTGACACCGGAGCAGATTGAAGCACTCACGCAGTGGATTCGCGAAGGCGCGCAGTGGGAAGAACACTGGTCGTTCACGCCCCTTGCACAACCGATGCCGCCTACTGTCAAGAACCGAGACTGGGGACGAAACCCGATTGACGCGTTCATCCTCTCACGCCTCGAAAAAGAGGGGCTACAACCCGCGGATGAAGCCGATAAACGGACGCTCATCCGACGCATAAGTTTCGATCTCACCGGCTTACCGCCGACGCTTGAAGAGATACACCGATTCCTTAATGACGACTCGCCAAATGCATACCAAAATCTTATTGAGACCTTCATGGCGAAACCGGAATACGGGGAACATCTGGCGCGTTTCTGGTTAGATGTCGCACGCTACGGCGATACACACGGACTGCATTTAGATAACTACCGTGAAATGTGGCCCTACCGGGATTGGGTTATCAACGCATTCAACAAAAATATGCCGTTCAATCAGTTTACAATTGAACAGTTGGCAGGTGATTTGCTACGAGAATCGACGCTTGATCAGCGTGTCGCTACCGGTTTTAATCGGAGCCACGTTACGACAAGCGAAGGCGGTTCTATCGCCGACGAATATTACGTCCGATACGCTGTCGATAGAGCCAACACCACAGCCACGGTTTGGATGGGATTAACTGCTGGCTGTGCCCAGTGCCACGATCACAAATATGATCCAATTACGCAGAAGGAATACTATCAACTCTACGCCTACTTTAACAACATCACTGAGAATGCGATGGATGGCAACCGCAAGGATTCGCCGCCAGTCGTGAAACTTCCGACACCGGAGCAGAAGGCACAACTCGCAATCTATGATGCACAGATCACCGATTTAGATGGACAGAGCAAAGGTCCCCTCCCCCATATTGATACTGCCCAAATCGCATGGGAGAACAGAATACCACAGTGGACACATATTAAACCGAACGTTGTTCTCTCACAAGGGGGTGCGACGCTCGAAATTCAGGAAGATAATTCCGTTTTAGCGAGCGGCACGACCCCAGACAAAGAGGTCTACGAGATTATTGCTGAACTACCGTCCGGTAATTGGAGTGCTTTGCGACTCGAAGGTATTCCAGACCAGTCCCTGCCAGCAAGTGGTATCGGACGCAGCGATAACAGCAATGTGGTTCTGACAGGATTTTCTGTTGATGTCGTTCCTGCTTCAAAGGCAGCGGAAGTACTTAACGCTGCTAAAGAAGCAGCGGAGAAAGCAGCAGAAGCAGCGGAGGTGTCAGAAACAGCGGGAGAAGATGCGGCACCGGAAACCGCTGTGGCTGAAGAGGCACCACCAGAAACTGAAACCGCAAAAGAAGTAACCAGTAACCAGTCACCAGTAGCCAGTAAAGAAACTTCTTCTCTGGTAACTGGTAACTCGAAACTGGTAACTGAAAAAGTGGAAACAGCTGAGGAAAACAATCCGTGGACACCTGTCCCCATCGTACAAGCCTGGGCGGACTACGAACAGCCAAACGGCGATTTCGTTATTGTGAATGCGATTGACGATAAACCTGAAACCGGATGGGGATTGGAAAGCAATAAAAACCCGGGCAACGGTCGGCAAGCGATCTTTCTTGTTGCAAATCCGTTCGGTACAGAAGGCGGCGTGTTAAGGATCCGGCTTAAACACGAATCTGAGCACGCTAAACACCACTTCGGACGGTTCAGACTTGCCGTTACAGATGTCCCGACGATCTACCCGATGGGTTCTAAAGTGTCGCTTGGAAACTGGAATTCTGTCGGTCCATTTACCGCTGAACACGGTAACATCGCCTTCTATAATGTCTATGAACCGGAAACCAAACCTGTCAATACACAAGATAAATTCACCATCGGTTCGGAGACGTTGACGTGGCAACAGCAGACGCACTGGTCAGACGGACAGGTTCATAACGACATTGTCGGTGAAAATAGCGCGACGTACCTCTATCGGAACATCGTCTCCGAAACCAGACAGAAAGCGGTGCTTTACCTGAGTAGTAACGACGCTTTAAAGGTGTGGGTAAACCAAACGGAGGTGCTTGCGAGCAATATCCAGCGTGATGCGGCACCGGATACGGAGAAACTCCAAATTCAACTGAATCCGGGTAACAATGCACTCCTGCTGAAGGTGGTCAACTATTCCGGTCCATCCGGTTTCTTCTTCCGTATGAAATCCGATGAACCGATGGTAACAGCGAATATCGTTGACACAATAGCGATCGAAAGAGGGCAGCGCAGCGCGGATCAACAGACACAAATCCGAGAATACTACCGCCGAAACGTTTCAAAGGACGAAGGTCTGAAAAAACTCTACGCGGATTTAGCGGATATCCAGAAAAAAAGGAACAGTCTGGATGGTTCTATTACCACGACACTTGTGATGCAGGAAAGAACGGAGCCGCGCGGTGCCTACGTTCTTGAACGCGGTGCCTATCAACACCGAGGCGATCAGGTCACCCCTCAGACTCCGGCAGTCCTCCCGCCGATGGTGAAGGGTGCGCCACCGAACCGATTGTCCCTGGCGAAATGGTTGGTCTCGCAGAAACATCCGCTCACCGCGCGTGTCACGATAAACCGTTTCTGGCAAAACGTCTTCGGCACCGGAATTGTCCTGACAGCGGAGGATTTCGGTACACAAGGTACGCCGCCGTCGCATCCGGAACTCCTTGATTGGTTGGCAACCGAATTTATTGCCTCTGGCTGGGATGTGCAAGCGATGCTGAAACTGATGCTCACCTCAGCGACGTACCGTCAGAGTGCGAAGGTTACGCCTGAAAAATTGGAACGAGATGCGGATAACGTGTTGCTTTCTCGTGCGCCGCGCTACCGTTTTGATGCCGAAATCGTGCGAGATAACGCCCTCGCAGCGAGCGGTCTGTTGTATACGCAAATTGGTGGACCGAGTGTCAAACCGCCACAACCGGGGGGTCTCTGGAAAGCCGTCGGGTTTACTGGGTCTAATACCGACACCTTCGTTAAAGATACGGGTGCTGAAAAAATATACCGTCGAAGTCTGTATACCTTCTGGAAACGGACTGCACCGCCGCCGCAGATGAATATTTTGGACGCGCCATCACGCGAGGCTTGCACAATCCGCCGTGAACGTACGAACACACCGATGCAGGCGTTAATGCTGATGAATGATCCGCAGTTCTTTGAAGCGGCACGCGTCTTCGCGGAACGCTCTATCAAAGCGGGTGGCGAAACGCCGGAGGAACGGATCGCTTTTATGTTTGAGATAGCGACTGCTCGCGAACCGAAACCCTCGGAAGCAACACTGCTCCTTGAGACGCTGCAAGCACACGCCGAAGAATTCAAAGTGGATCCGGAAGCAGCCCAAAAACTTATCAATGTCGGCGAATCGAAACCCGATGCAACCTTAGATGCAGCCGAAGTCGCTGCATGGACGATGATTGCGAACCTAATCCTGAATCTGGACGAAGTCCTGAACAAGGGTTAGTAGGAGCTTATCTAATGGACCCGATTAAAGAATATCTGCAACTTGAAACGCGTCGTCAATTCTTTGGTAAATGTGCTATGGGACTTGGGGGTGCAGCCCTCTCTTCACTGCTACCGAGTGGTGTTGTTCAAGCCCTCGAACAACAAGCAGGAACGCGAGTTGGCGGTTTACCGGAACTCCCGCATTTTGCGCCAAAGGCGAAACGCGCTATCTATCTATTTATGTCAGGCGCACCGTCACAGATGGACCTGTATGACTATAAACCGAAGATGGGAGAATGGTTTGATAAAGACCTCCCGGAAACAGTGCGGATGGGGCAACGGCTCACGACGATGACATCCGGTCAAGCCCGTTTTCCGATTGCGCCGTCTATCTTCGAGTTTCAAAAGCATGACAACGGTAGCGATGGCGCGTGGCTGAGCGAATTGCTACCACACACTGCCTCCATGGTCAAAGACATCGCCATTATCAAATCGATACACACCGATGCGATTAATCACGATCCGGCGATCACGTTTGTTTGTACGGGTGACGAAACGCCGGGCAAACCGAGTCTCGGCGCATGGCTGAGTTATGGGCTCGGCAGCGAAAACAGGAATCTTCCGTCATTTATCGTGATGAACGCCACATGGAGCGGTCCGAAAGGGGCGCAGGCACTCTATAACCGACTCTGGGGCTCCGGTTTCCTGCCATCGGAACACCAAGGGGTGCTGCTCCGTAGTCAAGGCGATCCGGTGCTGTTCCTCTCAAATCCTGAAGGGATGAGTGAAAACGCCCGGAAACGGATGCTCGATTCGTTGGTGAAACTTAACGAGGAACTCTATCAAGAAGTCGGTGATCCGGAAACACATGCGCGTATTTCGCAATATGAGATGGCGTTCCGCATGCAGTCCTCTGTACCGGAACTCACAGACCTAAAGCAGGAGCCTGACAAAGTTAAGGAGATGTACGGACCCGAGGTTGACACCCCCGGCACATTCGCCAACTGTTGTATCCTCGCGCGTCGGATGATGGAACGCGATGTCCGACTCGTCCAAATTTTCCATCGCGGCTGGGATCAGCACGGCGATCTCCCCAAAAACATCCGTAACCAAGCTCGCGACATTGATCAACCTTCGACAGCACTCGTTCAAGATTTGAAACAACGCGGTATGCTTGACGATACACTTGTTGTCTGGGGGGGTGAGTTCGGACGGACTGTTTACTGCCAGGGGGCACTCTCAAAAGAAAACTACGGACGCGACCATCACCCGAAATGTTTCACGATATGGATGGCAGGTGCTGGTATCAAAGGCGGGATCGTACACGGTGAAACTGATGACTTTAGTTATAACATCGTTAAAGACCCGGTTTCTGTTCGAGACCTAAATGCGACGATTCTTAACCAACTCGGTATCGACCATGAGCGGTTGACCTTCAAGTTCCAAGGACTTGATCATCGGTTAACTGGGGTTGAGGAGAAAGCGCAGGTTGTCAACGAGATATTGGCATGAAAAAATAGTTAACAGTCTCCAGTAACCAGTAACCAGAAAAGAGATACTTGGATAACATAACCTCTCTTAACTGGAAACTTGTAACTGGCCACTGGGAACTTCAATAGGTATCGCAAAGGAGCGTCACATAAAATGGACCCTATTAAGGAATATCTCAAACTTGAAACCCGCCGCCAATTCTTCGGCAAATGTGCTATGGGACTCGGCGGTGCAGCCCTTGCCTCATTGCTGCCGAATACGGTTGCGAATGCGCTCGAACAGCAAGCAGTGCCACAAACGGGTGGGTTGCCTGAACTCCCACACTTCGCGCCGAAGGCGAAACGCGCCATCTATCTATTCATGTCCGGCGCACCCTCGCAGATGGACCTGTATGACTACAAACCGGTGATGGGAGAATGGTTCGACAAAGACTTACCGGAAACGGTCCGGATGGGACAACGCCTCACAACGATGACTTCCGG
The DNA here is from genome assembly GCA_022821065.1 of Candidatus Poribacteria bacterium. GTDB lineage: Bacteria > Poribacteria > WGA-4E > WGA-4E > WGA-3G > WGA-3G. Next base: position 76,810 of record JAJEEK010000056.1, read on the forward strand.
TCAGAAACGTTTCCCGATTGCGCCGTCTATTTTCGAGTTTCAAAAACATGACAACGGCAGCGACGGCGCATGGATTAGCGAATTGCTGCCGCACACGGCTTCTATGGTAAAAGACATTGCCATTGTTAAGTCGGTACACACCGATGCGATTAATCACGATCCAGCGATTACTTACGTTTGCACGGGTGATGAAACCCCCGGCAAACCGAGCCTCGGTGCGTGGCTCAGCTACGGATTAGGAACGGAAAACAGGAACCTACCGTCCTTCATCGTGATGAACGCTACATGGAGTGGCAGGAAGTCCGCGCAAGCACTTTATAACCGTCTCTGGGGTGCCGGTTTCCTCCCATCTGAGCATCAAGGCGTCCTCCTCCGTAGCCAAGGCGATCCGGTGCTGTTCCTCTCAAATCCTGAAGGGATGAGCGAAAACGCCCGGAAACGGATGCTTGATACGTTGGTTAAACTCAACGAGGAGCTCTACCAAGAAGTCGGTGATCCAGAAACGCATGCGCGTATCTCACAATATGAGATGGCGTACCGAATGCAGACTTCCGTTCCCGAACTCACAGACCTGAAACAGGAACCCGATAACATCTTGAAGATGTACGGTCCTGATGTCCATACGCCGGGTACGTTCGCACACTGCTGTATCCTTGCCCGTCGGATGATGGAACGTGATGTCCGACTCGTCCAAATCTTCCACCGCGGCTGGGACCAACACGGGAACCTGCCGAAAGATATCCGAAACCAGTGTCGTGATATTGACCAACCTTCAACGGCACTCGTTCAAGATTTGAAACAGCGCGGGATGCTCGACGATACGCTCGTTGTTTGGGGCGGTGAGTTCGGACGAACCGTTTACTGCCAAGGTGCTTTGACAAAAGAGAACTACGGACGCGACCATCACCCGAAATGCTTTACAATGTGGATGGCGGGTGCTGGTATCAGAGGCGGGATCGTGCACGGCGAAACTGATGACTTTAGTTATAACATCGTCAAAGACCCGGTCTCGGTTCGAGACTTAAACGCTACGATTCTCAATCAGCTCGGTATCGACCATGAACGGTTGACCTTCAAATTTCAAGGACTCGATCATCGGTTAACGGGTGTCCAAGAGGAAGCGCGAGTTGTCAGTGAGATTTTAGCGTGAAAAAATAGTTAACAGTCTCCAGTAACCAGTAACCAGTAACCAGAAAAGAGATGTTGTGTTATCCGTAGTTCTCTTAACTGGAAACTGTTAACTGGAAACTTGAAAAACTGGAAACTTGTAACTGGCCACTGGGAACTTCAATAGGGATTGTAGGTATGCAAGTTTACCATGGAACTGAAGAGACCCTTGATGCGAAAACGTTCCTCTCAATTTTACGCGAGGGCTATGAAAGTGTATTTTTCACGAGTTGTATCATTGAGGGAGCCGTCATTTTTTCAGCTGAATATAGCGAACGCCCCGTGGTTAATAAGGAAATTGTCTGCATTGGGTGCACGTTTAAAAACACTGTCAAATTTGAGAAAACTGACTTCCAAAAGGAGGTCTTTTTGGGGAATTCTGTTTTCCAAGAGGCTGTTCATTTTCGTGGTGCTGTGTTTCAAAATATCTGTGACTTCGGGGACTCAACGTTTGAGGGGCCAGTTTTCTTTACAGAATCAGTTTTTCGGGGAAAGGCGAACTTTCGACAGACGTGTTTCGAGCGGGTTGCTGATTTCAACGCGGTGGAATTCTTGGAAAATGCTGTTTTCAGAAACAGTACGTTTCGATCAGCTGTGCATTTTAGTCGGGCGTTTTTCAGGAAAAAATTAGACTTTGTGGAAACCTACTTCTCCGAAACCACAGTTTTTAATTTTTCAACATTTCTCGGAAAGACGGACTTCACCTCTGCTCAGTTCGCTGTTGCAGCATCCTACCGGGATGTAAATTATACGCCAAATACGATATGGCAATGGCTTAACAATAAACGCAAAAGGCGGCCTGAGGTGCCAACAGAATTTTACCTGGATAGCGAAGATATTAATGAGGTTTTGAATCCTTTTTTTAAACGTTATGTAGCGGATCAGCAGTTCATCCGCGCTTTTCAAGAGAAAAATCCGTTCTGGGCTCAGGTTTGGCGGTGTAGTTCGGATTATGGTCGGAGTTTAGCACTTTGGGCGTTCTGGTCCCTGCTGATTGCACTCACGTTCTCATTTGTGTATATGCCGGCACCGATGTGGTTCCCGGAATGGCTCAAGGAAACGATGCCGCATTTCTACCAAGTAACCGTTCCCGAAGCAGATGGACACTTAACATTTTGGAAATCCTTTTATTTCAGCATTGTCACCTTTACAACGCTGGGGTTCGGTGATGTTGTCGCAAGCAACACCTCGGCCCGTATTCTCGTTACACTTGAGGTCATCTTCGGGTATGTAATGTTAGGAGGTTTGATTAGCATCTTCGCCAATAAACTTGCGAGTCGGAGTTAAGCTGGGGCTTCTGAGTAGGAATGCTTTCCGAATTTGCTCAGATAGTTTGTGCTACGCGAAGAGAAAAAATCAGGAATGTCGAAAAAATTAAAAGCAATTGTTGTCGGAGCGGGGTGGTCAGCGGAAGGACACACAAAGGCGTTTCAACACTACGGTGTTGAGGTGTTGGTGATCTGTGCCCGCAAACCGGACATCGTGCAGAAAGTCGCGGACGGGTTAGGTGTGCAAGAGGCTTCAACGGATTGGCAGGAAAGCCTGCTGAGACATAAACCGGATATCGTCGCATTGACAACGCCTGCAGTCCTACGAACCGAGGTCATTGCGTTGGCGGTGGAACTCGGATGCCATATTATCAGCGAAAAACCGTTAGCACGGACAGCAGCCGAAGCCGAGCATATCTACAATCTTATCAAAGATACTGGTTTGAAACATGGATTCGCCGCGACACATCTATACGATCCAAGTGTCGCTTATGTGCGCGAACTATTGACACAACAGCACATCATTGGTGAGTTAACCGCAGTCGATATCGGATACAGCCGCCGGATTTCAAGTGCCACACCTTCAAAGACAGTCAAGCCGTGGAACTGGATGAGTTCTTTAGCACACGGTGGCGGCGCGTTGAACAACGGACTTACACATCGGCTCGGTATGTTGGAACGGATGACCGGCATGAAAGTTGTCTCGGCTGTCGGTGAAGCGAAAACTGCCATCAGGAAAGCACCCGTCGTTCCTGAAATTCGTGACTTCCGAGAATGGCGACGCAAGGAGATCACACACGAAGAGGCATCAAAACTTGAGTGGCGGGTGTGTGATGCAGAATGGGATTATTCGGCGTTCTTTAAATTAGCACCTTCAGATACAGGAGAGAGTGAAAACACCATCCTCGTAACGATGCGTACGAATCCAGGGGTGCCAATGCATTCGCCGACTGGAGGTTGGTATTTTTATGGTACTCACGGAACATTGGTCGGGAGAGGTGGACATATCCTGTCCCCTATCACGAACCACATTTCGGAAACGAGCGAGGAATTGCCGGTTCCAGAAACGCTAACGGATGCTTTACCACGTATTGGGGACGACATCCAAAACAAGTGGGTCGCACTCGTTCGGGATTTCCTGGCGGACATTGAGAACCGTCCCCACGACCCTTACTTAACATTTCAAGACGGTTGGCGTTACCAGATCGCTATTGACGCAATCCGTGCAAGTAGCGGTTGGACAGAGATTCCCACCTGATCTTCGTGTGCTTGTCGTTCAAAAGGGTTTTAACCAACAACTCGTTCCTTAGTAAAAGTATCTGTAGACGAGTTATTAGTCAAAGTTAACCAAATGGAAACCTTATGCCTAAACTGGTTGTCAAAAACTTTATCAATATCCGTGAAGTAGAGATCGACACGGATAAAACCTTAATTGTCTTCATCGGTGCGACTGCCAGTGGCAAAAGCGTCCTTGCGAAGCTGCTCTATTTTTTTCATGAACTTATTCGCGATTTCCGCCAATACATCAAAGAAGTTAACACCGACCCATCAGGACATCTGAATTCCGCTTCACAAGACTTGTCAACGGTTTTCCATGCCCAAGTCGTGCATAAGTTCCGTGAGTTTTTCGGCGATGTGAACGAGTTAGCACTGGTTCAAGGCGATGCCGATACCGCAAAACCGTTTGAAATTACCTACCACTACACAGCGAATAGTGCAATCACATTGACTTTGGATGCCGAAAAAACGCTTGAGATTCAGCTTCCTGCGATTATGGACGAGATCGAAGACCTTTGTGCTGCGCTCCGAGAAAAGTTGAAAAAGTTTGATAAAAAACGGATTCGTGGTATAATGTCAGAGTTAGATACCGATCCATCCACAAAAACGGATGCATCTTCAGCAGACGCCGACAATGATCGGGCATCGAAGCGGAACGAACGGTTCCTCTTTATCTTGGAAATGGCAATAGGACTCAGCGACATCACGGAGAAGTTAGCCGGTACGTACCGTGATAGTCTGTTCATCCCTGCGGATCGAAATATCGCTGTCAACTACCCGGACGCGCTTAAGAGGATCTTCTATGGTGGCATCAAAAGTGATCTCCAGACGCGTGCTGCTACTCGTCCGCGTGCGAACCTATACCTTATCGCTCGGTTTTTGGAAAAGAACGAGGAATTCCTTGATATTTTCAGTGCGCAGAATTTCCACAACATTTATGACGAAAGAGCGGAAGCCGAGTCAGATAGCATTGATAAACCGGTGATAGAATTTCTACTCAAGAATATCTCGCGCATCTTAGAGAGCGAATATGAAGCGATAGGCGAGGTTCCCGAATCGGAACTCTATTTACATCTCACGGGTGAAAATGCTACGCTCTTAGAGCGCGCATCTGCTGGTCAACAAAACGTGATACGGATTCTGCAAGATATGTTTACGAATGTGCTTTACAACGAAGTCACTTTCCGAGTGATTGAAGAACCGGAAGCGCACCTACACCCGATAGCACAAAAACACCTTATGCATATCCTCGCACTGATGCGGAACCATATTGATAGCCAGATTGTTCTGACAACGCACAGTCCGTATCTTTTAGCGGTGCTTCAAAACCTATTGACCGCTGGACAGGCGTCAGTGAAAACCCCAGATGTCACGACAGAGGTTCAAGAACATGCCCCAGAACTCTGTTGGCTACTGCCAGATGATGTCGAGGTTTATCATCTTAAAGACGGTGTCAGTCATGCCATTGTGCAACCCGATGCTGAACGGGTCCTTCAGAACCCGCTTGCCGATCTCCTCGCAGAATTTTAAACAGTCACCAACATCCGCAAGTGTCAGTAACCAGTTACCAGTGGCCAGTTAAGAGGCGTGTTTTTGATAGGGTGTTTCCCCGGATAACACAACATCTCTTTTCTGGTAACTGGTTACTGTTAACTGGAAACTTGAAAAACACGAAAATTTGATTCTAAAACAGACGGTAAAAGATACAGATGTACGAGAAACACGGCGAAACCATTAAAGCAAGCGTATTCCTTGAGGCATTACAGAGTGACGCACCATCCATTATACTCACTAATTGCACCATCGAAGGCGTTGTTGATATTTTTTCTATCGAATTAGAACGCGACGAAAACGACCAAGTCCTCCTGAACAAAAATATCTCTTGCATTGGGTGTACGTTTAGAAACATCGTTAACTTCCGGACTGTTGTCTTCCAAAAAGATGTGGATTTTCGGCGTACACTTTTTGAGGCGGACCTCGATTTCGATGAAGCAGTCTTTCATGGGACCTCTGCTTTCCGTGAGGCTATCTTCCAAAGGCGCGCCGACTTTCATAGTGCGATCTTCCACAAAAGTGTCAGTTTTTGGCGTGCGAGATTTAATAACGTCGCCGACTTCCATAGGGTTCAATTCCGCAGAAATGCCGTATTCCACGAGACGAACTTCTACAGTGAGGTCAACTTCCGACGTGCACTGTTCCACGGTATACTCGACTGCACCGGGACATGGTTCCCCGAAACCACAACGTTCAATAGTGCGACGTTTCTGGGAACTGCCAGTTTTACCGGTGCCCATTTCATGACGGTTGCTGCCTTTCGCGACATTCGGTATATCTCGAACACGTTCTACCAATCCCTCAAGGACAGGTTGGGGCGCAATGTACATCATCCGACGGAGTTCTATTTAGATAGCCGACACGTGGACGAGGTTGAGAACCCGTTTTTCAAACGATACGTTGCTGACCAGCAGTTTATTCGTGCCTTCAGCCAAGCGAATCCGGTGCTGGCGCGTTTATGGCGTTGGAGTTCGGATTACGGTCGGAGTTTAGCACTCTGGGCAGCATGGTCGATCCTTTTCGTTTTCTTGTTCGCGATTGCGTACAGATTTCCCGTGCCATCGTGGATGTCGTTATGGTTAGAAAACTTTACACCGCACTTTCATCAAACTACGGGTGCCTATAGCGGAGAATCGTTAACTTTTTGGGATTGCATCTATTTTAGCGTCGTTACCTTTACGACCCTCGGTTTCGGAGACATTGTATCAGACAATACCGCTGCACGTTTTCTCGTCACTTTAGAGGTGATTTTTGGATATGTGATGTTAGGCGGGTTAATTAGTATCTTCGCAAACAAGCTGGCGAGTCGGAGTTAATTCACTACTGAAAAGGAGGTGTTATGAAACAAAATTTAACGCTGTTAACAGTCAGCGTTTTGATCTTAATAAATGTCGCTGGGTGTTCGGTGGTTCGGTTCGCTGAAACTCGGACTGGGTACGGAATGAAGAAAATCAATAAAACCACAAATGATTTGGACTTTCGGCTTGGATTTAATCCTAAAGATCAAAGTCTCAGTGTAATATTGGAATATCAACCCTATGAGATATACAAACCCCGGATAACGCTTACTGATCTCGGCGTAGGTCTCGCTGCTTTGGGTCTTTTAGGAAAGGTAGTCTACGATAATTGGGAGCATGGCAATACGTTTACTTTCTTAGATGATACGTTTGACTGGTACGGTTCTGAACCGTGGGAAAAAGCGGTTATGATAGGGGTACCCGTAGACATTCTGCTTTACTGGACCTTTTCGTACCCATTTGACCGAAAATTGATAAGAATCCCGAGATTACCACTCACAGAATACCCCTACCGTATCGAGCTTCCCGACCACGGCAATATTGGCAGAGACTATCTTACAAAAACGGGGACTGAACGTCTTGAGATCGCGGAATTTCTGGCTGAACTCGGAAATCCGTCATACCTTAGAAACTTTGAATCGCTTAAGTTTCGGGCTTCTGCGGAGATCAAAGGAAAACAGCATAGCAGAGATTACATCGCTACCCCGATTATACGGTTCGATCCACCTCCGTCACAGGTTGAAATAGATGCGCAATGGGTTGTTAACCGTATACGACGAGGTGAAAAGGCTCTTTTAAAAGTCACTGTGAAAAACATCAGCGGGCCTGCCCTCACTGAATTGATTATAACAACCGTTAGTAGTGATCGCTACTTCAATAATTGGGTGTTTGAATTTGATAACATCGCGCAAGGAGCATCAGTAACAAGGACATTCGGTTTCAGCACAGACAGAGAGATGCGCGCACAAGATGTTTCCGTTCGCCTCCATTTTGAATCGAATAATAGTGACATTCATCAGAAAATTGAGAAAATTATTCATATTACAGAATGAATACTTGTAGCACACAAAAAACTTGATTTATCCGCAATTTGATGTATAATAATTCGTGATAAAATACAAGTCGCGTAAAGTCACTAATTAAAGAGACATTTCAGTGGTTGCGGAGACCGCCCTCGTAGGGACGAGGTTCCTCGTCTGCTGTAAAGTGTCTCATTAATTCTGAAATCCACAAGAAATAATAGAAGCACGTTAATCAAATGAAACGCAAAATTCTCCTTTTTAGTGCGGTACTCCTAATATATTTAGCGAGTCTAACAGTTTTAGATGGACAGCCGCTTCCGAGCAACCTTCCAGATGGTGTGATCGGTCGATTTAGTCACGGTGCTTCGATTTATACTGTCGCTTTTTCCACTACTGGGCAACTACTCGCGAGCGGTGGTGATGATAATTCTGTCATATTGTGGAATGTTACTGACGGCAGCAAACGTGAGGAATTTGTAGAACATAATAAATTTGTAACATCTGTTGCTTTTTCACCTGATGGACATCGACTTGCATCAGCAAGTCTTGATGGTTTTGTGAGACTCTGGTCACTTTCCTCTGAACGCCAACGTACCTCTGATAAAGACGAAGGAGATATAGAATCGGTTGCATTTTCACCTAACGGCAAAGTATTAGCCAGTGGCGGAGGAGATCGCAAGGGATTTGTGACGTTGTGGGATATTCCTCAAGAAAGTCGTATCGTTACTTTTCCAGCACACGGAGGTATTGTTGAATCGGTTGCGTTCTCTCCTGATGGACAGTTACTTGCCTCGGCAAGCCGAGATAAGACCATCAAACTTTGGGATGTTGGCACTCAGGACATGCGCAAAACCCTCGCCGGACATAAAAATGTCGTGCGTTCGGTTGCATTTTCGCCTAATGGCAAGATGCTCGCGAGCAGCAGTCGTGATTATACTATAAAACTTTGGAATGTGGTTTCTGAAAAACTTATTGATACCCTTGAAATCCAAGGCAACAACTATATTTACGCCGAATCCGTTACGTTTTCGCCTGATGGCACGCTGCTTGCCGCAGCCTGTGTCGATTACACTGTCAAATTGTGGAATGTTACCAATCTTCACGGTACGCCCACCACACTTAAGGGACATTACGGTGGTGTAACCTCGGTTGCGTTTTCGCCTGATGGTCGGACGCTTGCCAGCGGAAGCAGGGACCGTACCGTTTTACTCTGGGATCTCGCCCATTTCGGGTTTGAAGTGCCTCCAATAGCGAGTGCTCCAAAAGAGTCCGCATCTTTTGCAGATATAATGCCTGAACCTCCATTAACTGCTGACCTACCGAAAAAGCCAGAATCCAACGTATCTGAGAATGAAACAACACTACACCCAAAAGAAATAACACCGGACACGCTGGAAGAAGAGCCTAAGTCCATCACACCGAAAAGTGCAAATTTACCACGTCGCCAAGATACAACGCCTCCCAATATTGAAATTCTCTCGCCTACGGAGCGGGTCGTGCCTCAATCTGTTGAACAATTGATAGTTCGAGGCATAGTCACTGATAGCAGCGATATTAGCGAAGTCAAAGTCAATAAAATAAAAGTAGCAATTTTGGAAGATGGAACATTTACTACAACAGTCTTGTTGTCTAACGGTGAAAACGATATTCGCGTCACAGCAATAGATAAACATAATAATTTGGGAGCACACCTAATCCCCATCGTTCGTGAAGGACCTAATCACATTGATACAACTCCACCTGAGATTGTTATCCATTCGCCTTTATCTCGTTCTGCACAGTTAACCGCTGATCGGTTAACTATTGAAGGTAGCGTTACTGATGAAAGTCGCATTGCCGAGGTCAGAGTCAACAATACGCAAGCAGTGGTATCGGAGACTGGTGAATTTGTTGTGATAGTTCCGCTCGATTTAGGTGACAACGAAATTCGTATCATAGCAACGGATATGTCCGGACATGTTGGAACAGACCTACTCACTGTTCACCGAGGAGATCTCAAAGGTCCAGAGATCAATATTCTTTCTCCAAGGTATGAGGGTACACGTGGAGTCAAACCCGTAATTATCGTACCTACCGATTTTACTGATGTTTCAGGGACAGCCACCGATCCGAGTGGCGTTGCCACAGTCATGATCAATGACACAGAGGCACAGGTTACAGGAGATAAGTTTAGTCAGACAATCCAATTGGCTTACGGTAATAACCTTATCATCGTGACAGCAACAGACCTGTTGGGTAACCAATCAACTAAAGAAATCACTATATTTCGAGATCATCAGCAAAATGGGAACAACAATTATGCAAGGAGAGGGAAAGATTACGCGCTGTTGTTTGCTGTGGATACTTACGATCATTGGCCCGGACTTCGGTATCCACGCATTGACGCGTTAAACATCGGTCAAGATTTGGAAGATATCTACGGTTTTGAAGTCGAATTGATTCATAATCCAACGAAGGAAAAGATTCTTAGTGTATTGCACAGGTATGCTCAAAAGGAATATGGACCCGAAGATCAGCTGCTAATCTTCTTTGCCGGACATGGGGATTTTGAGCCAGTAGGTAATATGGGGTACCTTGTTTGTCAAGACACAAAAAAGCCTGAAGACGATAGTTTTAGGATAAGTTCCTTCTCCCACTCCTATTTCCGTGATTTTATTGACAGGATGTCGTGTGAACACATATTTTTAGTAATGGACACCTGTTATAGTGGAACGTTCGATGAACGGCTTGCTATGCGTGGCGAAGCAGATGATGTGATCAAACCTCTCTCACAAGCAGATATTAAACGGAAATTGGGATATACAACTCGATGGTATTTGACCTCAGGGGCTAATGAGCAAGTTCCTGATGATTCGTTTTTCGCTCGGGCGCTGCTTGATGCCTTACGAAGCGAAGGTGGTAGTGACAGTGTTCTAACGATCAAAGAAATTTTAACCTATTTTGAGGGACTTAGTGCCCCAAAACCCTGTTTCGGTGAATTTGGCCGAAATGCGCCAGGAAGTGATTTCCTATTTATAAAAAAATAATAATTCTACCTAAACAATTGCACAGGCTAACAGCCTATGCTACAGAAAACAGAACTTCATTTGCATAGGAAACCAACAGCCTATGCTACGGAAAATTGTCCAAACTATAGTGACTTAAAAGGAAGGAGTATTAAGCGATGCGAAATATGTTAGTTTTTTTTCTAATTGTGTGTACAACAATCGGCTGCGCTGTTCCCGAACTAATGGAAAGGACGGGTCTCTCGACAACAACTTACGCTCATGCTTCAGAGACCGACCCGTTGCCTGTTTGGGTTTTATCTGAACTGAATAAGTATCCAATTGAAACCTTCCTTTTTGAGGTTGGAAAGAGCCGTGGAACTGGCACAGCAGCTTTTGAAAACGCTTTGGTAGATGCCCGAAAAAGAATCGCCACAAGGATTCTCGGGCAGGTACAGCATATTGTTCTCTCAAATAATTCGGTGCAATATGACATAGTACGCGAACATTACAGCGCAGTATTGGAACATTATTGTTTAGAATCTCTGAAGTTTCCGGCTTTACAACTCGGTGGACTTAGCGAGCAGAATTTATCTGTCAATGCAGCACGTGCAGATCAACATACGTACGCACTCGTCTACATCAGGCGGGATGATCTCAAACGTCTATATGCCGAACAGGCACAGAAACTGCATCAAGAAATTAACCGCACCCTCGCGGATGCCCGAAATGCAGAGAATGTACGGGATATAAAAAGCGCAGCACGGATATACCTACGTACTTATCCGCTTTATGAAGCGTTGAAAGAGGCAGAGATTATTCAGATTGGAGCCGAATACGCGCCCAATTATCATGATGCTCTTACGCAGCTAGAAAAGGCTGCAACAGACACCAGTGGTGGTAACGTCCTGATTATGTCACATAGACAAGTAATTAAGCGCGTGAGAGAAATTGATCCGCCTGTCATCGTTACCGCTAAGGATATTACAAAAACCTTCGGACTTCAACTTGACGCACAAAAAGCCAATATATCTTCTGGTGCTAAGGTTCAACTTGAGCCACTTACTTACAGACATGAGGGGTTGATTTGCCACTTTTCCCGAGATTTTAATGTTGCGATACAAGAACAATTTAACTGGCATTTCGTCTTGCGAAAACGAGGTTTCAAAAGGAAAAATATCATCAACAGTAAAATGATGCCCGAAGAACGATTTCGATTTTCTGGTACATGCTGGGAAAACGGTGATGAAATTACGATTCGGAAAACACTGCGCGACCTACACACTGGGGAATTCTTGGGTAGCAGTGTAGTAACGTTTTTGAATTCACGGCTCCGCGAACCGCTTGTTTTCACACCTCCCAATTACCAGCAATTTAGCGAGACGAGAAAAGCTTTCACGCCAAGATATATTAAGTTGGATGACAACAATCAGGAGATCATCAGACCTCCGAAATCTACCAAGCCTCAATTATCCCCTGTTGGTGGCCTAGAGGTTGAAGTATGGACAGACAAAGGACAAGATCCTGTATATTACACAGCGGGCGAAACAATGAAGGTTTTCGTGCATGTAAATCAGCCTGCCTATATTCGGATGCTTTATATTCTTGCTGGTGATAGGAAATACACGCTTCTCCAAAACAACTACTACATTGATTCATCGCGAATCAATAGTGAGGTAGAAATTGGCGAGTTTGTGTGCGCACCACCGTTTGGTGCGGAAATGTTAGTTGTTGCAGCACGAACGGAGAAGTTTCCACCTATTGAGACCTTTGAGGATAATGGGTATTTTTTCTTGGTAGATCAAGAACCTGAAGCAGCCGCTCGGGCCTTCCGTGGAATGAAGCGAATATCTAATCCAGATCAGACCGATTTTCAACATAATGAGGCGCAGGTTGTAGTGGTAACAGAAGAAAAATGATATAGCATAGTGGCAATTTATCATCTCTCTGTACAGCACGAATAATGAATTGCTCTACTACAAGTCAGCAAAGCATGGTCAGAACCTATGTCTCTTGACTATTGTATTTTCAACACCTAAGAAGAAATAGGAGTCTCTCTGTGCCAATGAGAATGTTAAAAACGCTTTCCCTTGTTCTGTTTATAGTCCTGACCTTTACATTTTTCTACAGTGGTAACCTTCACGCTGTGCTGGCTCCTGATGCCTCCGGCTCTGTTTATACCGACTATTTCGATCACATCACGCTCTTTTCTCAAGGACGGATTACCCGTTTCACACAGATGCCGATTCGGGTCTATATCTCGCCAGTCCTGAAAGAGAGTCCGTACCTCCCGGAAATCCAACATGCGATGCAGGTGTGGGAGACGGCGAGTGAAGGTGCCATCCGTTTTGAAGAGACCGAGACATCTCAGAACGCAGACATCCGTGTCAGTTGGGGACACAACGCGCTTTATAACGGTTTTCAGGACATGCGGCTCGGTAGTGCACAACTTACGCGAAGAAACACCCAAGCAAAAATCCTCCACGATACAAAACAGACCGTCGCTCATCCCCTGACTGACGCTGCTGTTTCGCCTCCGTTTACCGTTGAGATTATCCTGATGTTGGAAGGCGACGGCACCATCGGTGAACTCTCACAAGAAGAGATGCGGACAGTCTGCCTCCATGAGTTTGGACACGCCATCGGATTGTGGGGACACAGCCCGCATCCGGGTGATGTCAACTATCCCACAGCGGCGGCGCAACATCCAAGTGCCCGCGATATAACCACGTTACGGAAACTCTATAATACACCTCCGAATACACCACAGCACGAAACCGCCGTTAAGGTGTTGAAAGCTGAGATTGAACAGAGACCGCACGCCGATAAGCAAAAACATCTTCGGTCTCACTATCTACTCGGAACCGTCTACCTCGATAAAGGTGATACGGACACCGCAATCGCAAGTTTCCTAAGTTGTAGACAGTTAGATGACAAGTTCCAACCCGCAATTGAAAAACTGATTCAAGCCTATCATGAAACGGGTCAAACCCCGGAGGCGATAGCACTCCTCGAAAAACGGATCACCAAGACCCCGTCGCCTGCAGATTACAACAAGCTTGGTATCTTCTACTATGAGAAGAAAGCATCTGAAAAGGCAATACAAGCGTTTGAAAAAGCACTCCATATTGCGCCCTACCATAAAGCGGCGCGTCGAAACCTACATCAACTCCTCCGCGAAAAGGCGTTCAAAGCGTTGGCGGCTAAAGATTTTGAGACCGCCACCGCGACTTTTGAACGCGTAATTCGGATGGACCCGCTCGATGCACCTACCTACCAACTCATGGGAAACGGGTACGCTCACGCCGGACAGTTTGAAACAGCGATTGAGCATTATCAGAAAGCTATTGATATTAACCCGGTCGATGCATTGACGAAGCAGTATCTTGCGAAGTGCTATAATAACTACGGGGTGTCACTGCGAAATCGTGGTGAATGGAATGCAGCAATTGATGTGTATCGCAAAGCACTGCGGTTAATGCCGACACTGAACATTGCTCGGAAAAACCTTGGCGATGCTTTCACCCGAAAGGCGAGTGCACATAGCGAGGTGGGCGAATTAGATGAAGCCGTGGATGCGTATCTTGAACTAAAGGAACTCTATCCGGACGACATACACATTCGGAATCTTCTTGGCGAGTTATATCTGAAAAAAGGCGACTATGCCGAGGCATTGTCGGCATTTCAACACGTTTACAATATGACACCGACCGCGGATCACGCCTTACACAACCTCATCGCGGCGTATCATCACTATGCGCGCAGCCTCAGCGAGACAGAGGCATACACGACAGCGATCCAACTGCTCGAGAAGGCGCTTCGACTTGCACCGACCGATGCGAATTTGCGTCTGAGTTTGGCGAATGCCTATCAAGGCGCGGGGGATTATGAACGCGCCAGCGTGGAGTTGTCGCGCGTCTTGGCACAAGAACCGGAGAACCTGCGAGCGAAGGAGGAGCGGATCAACCTGCGCATTCGACGCGGGAACGCGCTCATGGAACAACGGAACTACGCCGCCGCTATTGCTGAATTTGAGACGATTCCAGAACCGAAGCGGACCCTCGAAATTTACAACACGCTCGGCTACCTCTATCTTGTGACGCGTGAATATCAGAAAGCGTTCTCCGGTTTTGAAACCGTTCTCCAAAGAGATCCGATCAACATGCCGGCGTTCAGGAATTTATTGTCGCTGGAGTCGCAACTGATCCGACAACGTTTTGACAGAACGAAAGCGAATCTACTCACCAAGGTCCGATGTACCCTCGCCATCATTTTAGTTAGACGGAAACAGACCGATGCAGCGATTGAAAGATACGAACTCGCTTTGAAATCCAAGTCCGCAGAGATGGTCCCGTTGCTTATCGAAACAGGTAAACAACTCGCGAATTGGTTCCAGCAATACGGTGACACGGAAAACCGAGAGACTGTACGCCGTTGGGTCGAAGAACGCAGTGGTCGATGATTTTCGGTAAGTTTTACGGAAAATAAAAAAGGGTCAGGTGAAATACCTGACCCGCTGATATATGCAGACGAATGAAACTCGCCGCTGTTTCTGGATGCCGGCTACTGTCCACCGCCTCCGCCACCACCAGGACGACCGCCACCTTCACGGAAACGATTCATGCGTTGCCGTTGTTGGTTCTGACGTTCCTGGCGTTGCTTGGTCAATTCGTTGAGTTTAGCCAACTGATCTGCCGTCAAAACCTCTTTGAGACTTGCTTGAAATTTGGGTCCGGCCGTTGTGAGCAGCTTCTGTACTTCAGACTGCATGGCTTGCCAATCACCGGCGGCACGCAATTCTGTCATCTTTGCTGCGAACTGTTCACGAGTGGCTTGATAGATAGGACGTGCTTTTACGAGTGTCTCATCGTCTACTTTCACAGCGAACGTCAAGTCAACCCAAGAGTTATCAACGATAGCTATAGGATCTACCATCCCCTGCATTCCGCCTCTATTACCTCGTTCACCACCCTGACGATTTCCACGTTGTTGATTTTGAGCGTTCCGGTCTGGACGTTGTGCCAAGGTTGCGTATTCAAAGATAAAGACACCGAGGATTGCGAGAACTGCGATTGCTGCGATTGCGAAAAATTTCTGTTTCATTTTTATTTCTCCTATAAGGATTTCGGTTGTGTGAATACCTGCAAGTCTTTCAAAGGTGTTCACATTTTAGGTTCGCTTTTTTAGTCAGATGTGTTCAGAAAAGGTTCGTTTTTTATTTTTTTGTATCGGTTAACAGTAAAAAAATATTTGACAATGCGAAACCGCTATGTTAAACTTTTAAAATATTAAAAAACTCCAAAATCAAGGGAATCAGTATGAAACAGATCTTCGCAACTGCGGTTAGCAACCGCATTAGCCGTGTGGTATTGACGGTTTTTGCGGTGTTTATTTTTCTCCCAAACGCCGATGCCGCGCACAATTGGACAGAACAGATTGCAGCTTTCAAACCGATGGTGGTGAACGTCGAAACCTCCTCTGAAGTCGTCTTCGAGATGGAGGGGAAAGGCACCAGTTTTGCCACCGGTTTTGTTGTAGATGCGGAACACGGCATTATCGCAACAAACCAACATGTTACCGGTACGAGTCCGTCTTACGTTAAAATTAACTTCCACGACGGTAGTTTCACGGAGGCGCGGATTCTCTACTACGATCCGACGCACGACTTCGGGTTTTATCAAATTGATCCTGCTGAGGTTGAGTTTGAACTTCAGGATGTTGAACTCGGCGAATGGGATTCGCTCGTTCTCGGCGACGAACTTCTGCTCATCGGGAACAACGAGAAAGAAGAATATTCAATCAAATTCGGAACAGTCGCGAACCTCAATGTCAACAAAGGTGACCGACACTCCAGTTACATTCACACCACATTTGATCGGACGGGTGGTTCAAGCGGAAGTCCGGTCTGGAATACTGCAGGTGAAGTCATTGCTATTCACGCCCGTGGGACCGATACCTCCAGTTTTGAACTCCCGGTCGACTATCTCGTTGATGCGCTTGAGTTGATTCGGAATAAAATATCCATCCAACGCGGCGAAATCGGTGTGGATTTAGAACTTATTTCTATCGGTGAAGCCATCAAACACTTCAATTTTCCCGCTGAATTGCGAAAAGAGATCGGTCCTTCCAAAGCCGGAACGCCAAAAGTTATCCAAATTGAATCCATCGTCCCGAAGACGACCGGTGTGCCTATCCTTCGAGCATCCGATATTATCTATCGGATTAATGACGAACCTATCAAAGACGACCTCTACACCTTCGATGCTGTCTTAAATCAGAACGTTGGTGAAAGTGTTAGCTTGAACGTCTATCGGAACGGAGAAAACTTAAGCCTTGATGTCCCAGTAGAGGACTTAGAGTCGAAGAAGGTCCGTCGGTTTGTTAGATTCGGTGGGGCAATTTTTCATGATATTACGCCGAAACTCCGCCGTACGCTCTTCTTAGATGCCGATGGTGTCTATTTACCGCATGCTGTCGCTGGCAGCAGCTTCTCGCGGGTCGGCGTCCAAGAACGGAATGGGAACTCTAAAGTCGTAATTCTCGATATTAACGGGAAACAGATTCGTAATCTCAACGATTTTGTTGAAGCGTGCCAGTCGATTACCGATGGACAACACACTTATGTCGTCGTGCGAGATTTCAATCTATTCGACAGTTCCCCGAAACCCAAGAGTTTAACGGTTAACCTCAAATTCGGTCCCTTGCAGCAGTTTGAATGGAATCAGGAGATATTGGACTGGGATGAGATAGGTGAGTAAGTAGTTGTCAGTTAACTGTACTGACGACTATTCTACTGAAAACTGATAACCAATTCAATGAAATCCGATGCGGACGGCTTCTCAAAGATTCTGGCGTAATTGATATGGACACCTTTCCATGAAACCCCGATTCCGGTTGTAAGTATACCGTTTGAGATGCCGAGTCGGATGGGGAGAACAGGAAACGGGTGCCACTCAGTGCCGATATAAAATTCCGGTGCTGCGCCGTTGGTCGGGAGCGCTATATCTGCTGAAAATTGGTAAGTATTGTAACGGTAGGCAGTGCCGAGTGTCAACCACTGAATACCGTAGCCTTCAAGATTTTGCGCGAGGCATCCGAACTTGAGGTTCGGACGCGGTTTGACAAGCAATCCAACGTCATAAGCAGTCTGATACCCAAAAAACTGGTAGACCTTGGACGGGTGTCTCCGCTTAAACTTGAGGCTCAATCCTCCGGCGACGTACGATCCGAATTGACGTGCGATCCCGTAATAGTTAAAATCGGGAACGCCGCTATCAACACCGAGCGCGATTTTGTTGCCCCAGAACAGACCATAACCGCGATAACTATAACCGATACCTTTCGGATCAAACCGATAATCTTCTCGGTTATAAAACTTATTAGCACCGAAAAGCTTCACACCTTGCCACTGAATGAGTCCAGCGGGGTTCCAAAAACCGGCAGTCGCATCGTCAGCGACAGCCGTGAAGGCGTTTCCCAACCCTAACGCACGCGCACCGACATAAAGCGGTCGCGACACTTCTATCGGCAACGCCGCGTGCAGCACCAACGGACACATCAACAACAAACAGAGAAAAACGGATACGGTTCGCATCGCCAACAATTTAGCACGAAACAAACAAAATCGCAACGAGAAATCAAAAATTAAATCACTTGACAACTGTTGTGGATTTCTGCTACCCTAATAGGTAAAAGGGGAAAACCGCATGGCAAATCACTTTAACGACCTATTATTACAAACACTGAAAGATGTCGGCATTCGATTAGAACGCCTTGAAGGCCGCGTAGATCACGTCATAAATGAAAAAGCCGACAAGGCAGATGTACAGGACCTTAAAGCAGAACTCAGAGCCGTTACCGAAAAACTCGCCCCAAAAGCCGACAAGGCAGATGTCAATACCGTCAAAGAAGATGTCAATACACTTAGCGACGAAGTCCGGTCACAGAGCCAACGGCTTGATCGTATTGAGACAGGGATTAAGACCCTCCAATGGACAATGACGGCTGGCCTCGCTATACTCGGCATTATCCTCGCTTTCGTCCGGTCATGCTAACGCGGCAGAAAAAAACTAAACAAAATGCAAAACACACCCATCGGTACGCTCTACCTCGTTAGCACCCCGATCGGAAATTTAGAAGATATCACCCTACGCGCCCTCCGTATCCTCAAGGAGGTAGACCTCATCGCTGCTGAGGATACACGCCAGACGCGTCGCCTCCTAACACACTACGACATCCACACGCCCCTCACGAGCTACTTTGAAGGCAACGAGCAAGTAAAGTGCGACAAACTAATTGATCGCATGGAGACAGGTGAAAGGATCGCCCTCGTTTCAGATGCCGGCACGCCTATCATTTCGGATCCAGGGTATCCGCTCCTACGTGGCTGTATTGACGCAGGCATCCCGATCGTTCCGATTCCCGGTGTATCAGCCGTCATCACTGCAGCGTCTGTTGCTGGATTGCCGCTACACAACTTCGCTTTTGAAGGGTTCCTCTCCCCGAAATCTGGAAAAAGAAAACGTCAATTAAGTGTACTCACCGACGAGGAGAGGACGTTAATCTTCTTTGAATCCCCATATCGGATTTGCCGTTTCCTTGAAGATGTTCTTGAGGTAGTGGGGGATCGCGGGATCGTCGTTACGCGCGAACTAACGAAACGGTTTGAAGAGATATTCCGAGGAAATGTCAGTGAAGCCCTGAAGAAATTCCGTGAGACCGATCCGCGCGGAGAGTTTACGATCGTTATTTCTGGAAAAAAGGAGAAAAGATGACAGTTGATGAGATCAGACAGATCGCCGTTATCGGTGCAGGACTGATGGGACACGGTATCGCACAGGAGTTCGCAAGTGCAGGCTATAACGTCCATATCCAAGATGTTACAGACGAACACCTCGAAACAGCACGTCTACAGATTCAGCGTAACCTCAGTGCCCTCGCTGAAAGTGCTGTTATTCAGAAAGAGAGCATTGCGCCGACGCTGCAGCGCATACAGACGACCACTGAACTGTCCGCAGTCGCCGAAAATGCCGATTTTGTCATCGAAGCCGTCACTGAGGATTTGGCACTCAAACAGCAGATATTCGAGGAATTAGACGG
Source organism: Candidatus Poribacteria bacterium (assembly GCA_022821065.1). Classification (GTDB taxonomy): domain Bacteria; phylum Poribacteria; class WGA-4E; order WGA-4E; family WGA-3G; genus WGA-3G. Next base: position 96,480 of record JAJEEK010000056.1, read on the forward strand.
AATCTGTCCATCGCACACAATTTTGGCGAGCAATACGACCGCATTAATGCCGAGCCAGATCGGTGTAAAAGCGGAACGCAAGGATAAGATCCTCAATACGCACTATTTTAATCCGCCTTACCTGATTCCGTTGGTCGAACTCATTCGCAGCCCTGAGACCGCCGACGAGACAGTCGCCGTGACGTTTGACCTGTTGACGGCTATCGGCAAAACGCCCGCGATTATAGAGAAAGAGGTACTCGGTTTTGTTGGACCGAGACTACAAGCTGCTCTAATTCGGGAAGCGTTCGCGATTGTCGAACAGGGGATCGCGAGTGCGGAGACCGTCGATCTCGTCGTGCGGAACAGTTTCGGACGTAGGCTCAGCGTTGCCGGACCGTTTGAGGTCTTTGAACTCGCAGGCTGGGACCTCGTACTTGCTGCCTTTGAAGAACTTTATAAGGATCTCAACAGTTCATCTGACATCAATCCGCTCCTCCGACAGATGGTGGAATCGGATAAACTCGGTGTAAAATCTAAAGAAGGTTTCTACAGTTGGACGGACGAAAAAATAGAAGAACTCCGAGGTCGAATGCGTCACGCACTTATACAGCAAGCAAAAGAAAAGTAGTCGGCAGGTTCCGCTCTGCCATCCACACATGCAAACTAAAATATTAAACAGACTTCACTCGATTGTTGTGGATAAAAAGTGGCGTGTTGTGCTGCTATTGATGGTGCTAATAGGCGTAACCGTTTTAGCAGTCTATCGTAAAAACGTGTGGGCGTATCTTAGTGAACTCACCGCCGCCTTTCAAAGCATTGAGACGGCACGTGCTTACATTGCAAGTTATGGGGTGCTTGCACCTGTCGTATCAGCGATTCTCATGATCTTTCAGAGTGTCATCGCACCGCTGCCAGCATTCCTGATTACTTTCGCAAACGGCACACTGTTCGGGTTCTGGTGGGGTTCACTCTTATCATGGAGCAGTTCGATGATCGGTGCCGCGCTCTGTTTCTATATCGCCCGCGCCCTCGGTATCCAACGTATAACACAATTTATGAGTCAACCGATCGTTGACAAAACGAACGATTTCTTTGAAAAATATGGGACCTACGCGATTCTTGTTGCCCGATTAATGCCGTTCATCTCTTTTGATGTTGTCAGCTATTTTGCAGGAGCGACCCGGATGCGGTTTCTCGGTTTTTGGGTCGCCACCGGCATCGGTCAGATGCCAGCCACCTTGGTTTATTCCTACCTCGGTGAGACCGCATCACCACACATCAAATGGATATTTTTTGTTTTTGCTATCGTCATCGCAATTTCAGTGGTAAAATGGCTAATACGGAAATAGTTATAAGTCTGATATTTATCAAAGTTATCATGGAGGCAGTAATAATCAAGAGAGAGTAGGTATAGCAAGGTGAAAATGCGTCTGTTTTGAAAAAGTTGCTTGATTTTTAGCGCATGAAATGGCATCCTAATGATTCAAAAAACCAC
>JAJEEK010000081.1 GCA_022821065.1 Candidatus Poribacteria bacterium
AAGGTGGTTTTTTGAATCATTAGGATGCCATTTCATGCGCTAAAAATCAAGCAACTTTTTCAAAACAAACGCATTTTCACCTTGCTATACCTACTCTCTCTTGATTATTACTGCCTCCGTGATAACTTTGATAAATATCAGTTAATCTTTTAAACCTTGAAAACATCCTGAGAAGAGCATTAAGATTTTGGCAAAATTTCATACTCTCTACATTTCTCAATTATAATTTCCTCATTTTTGCAATTTTCTAAAATGAAGTAATTTTCCTTCAAACTTTGAATCTTGTTAATTGAAATACTGCCCTGATCAAGGTGTTCAACAAGAATGGTTGGAACAAAATAGAGTTCAAATGTATTATCCACTATCGAATGAACCCGAATAATAACGTCTGAAGTTGTTGGGGACTGCCTATATTCTTTAACACCTGATTTATACTCTCTATCAACGCCTCCCCTTGTACCACCAGTAAAACGAACAGATTTAGGGGCTGTTTTAACCTGTGCTCGGATAATATCTTCGCTGTCATCCGTTCCTTTAAGCACGATAATAATATCGTAAGGAGATAATGGTAAATCAACCAGTGAAACGTTCTGATATCTTTTCATCAAAATTCCGACAGCGATGTGTTCATGGGCAAATCCATCTACTGAAGCTTGTTTACCTTTCTCTGCTTTACTTGCCATGCTTCTTCCTCTGTCCCATCATTTTTTTAGGACCAAAATCCAATCAGTATTGATGCGTTCACCTCTGGGGACCTTAATAAAATGTTTAATAATCTCTGAACCAAAGTAAGTTTCGATTTCAAAACCAATATCTTCAGCGATCAGCATAAGGTACTTCCAATTCTCAAACAACTGTTCTCGGATGCGATTATTACCGACAACGATAACATATCTACCGCCATCGCGCAAAACTTTGTGAACCTCAACAAGATTTTTTCGCATATCTTCTAAATATTTGAAGGCAATAAACGCCCGCCTCGGATCATCTTCAAAAATGTTCGCTATGACCCTATCAGCCTCAGGCACTCCAATCTCGTGGCGAGTTTTATAATGGATCGCTGAAACGCTTTCCGTGCCGACGTTCTGCTTTTTCAAAGCAGTCAGCGAGTCTTGTGCGAAACCTAACCAGTACATTTCCAATTGGTGGGTCCTCGGATAGTCAACAGCATTGACGTAAGGAGGTGAGGTTACTGCTAAGTCAAAGTGATTTGCTTCATACTTGATGTTCCTTGCGTCCATGTCCTCTGGAAAATTAACGGTTATACCCGATGGATATTCTTGAGAAAATGCAATCATTTTAAGAACTTTAGTGTGGAGTGCCTTCGCAAATCTGTTCAATGCGTCAGAAGGGCGAACCACTTTGTTTAACTTCTTCCGAATCACTGTGCGAGTGCAATTGTCATCGGCATTAGAAACAGAACGGATAATAGACGAAAGGCAAACCTTGAAAAAATCTTTTACGCTATCGTTAGTGTCAAGGGATTCAATCTGCTTTCCTAAATAATTTAACTCCAGCAAAATCTCTTTATTAAACCAATTGTCCCTATAAGGAAAGTCCGGTAGATCGGATTTCGCAACAAGCGAAGGACGATAATTAAGAATCGCCTCTAAAAGGGTTTTTTGAGAGGCCTTGAGTTCTTTTTCTACCAACGGTGTTACTTTCACTTTTGAAATGAAGCGTGAAAATGGATCCACATCAATTCCTACAGAGTTTCGCTTTGAGAGAAGTGCCTCAACGTTTGTGGTACCGCTGCCCGCAAACGGATCAAGAATCTGGTCGTTTTCTTCGGAGTAACGTTTGATAAGCCAGCGCGGTAACTCTGGAAAAAATTTGGCGGGATATTTGTGCAAACCGTGTGTAAGGAAACTCTGATCGTGACTGATAAATAGAAATCTGTCACCATCCGTTGCTGGTAAATCAACAGGAATATCGCCTTCCACCCGAACAATACTTTCGCCGAAGTCGTTTACAATTTTGGTAATGTTGTCCATTCGTATTCTTTAGTGTTTAAGTAGTTGCAGTAGGTTTCTGAAAAAATTAAAAGATTTTAAAAAGAGATTATAGCATATTTTATACGAAAAAAGTGAGTGTGTCAACCCCAAAAATGCCGAAAAGCGACAGCCACCACATCCATCGTCATCGCGACGAGCCAGTGGATCGCCGCACCATAGAGAAACGATCGCGTTTCAAACGCTAACACACCCAGCAATACACCCGCAATAATTGAACCGAGCACCTCCGGCAGAGGTTTCGTATAGTGCAGAATAGCAAACGGAATCGTCTGAATTAAAATAGCGTAATTCCCGAACTTCCGTTCCAATCCGAAGAGCATAAACCCGCGAAAAAAGAATTCCCACGAAAACATATAAACACCGTACGCGAGTTGATACAATAAGAACGCCTGCCAACTGCTTGTAACCACCTTACTGAGCGGATATTTTTCTACAAAAGGCGGATACACGATGACGGCAAGCACAACCACAGGTATCATCAGAACCCACGCCACGCCTGTCACACACCATCCAAGTTTCTGGTTTCCGAGTTGAACGCCATAATTCTTTAGACGTTCCGCTGTCCCAAACTTGGCGACGAGTGCGGGAAGAAGAAACAACGTAAACGCCGTAATCAAAAACCAGTAAAAATACGCGTGACTCTCAGGCAATGGCAGACTGTCAAAGTATTCTGTGAAGTGCCGCCTGAAAAAACTCCGACGGCTATAATACCTGTGCAGCGTTAGCAACAGCGCAGAGGCAAGCAAGATAACAGTCGCTTGTCGTTCCCAACCGCGTAGATACTTTTCTTTGAGTGTTTCAATATGGATAATCATCTTGACTTCCCATCAGTTTTGGGGTATTATACCGTGAATAGGAAAAATTTGCAATTGATCGGCAATAGAGAAGGCTAAGCGGTTTCAAGATCCAACGAAAAACTATGGAGGTATAAAATGGCGTGTCGAATGTTTGTTGCGGTTTCTATGTGTCTTGTCTTTGTGGTTTTAGCGTTTGGGGAAGCCACAAATCCGCTTGAAAAAGCTGAGATTTTAATGGCGGATGGAAAATTTTACGAAGCACTTTTCGTTTTAGGACCGCTGCTAACGACAGAAGATAAAAGTGCTGATCAAGAAGCAGCACTCTGGCTTGCGAATGCACTTTGCAAGACATGGGTTAACAGTGGTGATTTTGACAAAAAATGGAAAGAAGACCTACAAGCGAAAAAAGAAGCAGGTCTTCCATATTCTGATTGGTTCATGGACTGGGATAAGGTTACCACTTTGAACGCGTGGGGCGCGCGGATTGAATATATGCACTTTGCCGCAGCAGCCGGGTATCAATATGGCTTCCTAAAACGGCTTGTTACACTATATCCAGAGAGTAGTTGGCGACCCGCTGCCGAATACTATCTCATTGAAGATGGAACCAATGAGCGTGAATCTGTCGAAAAATCTCTCAATGCCTACTACGCCTACATCAAAAAACACGCAAAAAGTGGTCTAACAGAAGTCTATATGGCTTATTTTCGTATTGCCCATGTCAACGATAACCTTTGGCAAGCGTTAAAATCACCAGAGAGTAGGTATAACGACTGGTTCACAAGTGGTGACCCGGAAACCGACAAAGCGGATGCTGCAAAGCACAAAGCAGAAGCGCTCAAATATTACGCGAAGTTCATTGTAAGTGTCGGGGGATATAGTTATGGCTACGGGTTCGAGGATGAACTTCGGGAAACCCTCAAAAGGTTTGAGGATCTCAAACGGGACAAAGAGTGGAACAGTTGGTTTATTATTCTGGATTAGCAGAATTGTAATGTGAAAGAAGAAGCCACAATATGCTAAATCTTGAACAGATCAACCGCATTTTAATTGTCAGACTTGCACCGCTCGGCGAAACGGTTTTAACAACACCCGTCATCCGTGCCTTGCGTGAACATTTTCGAGAGGCGCATATCGCCTACATGGTAGCACCGACACGAGAGGACCTGGTATCCGCAAACCCGCATCTTAACGAGATACTAACCTATCAGCCTTCCGTGCCGAAACTTATCTACCAAATCGCGCGACGAAAATTTCAGATGGCAGTCATATTACAACCGACGTTTCGTTTAGTATTACATACATTTCTCGCCCGAATCCCGCTTCGCGTCGGTTTTGAAACGAACGCAGCGAGAAAAAAGTTGCTAAACATCGCAGTCCCGAATAATACAGCACAACACGAGACGCAACGCTACCTTGATGTTGTTCGGGCATTGGGTGTTGAGATAACAGACGATGAACCAGAAGTGTTTGTCGATAACGAAGGTAAAGCGTGGATAGATAACTTTCTTAAAATCAAGAAACTTGATGATGGTAAGCCTATTATCGGCATCAATCCGGGAGCCGCTACCATTTATCGGCGTTGGGACGCAGCGAATTTTGCTGTCCTCGGCGATCTGCTTCACGAGACATACCGCGCACACATTGTCATCACAACCGGACCGCGGGAGGGTGAATTAGCCGATCAAGTCGTAGCACAGATGTCGCATTCACCTGTTATTGTCAATCAGGCAACCGCGATGCAGCTCGCGGCACTTCTACAACGGTGCAACCTCTATATCAGCAACGATACAGGACCGATGCATCTCAGCACCGCCGTCAAAACACCGACTGTTGCCTTGTTTGGTGCGTCAAACCTCATTCAGTGGGCACCGCCGTGGGAAAAGCATGCCGTGATCGCACGTAAAGATTGTCCGTTGATGAAAACGTTATCGTCTAAAGAGTGGGACGCACACCCAGATCGCGCTCGCGAAAACCTCAAAGCGATTACCCCGGATACAGTGATGGCAACAGTGGAGAAACTCATAAAATGAACGCTAAACACAACGAGACAAACGGATTAGACACACAACGCATTCATAAATGCCTAACCGATATCCGTTCCAGAATGTATCGGCAGACCCTCCTACAGACAACCGCAGCCTCGCTTTTCTGTGGACTTGTCCTGCTTGCTGCGCTGTTCCTTCTGAACCGATGGATTCTCCTACCGCTACAGATGTCGCTTATCAGTTCGACTGTCATACTTACAGCAGTGGCGATAGGCATCTACCTTAGCCGCAAACAGCACAAGGGTTTGTCGTTCGTCGCACGTTTCGTTGACCAAAAAATGGAGCTCAAAGAACGTCTCAGTACCGCAGCTGAGTTGATACAAATTACAACACCCCAAAACGAATTCGCACAACGCCAGATCCGGGATGCCGCAGAGACTGTAGTCACCTTGGACATCGCAGAAATAAGTCCGTATCGTGTACCAAAGTTCCTAAAACTATTTCCAATCCCCCTTTTATTCATCGGTCTCTCTTTCAGCGTCCCACCCTTCTATGACGTGCCGCAGCCACTCACCCGTCAACAGCAAGAAATACTGGATAGAACCGTTCAAGACCTTAGCGAAAAACAGGTAAGTAACTCAGGCCTACAGAAGCAGATTAACGACACCATCCAAAAATTAAAAACTGCCACCGATTTTGATACGGCACAGAGACATCTCAGCGACTTAAAGAAAGAGGTACGCAAACAACAATTCGAGCAAGCCGATGCTATCGCTGAAGCCACAGAAGCGAGTCCAAGTTTTCACGGAATGAATGCAGATCAACTCGCTGAAGAACTTGAAAGTCTCACGGAACAGGTTGAGATACCGCCTGAACTCCAAGCGGAACTTAGGGAGCTCTTTGAGCGTTTGGCTGAAGGTCTACCGAACGGATCACTCAACGATGCGTTGAATCAAATCCAGGGCAAGGCTGTCACGCCAGAGACTTTACAAGACATCATCGCTGCACTTGAGAAGGTCGATAAATCAGACAATCTCGCACAACTAAAGGCACAACTCACAGCAAGTCAAAAGGAATTAGCATTGGCAGCAATCGAAACTGAAAAACCCAGTGCCGGTACTGCCAATAGCGATGGCGCACCCGGGCAAGACGCTGCGACTACCGAGGTACAGGGCACTGTAGAAAGTATATCCAATTCCGATCCACAACCTGAATCCCAGACAACTGAAGCAGACACAACCGAAAACAGAACAGATAGTGAAAATGCGACTCCGCCACTCGTTGGCGAAGAAACGCCGATTTTACAAGTCAATGGAAACCCATTGACGCTTACAACAGCCGACGCTGGCGATGCGCAAGGTTTATCCGATGTCTTTACAGGTGAGGTACGCGACGGAGTCCCCGTCTACCGACCTTTCAGCGATGCAGTTCTTAATGCGTCCCGCGCGTATGCTGAGGCTATAGATAATAAACGTATTCCTGTCCGGTATCAAGCACAGATCAAAGCCTATTTGGAGGCAATTTCAAGAAAAAAATGAAAAAAAGCATCATTAAAATCGCGATTGCTGTAGGCATTGTTGCTATAGTCTATTTCCTATTGAAATCCTATGGCGTGACAGATAATATCCGTCTTGAAAATGTTCCGAAGATCAAAACATGGGTGGCAAGTTTTGGGGCAATCGCACCCTTGGTCTATATCGGACTCTACCTTGTTTCCACGGTCTTCTTTCTTCCCGGTACCCCTGTAACCGTGTTAGCAGGTTTTGTCTTCGGTCCACTGTTGGGTGTCTTATACGCTTCTATAGCCTCTATTATCTCCGTCTCTGCTGCTTTTCTCATTGCCCGATATGTGGCTCGCGATCTTGTTGAAAGTTGGGTCAAAGATAACGCACAATTCCGAAAAATAGATGCACAAGTCAAAGAACAGGGATGGCGGATCGTGATGCTTACGCGCTTAGTCCCTATTTTTCCGTTTAACCTCCAAAATTATGCCTACGGACTCACCAGCATTCGGTTTTCCATCTACGTTCTTGTCTCTGCTATTTTTATGTTACCGGGGACGGCGGTATTCGTTCAACTTGGTGGGGCGTTTGTCAGTGGCGAGGGGAATATCTGGAAGACGCTCATATACCTCGGAGTCGCTGGCGTGCTTCTGCTGTTGCTATCCTTGCTTCCAAAGTTCCTACAGAAGGACAAAACAAAATTGTAATGATTGTGAAACCCAACGCTTTTTACTTACGACTGCTGTCGAATTAACGCCGCAACTGCAGCGAATGCCTCTTCACGCGTACGGATTTCACCCGCAAATTGGCGATCCTCAATTTCCTTCAACAAGTTTCCAATCTGCTTCCCTTCTTTCAAGTGGAAGGTCCGAATTAGGTCACTCCCTGTGATGAGTCTCCCCTGCTCGCGAATTGGCAAAATATGTTCATAGTAAGTATCAGCAACCTGTTCGAGAATTGCCGAGTCAATCGTATATAATGCAGCGGCATACAGTAGCACGCCGCACCAATCGGACATATACGTTCTGAGAAAGTCTATTATCCGTTTTTCCGTCAGCTCTGGCATTATCCGTTTCAATGCTGTACTTCCTGATATGAGATTTGCCATAAACTGCCCTGTTTTTTGGCTTAACCGTAGGTGTTTACCGACACTTCTCGGATTGTCTCCACAGAGGAAAGCAAGTTTGATGAACACACGTCGATCCGCTTCCACCCCCAATTCCTCTCGAAGATAGTCATTAAACCCATTCCAATAAGCACCAAGTCCTGCAGGAATCGGACTTTCTTCAAAATCCTTAAGTGAACGCCAAGCACTATCCGGGTTTATAATAGATGGAACAACCTGTTTAAGTAACCCTACTGTCTCCAATTGTCTTAAGTGCGGATACGCCTCTTTAACCTTAAAAATTTTGATTAATTCATCACGACATCTCTCCATCGCTACACTGGACAGCAAGAGCCGATGTTTTACAACCAAAGCAATCGCAGCTTCAGAAATCTCAAAATCCAACTGCGCTGCGAATCTATAAATCCGTAGCAGACGCACCGGATCCTCTCGAACCACCCTCTCACTCGGAAATCGGAGCAGACCTACCTCTAAGTCATTCATACCGCCACACGGGTCAATTACGTGAAAGGCGTTCCGCTCACGCGACCACTTTGTAACCGTCTCGGCATTTTCAAACACAACTGCCATCGCATTAATCGTGAGATCCCGTAGACGTAAATCCTCAATGAGCGACGCCGCGCGGAATTGCGCGAAATCCATGCTGAACCACGATACCACTGAAACATTGGACTGTTTAACAATCACGCGGGCAGTGGCTGGACTCTCTTCAAGCACAATGCATGTCGCCCTGATGCTTGCTGCAAATGCCTTCGCAAACACAATCGCATCCGAGGCTAAGGCAAAATCAATATCCGTCGTTGGGCGTTCGAGCAACAGGTCCCTGACGCTGCCACCAACGAGATAGAGTTTCACGCCTCGCTTCTTGGCGAAATTACCGAGTGCTTGTAAAGCCTTATGGTCCAAGAGTTCTCGGAATGTGTGGGATACTATCTTCATTGGTTCGCCCGTGCCTTCTGCCGTTGTGCTTTCCGTGAACGGAAAAGAATACCGTCCAGATGTAGGTGCGACGCATAACCGATAAAACTTGCAACATAAAATGGAAAACCACTAAGGAGGGCATCTAAAAGGTCATCCCAATCTCGTAATCCATAGAAATCTGACACGAGGTTATCACCCGATGTCCATTCCGGATAGTTCGCATAGATCGGGATTAAAAGGAACACACCGGGAAGCAGAATCATCGTAATCTTCGCGTGCGTCCATCCGCGGTGTTTACTCATAATCGGGAGCATCGCAAATAGACCCAATAGTGCCGATTCCAAGTACTTTTGTAAAAAAACAATTAACACAACGTTGACTGTAAACAGGACACTGTAAAATATCTTTTGACTCTTGCTCTTAATATCAACATCTGGCCAGAGTCCGAACAGCACAGCGATAACAAAACAACCGATGATCTGTAGAAAATCCAACACCGGCGGAATCGTCGGATTCCACGTCTCCGGTACCGTATCATAGAAGATTGGAACAGCAATAGTAGCGACAAGCGAAATGATGAAGAAGGTGCTGTAAGCCACTAACCCGCCGATCCAGTGTTCACGAAACATGCTCATGTTGAATATTATAGCGTACTTTTCCAGAAAATGAAATTCCTTTCTACTAACTCTCGATCCAGATACCGACAACCCAACACAAATTTCATAGTAACGCCTGACGAGGTATCTGAAAAAACACTGAAAACACAGTCATTTCCTATGTTCTAAACGGTTTTAAAATTGATCAACTTTCGCGTTTTACTATGAAAACTATGAAACGCGCGATACCCTCTTTAGCATATCACTGATGATTGAATGCCTTCGACAATTTGACCCATCTCCCAGAGACAGTGAAGCAGAAGCAGCTTTTTAATTTGACTTATAGCATTGGATATGATACAATTATGTCATAATTTACGCCGATTCTACCTATGGCGATGGTTTGGTTAGCAATCCGAGTCCAACAAAAGGAGATTCAAACGGCGAGGTTATCAAGTTTTTTCAAACACATGAGTCCTCGATCCAATGGTTTTCTGAGGGTCGTGAATTGACTTGACTAAATCAAGGAAAACAGGTATTATGTAACGATATCAGTGATAGACGACAATTGATAAGCCGTTACTTGGCAATCGATAGAAGTTGTGTTAAGCAGTCATCAGAAAATTAGATGGAGACACTTGTACCTCAGTGCGACTCCTCTCAACTGCACAACACAACATAGAACTAACCGCGAGGGACCTCTATTATTGGGATAATTCGCGTTTTTTTATAATTTCATATAGGATGCTTTCATAGGTGGACATGACAACAACCGAAAAAAACGCTATTATTGAGATGTTAACACCGATACTTGATAGCGACGGTATCGAACTCGTGGATGTAGAAACGCACCGGCAGACTTTGCGACTCCTCATCTATAAACCAGATGGACTCTCGGTGAAAGATTGCCAAGCCGTGAATCATATCGTACAACCGATTTTAGAAGTCCATGAGTTTTTCGCCAACTATACACAGTTAGAAGTCGCATCACCTGGAATAGATAGACCTTTACGAACTGCCAGGGACTTTCAGCGAAATTGTGGGCGGACTGTCCGTATCGAAGTCAACTCCGAATCGGAAAACCAACAAGAATACCATGTTCAAGGGGTCGTCGTAGAAGTCCGCCCCGAAACGGTTGTCTTAGCACAAACCGGCGGAAAGAACATCTCTGTTGAAATTTCACAGATTCGCACGGCACATATACATTTACAGTGGTAACACGGAAAGGCAAGCACACATGTTAAAGGACCTCCAGAACGCTATTCGTCAGAATACAGCACAAACAGATTTACCTGAACAGGTTTTTGTTGAGGCGATAGAAGAAGCACTTCGTGCCGCAGCACGCCGAGTTTATGGCGCTGATGCCGACGTTTCTGTTGAGATCAATTTGGAAGCCAGTGATATACGCTGCTACGTCCCTAAGCAGGTCGTTAATATTATGCGCGATTTCTCCACAGAAATCCCGATAGAGCAAGCCAAACAACTCCAAGAAGACATTGAAATCGGACAGGTACTGAACGTCGAAATCGATCCAAGCGAATTCGGACGGATCCCAGCACAGCTGGCAAAACAGATCCTTTTCCAAAAAATCAAACAGGCTGAACGCGAAAAAATCTATCAGGAATTCGCTGGACGCGAGGGCGAAGTGGTCACCGGTTATGTTCAGCGATTTGAACGGGGTGGTATTATCTTAGACCTCGAACAGACCGAAGCCTTTTTACCACCGCGAGAGATGCCGCGTTCACACAACTACGAACGCGGTAAACGCTTGCAATGCCTAATATTAAATGTGAAAAACGAGATGCGCGGGGCACCAGTCATCGTATCACGAACACACCGAGACCTCGTCGCAATGTTATTTGAACAAGAAGTCCCCGAAATCTACGATGGACAAGTCCAAATCATGGCAGTCGCACGCGATCCAGGCAATCGGGCAAAAGTCGCAGTCAGAGCCGTCGAGGAAGGAATAGATGCTGTCGGCACATGTGTCGGCGTCAAAGGAATTCGTGTTCGTGCTATCGTCAGTGAACTTGATGACGAAAAAATTGATCTCGTCGAATGGAGCGAAGACCCAAACGCTTTTATCGCAAATGCTTTGGGACGAGTCGTCGTCAAAAAAGTCGAACTCGACGAGGAAAATAAAAGCGCGCGCGTCATTGTACCAGACAACCAACTCTCATTAGCCATCGGACAACGTGGACAGAATGCTCGGCTCGCCGCAAAATTAACCGGATGGAAGGTTGACATAAAAGGTGAATCTGAAGATACTGTTTCAATCAATGAACTCTTCAAATCCGATGATACTGAGCAAACAACAGACACGCATGATGAAGATTCTCACGAAAATCAACAAGAACAACCAGATGCCGATCCTACCAGTTCAGCAGATGTTGAACATGTAGACGATAGTACAGTAGATACAGATACTTTTGAAACCGAAACTGTAGAAGAAAACGCTGAATCGCTTAGCGAGAACAGCGATAATGATGATTTCGATGTCGAAGACGATTTCGATGTCGAATCTCAATAACGTCAGTTTGATCTAAACATTTCAGATCTCTGCCTGGCTCCACTTTCGGAACCTAAGGCATAAATGTAAGCCTTTTATCAAACTCACATGTATCGAGATTTATCGGAGTATCCATTAAAATCGAAAAGTGGGTGAAATTGTTGAGGGATATTATTCGGACTTGTATTGGGTGTCGAGAAAAATTTCCACAACCGATATTAATCCGCTTCGTCGGCGAAAAAGATGGAACACTACGACTCGACAACGAAAAAAAGTTACACGGGCGCGGGGCTTATGTTTGCCGCTCCGAACCCTGTATCCTGAAAGCGTTTAAGGCGCCGAGACGCATTAATTCACTATTACGGACACACCTTGCACACGCGGTTATAGAACAATTTGAGAAGACCCTTCTTCAACGGACAAAAGAATCTGATAGTACAACAGCAAAAAGGAGGTACTCCTATGAGTAGAGCCCCACGGCAGCGGCGAAGATCCACTAAAGATAAGCGTGAGGAAAATCACGAACAAGGCACGCGGGTTTACGAATTGGCAGAACAATACGATCTAACGCCCCAGGAACTTATCGCCTTCTTGAAGGATCTTGGGGTCCGTGTTAAAAATGATATGACATCACTTGACGCGGATACAGTCGCATTAATAGAATCTGAACTAACAACCGAATCCGACAAGGATGTTGTATCCACAAATGAAACGCCCGTCAAAAACGCCTCCAACCGTTTGCAAATCGAAGAAGGCGCGACCGTTTCTGATCTCGCCGCATCACTCGACTTGCAACCGTCGGCACTGATTATGCAACTCATGAAATTGAAAGTGATGGCAAATATAAACCAGAGACTTGATTACGATACGCTCGTCATGCTTGGAGAGCACTTAGGGTTTGAAACCATCAAAGCGAAAACACTTGAGGAAGAACTATTAGCTGAGACATCAGACCCACCTGAATCTTTAAAACCTCGTGCACCAGTTGTTACAATCATGGGACACGTTGATCACGGCAAAACTTCCCTCTTGGATGCCATACGTCAATCAAACATCAGTGAATCTGAAGCCGGGAATATCACACAACACATCGGGGCATATCATGTAACTTTGGAGGGTGGAAGCGTCGTTTTCTTGGATACACCAGGACACGCCGCTTTTACTTCTATGCGCGCACGAGGGGCACAAGCAACTGACATCGTCGTACTTATCGTTGCAGCCGACGACGGCGTAATGCCTCAAACAATTGAAGCCATTAACCACGCAAAAGCCGCTAAAGTCCCTATCGTTGTCGCAATCAACAAAATCGATGTCCCCGGCGCACGACCAGACTATATAAAACAACAATTATCTGAACATGAACTCATCCCTGAAGATTGGGGTGGGCAAACAATTTGTGTGGAAACCTCCGCTACAGAAGGAACTGGTATTGACTTCCTCCTTGAAATGCTACTTTTGGAGGCAGCACTCCTTGAACTCAAGGCAAACCCAGATAAACCCGCACGCGGGGTAGTCATCGAAGCTGAGGTCGATAAAGGACGCGGCACCGTCGCCACTGTACTGGTACAGTCCGGAACACTAACGGTCGGCGACTTTTTTATTTCCGGTAGATATTCCGGAAAAGTTAGAGCAATGATCGACGATCTTGGCAAACGGATGAAAAGAGCCGGGCCCTCAACACCTGTAGAAGTACTCGGATTTACAGGTGTACCTGAAGCAGGTGATAAATTCTACGTGGTTGAATCTGAAAAAGACGCACGCACAATTAGTGAAACACGCCTAGATCAATACCGAACGGAGAAACTTGGCACAAACAGCCACGTCAGCTTGGAAAACCTATACCAACAAATTCAAGAAGGTGAAATTAAAGAATTGAACGTCGTCCTTAAAGGCGATGTCCAAGGCTCCGTACAAGCGGTCGCCTCATCCTTACTCGAATTAGGGACTGATGAAGTCAAAATTAACATCATTCACCAAGCAGTCGGCGGAATCACCGAAACTGATATTTTGCTCGCTTCCGCATCTGACGCTATTGTCGTCGGTTTCAACGTTCACCCAACAACTGAGGCAGTACAAGCCAAGGAATTGGAGGGAATTGATGTCCGTACCTACAACGTGATCTATAACCTCATTTCCTACATTCAGTCAGCCATGGAAGGCTTACTCGACCCAGAAGTTCGAGAGGTCGTCATCGGACGGGCAGAGATCCGGGAACTGTTTAAAGTGCCACGCCTCGGTTTAGTCGCTGGCAGCTACGTCAATTGGGGACGTATCTCGTACAATCAACCGCTTCGTGTCCTTCGCGACAATCGCTTGATTCATGAGGGAAAAGTCAATTCCCTTCGTCGATTCAAGGAAAATGTAAACGAAGTCCAAGCAAACTATGAATGCGGTATAGGCATCGAAGAATTTGATGACCTAAAGGTCGGCGATGTTCTTGAATGTTATGTCCACGAAGAAATCGCACGTACGCTTTCATAAGAGGCTTTGTGATAGGATAACCTATTCTTGAAACGGCGCGGTTGAAAACCGCGCCTACTCTTGCAATTAATCGACTTCTAAATTTATGCACATCGGTGTTTGTAAAATCCGGCTACGTATCCCAGACAGCCAATCGTTGAAAGCGAAACGTCGGGTCGTCAAAAGTCTTATTGCTAAACTTAAAAATCGTTTCAATATCGCTGTCGCAGAGGTTGAAGCGTTAGATGCACACCAGCTTGCTGTATTAGCAGCGGTATCCGTTTCCAACGATAGCGCACACCTCAACAAACTTATATCGCACGTCGTTAATTTTGTTGAGGCAAATGTCGATGCTGAACTCATCGATTATGAAACAGAATTCTTTTTCTAATAAAACATAAATCGCAAGACAAAACTTGATGTTGAGGTAGAAATACATGGCAGATAGTAGAAGGCAAGATCGCGTCGCAGCCCTCATTCAACGGGAACTTAGCGAAATCATCCAACGCTCCGTTAAAGACCCGCGTGTCGCGTTTTGTACTGTCACACAGGCAGAAGTGTCACCAGACCTGAAATATGTTGATGTCAAAGTGAGCGTTATCGGGGACAACGCACAAAAAGAGAAAACACTTGCCGGACTGAAAAGTGCAGCAGGATTCCTACGCCGAGAAATCGGAAAACGACTCACCCTCCGCTATTCGCCAGAACTCCGGTTCGCTATTGATGAATCCGCTGATTACTTATTGAGAATAGATGGACTTCTGAAGTCCGTTAATTCAGAAGATGAGGCTTCCGATAATCAGACAGCAGATATTACATGAAGACGCTACACACAACTGGCATGCCAAACTATAGCACACTCCTCGCCGTATTTGATCGGTATCACAGCTTCGCACTCTCAACGCATATTAATCCTGATGGCGATGCAATCGGGTCGGAACTCGCGCTATATACTTTTCTCTCGGAGATTGGGAAATCTGTTAAAGTATTTAATACAGACGCGGTACCTAAAAACTACAAATTCCTCCCGGGTTGGGATATCATTGAGGGGGTTAATGCCGTTGAGACATATCGTCCAGAAGTACTCGTTGTATTAGACGCAAGCACACTTGAGCGAATCGGAAAACCCCTTTCTAAAACCTTACTACCAATACACAAACTCGTTAACATTGACCATCACGCCACAGCAGAGGCGTTCGGCGACATAAACCTCATTATGCCCGCTGCCTCTTCCACCTCAGAAATTGTCTATAAACTTATTAAACACTATCAAACCCCAATAGGCAAAGCGTGTGCTCTCTGTCTTTATACAGGTATCATGTTCGATACCGGTTGTTTTCGCTATAGCAATACCACTCCTGAAACACATCAGATTGCAGCGGAATTGATTGAAATCGGCGAATTCGCACCAGATGAAGTCTATCGGAACGTTTATGAACAACTCCCCGTCGCTAAACTGCGCCTGCTAAGCGAAGTTCTCAGGACATTACAAGTAACCAATAACGGAAAAATCGCTTCAGTTTATGCCACACAAGAGATGCTCCGTAAAACAGGAACAAACGCTGATGCCGTAGAAGGTATTGTGAACCAAATTCAAGCAATCGCTGGTGTCGAGGTGGCACTCTGTGTCTCTGAAATGACGGACCGAAGCACGAAAGTAAGTCTGAGAAGCCAAGGACATGTTGATGTCAGCCAACTCGCAGCTGAATTTGAAGGCGGCGGACACGCCCGTGCCGCAGGCTGCAGGATCGTCGACCATTACCTAACTGCACTCACAACACTTGTTCAAACCGCACAACGCTATATGGAGCAAAGTTCCTCGAAATATACGGATTGACGGAAGGACTAAGCACGTGGAAAACGCCAGTCATAGGAGCGATTTACAAATCGCTCCTACAACTTGTCGGTTGAATGATATAGCCGAATTCGAGAGAAACACAGTCGTCACTTTCGGCGTGTTTGACGGGATTCACATCGGGCATCAAACCGTCATTGATACACTTCTCAAACGTGCCTCACAGCATCAGTTAATGAGCGTCTTGATCGGCTTTTATCCGCACCCTCTCGCATTCCTTGCCCCCGAACGCTGCCCGCCTCTCCTAACTCCACTCTCCAAACGCGTCGAAATCCTTCAGCAACTCAATATTGACAAAATTATTATGCTCAGTTTTGATGCTCAGATAGCAGCAATGTCACCGGAACACTTCGTGGAACACGTCCTCCTAAAAAAATGCCGAGCCAGACATGTTGTTGTCGGGTACGCTTGTCAGTTCGGAAAAGATCGAGCCGGCAACGCGGAAAAATTGGTAGAGTTCAGCAAAATATATCCGTTTGAGGTTACCATCGTTCCCCCAACAGAGATTGACGGAGCACCTATCCATAGCACCCGGATACGAGAAGCACTGACGCAGGGAGATCCGCAACGCGCTTCGCAACTGTTGGGACGTTATTATTCTCTGATCGGGAACGTCATTCCCGGCGATGGACGCGGAAGACAGATCGGATTCCCAACAGCCAACATAGACACACACGGACAGGTTTGCCCACCGAATGGCGTTTACGCCATTCGAGCACAAGTGGAAGGACAACGGTTGAATGGCGTGTTGAATATTGGAGTCCGTCCTACGTTTGACGGCACAACTGTTCAGATAGAATGCCATTTTTTTAATTTTCATGAAACAATCTACGGCAAATCCATAGAAATCTTTTTCATAGAGAAAATTAGAGATGAGCAGAAGTTCCCCAACCCTGAGGCACTGATTCAACAAATACAACGCGATATCAACACTGCCAAGCAGATTCTCGCAGAGACGAACCGCTTATCTAAAAGCATCCGTTAGATACCCATCCTGCTTGAGATTATGAGTTTAATTTGAATTCGCAACCGATTTGTGTTATTATATACGTACCAAATTAAATAACGATGGGAACGATTTCCCTAATGTAACTGAATCACCATTTCATATAATACAGGACAGGCATCGGTGCCTCACACTGCTCCCCTTATGAGATTGATAAAGTTGCAAACTCCTAAAATTGTAAGAAGGAGGTGAAGGTAATTGGCAATTGGTGCAGCAGAGAAAAAAGAATTAATCCAAAAGTATCAGATACATCAACAGGACACCGGTTCCCCAGAGGCACAAGTGGCAATTTTGACTGCGCGTATTCGACAACTCACTGAACATTTTCGGACACACCGCAAGGATCATCACTCACGCCATGGACTCTACCGCTTGGTTGGTAAACAACGTCGCTTGTTACGGTATCTATATAAGAAAGACGTTACGCGCTATTACCGTTTAATTAGTGAACTCGGAATTCGTGACACCATCGGATTAAGGTAAATTAGGTTATTGTATGGGTGCTAAGTACATTGTTATACCGGCACAAGCAGAACGAAACGCTCGCAATTTTGTGCCTAACAACTACCGAACGCGTCTCATTCGCACGGTACGATCTCATCGTAAATAATGTGGTTAGCATCGTCAAGTCGGCAATAGGTCTCTCAAGCAGGGACAGTCATTGCATCGCCCCTTTATTGTTCATATATGGTGGCACGACGGAAAATTGGAATACAGGAGTAGCATATAAATGAAAGTTGAAATGCAACTTGGAAGCGAGAAGTTATCCATTGAAACCGGAAAAGTTGCGAAACAGGCAGATGGTGCTGTCTGGGTACAATACGGTGGGACAGTCGTCTTGGTCACAGTCGTGGCCGATGATAGTGAACACGACCTTGATTTCTTTCCATTAACAGTAGATTACCGTGAGAGGGCTTATGCCAACGGGCGTATACCGACAGTGTATGGTAGACGAGAACCACGCCCCGGATCCTCAGAACAACTCGTCGCTCGACTTATAGACCATTGTATCCGCCCGCTTTTTCCAAAGGACTTTAAGGCTGAGGTACAAGTATTATGTAACGTCTTTTCATCGGATGGTGTCCATCCCGCGGACGTCCCCGCACTTATCGGAACCTCCGCCGCATTATCTATTTCTGATATTCCTTTTAATGGACCCGTCGCAGCCGTCACTGTCGGAAGAATTGAAGACCGATTGATCATCAACCCAACTTATGAGGAATTACACGCCTCTGATATGGAGCTATTCGTCAGTGGAAAAGCAGATGCCGTTATGTCTGTTGAAGGGGGGGGACACGAAATCCCTGAAGATGAAGTCATTGATACCATTATCACTGCACACGCACAGATAAAAGAGATTATCAAACTTCAAGAAGGACTCGCAGCAGGATGTAGCAATACGAAACGCGATTATACCGCTAAAAGTGTTGAATCAGACCTCAGTACACGCGTCCGGAATCTTGCCACTTCACGCATTCGGGAATCCATCGGTATGGCTGACAAGAAATCACGTGAGGATTACCTCGAGCAAGTCCAAGAAGATGTACTCTCCGAAATCCTTGAAGAGGTACCAGAAGACGTTGACCCGAATGCAACAAAAGACACCATCTCTATTTTAAGTGAAATCGAAAAAGAAGAGATGCGACAAGCGATTTTGACGGAAGGGAAACGTGTAGACGGGCGCGGTGTAACCGATATTCGCACTATCTCCGGTGAAGTCTCTCTACTCCCCTATACACACGGCTCCGCTCTCTTTAGCAGAGGACAGACCCAAGCCCTCTGTGTTACGACACTCGGAACATCTGGAGATGAGGACGTCCAACGTGGACTTGACGGGGAAGCAAGACGCTCCTTCTTTTTACACTACAATTTCCCGCCTTTTAGCACCGGCGAAGTCAAACGCATGATGGGACCCGGCCGCCGTGAAATCGGACACGGAGCACTCGCAGAAAAAGCACTCGAACCCGTCATACCAGATAAGGAAGATTTCCACTATACCATCCGCGTCGTTTCGGAGATATTGGAATCTAATGCTTCATCTTCTATGGCAACCGTCTGTGGCGCAACACTCGCACTCTTAGACGCAGGTGTCCCCATTAAAAACCCCGTCGCAGGAATAGGGGTCGGGCTTATTAAAGAAGGTGAACAGGAAGCTATACTCACCGATATGCTCGGTACCGAAGATTTTCTCGGCGATATGGACTTTAAGGTAGCCGGAACAAGTGAAGGCGTTACCGCTGTGCAAATGGACATCAAGATTGAAGGCGTTACACCTGAATTGATGCGACGCGCAATCCATCAAGCCAAAGAAGCGCGCCTCGCTGTCATCGAACAGATGAACGCCGTTATCGCACAGCCACGGGCAGAACTTTCGCCCTACGCACCACGCATCCACTCCCTACAAATCGCACAACAGAAAATTAAAGACCTCATCGGACCTCGTGGTAAAACTGTACAGGGCCTCCAAGAGGAGACAAGTACAACCATCAATATCGAAGACGATGGGACTGTCGAAATCGCGGGGACAAGTGCTGAAGATGTCAAACGCGCTGAGGAAAAAATCCAAGCCATCACCGCTATGCCCGAAATCGGTAAAGAGTACACCGGTAAAGTCGTACGAACCGCATCTTTTGGCGCATTCGTCGAAATCTTACCCGGTAAAGATGGACTCGTTCATATCTCACAGATGGGAGATGGCTATGTCCGACGAGCCGAAGATGTCATGCAAGTCGGGGATGAAGTCACTGTCCGAATTCTCACAATTGACGAGCAAGACCGCGTCGATTTAGCACTCGTCGCCGCTAACGGTGTCCCTGTTGAAGAACTGAATATCGAATCAAGCGATGACCGTGAATTCTCACCCAGAGAACCTCGCGATGGCAATCGTTCCAACTATCGGGACAATCGAGATTCACGCGATTACCGAGACAACAGAAGAGGAAACGACTCGCGCGACCGACGCGGCGGAGGCGGAAGATACGACCAACGCGATAATCGAGACTACCGCGACCGACGCTCCTCACCACGCCTGCCGAAAGGACGCTCTCGATAGTCGTTTGTTGAAAATCCGCACAATCGTAATGAGAACGGATAAATAAATAGGGTGAAGGAAAAATCCTTCACCCTATTTTAATCTTGAAAATCCTGATCCAGACAGTCAATAACCCCAAGCTAAAGCATGAGGGAACCTGCGTTTTTTTCCGTACAAAAAAAATTAAAGGGTCCTGCCCTCCATTAATCGCACCTTCCACAATACCGAATTAAAAATTTTGCATGCGAACTGTTTTTGTGCTATAATATCCATAATTTGATGCATCCGATTTCTTAAAGTAATGGCACAGTGACACTCACAAATAAGTACGCCATCATGTGGAGAGACCATATCCATGAGAACACGTCGCGATACAACTAAACACGCCCTTGATAAAGGTGATCTACTCGATCAGAAATGGCTAACCTATTTTTTAGCGATAGTCCTTATTTTACTCGTTCTTGTGTTTGTCGTTTTACTATCGCCTACTTATAAACAATTTGTTGTCGATACCGTCAAAAGTGTATTTTACGGCAAAAAACAGAAAGCACCGCGTCCGAAGGCATCACCTGTAAAATTTCGACAACCCGCTTTACCCAACGGTTTGACCTTTTGAAGATAAACTCGCAGAACTGCCTTTAATATTTAACGTAAACTGAATCCAACATTCCAACACAACTCGGAGAATAAAATGTCTAAAGCAGTATTTGTATTAGGGATACCAATATGGCTAAGCATACTTTCCGGATGCGGGTATGTCTCCAAATCGGAGTACTTAGAGCATATCAGCACGATCCGTATCGCACCTATTGAAATTTTGGATGCCGATTTCTCTTACGATAACGCCTCACAGCGTCCTTACGATGAAGTCATCCACGAAAAACTGACGCAACGTTTCAACAGGAAATGGCGAGACGGCAACGATTCCGAACTTACAATACGAATACAAGATTTTGATATACGGGAACAGGATTACGGACCTCAAGGGCAGGTCGAAATGGTCCGCATGACGCTACAGGTCGAGTATGAATTCCTTGACAGGGTTCGTAACAACATGATCGCTCAAGCGGATAACTACCTCCAAGTTCACGACTTCTACATCGTCTCGGGGCGGGCTGAACCGCCGGAAACCCGTGAAGAGGCTGAGAGGCGTATTGTAGACGAACTGATAGACGATCTTTACAATCAACTTGCAGAGCAGTGGTAAGGAAACGCTGTCGGGAGTTTTCTCGCGGATGAAACACATAACAACAAGTATTTTTGAGAAATTCCACCGTTTCTGCTTCAGTGTCTGCCTTTTCTTGAGTTTGATATTAACTTCATGTGGTACTGAACGAGGCGATTGGACGGCAGTTCAGCACGAAGGCAGATATATCTACGGGGTCTGGCACGGTCCCACAGCAAAGAAAACAGAACTCCTAATGTCGGAAGTAGCAAAAAACATAAATGACGCTTCGGCACTATCCGAGACAGAAGATGCCCTAAAGACAACAGTGGCACCAGAGCACCTTCTACCAGATGGAGGAGAACTACTCGGGTGGTTACAGTCGCGCGCACCTTCTACATACCTCGGGAATACACTATATCGAGATCGGGCGAAAACGGCAGCCGC
>JAJEEK010000066.1 GCA_022821065.1 Candidatus Poribacteria bacterium
AATCGCCGTTGAATGCCAGTTCTACTGCGATCTCCATATTACTGTTTCGGTCTACATCGTCTATGGTCACGCCATCAATGCCAGCCAACGTCATGGCGCGCTCGATATCATAAGAAGACCGCACATAATTACGACCACTGATTGTGAAGGTAACGATGCTGCCATCCAATGTCGCTTCCGTCAAGGGTGCCTTGGTTGAAGCAACCACCGATTCCTGAGTGCCGGTAACAGGTATTTGTACGGTGAGTGCGGGACCGTTATATCTTAACAGGGCGTCCGCCTCAATTGTAAAAGTTAGCAACGCATCCGCGTCAAAGTCGCCGTTGAATTCCAGTTCGATGGTGATCTGTGTGTCATTTTTTCGATCAGGTTCATGCCAAGGGATTGTTACGCCATCTATCCCGGAGACCGACACTGCATCTCTGATCCTGAAGGTGGATCGCTCATAGGTCCGTCCGGTGAGTGTCAGCGTAACGACACTGCCATCCAGCGTTACTTCTGTCAAGGGTGCTTCCGTTGATGCCGACACGGATTCCTTGCCGCCGGTGACGGTTATTTGTGCGATGAGTGCGGGGCCGTCGTATTCGGCAATAGCGTCCGCACCCACTGTAAAGGTGAGCGTGGCATCCGTGTCAATGTTGCCTTTAAATGTCAGTTCGACCGTCAGTTCCGTATCACTGACGCGGTCCAAATCGAACCAGTGAAAAGTGGCACCGTCAATGCCAGATACCGACACTGCATCCCTGAGGTCAAAGGTAGAGCGTTCATAAATTGCGCCGTTGAGTGTCAGCGTTACCACACTTCCGTTCAATGTTGTTTCTGTCAACGGTGTCTCAGTTGATGCAACAACCGATTCCTGCCCGCCGTTAACAGTTATTTGTGCGATGAGTGTAGGACCATCGTATTCAACAATAGCCTCCGCGCCCACTGTGAAAATGAGCGTGGCGTTGCTGTCAAGGTTACCATTGAATTCAAGTTCAAGGATAATTACCGTGTCGCTGACGCGTTCCACGCCAAAAAATCCAACACTAACGCCTGCGATACCGGAAACTGTCACAACACTATCAATATCAGCGTTAGATTGTATGTAAGTGCCGTTGTTGAGCGTGAGGCGGATGATACTTCCGTTGAGGGTTGCCTCCGTCAAAGGTTGTGTCGCAAAAGTCGTTATTGTAGGTCTTTCTTCGACTATGGCGGCGACACGTATCGCTGCGATAAGCGCGGCACCATCATAGCTCGCGAGAGCATCCGCGCCAACTGTGAAGGTAACCATCGCATCGGTGTCAAAGTCCGTACCATCGAAGGTCAGTTTAACGGTTATCTTTGTATCACTGACGCGCACTACGTCGGATTGGAGAAACGTAACGCCTGCGATACCAGAGACTTGCACTGCGCTGCTGATGTCGGCACTCGATTGCGTATACATCCCGCTTGACAGTGTGAGTGTAACGATACTTTCATTAAGGGTTGCCTCCGTCAACAGTTGTGGTGCATAAGCGGTTATTATTGGGGTCTTCTCTACGACCGCGCTGACGGGTAATTGCGCCGTGAGTGCCGTGCCGTTGTACCCTACGATTGCATTCGCTCCGACTGTGAAGGTGAGTGTGGCATCGGTGTCAAAATCCGTGCCATCAAATATAAGCGCAACGTTCACCTGCGTCCCGCTGAGGCGTTCCACATTATAGATGTTAACAGTGACACCGGGGATACCCGATACCGTCACACTGTTTCCGACAGTATACTGAGATTCATAAATACCGCCGTTTAGCGTTAATGTGACGACACCTCCATTTAGGGTATCTTCCCTTAGCGGCGTTATCGTTGATGCAACCACGGATTCCGCATTCGCTGTGACCTCCGTTGTCGCGGTGAGTGCGGGTCCATCGTAGTTCGCGATAGCATCCGCTTTCACTGTGAAAGTGAGGGTCGCGTCGGTGTTGAGGTCTGTACCGTAGAATGTCAATTGGATTGACAGTTGCGTATCACTTAGACGGGTTACATCAAAAGGCCTGACGGTTACGCCGGGGATACCAGAGACTGTTACAGGATCGCTGAGCCAGTTTTCATAGACTCGATTGTTCAAAGTCAGCGTCACAATACTGCCGTTCAGCGTCGTTTCGGTGAGGGGTTGTGAAGTTAGCGTGAGCGTTGGGCTTTTTTGATCGTCCACATCGATGATAATAATAATGACAGTAATGGTAATCGCGACGTTACCATCGGAGGCGGTAATTGTTACAGTATAGGTGTTCTTTGTTTCATAATCCAGCTCGGCACTGGTCTTCAGTTGCCCCGTGGTATTATCAATTTCAAAAGATGCCGCGTCGGACCCGCTGAGGGTATAGGTGAGCGCGTCATTATCCGCATCTGTTGCTGTGATCGGTTTACCGATGTTTACACCTTTCGCGGTATTCTCTGCCACACTGCGAGTGGTGTGACTGCCGTCTACGAAACTCGGGCTGCTATTTGTCGGTGTTCCAGTTTCTGGGCTGATGACATTGATGGTGACAGTGATTTCATCAATCAGACTCCCATCGGAAACGGTAACAGTCACTGTATAGGATGCCTTGTTATTGTAATTATGTGCTGCCTTGGTTTTCAATTGTCCAGTTGTGCTATCAATGTCAAAAACCGCTGCATCGGGGCCACTGAGATAATAGGTAAGTGCGTCATTATCCGCATCTGCTGCCAACACTGGATTCCTGATGCTTCTGTTTACCATTGGGCGTGTGGTACTGGAACCGTCGGTGAACACCGGTGCGTTGTTGATTGTCCAGCCTATATCCGTAAGCATACCGAGTGCAACGGGACCCGGGTCATGAATCGCTTCTTGATTGGCAAGATATGGGGTCATTAAAGCGTTCACGTCGCCAGCCGGAAAAGTTACCTCATCCAAATGCGTGTAGCTTGAACCTTGCCCCCATGAACTGGGAGCATAGAGATGCGGGAGGATACCCGCGTTCGCTTCAACGCCTTTTTTTCCGTTCCAGAAAAGATCGTTGCTCGTGAGTTGATTTTCAAGAGAAAAGGAAGGATCCGAGAAGGACATAACCGTTTTCTTGGCTCCATTTTCAACAAAAAAATCGTAAATATAAGGCAAATCAGGATTACCACCCCTCAACCGACCCGTTGTTCCACCGGACAAAGTGAATCTGGCAAAGGCTCTCTGTTCTACCCTCGCAAAACTGAAAAAACCGAGACCGTGAGCGATCTCATGCAGCACAGTACTAACAAAGTCCGTTTTTCCTGCTGGTGTATTTCCATCTGTGCCGAAGTACCAATTTGCGTCTTCGTGGCTATTGAATCTTGTGATAATATCGGGTTCGCCAGCCGCGAGGTCTCTATCGGCTCTCAGATCAGCGAGTGCCTCTGGGTACCAGAGATCCAATGATCCGGGCGATTTCCAGCCTGCCGGTCGTGCCCCGCCTAAAATAATAGTTTTATCCTCCAATCCACCCAAATCTGTAAAAGATGCGTCAATCCGAATAGGCACGGGGGACCGGATAAGCGAGTTCCAAATATCGACTGCATATTGGAACGCTTCCAGTGCTTCATCTGTAAAGCCATCGTACGTTACAATGAACTGTGATTCTTCCGTCGCAAGGAAATTACCGTTTCGGTATAGCTGCTGCATAGGCGGCGGTGGGATACTTGTGTTCGCGTTTTCCTTGGTTCCGTATAGAATGATTAACCCGTCGAGTGCTTTCTCTCGGCTCGTTGGATTTGCTGTGCTCGGCTCTTTAGATGTTCCTGATGATTGGCTCGACACCTCAGCACGGCTCATGGCGCGAGGTGTCAATCCAAGCAGAAGGCATATTGAGAAGGAAATTGTCAGTAATATTTTTGTAGATTTCATAGCGGCTGTAATCCCCTTGATAAGGAGCAGCGGTTGACGCGCTGTGAACCCATATAGGCGTGATTTCCGAATTTACGGGTCACGCAATTTTCCGGTGATATTCTATTTACTACTTCATCCAGTTTGAATCTTAGGGTCAGTTCGTAGTAAGGCGATTTATCGCCCTGCTTGGCAGTGAGTGCGACGGGCAATAAATTGCCCTACTACAAACAGGATTACCTATAATCTGAAACTTGATGAAGCATAGGCTAACAGCCTATGCTACAGAAAATTGTTCAAACTTTAGTGAAGTTATCTGCTCTCCTTATGTTACTTCCTTATTAGCATTTTTCGTGTAGCAATGAAGTCGCCTGCGGTGAGTGTGTAGAAATAGACACCGCTTGCGACGGGTTCACCGAAAGCGTTTCTACCATCCCAATACGCCGCTCGGCTCCGGTTTTGATACATGCCCGCGAGTTGATGTCCGAGTGCTAACCTTCTGACGACTTGTCCATCTATGGCGTAGATTGTCAATGCTACATCGGCATCCTTTGCCAAGTGGTAGGGTATCCACGTTTCAGGATTAAACGGATTCGGATAGTTCGGCAGCAGCGCGGTCTCTTTCGGAACCAACACAGCAAGGAGTTGCTCTAAAAAGCGGATACCACTTTCCAGCTTCGGATCCGTGAGGTCTAATCCGTGGGCTTGGGTCAGCCATCCGCGAATATCGGCAGCGGTGAATGTTGTGAGTACCGTTGGGTGCAGTGAGGGTGCCGCTTGTGGTTCGTTAATTGCGCCTGCTACGAGTATCAAGTCGTTCACATTGACAACGCCGTCGCCGTTAACATCTGCAGCGTTGGGGCCGGATTGTCCCAACCGTCCTGCAACGAACACCAAGTCGGAGATATTCACCACACCGTCCAGATTAACATCATATTCAACGAATTGTGTGGAAATTTCGTTGATGACGATCCCGATACCGGGGGTGCTGATGTCAGTCTTATCACCATAATAGGTGCGTTGCTCGTCTGTTAAATTCGCGTCCACGGCGGAAATCCAGCCGCCTGCTTGCGTGCCGTCGAGCGGCACACTGTTAACGTAGCGGCGAATCAACGAGGTCCGGTTGCCTGCTCTGGTTCTACCTCTGTTTTCACTATAAGGTAACTTCCATTGCACGGTGCTATCCTTAAGGTTTCCAGCCTCGTCTACCAAGTTCCCTTCATCATCGATCAGTTTTATAGAGAAACCTTCTGGACTGAGAATTATACCCCACAAACCGAGGGGTAGGTCCGTTCTCCAACGTAGATCATAAATCTGATCTTTAGCGAGGTTTCCTGAATTACTATCTGTACTTGATATGACCAGAACGGTATCATTCGGCCAAATCCTTGGGGCATCCCCCCAGAAGTCATCCTTAAAGGTGATTGTTGCCTCCAACAACGGTTTAGGCAGGGTTGTCACTCCGGTCAATTCTGGTGAGTTTACATTCTGAATTATCAGTTTCCAGCCTGTGAGATTGATAATGTCCGGACCAGCATTGTGCAATTCTATCCATTGTGATGGCGAAAAGCGTCTTTCCGAGCCATACATAATCTCACTAATGCTGACAACGCTATGTCCTGTGCCAGGCTGAGAAGAGTCGTCCACAGTCACTGGATTTTCGTTCACGTCAAGGACGGTGATAAGAACGGTGATGGCATCGGTGCGACCGCCATCAGACACAGTGACTGTCACCGTGTAGGCGTTCTGCGTTTCAAAGTCAAGCGGGGCATGCGTTTTCAGCTGGCCCGTCGTGCTGACGATCCTAAAGGCTGCCGCATCCGTACCACTGAGCGTGTAGGTCAAAGTATCGTCATCTTCATCCGTCGCAGAAACAGGGCTGCCGACATTGACACCCGCTGGTGTATTCTCTTTGATAAAACGCGTCGTGCGATTCCCCGCAAAAGTTGGCGCACTGCTCTCATCTACATCAGTGATAATGATCGTAACCCTGATGGTATCTGTGAGGATACCGTCAGAGACTTTTACTGTCACCGAATAGGCATTTTTGGTTTCATAGTCAAGCGGGGCACTGGTTTTTAGTTGTCCAGTGGTGCCATCAATGTCAAACGACGCTGCGTCGGTTCCACTGAGGGTATACGTTAAGGTATCGCCGCTGTCAGTGTCTTTAGCAGATACTGCCTCACCAATATGTACACCGGCAGGGGTGTTCTCCGGTATGGTTCGCGTTGTGCTACCTCCGGCGAAAACGGGTGCCCTGTTTTCTTCAATGTCAGTCACCTTGATGGCGACACTGATGGTGTCTGTGAGGTCGCCATCGGAGACGGTAACGGTCACCGAGTAAGCGTTCTTCGTTTCATAGTCAAGCGGGGCACTGGTTTTCAGTTGTCCGGTCGTGCTGACGATGCCAAACGACGATGCATCCACGCCATCAATTGAGTAGGTCAGGGTATCACCATCGGCATCCGTAGCAGTGATAGGACTGCCGATATTTCTGCCAGCCGGTGTGTTTTCGGGTACGGATCGTTCCGTGCTACTGCTTGCGAAGACCGGTGCCCGGTTCTCCTCTACGTCCGTGACATTAATAGCAACACCGATCGTGTCCGTGAGTGTGCCATCGGAGACGATAACCGCCACCGAATAGGTGTTCTTCTGTTCATAATCCAGCGGTGCGCGCGTTCTCAACTGTCCGGTCGTGCTGACAATGCCAAAGGCGGCTGCGTCTACACCACTCAGGCTGTAAGTCAAGACATCTTCATCCTCATCTGTAGCCGTGACCGGAGCACCGATGTTTCTACCAGCAGGTGTATTCTCAGGGATAGAGCGTTCCGTAGCATTACCCTCTATGAACTCCGGTGCGTGCGCTGTCGGTGTTTCGTCTATGTCCGTGACGTTGATAGCGACCCCGATGGCATCCGTGCCGCCTTTGCCATCAGAAACAAGGACAGTCACACCATAAACGTTCTTCTGTTCATAGTCCAGTGGTGCACGCGTTTGGAGTTGCCCCGTGGTGCTGACGATGCCAAACGATGCCGCATCTACACCGCTGAGACTGTAAGTTAAGACATCCTCCTCGTCTTCATCGGTCGCAGTGACAGGACCGCCGATGTTTCTACCGGCGGGTGTGTTCTCCGCCACGGTGCGCATCGTGCTGCTACCTTCTATGAAAACAGGCGCGTTGTTTTCCTCTACATCCGTGACGTTAATAGCGACACCGATGGCATCCGTGCCACCTTTACCATCAGAGACAAGGACCGCCACTGAATAGGTGTTCTTTTTTTCATAGTCAAGGGGTGCCCGTGTTTGCAACTGTCCCGTGGCACTAACAATGCCAAAGGATGCCGCATCTACACCGCTCAGGGAGTAAGTTAAGATGTCCTCCTCATCTTCATCGGTCGCAGTGACAGGGCTGCCGATATTTTTTCCAGCCGGTGTGTTTTCCTGTACAGATCGTTCCGTAGCCTCCCCCTCTATGAAGACCGGTGCGTTGTTCTCCTCTACGTCCGTGATATTGATAGCAACGGCAATAGTATCCATTCCACCATTGCCATCGGAAACAGAAACAGTGACAGCATAAGTGTTCTTCTCTTCATAGTCGAGCGGGTCACGGGTTTGCAATTGTCCGGTCGTGCTAACGATACCAAAAGATGCCGCATCTGCACCACTCAGGGAGTAAGTTAAGATGTCCTCCTCATCTTCATCGGTAGCCGTGACGGGACCGCCGATGTCTGTTCCAGCGGGTGTGTTCTCCGCTATGGATCGTTCCGTAGCCTCACCCTCTACGAAGACAGGCGCGTTGTTTTCTTTTACGTCCGTGACATCAATCGTGACACTGATGCTGTCGGTAGCACTGCCATCGGAGACAGTAACGGTTACGGCGTAGGTGTTCTTTTGTTCGTAGTCGAGCGGTGCTTGTGTTTGCAATTGTCCGGTCGTACTGACGATGCCAAAAGATGCCGCATCTGCACCACTCAGGGAGTAAGTTAAGATGTCCTCCTCATCTTCATCGGTTGCAGTGACGGGACCGCCGATGTTCTTTCCAGCGGGTGTGTTCTCCGCTATGGATCGCGTCGTGGCAATGCCTTCTGTGAAAATTGGGGCATGATTAATGTTCGGATCCCCGGTAGGCTTCGGGATCCCGAGGGCGAAACTGAGAGCAGTATCATCGCCGCTCGGTTTCGTTAGACTATAGCCGTAATGGCTTGTCGGCAGCTCAGGCAATGTGCCAATATTTACAGTGATGGCATCTGATATGCCGGGAGTGCGGGTCACGGTAAGCGGTTCACTTTCGACACTGCCAGCGGCAATTGTAATGGTGGTCGCGCCACCATCAATGCTCCCATTCGTAACGGTAATCGGCAGCACGAGATCGAAAGGCGCGCCGGTGGCTGTCGTTGCCTTGAACTGATTTTCTCCAACTTTCTCCAAGGACACAGCGATGGCTAAACCAACGGTGTTGTCACCGAGATAGAGCGAATTTAATGCTGAGAGTCCGGCAAAGAGACCATCAGGTAGGCTGCTGAGCCGATTGGAAGACAGGCTGAGCCAATTCAGTGAAGAAAGCCCAGAAAAGATATTTGCTGGCAAGCTGCTGAGTTGGTTGTTACCTAAATCGAGTCCGGTCAATGCAGACATTTCGGAAAATGTATTTGCAGATAAACTGTCCAAACTGTTGTAAGACAAGTTGAGTCTGTTTATGGCTGAGAGTCCAGAAAAGACCGCATTGGGCAGACTGCTGAGTTGGTTGCTGCCTAAGTCAAGTTGGACCAACGCGGACAAATCTGAAAAGATGTCGGCTGGCAGAGTGCTGAGTGTGTTTTTCGCTAAGGAGAGCGAACGCAACGCAGACAATCCATCAAAATCGCCAGCTTTCAGTGCTGTAATGCTCTGATCGCTCAGATTAAGACTCGTAATTAAAGTTAGGTGTGCAGCCGTTACATCGTCGGCAGCATCTACACCTGGCACGAGTGCAACAATCGTATCTTGAACCTGCTGGGTCCGGTCGCTGACGGGTGTCAATTCAGGTCCATTGTTTTGTGCCTGCACGTAGTTTGTACCTTGTATTCCATATATTAATAACATTGCTGTGACGATTGACAGCATAATTTTTCGGTTCAGGATCAGCGTTTTCACAGTAAACTCCTTTTGATTCAACGGTAGACTTGCCCGCTAAAGGGGTCAATGCTATTGAGCTTTATTTCTTTTTGAAGACAATGGTAGAACCATCATCACTGTTTAGTGTAAGCGTATCCCTTGTTCTTGACCATGTGCCGGTGTCTTCGTCTGTAGGACCGACTGGTTCTATTTCTTCTTCAAATAGACCGGTTCCTTCTACTTCTATAGGTGTGAGTGTGTAGTTTGAGCCAGATAGGGAATAAGTCCCTGTTATATTTATTGACCCTTTCCCTGAAATTTCTAAGCCTTCCTCTTTCACTTCAATCTTTATACCGAATTCCATCTCCATCGTTCCATCGGCATTAAATGTCCAGTTGTTGGGATCGAGGGAAACGTCTACACCTTCTTCTGCAAAAGTTTCTTCAAAAGTCTCACCGTCAATAATTTCCAATGCCCATGTGCCAACCCACTCATTAGCACCATCGCCGTCACCACCACAACCGATGATTCCAATACTCAAAACAACACAAAGGTTAACTAACCATAAAAACGAACGGGAGATTTCTTTTTCAAACATGTTTTCTATACTCCTTTTAAGTTATACTGAAGTTTGGACAATTTTTAGTAGGTTGGGTTGAACGGAACCGAGAAGATAGATGTGCCGAGACATAAACCCCCAATCTAACAGACGCGGACTAAGATCAAGAACGCAGTGAAACCCAACTTCTGACCTCTCCCTCCGAAAACGGAAAAACGTTGGGTTTCTCTCGGTCTTTGTTCAATACAGTATATCTGGAAGGTCTTCATTTTCTCTTCCTTTTCAGTGTTTTTGTGGTATCCGTTCAACCCAACCTACATAAGAGGGTCGTTTTTTCTGCGAGTTTATTGAGCGTGCAAAACTGAGAAAAAAATACCGGACGTTTTGAAAACGTAACGCGAACGCGACACGAATTGTCCAAACTTTAGTAAATTATACCACTTCTGAAATAAATATTGCGTGCTCGACTTTTAGAGTCTTCAGTTTTCAGTTAAGAGAGGTGTTGTGGCAAGTGAGAAATAAAGCAATCGCCACAAAGCGTTAACTGATAACCGACAACTGAAAGGTTTTTCGCAGAAAAACCGTACTGACAACTATTTCCTTATCAACATCTTGCGTGTCGCGGTAAAGTCACTGGCTGTGATGGTGTAGAAATACACGCCACTCGCGACAGGTTCACCGACTGCGTTTCTGCCATCCCAATACGCTGCACGGCTCCGACTATAATAGAAGCCCGCAGGTTGATATCCGAGTGTTAACGTCCGAATCAATGTACCGTTTACAGAATAGATGTGTAATGTTACCTCCGCATCTTTTGCGAGTTGATACGGTATCCACGTCTCCGGGTTAAACGGGTTCGGGAAGTTCGCCAAGAGTGCCGTCTCTTTGGGAGTTAATGCCATAAGAAGCTGTTTCAGCACAGTAATACCGCGTAGGTATGTGGGATCGGTAAGCGATAGTTGCCGTGCCTGATTCAGCCATCCTTTGACCTCCGCGGCGGTGAGTTGTTTTAATATCTGTGGATTCAACGATGGCGCAGCTGCCTCCGCGCCGAACGCATTTGCCACGAGGACGAGATCAACGATATCCACGAGACCATCACCGTTAATATCGGCACTGTTATGTCCTCTCTGACCAAAACGGGCACCAACGATTACTAAATCTTGGATATTCACGATGCCATCGCTGTTGATATCCCCCAAGATAGCTTCTGCGGGTTCTGGCGGCAAAACTATCTCCCCATTTTCTATAGTAGCTTCCCAAAGTTTCCCAGTCGTATCTACAAAGTAGAATTGAGCTAAGGTCAAGGTAGATGCTTTAAAGTCAACACTTTTGAATGTGAGGGTAGCGAGTGTACCGTCGCCGTTCGCTGCGCCAGCGAGTGTGTTTGCGGCAAGTGTTACACTGCCTTCCGAATGCCCTTCATCAAAGGGTGTTTCTTCTATCCAGTTGTAATTGATAACAGGGTCCGCAATGAATACGTCTGCTGGTAGGTAGTCGCCGTTGGCACTTTCTATATATTCAAGGACGGAATCATCAAATAACACGGTTGCTTGATAGCCTACGACGTTTTCCCCATCTGCGATATTGAGGTTGAATGTTAGTTGCTCTCCGACAGCAGGGGGTGCAACCGATGCCGGTGCAATACTCACGGTAGCGTTCGATACCGGTGTCGCGGGAACGAGAATTTGTACAGTGAGGACCTGTTCGGGATCTACTATTGCGTCCGCGTCCACTGTGAAGGTCAGCGTGGCATCGGTGTCAAAGTCGGTGCCATCAAATGCAAGGTGAATTGCCACTTCCATATCGCTCACACGCTCCACCTCCACATCCCACCAGTAAAATGTGAAACCCTCAATACCGGAGACCGACAACGCGCGTTGGATATCCCATTCGCTATCAACAAACCGATGACCGTTGAGTGTGAGCGTAACGACGCTTCCAGGAAGGGTGGCTTCCGTCAATGGAGACGCTGCTGATGCGACCAGTGCTGTCTGAAAGGACGACAGGTCCCACAACCTCACTGTGCCATCCTGTGCTCCGGATGCAAGTGTGGATCCATCAGGTGAAAAAGATACAGATCGGGCAACCTCCCTATGTCCTAATAGTATATTCGTCTGGGTGCCTGTCTCGATGTTCCACAGTGCGGGACCGTAAGCATTTTTCTCTGGGTACGGTGGTATCGCCGCAGACGTAAATGCAAGCTGTGCTCCATCGGGTGAAAACGAGATAGAAGAAGGTGGAACAAAAGGGATACCAAATCCTATAGGTATTGCCCCTGATGCTGGAAAAGTAGTCGTATTTGTACCGGTCGCGACATCCCATAAGTCGACAAACCCATTATATGTCCCGGCGGCGAGGGTTGTGCCATCTGGCGAACACGAGACAGACCATACAAGATCCCCAGGCACCTCAAAGGTCGCGATATTTTCTTCCGTCTCGACATCCCACAACTTGATCCTATCCCCTGACCCGGCGGCGAGGATTGTATTGGACAAAAACGACACAGGTGTAACCCAATGCCTCTCGGTCTCTGCCTCAACGATAGCAGCAACGGTAGCAGCATCGTAACCGCCAAATGTAGCGGTATTTTGATGCGTCTCGACATCCCATAACTTGACAGTCCCATCCCATGCCCCGGCGGCGAGGGTTGCGCCATTGGGTGAAAACGCTACTGAAGTAACTACATTCGCAGGCCACTCAAATGTAGCAATATTTGTGTGTGTATGCACATTCCATAACTTGACTGTGCCATCCCCTGACCCGGAAGCAAGCAACATGCCGTTAGGTGAAAAAGCGATAGACACTACCCCACCAGCATGTTCCTCAAGTGTAGCGACATTTGTTTGATTCACTACATCCCATAGTTTCACCGTGCCATCTGACGATCCTGAGGCGAGAAGTGTATTGTCCACCGGCGAAAACGCCACTGAATAAACACTATCACCATGTTCAAAGACAACTTGTGCGTGCGTCACTTGTAAACCGATAAGTGAAAGAGCAAGTATAGTTCTAATAAAAAAGGCTGTCCTTTTCATGAAATTCAGTCTCCTTTTTTCAATTACTTCCGTATCAACAGCTTGCGTGTGGCGGAATAGTCTCCGGCGGATAAATGATAAAAATACACACCGCTTGCCACCCGCTCACCAAACCCGTTTTTACCATCCCAATACGCTGCTTTCGTCCGATCTGTATAATAGCCCGCCATCTGATACCCTAAATTCAATCGGCGCACTAACACGCCTTTCGCATCGTAAATGGATATCTGTACGTCAACATCGTTAGACAAACGATACGGTATCCACGTCTCTGGATTGAATGGATTAGGATAATTGGGCAGTAGCGCGGTCTTTTTCGGTGTCAACGTTTTTAGGAGTTGTTCCAGGGTGGTAATACCGTGTAGATATGCAGGATCCGTTAGGGGTAACTGTCCTGCTTGGGAAAGCCAATCTTGCACATCACCTGCGATGAGTCGTTCCAAAGCCTGCGGATTCAACGATGGTGCAGCTGCTTCCGCGTTAACCGCACTAGCAACGAGGACAAGGTCAACAATATCGACCAGACGATCTCCGTTGATATCCGCACTGTTTTGTCCCTTCTGCCCGAAACGTGTACTCACAATAACCAAATCTTGAATGTTCACAAGACCATCGCGGTTAATATCTTCCAAGATTGCTTTTGCCGGTTCTGGGGGTATGCTCACTTCCCCACTTTCCGTGGTGGCTTCCCATCGCTTTCCATCTGCGTCTACAAGGTAGAGTTGGGATAGGGTTAACGTGGATGCCTTAAAATCAACGATCTCAAACGTAAGGGTGGCAAGTGTCCCGTCTCCGTTACTTGCTCCGGCAAATGTATTTGCGGCAAGTGTCACACTTTCTATCCAACGCCCTTCTATCCAGTTAATATCGACAACCGGGGGCATGAAGAACCCCTCTCCTGGTAAGTAGTCCCCCTTGGTGCTCTCCATATATTCAAGGGCAGAATTGTCAAACGACACGGTTGCCTGATAGCCTGCGATGTTTTCTCCACCTGCGATATTGAGGTTGAATGTTAGGGACTCTCCGATATTGGGAGAAACTACCGAGGCGGGAGATATACTCACGGTGGCATCCAACTTCTGTATTGCAGTGACGGAGACTTGACCGGTGATATCCTGATTGTAACCTGTGATTGCATCTGCCCCCACAGTAAAGGTCAGCGTGGCATCGGTATCAAAGTCAGTGCCATCAAATTCAAGTGGAACTGCTACCTCCGTATCGCTCACACGCTCCACATATCCTAAAGTAACACCGTCAATACCAGAGACTGATCTGTCTTCTCCAGTCCACCACTCAGCAAACCGCCGACCGGTGAGTGTAAGGGTGACGACGCTCCCGTCCAGGTTTGCCTCTGTCAAGGGAAACGCCGTAGATGCGTCCAAGGATTCCTTTACTGCGGTGACAGGCAGCTGAAAGGTGAACCCTTCATTGTAGCCTATAGCATCCGCACCGATAGTGATAGTGAGCGTGGCATCTGTATCTATGTTGCCGGCAAACCCAAGTTCAACAGTTGCCACTGTGTCGCTTACACGATCCACATAGTCTACAGTAACCCCGTCAATGCCGGAGACAGACACCGCGCGTTCGATATCCCATGCGTCACCAATGAATTGCCGACCGGTGAGCGTGAGCGTGATAGTGCCTTCGTTCAGCATTGCCTCTGTTAACGGTGCTTCGGTAGATGCCTCCAACGATTCTTCTACTGCGGTGACAGGAAATTGAGAGGTAAAGTCTTTATCGTATCCTACGATAGCATCCGCCCCAACGGTGAGGGTGAGGGTGGTGTCGGCATCGATGTTGCCTGCAAACTCAAGCGCAATTGTCACCTCCGTGTCGCTCACACGCCTCACACCCGACGACCATTCTCCAGTAGTAACCCTCTCAATTCCAGAGACTGAAACCGCGTCTCCGATCACCCATTCCGCATCATTGAATTGCCGTCCACTAAGTATTAGTGTGATAATACTTCCGTGCAGGGTTGCCTCCGTCAAGGGTGCCTCTGTAGATGCCTCCAGCAATTCTTCAACTGCTCGGACAGGGACTTGTGCGGTGAGTGCTTGCTCATCATATTCTGCTATTGCGCCTGCATCGACGGTGAAGATGAGCGTGGCATCAATGTCCATGTTGCCGTTGAAGTTAACTTCAACCATCATAACCGTGTCGCTTATACGATGTCCAACACCGGAAAAGGTGGCGCCGTCGATGCCGGAGATTGACACCGCCTCTCTAATGCGCCATCCGCTATCAACAAATCGACCTCCGCTGAGTGTGAGTGTTACGACGCTTCCGTGCAGGGTTGCTTCTGTCACGGGTTCTGAGGTTGAGGCAGTTATCGTTTGTCC
Organism: Candidatus Poribacteria bacterium; assembly: GCA_022821065.1. Lineage (GTDB taxonomy): Bacteria > Poribacteria > WGA-4E > WGA-4E > WGA-3G > WGA-3G. The sequence goes on from JAJEEK010000066.1 coordinate 14,866, forward strand.
GTAACTGCTTTGTGCGCCAAAAGCAATCAATACAATCTTTAAGATAAGCACGAAAGACTTTCCGTTTACCATTAGCATTTTCATAAAAAACTCCTTCTCGTCAGTTTTCGATCGCAATGTACAATGGGGTTCTTAAACCGGTTCTTAAATGGAATGTTCTAATTGCGATCCTTCTGGCCTTCTGCAGTCAACCGTTAGGAGTAAAAACCGTCAGCAGTTGCCTTGTGGTAGTCCCTTAATTTGCTATTTGCACAAGTCTATTTTTACTAACCGCCGATGGTTTCCGATGCTTGATAGCCATTTTACTTCCGTATCAACATTTTACGTGTAGCGGTGAAATCGCCAGCGATAAGCGTGTAGAAATAGAGTCCGCTCGCGACCGGTTCACTAAACTCATTTTTTCCATCCCAATAAGCGGCGCGGTTGCGAGTTTGGTAGATGCCCGCATGTTGATGTCCGAGTGCCAACCGCCGAACCATTTGACCGTCCACGGCATAGATGGTGAGTGTGACATCGGCAGGTTTAGATAACCGATACGGTATCCACGTCTCAGGGTTGAACGGATTTGGGTAGTTTGCTAAGAGTACTGTCTTCTTGGGAATTAAAGCTGCGAGAAGTTGTTCTAAAAAGAGAATACCCCTTAGAGATGCTGCGTCTGTGAGTTCTAATTGCTGTGCTTGTGAGAGCCAGCGTTGGATGTCTACCGCAGTGAGCGTCTCCACAGATTGCGGATGTAGCGCGGGTGCAGCCGCACCGTTTCCGAATGCTCCAGCAACCAAGACGAGATCGACGATGTTGACGATACCATCACCGTTGATATCCGCACTGTTTTTGCCTGTCTGACCGAAACGGACGTTAACGATTGTTAAATCTTGGATGTTCACCACGCCATCGCGGTTGATATCCGCCAAGATTGCCTTTTCGGGTTCTGGCGGTATCGTCACCTCTGCGTCTGCCGTGGCAACCTCCCAACGCTTCCCATCCGCATCTACAAGGTAGACTTCGGATAGGGTCAACGTGGAGGGTTTAAAGTCTTCGACTTCAAACGTGAGCGTGGCGAGAGTGCCGTCACCATTACTTGCCTCGGCGAGTGTGGTTGCAGCGAGTCTCACCTCTCGGTAAAAGTTCTTGTCCATAAAGAACGGATCCATTGGTAGGTAGTCGCCATTGGTAATATTCACGGGTCGAAGTGCGGTGGGGTTAAAGGATATAGTTGCCTGATAGCCTACGATGTTTTCCCCACCTTTGATATTAAGACTGAATGTTAACGTCTCTCCGATATCAGGACATACGAGCGATGATGGCGAAATGCTCACGGTGGCGTTTGATTTCTGGATCGCAGTGACAGGGGCTTCGGCGGTGAGTGGGGGACCATTGTAGCCTCTCGCTATCGCTTCTGCCGCCACGGTGAAGGTCAGCGTGGCATCGGTATCAAAGTCAGTGCCATCAAATTCAAGTTCAATTGTCACCTCTGTGTCACTGACGCGTTCCACAACCTGTCCGTAAAATGTGGCACCCGCAATACCGGAGACAGACACAATACTCCCTCGAATCCGCCAGTCTTCTTCGTAAGTGCCATCGCTGAGTGTGAGGGTGACGACGCTTCCGTCCAGCGTTGCCTCTGTCAAGGGTGCCTCCGTTGATGCAGTTAGCGATTCCTCAACCGCGGTGACAAGGAGTGTTGCGGTGAGCGCGTTTCCATAATAACCTGCGATAGTACCTGATCCCACGCTAAAAGTAAGGTTGGCATCGGTGTCAATGTTGCCGTTGAAATCAAGCTTAATTTTAACCTCCGTGTCACTGACGCGCTCCGCAGCCCACCGGTTAAATGTGACACCCTCAATACCGGAGACAGACACAGTACTCCATCGAATCCAGTCTGCGTAAGTGCCATCGCTGAGTGTGAGGGTGACGACGCTTCCATCCAGCGTTGCCTCTGTCAAGGGCACCTCCGTTGAAGCTTCCACCTCTCTGACAGATAGTGTCGTATTGATATTAAGAATTCCTGGTGAACTGATGTCATTTTCATCACCATAATAGGTTTTTTGATCTGCAGTGAGATTTGAATCTGCTGCAGACACCCAACTCTCTTTTTCTGTTCCATTAAGGGCAACACCGTTGGCATAACGGCGGATGAGTGAAGTCCGATTCCCCGTGCTGGTTCTACCTCTGTTAAAACCGTATGGTAAATCCCAAAGCGTCGCAATTCTGTCGTAGTTTCCCGCCTCGTCAACCAAGTTGCCATCTTTATCAGTCAGCTTTATATGAAAGCCTTCAGCACTCAACCAGACGGTCTGAAAACCAATATCTAAGGTGTCTTTTCGCACCCCTTCTATCCATCTGAGATCGTAAATTTGATCTTCCATGAAATCTCCTGAGTTTTCATCAGTTTTCGATGTCACTATCAAAAGAAAGTCATTTGGCAATATCTGTGGCGCGTTATCAAAAAATGTATCTCTAAAATTGATTGTCGCCGTCACTGGTCCGGTTAAGTCATCCGAGTCTACGTTCTGGATAGTTAATGTCCATCCGGTAAGATCGATTGTCTCTGTTCCGGTATTGGATATCTCTATCCATTGTTCTGGCGAAAAATCTATTTCGGATCCATACATGATTTCACTGATGTTGACCTCACTATAAGTTGTTTCTGTGAGAAAACAAAAACTCATCAACACCAAAACAATTAAAACGATGAATTTCTGATTCACAATTAGCGTTTTCATAACAAATTCCTTTTCGTTAGTTTTGATTGCAGCATGCAATCAAGAAGCTGAATGGAAGGAGGGTATTTTCCATCATTCCAATCTACTATGTTTCTCTGATACGGGTCACTTGCGTATCAACATCTTGCGCGTTGCAGTGAAGTCACCGGCTGTGATGGTATAGAAATAGACGCCACTTGCGACGGGTTCACCGAATGCGTTTCTGCCATCCCAATACGCTGCGCGGCTCCGACTATAATAGAAGCCATCAGGTTGGTGTCCGAGTGCTAATGTCCTGACTAATTGTCCGTTGCTCGCGTAAATCGTGATGGTGACCTCTGCGGGTTTTGCGAGTTGGTAAGGTATCCACGTTTCTGGATTGAATGGGTTCGGGAAGTTCGCCAAGAGGACATTCTCTCTGTCGGCGGTTACAGTTATTTGTGCGGTAAGTGCAGTCCCATTATAGCCCGCGATAGCGTCTGCACCGACTGTGAATGTGAGCGTACCATCTGTGGTCATGTCTCCATCAAATTCCAGTTCAATCGTGATTTGTGTATCACTTTTGCGTTCCGGTTGATTCCAAGGCATTGTAACACCTGATATACCAGAAACCGATACAGCGTCCCTGATATCCCAGATAAACCCTGTATATTCAGCCCCACTAATGGTGAGTGTGACAACGCTGCCATCCAAGGTAGCCTCTCTCAGCGGTGACGCACTTGAGGCAACCACCGATTCTGTCATTGCGATTACAGTTATTTCTGTCGTCAGTGCGGAACCGTTGTAGCCTGCAATGGCATCTCCTTCCACAGTGAAGGTCAGTGTAGCAGTGGAGTCAAAGTCGGTGCCATCAAATTCCAGTTCAATCGTGAGTTCGGTATCGCTTTTTCGTTCTGGTTGGTTCCAGGGCTTTGTTACGCCTTGAATACCAGACACGGACACCCCATCTCTGATGTCCCAAGTAGAACTTGAATATTTAGCACCACTGAGCGTAAGTGTGACAACGCTGCCATCCAAGGTAGCCTCTTTCAGCGGTGATGGGGTTGACGCAGCTACGGATTCCGTGTTGGCAGTGACCTGTATTTGTACGGTAAGTGCTGCCCCATTATAACCCTGAATCCCATCCGAGCCAACAGTGAAGGTGAGGGTGCCATTTGTCGTTATGTTGCCAGAGAACTCCAGTTCGATAGTGACTTTGGTGTCACTGACGCGCTCCAGATCAAAGAAACCGTCGAAAGTGACACCTGAAATACCAGAGACGGAGACAGCATCTTCGATATCCCATCTGGAGAGTTCGTAAGTGCCGCCGCTAAGTGTAAGTGTCACGACACTTCCATGCAATGTCGCTTCTGTCAACGGAGAAGGGCTTGTTGATACGGTTAGCGTCGGTGTTCCAGCTGTATTTATGGGCGGTTCGGGAGTGTCTCGGTTTTGCGGTTGTTCAGGGGGATCGGGGTTCTGACCGCCGGTATCTGCGGGTGCCTCTGAGACGGAGACGGCGACTTGTACTGTGAATGCCGGACCGTTATAACCTGCGATGGCATCCGCGCCGACAGTAATAGTGAGCGTGCCATCTGTGGTCATGTTGCCATCATAAGTCAATTCAACGGAAACTTCCGTGTCGCTCTCGCGGTCTATGTCGAAACTCCCAACCGTGACACCCGAAATGCCGGAGACTGAGACGGCGGGTCTGATCGCAGAGTTCCAACGTTCAAACTTTCTGCCGCTGAGCGTGAGTGTAATAATACTTTCGTCGAGTGTCGCCTCCGTTAATGGTGCGGCAGTGGACGCGGTAACCGACTCGGTAACAGCAGGAACAGAGATTTGTCGGGTAAGTGCAGCACCATTATAGTCTTTAATAGCACCCGCACCGACAGTAAAAGTCAGTGTGCCGTTGGCGCTCATGTTCCCGTCATACGTCAGTTCAACCGTAATTTCAGTATCGTTCACACGATCCACATCGAATGTCTCAACAGTAACCCCTGAAATGCCGGAAACTGTCACTGCCTCTCTAATTCTCCAACTGGAGGACTCGTAAGTGCCACCACTGAGCGTGAGTGTTATAATACCGCCATGCAGCGTTGCCTCTGTGAGTGGTGCAGCAGTTGACACGCTTAGTGTCGGGGTTCCACCTGTATTTCCAGGTTGTTCAGGGGTATCAGGCTGTGGGTTGGTGTCATCTCCACCCTTCTCATTTATATCGGTAACGTTGATAGTGACAGTGATGGTGTCAGTCAAACTGCCATCGGAGACCGTGATTGTCACCGTGTAGGCGTTCTTGGTTTCATAGTCGAGGACTGCCCTTGTTTTCAACTGTCCAGTCGTGCCATCAATGCTAAACGCGGAGGCATCTGTGCCGGCGAGGCTATAGGTAAGCGTGTCATTGTCGGTGTCCGTAGCGGCAATTGCGGTGCCGATATGTTGTCCGGCTGCAGTGTTCTCAGCGATTGTGCGAGTGGTGGAGGTGCCGTCAGTGAACACCGGTGCAGTATTTGTTGGATCATCTACGACTGTCACGGGTTGCCAACTATTGCCATCTCCCATCGGGAGAGATACGGTGTAATCCTGCGTATCAAGGTAGATTTTAAAAAACATGCCCCAATCGTTATTTGTGATCAGCGTGCCATGGTTGCAAACTTTAATTAACAGTAGATTGTTACCAGCATTGAGATGTACAGGAAAATGGTTTTGTATGCCTGTTGTCCGTCTTGTAACATCGTTTTCGTAAACAACTGAACCGTTGAGCCAAACTTTAATAGAATCATCACTTCCGACACCCATCAAAACATCGTTTTGATCGCGTGGAGAGGAAATGTTAATCAAAGCATAAGCGGAATATTGACTGAGTTGGTGACTATCGGTGAGCCCAATCTGTCTGACGACGTTGATGACGTTATTTGATGAGCATAAGAAAATACCGCAAACGGTCGTTGGACGTAAACGTCCACTTGTCCATTGCAGCGCGTCAAAGTGATCGCCCTCATTGACCCCGTTTTGAGCGATCTGCGGCTCCGTAATCACGCCGTCACTTGCTTCGGAGAGATTATCCGTGTCTATATCTCCACCGGGGGCAATCATCCAGAGCCAGGGACCTTCTATATGATCATAATCGCTCTCTATTGGTTTGTTAGTTGCTATAGGGGGTTCAGGAACTTCGGGTGTTTCAGGTTCTACGGGAGTTTCTGTGCCGGCAGCAACAGGGACTTGCGCCATGAGGGCGGGCCCATTATACCCGGCGATGGCATCCGCACCGACGGTAAAAGTGAGGGTGCCATCGGCTGTCATATTGCCATCATAAGTCAGTTCGACGGTGACTTCCGTGTCGCTTTCTCGGTCTATGTCAAAATTCCCCACAGTGACACCCACAATACCAGAAACTGAGACGGCGGGTCTGATTGCAGAGTTCCAACGTTCAAATTTCCGACCACTGAGTGTGAGCGTAACAACGCTTTCATCGAGTGTCGCCGCCGTCAAGGGTGCGGCGGTGGATGCGGTGATCGACTCGGAGACAGCAGTAACAGGTATTTGCGCGGTAAGTGCGGCACCGTTATAGTCGGCGATTGCAGCTGCGCCTAAGGTGAGTGTAAGCGTGCTATCCGTATTGATATTGCCATCAAACTCCAGTTTGACTGTCATTTTTGTATCGCCGATGCGTTCGGTGTCAAACCTATCAAGCGCGATCCCGGTAATGCCAGCGACGGACACCGCATCTCTGAGTTTCCAAGTAGACCCCTCGTAAGTGCCACCGGTGAGCGTAAGTGTGACAATACCTTCGTGCAGCGTTGCCTCATTTAGCGGTGCAGCAGTGGATACAGCTAAGGTTGGCGTGCCACCCCCAGGAGGGGGCTCTTCAGTTTGCTCGGGAGTCTCAGGCTGGGGGTCGCTTCTGTCATCACCAATCTCCTTGATTTCCCAAGAGGTGCCGACCTGTTCAGCAACGAAGTGATACGCCTGCCCGTTGACAGTTGTAGAGACACGCAGTGAACCGCTAATAGCTGTTTGGTTAATCCATTCAAGCCAGGTTGGCAAATTCGGGATATGCCATTGTGCTGTGCCATCACCAAGCACAGAAAATACGGCATCCGTGCCGGGATAGGTGCAACTCTGCCCAGGCGCGAGCACATCCCCAACTTTACAAACCGCTGTACTTGTGGGCAATTCATTTATATCGGTGATGTTGATTGTAACAGTGATAGTATGGGTCGAACTGCCATCGGAGACCGTAACAGTTACGGTATAGGTGTTCTTGGTTTCGTAGTCGAGTGCTGCGTTAGTTTTCAGCTGTCCGGTTGTCGTGTCAATCTCAAACGCTGCGGCATCGGTGCCACCGAGGGTGTAGGTTAAGGGGTCATTGTCGGCATCCGTAGCAGCTATAGCCGTGCCGATGTGTTGTCCGGATGTTGTGTTCTCCGCAATAGAACGGGTGGTGTTGGTCCCATCGGTGAACACCGGTGCGTTGTTTTCGTTGACATCCGTGACATTGATAGTGACGGTGATATTATCGGTGCCACCATTCCTATCAGAGGCAGTTACTATCACTGTAAAAGACGATTTATTTGCGTCGTGAAGTGACCATCCCCGAGTTGTCAATTGTACATAATTCTGAATCTGCCCGTTAATGGTCCTACCAAAAAGATAGGTGTGAAGTAAAGCAGCATCCGTACCACTGAGACTATAATTTACTGAATCGCCATCAGCGTCTGTAGCGAATAGTGGATTACCGACATCATAGTCCCCTTCAGTATTTCCTTTCGGTGGGAGCACTATTGTGACAGTGGTGCTGTCACCATCACTGAACACAGGGGCGTCATTGGCATCAGTTATATTGATTGTGACATCAATAGAGCCACTCCCGCCATTGCTATCAGAGACAGAGACCGTGACGACGTAAGATGTCTTGGTTTCATAGTCTAAAGCTGCTTTTGTTTGAAGTTGCCCGGAGGTGCTGACAATGCTAAACGAAGACGCATCCGTGCCACCCAAAGTATAGGTGAGCGTGTCGTTATCCGCATCAGTCGCAGCGATAGCCGTGCCGATGTGTTTTCCCGGTGCCGTGTTCTCCGCAATGGCACGCGTTGTGCTGGTGCCGTCTGTGAACACAGGGGCAGTGTTAGTCGTCTTAGGAGGAAGTGTAATATCTAAAGTTAAACCCGGATGATCTTCAATCGCCTCAATCGCTGTCTTGAGTCTATGGAGCGGTCCATAATCTGAAATCGGATTATGACCGACATATAACGTTGTTAGCGAAGTCAAACTTTCAAGTTCGGAGACATCATCGATTTTATTTTCACGCAAGCTGACTATTAGCAGTTTGGTGAGATTTTTAAATATACCGGCAGGCAATGAGGTTATGCCGTTGTCATGCAAACTAAAATGTGTCAGTTCGGTGAGATTGTCAAAAATCCCTGCTGGTATTGAGGTTAAGTCGTTATGATCTAAGTAGAGATGTGTTAGTTCGGTAAGGTTGTCAAATATACCGGCAGACAAAGCAGTCAAATCGTTATTACCCAAATTGAGCGTTGTCAGTGCGGTGAGCCCATCAAAATCATTAGGCCTCAGTGAAGTAATTGATTTACTGCTTAGGTCGAGTTCCGTAATCGCCGCGATGTGTGCAGCGGTCACAGCGTTTGCATTATTCACCCCCGGTACCGCGGAGACAATCGCGTCTTGCACCTGTTGTGTACGTTCTACAAGTAAAATTGCAATATCTAATATCAAACCTGGATGACCCGCCATAGCCTCAATCGCTGCCTTGAGTCTATGGAGCGGTCCATAATCTGAAATCGGATTATGACCGACATATAACGTTGTTAGCGAAGTCAAACTTTCAAGTTCGGAGACATCATTGATTTTATTCTCACGCAAACTGACTATTAGCAGTTTGGTGAGATTTTTAAATATACCGGCAGGCAATGAGGTTATGCCGTTGTCATGCAAACTGAAGTGTGTCAGTTCGGTGTTATTGTCAAAAATCCCTGCTGGTATTGAGGTCAAATCGTTATGATCTATGTAGAGATGCCTCAGTTCGATAAGGTTGTCAAATATATTGGAGGGCAATGCGGTCAAATCGTTACTACCCAAGTTGAGCGTTGTCAGCGCGGTAAGCCCATCAAAATCGTCAGAATTTAGTGAAGTGATTACTTTACTGCTTAGGTCGAGTTCCGTAATCGCTGCGAGATGTGCTTCGGTGACATCGTTAGCAGCATTAACACCCGGCACTGCAGCAACAATCGCATCGCGCACTTGCGGCGTGCGTTGACTGACCGGTAACGCATACCCCGTCACATTTATACCTAAAACGAATATAAGGATTCCTAAAATAGTTACGACGCTTTTTCTATTGCCAAACAGCGATTTCATCGAGAACTCCTTTTATACAAGTTATTGGTTATCAGTTCGGTTTTTCTGCGAAAAACCTTTCAGTTAGCAGTTGTCAGTGGCCAGTCGCCAGTTAAAGAAAGGAAACTTGATGAACCAAACTCTCACTGAGAGGCACTCTTAACTGGTAACCTGTAACTGGAAACTGGTAACTATTCCCTCTGATAACTGAAACCATTCTCTCTGATAACTGAAGACTCTAACATCTATTTGCGTATCAACATCTTGCGTGTAGCGGTGAAGTTGCCTGCGGTGAGTGTATAGAAATAGACCCGCTTGCGAAAGGTTCACGCAAAAAAGCGGATCCCTGCCTGTAGCAATATTTTGGATTTCATGTTGCGACAATAGTATTATCAAACTCACGTTGGTAGCGACTTGGGTTAAAATAAAAGAGAATAACCGCTTTTTAGGAAAATATATTTTGTCTCTGTTCAATTTGCGTAATCCTGATATGGTTTCATTAAGTCAATTTTTGTTATTTTAAAAATAAAATATAGTAAAGTCTATACATAACTATGAAATTGTAGCATGTTTATAAAAAAAACAAATTATTTTCACACTACCAGAGCCGTTCATTTTTAGAAAATTAGGACTTATGCATGCGGCTCTTTATGTACCACAAACTGTTAGTTTGTGCTACCAGAACGCTGTGTTTTCCGAAACATTTCACCTAACACAACTGTCTACAGTCAAAAATTGCGTAAGTCCTGTTCGATAAGACTTACGCAATGCGCAATAATGCCCGTCGCATTTGGGAGCGTACAGCGCATCGCCAACGAAAATAGGACGCGGCAAACTACTGCAAAGCAGCACTCACCATCAGCAAAAAAATAAAAAAATCGTGGAATTTGGACGTTGTATTTTCAGAAACATAACCCAATTGCCAGATGGGTGGAGACGGGAAGTAGCGGGAACTACCTCGGTTATCCGTCCCCAACGTCCATTCGTAATGATACAAGGTCTTCCGAAAAACTCAAGTAAAATTAGACGCTGTTTAAAATATCAACCACATCAAGTGAGATATGTGGTATACTTAAACATGCACTGGCAACTCACTCTTGGCAGTGCCGCGGTTCGGGACAGCTGCAACTGTTGCCGAACCACCGTAATGGATTTTTACGGATGCCAAAAGACATTATATCAAAAACAAACATAAAATACAACAATTCTTTTATTTTTATCTAATTTCTCTGTGAACCCAAATTGCTATCCAACAAATTTTGAGGCGTATCCAATCTCTTTCGCGCATTTCTTGCAAGACGGATTTTTGTTTCGCGACGTTCGCCTACTTTTTCTAACTGGCAAAGGTCATCTGCAAAAACCGTGCCAACGCTCACAATTTTCTGATGTGTCATGGCGCGTTCTATGGGTTCACGGACGATGAAACCTTGTAAAATCAAGGGTTCTAACATCGTCTCGAATTCTAAACCGAATGCACTCCCGTTTCGATAAGTTGTGTCAAGACGCAAAAATTTTTGTGATGCATGCCAAATTTTTTGGGAAAACAAAAAATTTTGGTTTTGTCAAAGTTAGTGACTATCAAGAAAAAAATTGGGGTATCAGGTAAGGATATTGATCAACGAATGTGTGAATTCGGAGGGAGCTACAGGTTTGATAAGTCGAGGAAAGGCAGCTAGTGAGTTTTCGAGGAAGGACATCGACTTTTTTAGGTGTTTTCCTCAGCCAGTGCCCGGTACTTATCCAAGGTCGGCACAGATATTTGGAGCCGTTCGGCAATTTCCTGTTTGGTGTGATGCGGAATTTCTGCTTCATACCGCATAAAGCTAATATAGGCGGTTATTTCGGACATGGTTCCGGTCTGGGCGAGTTCCAATAATTGACTGCTGATATCTTCAGGTATTGCCTGCGGGTCTCCAGTCGTTTCTTGTACAGGGGCTGCTTCGACAGCGAATGAATCTCTAAATTCTTCTGCATGTGTCTCTGCGTGTTCGTCAGGCGCATTTAGGTTTTCTACTGCCGTTTCGACATCCTCTTTTTTCAATTCTTCGCTTTCAGTAAAGATAAGTGCGGTTTCTATTACGTTTTTGAGTTCTCGTACATTCCCGTACCAATTGATATTCTGAAGATATCTAATCGCCTCTGGGGCTATATCGGTGACTAATTTATTGTAACCTTTGCTTAATTGGGCGACAAAATCTCGCGCCAAGGGTGCGATATCCGAACGCCTGTTACGGAGCGGTGGAATCTGAATCCGAAAGAGGTTGAGTCGATAGTATAGGTCTTCCCTAAACCTTTTCCTTGTGACCGCGGTTTTAAGGTTCCTGTTTGTTGCCGCGACCACTCGGACATCTACTTCGATGATTTCTTCGCCGCCGATAGGTGAAAATTCTTGTTGTTCCAGTACCCGCAAAAATTTCACTTGGACTTCAGGCGACATCTCGCTGACTTCATCTAAGAACAAGGTGCCGCCGTTTGCCTGTTCAAATATCCCGCGGTGCTTCCGAATGGCAGTTGTAAACGCCCCTGCTTCATGTCCAAAGAGTTCGCTTTGAATGAGCTCTGGTGCAAACGCCCCACAATTGATGACTTTGAAAGGCTCATTTTTACGAGGGCTATTGTCATGAATCGCTTGCGCGATGACCTCTTTGCCAACACCTGTTTCACCCGTAATGAGGACAGTCGCTTCCGTAGGCGCGACTAAGTTTACGGCTCGAAAAACCTCTTGCATCTGTGCGGATTCACCGATAATATCCCTGGTAACGTTCTGCATCTGAGTCGTAGTTTTCCCATTCATTTTGTTTTCCTTGCTTTTTGATGAAAATTAGTTACGCATGCGGCTCTTTATGTACCACAAACTGTTAGTTTGTGACGCAAAAATGCTGGATTTTACGGAAAATTCATCTAATAGAACGGTTTACATCCAAAATTGCGTAAGTCCTGCCTTTATAAGATTTGGTGGTACTCGGCAAGTGCTGAAGAGAAATCGCCGCGTTTACCCAAGAGCAGTGCCTTCTGGTGTCGGTATTCTCTATTCTGCGGATCAACATCCAGCTGAGATGTCAGGCGTTGAAGTTCAGCATCTACGTTCGCATGAACCTCACGCAGTTTTAGACTCGTCTGTCCGTGTTCAATACAGTCTTGTAATCTTTCTCGGAACCACAGCGCGGGCAAAGTACTCCGGAGCGTGCCCGCATACGGTTCGCGATTGCCTTCAATCGCTAAACAGAACTCTCTAAGTTGACCGGAAGAGCCTTGTATGTTTGCCGAAATTTCCTCATCTCCGCCGCCCATCCTGAAAGTATTCTCCGTAGAGAAGCATTTCCAAGTCTGCAGGTCACTCCAGATGTAAGAGGCACCACCAGTAATTTCAATCTTGTGATAGGAATCGTTACCCCATTGGCGATTAGAGGTTTGACAGAACGTACAAAGGGCGCCCTGCGGAAATCTGAGAGTGCACGCCAGGTTCGGTGCTCCATTTGTCGAAGCCATTACGGTCGCTTCTTCAGGCAGCACCGTATACTCTACAAAGAGGCGACGAACTATCTCAAAGACAATCTGGAGATGTGAGTTGCCAAACTTCAACAAGTCGTTTAAATACGGCACGCGTCCGATGCCCAGCAAGAACCGCATGTCCTGGATAATTCCGAACCCAGAACCACTAACAATACGTAAGATTTCCTGAATACATCTGCCAAATATGAACCTTGTTCCTGTCATAACGAGACGGTTATATTTTTCAGATGCTGCAGCAAGGTGGAGACCTTCTTCTAAAGAGTCAGGGATGGTCGGAGCCAAGACATTGATACCCGCGGCAAGTGCAGATTCAATCAGTTGGGCACGCGGTACGATTGCCACCTCGTCTGAGACAATGATAACACCATCTAATTTCGGATGTGTCGTATTGAACATTTCTTCAGGGCTCTCAAAGAAATCACACTCGAAAAGCGAGGCAAACTTTTCAACACGGACACGGTTTTCCGGAATGACACTGGAATTTGCGATGCAGTTTACACGCAATTGAACAGGGTACAAGGCTTGAAAAAGCCGCGGTTGTATCTGTTCGCCAGAATAAACAACACCGATCCTCATGATGTCCTCCCGTAATTGTAGTGTCTTTTAATTTCCTCGACTTCGGTGACGTATTCGTTTGCTGCTGCGACCTCGGTTTGCGCCCACCGGTCAATAGCGTTCTCTATCCTCGTGATGGTTGTCTCGTACAGGGGTTGAGTTTCAGGCACTGTTTTAGAAAGGCGTTCCGCTATCTCTGGGAGCGGCTTTTTTAAGGCAGTCAGGCATCCTACCTGAAATTCAAACAAACCCTTGAGTCGGAGGGTTAATGCCAACATCCCCCACCATTTACTGTTGACCTCATCAACTAATTCTGCACCGCCAGTCAATGGGCGCGAGAGTGGGTTCCTTTCTTCAGGTAAACACAAGATATCAACTGCGGCAGCTATCGTAAGGTTTTGCAGACCTTCCCAAAGCGCATTACCACGCCACACATCCGCCACAGAAAAATTGTGAGTCTGCTCTACAGCTCGACAGAACACCTCATGCTGCACTATATTAGCAGCACGCCTATCCACTAAAAGATCTAAGGCAATCGCATAAACGTTCCTCCCATAAGAGGCAGCGTCATTAATGCGCGCAGTATTTATCACAGCTAAGTTGGTACCCGATCTCGGTCCCCGTAGTTTAGCTGAATAAACCGCTGAATCGTAGTATTTTAAAAATTCTCCTCGTGTAATCTTCGCCACATCCCTTCAAGAATAGTATTGCTTCAATATTGAGTTTATGGATTGTAGGTTGGGTTGAGCGTCAGCGAAACCCAACATCTCCAGACATTCTTCATGGAGTCTCAAGACCAACTCTCAAACTCAACTTTGAACGACTAATAGTGTTATAGTTAGGACTTACGCATGCTGCGCTTTATGTACCATAAACTTCCAGTTTGTGACGCGAAAATGCTGGATTGGACGAAAACTTTCGTCTAACACAACGATTTACATCCAAAATTGCGTAAGTCCTGATAGTAAAGCCTGCAATTATAAACTAATGGTATAAATTAAACCAAGTTGCTACTTACAAGATTTTAGACAGTTAGACCCATTTTCACTGAAACGCGTTTAAATTATACCAATTTCTAAAAAAAAAGCAAAATTTTTCTTTTCTACAACGGTAGCGATATGGGTGTACCAATTCGCGAAGACCGATACGTCGCCTCTGCCAACTCGATCCCGTCTCTGCCGATGCGTCCGTGCGTTGTCGGTTCCGCTTCACCGGCGATGCACTGGAGCCAATGGTCAATGCTCGCGCCTTTCGCTGCCATTCCCCAATACCGCTGTTCGCGCTGTGCGTCTGGTACGTTACGGTAGGTGTCGTCATCCGGTGCCGAGGCAGAGAATTCTTCCGCTGATGCCATGTCGTGTGTTTTCCAACGGAGTCCGTGCCGTGTTAACGTCGCAGAACCTTTGCTTGTGACGAGACCGTTCCCGCTATTCCCGATCTCCGCTGCCCAACTCTTCATCATCATACCGACACCGCCGTTTTTGAAATGCACGGTTAGCACGGCGTTGTTCTCAACGGCTTCGTCGGCGGAAGGGTAGGTGCCACCGAGCGGGACATGGCTTGTGAACCCATAGACAGTCGAGGCGGAACCGTAGAGCCACAACCAGATATCAAGATGGTGAATCGCCTGCTCTACCAACATACCGCCGGATTCTGCCTTGACAAAAAGCCACGGATGCCGTTCCGGTGAAAACCAACCGACCTGATTGGAATACGCCATCTGCAATGTACCAAGCGTGCCGTCGTCTAACAGCGATTTCAGTTTCATGTATCCCGGATCGAAACGCATCATATAGGCGACCATCAGGAGGACACCAGCATTTTCAGCGGCAGCGACCATCTCGTCCCCTTCGGCGACGTTACAACACATCGGTTTTTCCATTAAGATGTGTTTGCCAGCATCGGCAGCGGCGCGGGTAATTTCGAGATGCGGACGTGGATGCACACACACATCAACCGCGTCTATGTCCGATCTGTCAAGGAGTGCGCGATAGTCTGTATAGGCATCTGCCCCAAATCTATCTGCCTGTTCGTTTGCAGCTGCCTCGTTGATGTCTGCGATGGCAACGATGTCAGCACGACGCGTCGGTTCTTGGTAATAAGGTGCATGGAGACCTCTGAAGATGCCTCCACATCCGATAATACCGACTCTGATTTTGTCCATTTTTTAATTTTTCCTTGCGGTTAAGCAATGCGGTTTGTACTTGAATTGCTATCTACTAACATATCGTGTTGCCTACTACTTTTAAGGATAGGAGGCGGTGTTTTGTCCTCCAAGAGTGCGAGTGCCTCAGCGATGATGGCGTGCTGCAATGCTAAGTTATTCGGTTCACCGAGTGGATGTCCGAAACCGTACGGCACTCCTAAAGCGCGCGGCGGTTTCACCTTCTTGGTAATGTCTTCTATAAGTGTAATTGAAACCGTAGAGATTCCCGCTGCTTCAACAGCACGCTGTATCAATCCGACGGATTGATTGCACATCGGTCAGACAGGCGTTAGGAAAGCGACATCTACACCGTCCGTTTTAAGCTTATGTCCGACTTCAGGCGCGGTTTTTTCAATGAGTGCTTCCGGTTTTGTGATGGATCCCATGAAACTGAAATGTCTATGGTTTAGCGAGCCGATTTTGCCTTCGGTCTCCAGTTCCTTGAACCTATCGAGTGGAAATGCGAGGTTCGGATCCGTTTCGAGACCGCGCTCATCGTAAGCAGCACTTTTGTGTCCGTTGATGAGTGCTTGCGTCTGTGTGGCATTCGGAATCTCGCGGTACGAACAGTCCCCACTTTCAAAGGGAGGCTGTCCATCAAGAAGAAAACCGGCGGTTGTAATGAGTGCGACGCGACATTCGTTCAACGGCAAGCGCAACCGTGTGTGCGGAGTTGCCTCATAGTGCTTACCGCGATAGAGTTTCATAAAGAATCGCGAGAACGGATCAAGTTTACGTAAGGGTGCCATACCTGCCTCATATTAGCCGTTCGCGAAGATAAGTCGTGTTCTATTCTGACAAGGGAGTTGTATCGTCGCTCCGGTGATGCCGCTCTCAATCGTGGCGAACCCGATTTCGTTGACAGCGGTATAGTCGTCACGAGCGCAATGTGGCAGCGGACCGCCATCCAAGTGGTCGGTAATCTGTTTGTAGGCAACTTTGAACGGACTGGCGTTTTCGGGTAACGCAAGCGTATCATTGTCAACCAATTTTCCGCCTCTATGGACAGTGGCACCGCTATAGAAGCCTGTCTGTACACTGCCTTCGCTGCCGAGAATATCGACTGAGAACCCGCCGCGCGTGCCGTGGTTCCCGACATGGAATCCCATAACGCCGCTCGCAAACTGGATGGTTGAACCGACAATGGCAGGTTCAGGTTCATAAGGCTCCGGCACATCGCCACCACCAGAAACGAAACCGGTCACGGCAGCCGGATCGTAGCCAGCGAATTGGCAGATCATGTCCGTTGTATGGATGGAAAAAGAGAGAACACCGCCGCCGCAATAACCGATAACGGTCTTCACCTCACCGATGAGACCGTCTTTGATCAGCGATTGCAGGCGAATCAGATGCGGCCCCCAGTGTCGCGTATAATCCACAACAATCGGAATCCCTTTTGCATCTGCACCCGCGGTCATGAGGTCAACCTCTTCAAGTGAACATCCCGCAGGTTTTTCGAGGAAGATGGCTTTTATGTCAGCCTTCAAGACGTTCTGCATCACTGCGAAATGGTGCGGTCCGCGGACACAGACAGCGACGATGTCCAAATCTTCGCTTTCCAGCATCTGAACATCTGTTTCATAGAAGTTGATGGAGTTATCTGGAAACCCAGGCCCCCATGTCTGCTGGAATTCTTCTCGTCGTTCTGCGGACATATCTGCGACTGCGACAAGTTCGGTTGTTTCGCAGAAACGAATACCACCTGCGTGGCAATACGGATAAGCGTCATCAGGCGTTGAATAGCGGGCGGCGATGCTGCCTAACCCGATAATACCGACACGATACATTGGCGTTTCTCCTTTTTCGAGGGTTGTATAAGAGCATAGCATAAACGCGGTAAAATGGCAAGGTGAAGTTAGCCATCAGACGTTAGCCATCAGGCATCAGATAGAGGTGGAAACCTTCGTTACCGATGACGGAACCGGTGAATTTGACTAAAAAGGAAAGATTATGTTGCCCACGCAATTTAGCACCAATTGCACGATTCAAGATAATCAGCACCGGTTGAGAATGCTCGCGACTGAGTTTTCGCGCCGCTTCAATGACGAGTTGATTGGTAACATTGTGCGTCCGCGCCTTGTCCCACCTCACAAAAGAACCAAGGCGGCTTCCGCTTGGATAGTAAACCTGTCGTTTCGGTAGATAGCCTACGACGGTGCTGGTAGCGGAATCCTTGTCAGCAACTATTAGATGGTCCTGCATGCCTTGCGATTTGATGTATTCGGCTGTGAGTTTACCGTAGGAGAAAATATGACGGTGTTCCATCTTTGTGGCGATAATACCCCCGATCGCATGGCAGATAAGGAGCAGCGTCAAGACCACCGTCCCTGCCACATTTAGAACCCGACTCACAACCGAACCTGTGTCGTCCTGTTCAGTCTTACCGAAATTGATTGATGGGGAGTCTCGGTAAATCCAACAGCACATCAAAAACGTTAGAAAGAGGAACCCATGATGTCGAATGCTACCCTGATATTTTATGTAGAAAAACGTCAGAAGTCCAAACGTACCCGTAAGATAGATAAGGAGTGCAGTTGGTCGTTTAAAAAACAGCAGCACGCTGAAAAACAGAAAAAAATAAAAGAGCGGAATTTGGATGGCTTGGAAGAGCGGATAGGTTGTTAGGAGGTTTGACCCCCAAAAATGGAGTGTTGTCTTGGGGATTGGAAGATACGCGCGTGAAATCAACTTGACGATATTGTTAACGCGTTTCGGATCATAGTTGAAGTGCCACGCGACAGCAAATCCCGTATCTGGTGGGGGACTGAGTTGCAACACTGCTGTCGTAATACCGATACCGATGAGCGCGAACCCGATCCATATAGGCCTTTTATCTTCGATAGCCCCAATGTCTCGGTTTAGCGGTTGAGAGAACCGGCTACCAAAGACGTATTCGCAACAGAGTGCCCCTGCGATTGCTATGGTAACGATCAACGCATGAACACTCGTATGCGCAAGCAGAAATAGCACACAACCCACCCAAATGAACCGTTTGTAACGTTCTCTGAAAAGCACACAAAAAACGGTTATCAGGAGCATTCCAAGCGCGTAGTTCCGCGCAACGATGGCGTATTCATAGAGGACGAAATATCCGAAGCAGAAGAGGAGTTTCTGGAACCAGTTGAAAGGCGCGTATCGAACGAAGAGATAGACGGTCGCACCCGTAATCAAGAGGTGGAACATCTGCATAATAACAGGCGAATGTGTTATACGGCTGAGCGGCATGAGGCAGAGGTGCCATAAACCTGGATGCCCCTCATACTTGAGGTTTGCGAAGAGATTAAAGACGGAGGTGCTGTCGCGGGCGAGGAGCCACGCTTGGATTTCATCGCGCCACATCTCATGGTGGCTGGCAGTAAACGCACCGACTGCAAGAAAAAGGCACGTCAGACCGAGGGCGTAGTGTTTGTTTCTATTCTCCATTATTTCTCTATCGTTTTATTCGACGGCAAGGCTTGAAATCGGTAGCCATAAGCCGCCGGTGCTCTTTGCTATAAATTTCTGGAACGGTTCATCTCGTCCGATAACATCCACCTTGATTCTGGCAGTCTTCATCTTCATCATCACATCTATAGAGGAATAAGCACCGCTTACATATTCATCTGTGACGAAGATGAAGTGGATTTCAGCACCGCGTCGGAATACGACTTCATCCGCCGCGCGAATCAGAGCATCTAACCCTTTTTCATCGCCTCGGAACCTCAGTTGCGCCAGAACTTTTTTAATCTGCGAAATAGAACGCGTCTGTGGGAGGACTTCAAAATCCAATCCGAGGAGACCGTACCCAGTGCCACTACGGAAAGCGACGACACCGATCGTAAAATCTATGCCGGCACTATCAAAGAGATCCGTCATATTATTAAGGTGTTCTCTGACCGCATCAACATCGTTTTTCATACTACCACTACCATCAACCACAAAGACGATATCAACGAGATCGGTGCTTCGGTTTGCGACAATATGTTTACCGACCTTCGTCAACGCGAGATCGGGGAGTGTAAGGGCTTTAAGGTCAGACGGGGACGCGCCGCCGGTTCCTTTTAAGAGACCGCCTGTAGTGCCGCCAAGTTTCCCCGCCCGCGATCTCCGTGTCCCAACTGTGTCGATACCACCCACGCTTAATCCGCCGACGGGACCTGATTGTAGGACGCCTCTCTCGGAGACCCGTCCTTCTGAATAGATAGGGGACGTGAGTTCAGGTGTTTGCAATTCGACCGTTGTATCTTGATAGGAGGTGGCCGCTACAGGAGGTTTTAGGATCGTCGGTTCAATTTTGGGAGCTTTTATCTGTTGCGTGTTCTCGGTAGATATCAAAGGTTGTAACGGAAGATGCGCAGGTCTTTTCAACGGACGCAAAGAACTACGGGAGCGGGGCTTGAGGATATCTAACGCCGTCACCGGTTTGTTTTGCAAATCGAGTTGCTGCCGATACAAGGCTCCGAGTATGAGAAGAAAGAGTACATGAAGCGCAATAGACAGAACAAGCGCATTTGGGATGTTTTTCTTCGAGAGGATTTTCATTTTTTCCTATCTTCCTATCTCGACAGTGGCTAAGACATGGCTTGTAAGCCCACAATTAAAACTATTATATCACTATATGCTTAGTTGCTTCAAGGAAAGAAAAAGTTGACGAAAATGTTAAAATTTGGTATCCTATAAAAATAGAATAGTACGAAACCGCATATAAAGAGGATTTTGTTTGCTTCAGTAAAGAAGGATGGGTCTTATAAATACGTAATGTTTTGTTATGAATATCCGCGTCCGGCTGTTACTGTTGACATCGTCGTTTTCGGTGGAGATGTCCCGGACGTACTATTGATTCAACGGAAGCACCCACCTTTTGAAAGGTGCTGGGCGTTGCCAGGGGGTTTTATCGAGATGGAGGAATCGCTTGAAGCGTCAGCACGTCGTGAATTAGAAGAAGAGACGGGTATTACTGACGTAAAGCTAACCGAAGTCGGCACTTTTGGGGATCCATCTCGGGATCCACGCGGACGGGTGATTACCGTCGCCTATACTGCTATTGTTGAAAAGTCGCTATTAAATATTGAAGCCGGTTCAGACGCATCGGAAGCGGCGTGGTTCTCAAGTACGGATTTACCAGAACTTGCGTTTGACCATACTGAGATAATCCGAAAGGCACTGGAAAAGTTCAGATGAAACACTACGGTTTAACACTAAATCTAAAAGACGATCCCTCCGTTATTGAACAATATAAAGCGTATCACCGCGATGCCTGGCCAGAGGTCCTTGATGCCCTGAAATCAGTCGGGATAACAAAGATGAACATCTATCTAATCGGGTGCCGTCTGTTTATGGCTATGGAAACGATTGATACATTTGACATAGAACGGGACTTCCCGCGCTATCTTGAGGTAGACCCGAAATGCAAAGCATGGGACGAATTGATGCGGACTTTTCAGGAACGGGTCGTGGAGGCGCAACCAGATGAATGGTGGGCACGGATGGAAACCGTTTTTGAACTATAGGGCTAAAAATGAACACCATCTCTCAAATGCCCATAACTTTTCTATCGGTTGGTCACTTCTGTTACGATGTTTCACCAAATGGTTACATTCTTGGTGGCTCTGCCTCATACTCTACACTGACGGTTCGGAACCTCGGATACTGTGCCCGGGCGGTTACAGCCGTCGGTGCGAACTTCGATCGGCAGAACCCGTTGTTAGATGGGATAGAAATAGTTTATTGCAAGTCCACTGACACAACGATCTTTGATAACCGATACGACGAAAACGGATATAGACAACAATTTATCTTAGGGACCGCTGAACGACTTACAGGGCGCGATATCCCTACTGAATGGTATCATAGTGATATAGTCTATTTGTGTCCGATTGCAAACGAAGTTTCCCCTGAAGTGATTCACTGTTTCAGCGAGGATACGTTAATAGGGGCGACACCGCAAGGGTGGCTTCGGCAGTGGGATACTAACGGTAAAGTTGAAGCAAAACGGTGGGAAACAGCGCAAGATATTTTGCCTTATATTGATGTGCTGATCCTTAGCGATGAGGATCTCCGTACCCATCGAGATGAATTAGAGAAATATATTGAATTAACACCGATTGTTGTGCTAACACAAGGGGCGCGAGGCGCGACATCTTTCCAGAATAGCACGCAGCTCGGATCCGATGCGTACACTGTTACGGAGGTGGATCCTACAGGAGCCGGTGATGTTTTCGCGGCAGCTTTTTTACTCACCTACTATCAAAACCGTTTGGTAGAGGATGCCCTCAATTTTGCACACTGTGTCGCATCGTTTGCAGTGGAAGGGATTGGCACCTCACATATCCCGAAACTTTCGCAGGTTATGTCAAGATTACGCAGTGTTTAGCATGAGAAGGTGCCGCCTCTCCTCTACAAAAAAATATATTCGTGAGAATAAAGATTATGGCAATCAATTACAACTTCATCGCGTACTGTAGTAAAACATCACCCACGGATTGGATTATCGGGATGAGATCTATTCATGGCGAGGTACCGTTGGACATCGTGATACCTGACAGTAATCTTCCATCGGACCCAGATAACCCTGAAGTGATTGGGGTGTTGACAACTGAAGGTTTAGAACGTGAAAGTAAAGACGGGTTGGAACTCTATCGTTATCTTCGACAGTTGAATCCGAGGAAAAATGAGTCGTTCAGTTACAACGAAATCGTGATACGAAATATACACGGTCATATAACCGCTCTAAAAATTGATGAAGAACTTCGGGTGCAAGTTACATATACGCAGCGGAAGGAATCCTATAAACTGTTTTCCTATGGGATTAAGTTGCTCGGTATTTTTCCGAATTCGGATACGCACACAGCGGAGGACGAGGCATCCGAAATCGCTACGGCGCAGCCACCTCAAAGGAACTTACTACCCGGAATAGAAGCCAATACCGATAACGAGGTAAAACGGGAAGGGTATAAAACCACAAACACGCTTGAGAAATTAATCGCTTTTACGCAAAACCTACAGCAGGAATTGAAAGAGACAAAAAGAGAACTCGCCTTGACAACCGATACGGTTGAACGACTCGAGAATGGGTATCGAGACTTTAGCGCAATGCAAGACCTCGTTCAAGAGATCCTTGATCGGCTCACGCGATTAGAGAGGCTCGACTCGCGCGTTCAGAACCTTGAGGCAGACCAGCATCAACTCCATAACCTTCAACAACTCTTTCAGAAATTCCTGATAGCATTGAATCAACAGATACGCGCAACCCTTGAAGAGCAAGACGATCAACCCTCGGTTGATTAGCGTAGGATGGACGCATTTTTTTATCCAGTGCTACATAAGAGGCGGGGTTCGCGTAAGTCCTAATTCAGTTGAAAAAGGAGAACGCTGCTATGATGAAATTAGGGACCATGTCTCTAAATGTGAGCGGGACAACCGCTACTGCATTCGCACAAATCGTCTACGACCTCGGCTTTGATGTTATTGAATTGCATTCAAGCGCGTTTGAGTCCACTGAGGCAGATTATTTACGCGATTTAAAAATGGATCTCATGCGAAAGGGTTTGCCACTGGGGTACATCGGTGTTAGCAACAACTTCGGTAAACCGGTTGCTGAACATCCCGAAGAAATCGCGCGCATCAAGCAGTGGATCGATATTGCGGCTTTTATGAGCTGCCCAATTGTCCGCGTGTTTGCGGCTTATGTTCCTGAAGACTGTGAGGACGAGGAGACTTTGTGGCCCCCAATGATTGAAGCCTTCAAGGAGGTCGCTGCCTACGGACATGAATCCGGTATTCTCGTTGGACTCCAAAACCATAATCACAACAACGTTACCCGCGACGGCGACGCAGTGCTACGTGCCTTGAACGGAACAGATCATCCCTATTTCACGCATATCTTGGATACCGGACAGTACGCAGGATCCCCCGGGGCGAGTGGACATCGCGGGGCTTCACACCCGGATTACGACTGTTATGCGAGCATTGAGCAGACCGCACCGC
The DNA here is from genome assembly GCA_022821065.1 of Candidatus Poribacteria bacterium. Lineage (GTDB taxonomy): Bacteria > Poribacteria > WGA-4E > WGA-4E > WGA-3G > WGA-3G. The sequence continues at coordinate 38,146 of JAJEEK010000066.1, forward strand.
ATGCTGTCTACGTCCGCACCAAGTTCTATGAGATAGATAGCGGGGTTGAGGAATGGCTGGATTACCCACGCGTTTTGGACATCCTACGCGGTGTCGGCTATAACGGCTGTCTCTCAATTGTATACGAAGGGCAATCCGATCCGATCGAATCAATGCGCAAAGCGAGAAGTTATTTGGAATCCTTATTGTAGTCGGAACCACACCTATGCTGCCCGCTCGGAGAATATTATGCTCAACATTAAACCCAAATATCTTGTCAATGACAAGGGGCGGAAAACCGCAGTCGTTTTGTCAATGAAGGAGTATCGCCTTCTCATAGAACACCTTGAAGATTTAGAGGACATTTTAGAGATGGATGCCGCGGTTAAAGTCGAAACCGAGTCTCGCCCGTATCAAGAAATTCGAGCCGAG
>JAJEEK010000080.1 GCA_022821065.1 Candidatus Poribacteria bacterium
CCTCTATGCGATTGCGAAAACCGGACTTTATCGACTTTCAGAAACAGCAGACACGTGGAGGTTTGTCAGTGCCAACGGTCCGAATCGAGAGTTCAATCCGGTCATGGCGGAACGCGACAATGCTCTCTATCTCCTCACCGATAGTGAACTCTTAGTCTCAATCAATGACGGTAAAACGTGGAATAGTCTCGGCAAACGCCCTGAAGGACATGCAAGAGCGTTAGCTATCACAGATACGGCGATGTATCTCGTACTCCAGACGGAAGTGTTTCGTTCTGAGGATGTCGGTAATCAGTGGGAACCCATAGATGAAGCTTTGCAAGCCGATAACGTCCCAGAGGCAGGTGCGCCCAATTTCCGTATATGGGACGCACTCGCTATTGATAACACCCTTTTTATCGGCACAAGTCAAGGACTTTTCCGGTTTGCTGACGAGTGGAAAAAATTGCCGATCCCCGTACCACACGGCATCTTTTCGTTGGCAGTCGCTGAAGATAGACTCTACGTCGGCACATTCCCTAATAATCCCTACGGTCCTCATGCCGCAGTTTTTTATTCGACCGACTTCGGTAATTCTTGGACTGATATTACGCCGGATACCCACGAACACCCCGTCAAGACAATAGCGATGGTCGAGGTTGTTCCAGCCGGTGATACACTGATGATAATAGGTTCTGGTGGTGTCCTACTCTCTTATGATGGTGGTGAGACATGGGTTGACCCTGGACGCGACCTATCTACGTTTGGCGCCTTTCCGACTGTCGCGTTGGACGCAAACAATTTTTACAAAACCGATAACCCCGGAATAACACGTTCAACAGATGGTGGCTTCACGTGGCACCCCTTTACGGCAGGACTTGTGAACTCCAATGTTTTAAGGCTGATTGCACTCGAAAAGGTTCTCTACGCACTAACACCTACAGAAATGTTCAAATCTGCGGATAGTGGTGAGTTCTGGGAACCCATTGATTTGAAACTTAACGAAATTGCTCCTTTTGGAGCATTGCAAGCGAAAATCATGGCAGTTGATGGGGTTCTCTATGCGAGCAACAGCAAAATAAGTGACGGTGTTACGCTTTTTCGCATCTCTGATGGCGACGATGCACTTTTACCCCTTGAAGGTGTACCGGATTTTGAAGAAGACACGTTACACGCGGAGTGGGGGAAAAAACTCCTTGAAGTAGGAAAAAACAAAGGAGATATTAATAAAGTTCGGGAACAGTGGGAAGCCGACAGCGATAGGGTTTTTGAAGAATGGAGGACGAATGGAACCTTTATGGTCGCTGATGATAGCGTCTTCATGGAATACAGACATAAACTATTCAGATGGCGACACGGTGAAACCGCATGGTATTATACAGGGTTGGAGGATCAGGAGGGGATTCCATCTATTGAGGGAAAAGGTCTCACGCTCGCCGTTTCGGGTAGCACAGTCTATACCGGGAAACGAGAGGGCGAACTTTTACTTTCACCTGATAATGGTGACACTTGGACTGATGTCACCGAAAACCTCGCTTTTCCGTTCGGATACTTCAAAGAGATACATTTTGCAGGATTGACCGCCTACGTCTCAACCGATATGGGAGTCATGCGTTCACGCGACGGCGAGACTTGGGAGGCTGTCATCGATCTTGACGGCAATAGACTGATCATGGACGGAATTGTGGTCAATGATGCGACGGTTTACGGTGTCTGTGATAGTGGTATCTATGAAGTGGATAAACAGACCAACGCGTGGAAACAGATCATCGCAGAACTACCACACACAGCAACCGCATTCGCCATCGAGGGTCGAACCTTCTACATCGGCACTAAGCAAAACGGTGTCTTCCGCTTCCAACGCGACGATCTGTAAATTGGGTTCACTTCACATTACGAGAAACGATGAATCACCTTATTGCGAAAGAATCCACCTAAATTCCGCCTCCATAAGAGTTGAATGCCCATGAAAAAAAAGCGTTGACATTTTCGCGTAAAAGCTATTATACTATTTGTATGTCAGGTTACGATTGTATGAGTTAGAAGGCGAATCGTTTTTGGATCCTACAGCGGTTGGGTTGCTGCCGTTCACAGCTTTGATGAAGCCGCCTGTTGAGTTGGATACTCAGACTTGGGTTGAGAAATGTATTGAGGCAACGCAGGCGGCGGCTGTTGATAATCAAATGCGGGCGACCCTTTTATTCGCGCTTTCTGTTTTCGGGAGTCTCATCCATCCGCCGGAACTTTTTCAGGATCCGGCATTGGAGGCAATCATGCAAGAATCACCTTTTTACGAACGCGTTATTCAACGCGGTATTGAACAAGGCGAGCTCCGCGCCAAACGCGATGCCGTTCTCAAACTTCTACAGCGACAACTTGGTCATATCCCTCGACCCTTTGCGAACCGTATTAACGCGATCCAACAACTATCGCAACTGGACGCGCTATTTGAGAAAGCCTTGGTCGCAAAATCGATTGATGAGATAGATTGGGAAGATACAAACACATAACCTCATAATCTTTATCAAAACGAACCAATGTACCAAAACAAGCGGTGAAAGGAAACCATCGCTTGTTTTTCCGCAACCCACCAGTGTGTTGTCTGGTACGGTTAAGTTTCCAATTTATAGTAGGCAAACCATTTATCGCCTGTCCGCTATCTGTTAGAGAAAAGTACCGATCACCCCTAAGAAACGCCTCTCATCAACTTATGCCCTTCCGCGCTTCTACCCTTCCAACCCCTCTCAATCCATCAACCGGGTCCCGTCTATGATTGGAAAGCACACCTACCGATAACTGACAACTGAATACCATTAAATATTCCTTGACATTCGGTTTTATGTTCGTATAATACCGATATAGCACTACATTGAAAACTTCGGATTTTGGAGAGATAAAATATGGCGAAAATACGGATGGCACAGTACGGAACAAAACACGGACACGCACGCGGCAAGCTGCAAGCGATGCTCGTTAACCCCGATGTGGAAGTCGCAGGTGTGTTTGAACCCGACGCACAACAACGCGAAAAACTTCAGGCTGGCGGCGGAACGTTTGCCGATGTCCACTGGTATGCGGACGCTGAGGAGATGCTCGGCGATGCGTCTATCGTCGCAGTCGCTTCGGAAGGCAATAACGCCGAGAGTTTAGATCAGACAGAGCAGATTGTCAACGCTGGAAAACACGTCTGGTACGACAAACCCGCTGGTGAGAACTGGGAACAGTGGCAGCGCGTCATCAATACCGCGAAAGAAAAATCGCTACACGTACAGTTGGGCTATATGCTACGGTACCACTCCGCCTTTAAACAAGTTGCCGAATGGGTGCATGCCGGTTTTTTAGGCGATGTCTTTTCTGTCCGCGCACACATGTCAACCAACATCTCTCGCGAGGCGCGCACACGTCCCAGCCAACACATCGGTGGTATCTTTTTCGACTTAGGCGGACATGTTCTCGATCAGGTACTCTGGCTCCTCGGATGCCCAGAGAAGGTCACATCTTTCCTCCGAAACGACGGCGGCTCCGTCGAACCTTTCAAAGATAATACCCTCACCGTTTACGAATTTGAAAAAGCGATAGCGTTCATATCTATCTCTGCTTTGGAACCGAGACCCATGGCACGCAGATTTGAAGTCTACGGTACCGAAGGCAGTGCCATCATCGTCGAACCCTTTGAACCGGGATTGAAGATTCGGCTCTGTCTCGAGAGCGCAAAGGAGGGTTACATACAAGGTGAACAGATCGTAGAGATAGACGGTGAGAGCCGTCAACGCACGTATGAACTTGAACTTGACGCGTTTTTGGCGACGATTGCAGGGGAACAACCGCCGGACCGTCCGGTGTCACATGAATTATTGGTTCAGGAGACCCTTTTGCGGGCGACGGGTGTCATATAGAATAGGACTTACGCATGAAGTGTTTTTGTACCACAAACTTCCAGTTTGTGATGCCAAAACACTGTATCTTCTGGAAAATTTCTTATGACAGAACCGCCTACACTCAAAATTGCGTAAGTCCTGATAGATTGAATGCAGCTAATCTTCTAATCCACCTGCCCACTTCAGACACCCTATGATGTGTTCGTGGAACCATTTCTCGTCCCAAAGCGCATCCGGGTGTCCCAAGGCAGTATACATCACGCGTCCCTCTCCATAAGTATGGCACCAACCAAGGGCATAGTCATTATCTTCACGGTTGCCACGGGAGACATCAATGGAATCGTTATCCAAACGCATCAGCACACGTGTTTTGTTGCGATCCCAATTTTTGAACGTATAAATTTCATCAACAACTTTAAAACTGCTGCCCAGCATACGGGTCGCAGGATGGTCGCTATCCTCAACAATGACGTTCACCTCTTCGTGCCACGGATGTCCAGCGAAGTAGCCGCCGAGCATTTCGCCGTATTCGGGCCAGTCGTAGCACGTATCCGTCGCATTGTGGATACCAAAGAACGCTTTTCCGTTACGAACAAAATTCAACAACGCCTCTTTTTGGGCATCATCGAAGGGTAGGTTGCCTGTCGTTGCAAACGCCACAATATCCTGTTTCTCAAGATTGTCAGCGTTAATCCGATCGCATCGGTGCGTTGTGGTAACGTTCCAACCGTTTGCAGCACCAATTGCCTTTAGCGTAACCTCTGCATGCGGTAGATAGGTATGTTCAAAACCAGCCGAATGCCGTAACATCAGAATATTCATATACACTCCTTCCGATCTATTGTGTATTAAAGCCCATAATTGCTGGACGTTTTACTGGACAAGGTGAGAATCCTTGCCTACAGAGACATTCAATTGTCCATTTTTCGATTGAATTTTCACCGCCCAGGCCCGGTAGGTTCGGTTTCCTAACCGAACCGGACGCTTGAAAAAAGACGTGAAGTCGAATAAATTCTTAAAATTGAATGGTTCTGACTCGCCTACAATTGTCTTGATTTATGTTATTCTCAAAGTATTATACAAAATTATTAAAAAAAGTGGTAAACTATTTTCAGAAACGCCGTAACATTTAGTGACTGAGAACCGACAACCATTTCACAAACAAACCATAGGAGCACAAACATGCGATTTCTGAAAAAAGGGGACGACAAAAAAACGAAGTCCGAGGCGGGACAGGCGACGAAGGGACACCCCGACCTAAAGGTGATCAGCGGATCACAAATTTCTGGGCAGCAACCACAGCAACAACCACCGCCGCAACAGCAACAACCACAGCAACAAAATATTACACTACCGAATATCAAGTATAAAATTGCGGTTGCGAGTGGTAAAGGCGGTGTCGGAAAATCAACCGTCGCGACCAATCTCGCGATCTCTTTAGCAAACGCGGGGGGTGCCGTCGGTCTAATGGACGCTGATGCATACGGTCCGAGCATCCCAACAATGATGGGCATTCAAGAACAACCGAAGGTCAGTCCGGCACGTAAACTTATCCCGCTCGTGCGACACAATATTAAACTCATGTCAATCGGATTTATGGTACCAGAGGAGCAGGCGATGATCTGGCGGGGTCCCATGCTACACAGCTCGATACGCCAACTCCTTAGCGATGTCGAATGGGGTGAACTCGATTACCTCATTATCGACTTGCCCCCTGGAACCGGTGATGTCGCGCTCTCTCTAACACAAGCGATCCCGCTTACCGGCGCACTGATTGTCACAACGCCACAAGACGTTGCACTCGCCGATGTCCGACGCGGCGTTGCCATGTTTGAACGCCTCGGCGTGCCGATTCTCGGCATCATCGAAAATATGAGTTACTTCCTCTGCCCACACTGCAACGAGAAAACAGAGATTTTCCGCAAGGATGGCGGTAAGAACACAAGCGAACAATTCGGGGTGGCGTTCCTTGGACAAATCCCGCTTGACGCTGAAGTCTGCACAGCAGGGGACATCGGTGTCCCAATTGTCGCTGGGCACCCAGAGTCCCCGCAGTCCGGAGCGTTCGGTGAAGTCGCACAAGAATTGGAATCCGTATTAGAGGAGAGCGACGACGACGATGAATTAACCATCCTCTAACCCACAAAAAGGGAATAGTTGCCAGTAACCAGTTTTCAGTAACAAGGAAAAAAAGACTTGATGAATCCGACTCTCACTGCGAGGCACTCTTAACTGGCAACTCGTAACTGGTAACTGATAACTCGTACCCAAGGAGGTAACCTCATGGCAAGTATAGGTTGGGGAAATGTTTACAAGAAACTCGGCGCACGACCGGTCATTAATGCGACCGGAAACCAGACTGTCAGAGGCGGATCCACGCCTTCGCCAGCAGTCCGAGACGCAATGCGCCAAGCTGATGACAGTTACGTCGAAATGGCAGAATTGCTCGAAAAGTCAGGGCAGTTCATAGCAGAACGTTTGGGAGTTGAAGACGCATACATCACAGCCGGATGCTATACGGCACTCGTCTTGGCAGCAGCAACCGTCATGACGGGAAACGATCCCGACAAGTGCGCACAACTCCCAGATACCACAGGACTGAAAGACGAAATCGTTTTTCAGAAGAAGCAACACTACACCTACGATCGCGCGTTTACGATTCCGGGCAGTAAACTCATTTTTGTAGGCGACGAAAACGGTTGTACCGCCGACGAGTTGAACGATGCCATCAGCGAAAACACCGCCGCACTCGCGTATCTTATCCAACCCAACCAAGGGAACGCCGTTCCATTGGAGGAAGCCGTCGAGATAGCACACGCACATAACCTGCCGCTTATTGCCGATGCTGCCTCTCAAATCTATCCGATTGATTACTTCCGCCGAAATGCACAATCCGCAGACCTCGTCTGCTTCGGTGGCAAGTATTTCAACGCACCCCATTCAACAGGATTCATCTGTGGGAGAAAGGATCTAATTGAGGTTGTACACAGACACGGCTTCATCGGACCCCGCCCCGTCGGACGCGGAATGAAGGTTGATCGGCAGGAGATTATCGGACTGGTAACCGCTATCGACATCTGGCTATCCACTGATCACAACAAGCGATCAAAGGAACAGGACGCCAGATACGAGGCACTCACACAAGGGCTGGAGAACATCGATGGTGTATCGTGTGAAGTCCATTACCAAAAGCAAAGCCATACACTATCGAATCTACATGTTACCTGTAACGGAAGGGACGCAGCACAGATAGCACGCGATCTCGACGCTGGCACCCCGCGTATCAAAGTGAACACACGCGGGAAAGACACGCTCGTGATTAATGCCTATACCCTCAACGTTGGGGAAGAAGAGATCATCGCAAACGCCTTACGGCACCTCTTGCGTTAATAGTGTCTCTTCACTTAGATCGGACATTTGTAGGCGAGTATGTAGGTTGGGTTGAACGGGGGCCTACTAAAAATCGCGCATAGAAGGCAGCTTTCAAGGTCAGCGAGAAGCCTAAAACCACCAAAAACCGAGTGAAACCCAACGCATTATTATGCCGATAACATTCGGAGTGTTGGGTTTCGCTATATCTATCTACCAGAGAACAAAATCTGACCACGGTCTAATGTTGAGCGTTCCCAATAGGAAGAAGACAGCCGATCCACCGAGCGCACCTTTCGTAGCGGCAACCAATTGCAGCCGCCGCATTCGCGCTTTGTAGGCATCCGTGTAAAAATTAACATATTCTGCCGATTTACCCAGAAGCCGATCGGCGGGTGGAACCGGTTGATAGACATAAGCACCACCAACAGCAACCGCACCGAGCAAGCAAGTACCTGCTACGCCTAAAATCCCGCCAGCGGAAAGCCACAACGCCGTGTTCACATCGTCTTCAGCATCATACTCAGCATCCGCCTTCGCTTTAAGCGCAACCGAATCCTGCTGCGCAAAGCACTGCAAGGACATGTTCAAACTTAGCCCTAACATCAAAATAACCAAGACATGGAATAGCAGCCCTCTTTTCATCTAATCTCCTTTGACTCTATATCGGCGGAATTTCAATGGCGCGACGTTCCGTTGTCGCTTTGCGCGCCGCTTCAATAATCGCGAGGTTGTGATACGCCATCTCTGGACGCACCGGCAAAGCAGCATCCGCAGCAAGTGCTTTGAAAGTCTCCGCAAAGTAGCGCGCATGACCGCTCGCATCTGTACGTTCTGCTTCATCAAATTCGGGCAGTTCCAGCTGCTTCCACCCATCTGCACGTGTATAACGACGGAGTGCATCCGCCACATTGTGCCGATGATTGACGCGTAGCGAACCGTTCTCGGCGTGCATCTCACACCAACCGGAATCCGTACCGGGCACACACCACGCACCAGAAACAGTCGTAATACTTCCATTTTCATGTTCACACAACAACATCGCAATATCGTCAACATCAATGTCAAGTCGCAGCGTTTGCACCCGTGCCTCAACATAACGCACCGGGGAGCGCATCAGGGTACAAACAGAATAGATTTCATGGTAACTCGTATCAATGATACAACCGCCACCTTTCGCTTTACTCGCGCGCCACGCGAATGCAGGCGTAGGATGATCCGCCGAAAAGTCTGCAGGCTTTAATCCCATACCAACGCTCCGTCCGAAATGCGGTTTACCTAACGCGTCAAGTTCTGTCAATGCCGTTCGCATGCCAGCAGTGAAGAGGTAGTTATGTACAACCGTATAAGGCACGCCGTTATCACGGACCGCTTCCAGAATTTGATCCGCCTCCTCCAGCGTCGTCGCCATCGGTTTTTCCGAAATAATAGCCACACCCGCGTTTGCCGCTGCGATCACCTGTTCCGCATGAAACGAGTGCGGCGTAGCAATCGTCACCACATCAATCGCTGCCTGTTCCAACATCTCGCGATAATCTGTATATCGGTTTTCCGTCGGCACATCAAACATTTCGCCGACCTTTTCCAGATTTTCTGGGACGATATCTGCCAGTGCACTAACCTGAACGGTATCCGTGAGTGCGCGGTAGGCACGAGCATGCGTAATTTGCACAATCCCACCACAGCCAATCAATCCTAAACGAATCGGTTTTTGCATTGTGTCTCTCCTTTGCATAAAGTTTAGCATATTTCGATATTATGTCAAATTCTTTACATTGTGTGAAATGATTAGGACTTACACATGATGCTCTTTTGTACCACAAACTGTATGAAGTTTAAGAATTTAATTCGGTAATGCATCAAAAACCTCTTGGTAGGAGCGAGCTGTGCTCGCGATCTTTAGTGCGTCAGTCCTGATGAGTGATCACTTTCTTGCAAGAACAACCTCCGAAGTTCCACTTTCCCCAGGCCCGGTAGGTTCGGTTTGCAACCGAACCGGAACTTAGCCACAAACTTCTCAAACCACAAAAAACCTCTTGAGTTCCGTAGGAACGGTATGTTTATAGCCGCGTAGCGACGCAACGTTTATAGAAATGCAGCAAAAAACGATTTAGCCCCAGCGGGGCGATATGTATATAACCTGAGCTCGAAAATAAACATGTCGGTGTAAAAGTAGGTTGGGTTGAGCGGTGAAAGACCAAAAGAGGACAGTCCTAATCTACGCGTATAAATATCCAAGAACCGAGTGAAACCCAACACTCTTTCAGGGAACCTTGGAAGCATAGCAGTATAACGTTGGGTTTCGCTATAACCTTGATTGTTATGACAGTGTTGGATACTGAACTGTGTCTGGATTGTCCGTATCGCTTTTCTTAGTTCCGCTCAACCCAACCTACAATGGAAACCACAGGGTCTTTATCTTGTAAATCCCTTAAATCCCAGTTCAGACATTGAAAGGGCAACCTCACATCACTACACGTTTATAACCGAAACTTGTGTGTCAATTTAGTGTGTAAGTTGCGCCCCTGGCCCGGTAGGTGCGGTTTGCGATTACAACCATAAGTGTCAATTTTAGAAATAATAACCGTCTCGGCCCCAGACCCGGTAGGTTCGGTTTCCAACCGAACCGGATTCTACACGGAAACCTTGACGACTTCAAAAACCTCTTCAGTCGCGTAGCGACGGCATCTGTGTAGAAACGCGTTTGTCCCAATTCTTTAGCCCCGTAGGGGCGGCGTCTACACGGATCTGCAAGGAAAATGTTATCGAAAATCGCTAAATTGACACCTATGGTGCGGTTTGCGATTACAACGCAGGCAAATTTCCAACAATCTCCACCGTCCGAAGACTCACAGTGATAACACGCCCAATCAAATCCACAATGTATTCAGGCTGATCCTCACGATTCGGATCATTCACAATCCCGCTCCGTCTGTCCACCTTGACGCGATACTGATCCACCACCCACTCCAACGCCGACCGGTTACCAAGCCGATAGTCATAAACCTCGACAGGAATACCGTCCAGCGTGAGGAAATCGTTGTATTTCAACTGCGTTTTGTCTTTAGAGAGCCTCATCTTCTCGACGCACCAATCCACTGTCAACCCCGGCGTTTCGATACGTTTCAACCCATTATACTTCGGAACGGATTCGTAGTTAATGTGAAGATCCGCCAACTGCGAGCCTGCTTCGGCAAATCCCCAGAAATCTGCTGCAACCCCCCTGTCAAGGGGGGCAAGGGGGGTTGGGATATGTGGCAGATCGCGTTTGAGATTCATTGCGTATTTCTCACGATAAGTGGGGTGATGCAGGAGACCGTAGTTGTAGTGGAAGATGTCCCATTTGGTGATGGTGTCATCGCCGTAGTGCTTTCGGAATTCTGTCAGTGCCCAATCGGTGATGTTTTCTTGCCGATTTGTGCCGTCCTCGTCGTAGGTGTAGAAAGGAAAACATTGAGCCTTCTCAAATGCCAAGTCTAAGGCAGGGATGTTGTTGGTCGCAAGGCATCCAAAACTTTTTCTATTACCAATGCCTGCAACACATATTATCTTATTTTTCTTTTCGGTATCAGGTGTCGGAAAAATAGAGGGAAGCAGGTAGACTCTATTGTTTAGAACGCGGTCGAAGAACAGATTGAATTTTGTGAATGGACGGTAGAGTGAGACGCGCACTTTATCGTGTGTCCATTCAGCATATTTGCCACGTTGCAAGTGCCGACGTAATTCCTGATCCCACTTGATTTTTGAGTCAGCATAAATAACAAAATCGCTGGCATTTATCCGTTGATCGTCTCGACGTTCCCACTTATCTACTTCTATGTTGTAAGTGTCAATTATTCTTTGAACATTCTCAGCGAGGGTTTTTCGATTGAAGTTATAAACCCACGCATCACGATTGGTTTTAATACCATTGCTGTAAGTTTTAAAAACTACATTTTCTGCTATACTTTTTTGTGCTTTCGCTTCTTTCGTTCCCATCGGGATAAAGGTGTCAAACTCGGCGTGAAGTCCTTCGGTTAACCATGTGGATTGCTTATTGGGTTGAATTGCGTTCCATTCTACGTTTCCTGTGTGTTGGCGTTCATTGAGAAAATTAAACTTCTTTTCTCGGTTCCACAAGTCATCGGTGGAAAAATAAAAGATATTGGGCTTCTCTGATGAGTTACCTCTATTTTT
>JAJEEK010000047.1 GCA_022821065.1 Candidatus Poribacteria bacterium
TCCTGCTTCTGCACAGGCACTGTTGCCAGATAATTATGAAGAGCTTGACCAACTCGCAAAATGTGAAGTGCTTGATGATGCTGGACTGCTGCACTGGCCCAAAGGTAAAATAGGCAGACCGCGGTGGAAGAAGTATTTATCTGCGATGCCAGGTGTTGTCGCAGGGGACTTGGTGCTTGATACGCCACCTGTAAAAGGCAAAGAAGACACTGGCTATCCGACGCAGAAACCCCTCGCTCTCTTAGAACGCATCATCAAGGCCTCATCAAACGAAGGAGGTATGGTATTAGACCCGTTCTGTGGATGTGCAACAGCGTGTGTCGCAGCAGAGCGTTTACATCGGAAATGGGTTGGCATAGACATATCACCCGATGCTGAGGACATCACAAAACTGCGATTGTCCGATGAGGTCAACAAAGCCTCTAATTTATTTAATCCGTTGGCAGATGTGATTGTTCGTAAAGACGCACCGGAACGGACGGACAACGCCGAGGAGATAGATATTCAGAGGCGTTTACCGAGATACCAAACGCACAAACCCGAATTATTTGGTAGGCAGCAAGGCAAATGCAATGGGTGTCAATATCCGTTCCATTATCGCAACTTGACAGTAGACCATATTACACCCCAAAGTAGAGGTGGCACCGACCATATAGAGAACCTACAACTTCTTTGTGCTGCGTGCAATTCAACGAAAGGTAAAGGTACACAAGCAGAACTGATTTCACGATTGAAAGCACAAGGCGTGCTGAAATAGCCGGTCCAAAACAACTTATTACGTTTAAGTGTATATCTCATCTCCTTTTTCAAATCAGGAGCCACCCCAAAATAATGTAAGAAATACCAATTGACACACAAGCACAAATATGATTTACTATATCTAAAAAAAGGAGACACCTCTATGAAAACCATACTCGCCCTTTCAATACTCTTTTCTCTGATCGCGCTGCCGGCTCTCGGTGAGTTAACCGACGCGGACCTCAACCAGATACACTTGATTGTTCAAGAAGAAATCAAGACTATAAAAGCCGACATTGTAATGCTAAAAACAGATATGGCAGTTGTAAAAACGGAAGTCACAAATCTAAAAGAAACCGTCAATAATGGCTTTGGCAATGTTCAGCGGGATTTTGCCGATGTTCAGCAGGATTTTGACACCTTTCAAAAAAATTTTGACAGACAAAATAACATCATCATTGCCTGCATCGGAATCCCTTTAGCGATTCTTGCCATCGGTGCAACGATATGGGGCATTTTAGCAAACAGGCGCAGCAGAAAAGACGAGACCTTTGAAAAACAGATTGAAACCCTCACACAAGAAATCGAAACGCTCAAACAACAGCGGATCGCCAGCCCTTGACCAAAGGAGCAACTCATGACAAATCGGAGATTCGAGGAAGATGTAGATGCGGGGCTTGGATACTATCTAACTGAAAAAGAACAGCAGTATAGTAAAGAGTTATCGGAAGTAAGATCTCACTTAGAGGACCGCGTAAAGGAAGTCAAAACCGACCTTGAGAAAGACATCCGAGAAGTCAAAACGGATCTCAAAGATGACCTTAGAGATGTCAAGGCAGATCTTAAGGATGACCTCAAGGGCATAAAAACCCAAATGATGGCGTTAATGGGGCTCGGTATTACCAGTCTTATTGCACTCATTGGCATCATTGTTACTTTATTGGTTCAAAAGTAGCAAAGGAGATAAAACAATGTCCGAAAAAATACAAGGATTTGAGGAATACACGCCATCCCGCTTAGAGTGGTTAGTCGTTATGCTAAATTCCATGGTTAATTACGTAAATGTGACCCCTGGAGAAAGTAGTGCTGTGTACGCGTACATTCTTGGCCGTGATAGAAATACTATTGTAATGCATATGAAGTATTTTGCTGATTTGCCGCCTGAACTCGTGAAAGGATATGAAGAGAATGGGAAAAAATTGGCAATGACTATAGCAAAAAACTACAAATGGGATTCATGGCTTGAAATTCAAACGGAATTTGAACCAATTGAGAAACAACCGGAAGAAGATAGCAAATCCGAACTGAATGCATGATTTGAATAGGAGGTTCAAAACGATGAGAGTTATAAGTGCTTTGATCGCTATAGCAGTTCTCTTTATTTCAGGGATATGGGTTCAGGAAAGCAGATCAGAAATCGATCCAGAATCCTTGATGGGCATGTGGCACTTTGATCAAGGGAAGGGAAATACGGTTAAAGATTCCTCTCCGAACGGTAACGATGGGAAAATCGTTGATGCCAAACGGGTCGAAGGTTATGAAGGCATGGGCATTGAATTCGATGGAAGTAATCATGTTGTTATTCCTGCAAGCGAGACGACAGACGATTTCCTTGACGGATTCACGTATCTGCTCTGGGTGAAACCGCTCGGTAACCCTTCCGGTCAACACGTCCGACTCATAGAGAGGGACTGGCACAATCCGAACATTCTTATCGGTCCAAACGATTTCTACGGTAGTTTTCTATTTAATAATGTAATAGATAACAGCCAAATTCGGGGCGGGACATGGGAAATGGAAGAGTGGAGTTTTGTCGCTTTAACACACGACGGTGAGATACTCGCCCTCTATGTTGATGGTGAAACTGTCGCGGATTTGAAGGTCGGAAAACCGACTTTCACGCAGAATAACGATGGCGGTTCAATCTGGTTAACCCGCTGGAAAGGTGGCCCAGGATGGGATTTCAAGGGTGTGCTTGACGAAGTCGCGATCTTCAACGCGCCGCTGAGTGAAGACGACTTGAATACTGTCATGACAGAAGGACTTGAAGGTGCCCTCGCCGTTTCACCTGCTCGCAAATTGACAACGACTTGGGCGGACATCAAGCGGTAAGCAGCGGTTATCTGCGAGGTCAAGGCATATAATGCGGGATAACGATGTACAGTTCGCAGTCGTCCGAGAAGATCCCATGGTGGAGGCGGAGCTGGTGCGATTAACAAACGCACGCAACGTGCTGCTAATCGCTTCCGGTGGATGCACTGCCCTAACACTGCAAGCACTGTTTCCCGACTTGCGTATCACGATCGTTGATTTTAATCCAGCGCAATTAGAACGCGTTCGGGAAAAGATGCGTGCGCTACGAGATAGCGATACAGCGACGCGCCATCAGAGATTTAATATCGGCACCAGCGATCCAAACGGACTCAATCAAAACGGTAACTTTGAATCGCTGTTCCGAGGTCTACGCGAATTTATCTTTGATTTGGTCGCTGACGAAACTGAAATCCGCGCCTTGTTTGAAGAGCAAGATCGGCTTGCCAGTGTTTCGGAGATTCTTTTTTCCAGTAAGTATTGGGAAGTGGCGTTTGATCTCTACTTTAGCGACTCGCTGCTGAATACAATGTTTGGACCGGATGCTACACAGCACGCTGAACCTGGAAGTTATCCGCGCTACTTTCAGCAGTTATTTGAAAGAGGGTTAACATCCCCAACGGCGTTTGATAATTACTTTCTGCACCATGTATTTCTTGGATACTATCTCCAACGTCCGGCGAGTCTACCCTACTACCTTCTATCACCACCCACCGATTACCGTTTTCAGATGATTGAAGGAACGCTGGATCAAGTATCGGAGCTGCAGTGCTTTGATCTCATATCTCTTTCTAACATCATGGATTGGATGCCGCTAACTGAGAGTGTCGCGCTTATCAGTTATCTTCAAAACGAGATGAAGTCGGGTGCAAGTGTTCTATATCGCCAACTGAATAATGACACGGATCTCTCAGTCCATTTTGGCGATTCATTTGCGTTCAATACGGCATTGGGAGTCCGATTCCAAAGTGCCGAACGCAGTCTGTTTTATTCCAACGTTCATGTTGGAAAAAGGAGGTAAATCCCAATGGACACAAGCATTGATAATATTCTGAAAGAGACGAATGTGTGGATGAATCCGTACTTTAAGTCTTTGCGCGATGGGACATTTGATTTCGATGATTTTGTCGAGACACAGATCCAATTCTATTTTGCTGTCGTGTTCTTCAACCGTCCAATGGCAGCACTCGCCGCCAAGATTCCGACATCAGAATTACGGTTAGAGGTTATTCGTAATGTTTGGGAGGAACATGGTGAAGGCAATACGTCACTGATGCACGAGAAAACATTTATCACCTTTCTTGACCGACTGGCGGGTATTAAATCCGAGGATATTGAGAAACGGGCAATGTGGCCCGAAGTTCGCGCCTTTAATACCGTGCTTGTCGGTGCTTGCGTGATGGATGAATACTTGATTGGTGCCGGTGTCATGGGGATCATCGAGCGGATGTTTTCAGACATCGCAGGATGGCTCGGAGAGGAAGTTGTGACGCATGGCTGGATGTCCGTAGAAAAACTGATTCACTATAACCTCCACGAAGACCTTGATATTAAACATGCCGACGATTTCTTTGATGTGCTCCGTCCGGCATGGGATGCGGATGTCGAAAATAGATACTACATTGAACAAGGGTTGCGTCTCGGTGCGTATATTTTCAATTCACTTTATGCAGGGCTTTACACCGCGCGAAATCGTCGCATCTATCGCGAGGTGCGCGGCCCCCATACACGTGCATCGTAACAGCGTTGAGGTATCGGATGCGGAAAAATCGTTCTTTGAAGGTCAGAGAACTACGCAGTGCGGAGTGGCAAGTTTTTCAGTCTCGGATTGCGGACTTAGAGAAAGGGACGAGTTACCCGTTGGGCGAAGACCGATTTGAGATTGATCACGGCGAGGATTATTTCGCGTTCTTCACACGTCTGGGGGAGCTCCACTACTATGTCGCGCTTGATGGGGATCGGGTAGTCGCCGTAGCCGCTGCGATTTTGCGCCCCGTCCCGCCTACGCGCCATAAAAATCCGAAGACAATATGGTACCTTTGCGACTTGAAAGTCCACCCCGAATACCGCGGACGCTATCTCCCTTTTTCAATCTTCGCCCACGCTTTTCCGAAATTGTATCCGATTTCGCCGCGCGCGTATGCCATCTCTATGGATGCCGATAGCCAGCGTCCGAACCGAGTTGCACGTCTGTTGAGCCGTTTTCGGCTCGCACCGATGTCAGTCGCGACGAAGTTAGGTATCGTCTCCGTAGATGCCGAGCAGATGCGAAGCGTTGAGCCGGTTTTACGAGAACACTGTGGCGGGGTCTCGTATCTATCGTTGGCGGGTAAAAAGGACATCATTTTGCAAAGTACGTGTTCCGCGATGCCACTGTTACACGTTCAGTTCGGCCCGTGTGCAGCGCAGGGACATCCTGAACCGCTTGATGGTTACGTCCACATGTTCTGTATTTCAATAGACCATCCATTGCTTGAGATGCTGGAGCAGCAAGCGATTTATCCATCAGCCACAGCCACAGTCGTCCATCATCGCATGGACAAATGGGATTGGGGTTTCATCCTCACCAGCGACATTTGACAATGGAATATCTCTAATCCGTAAACCTAATAGGTGCAATGAGGATATACTTTATGAACCGGTACATCAGATTATTTTTAGGCGTTCTTGTCTTAGGACTTCTCTTCTCCTGCGCGAGGACACACCAACAGGGTATTGAAAATACTTCAGAATTTCAAAAACACAGAAATTCTATAGTCCAGGTAGAAAATAAGCACGGATTCTTTTCAAGGGGCATAGGCAGCGGGTTTTTCGTGGAACGGGACAAGATTGCAACTAACATTCATGTGATCGCCCATCCAGGGCCTATCTACGTAAAATCATTAGACAAAAAGAGGGCTTGGAAAGTTGAAGGTGTTGCTGCTTATGATGTCAGAAATGATCTCGTCATTTTAAAAGTTGTCGGTGAAGGTGAAGTACTTCCTCTTGAGAACAGCGATACTGTCCAAAAAGGTGAGCGCATCTCTGTCGTGGGATATCCCCATGGAAAATACAAAGTTACTGAAGGCACATTGCACGGCATACGGAATAACGATAAATGGCTTCAAATGGAAGTTGATACTGCCGATGGAAGTAGCGGAGGGCCTGTCCTAAATAATAAGGGACAAGTTATAGGTATTAGCACGACTGTAGACGATTTTTACAGTTATGCTGTCCCTTCAAATATACTCAAAGCGTTGATCACACATTCAATAACAATTGAACCTTTAAAACAGTGGCATAAACAAGAGTTTATTCGTTCTTACAACTATTACGTTCAAGGAGAGAATAATTACAATAAAAAACGCTTTGACAAGGCAGTAGTTGATTTAGATGAAGCTATTCGTTTAAACCCTGAGTCTATCTATGCCTACTCCAAACGTGGACAGGCGAAATCTGACCTCGGCGATCATAAAGGGGCGATAAGCGATTATGATAAAGCCATCCAACTAAATCCAGAGGATTTTATCACTTACTACAACCGGGGAAACGCAAAAAGTAATCTTGGTGACCATAAAGGCGCAATTGAAGACTATGATCAAGCCATCCAACTAAATCCGAAGTATGTTGCGGCTTATAACAACCGAGGGATTCGTAAAGATAATCTTGGCGACTATATAGGAGCGATGAGTGATTATGATCAAGCCATCCAACTAAATCCAAAGTATGCCAGTGCCTACAACAACCGAGGGCTTGCAAAGTTGCTACTTGGGATTTCTGAGTCCAAGCAGGGACATCCAAGGGAAGTGAGAGATTTATTAGAGGCAGCGATAGCCGATTTTGATAAAGCCATCAAAATTGATTCAAAATATGCCGTAGCTTACAAAAATCGTGGTGCTGCGAAGCTTAAACTCGGTGAGTCTGAAGTTGATCGTGGAAATGTTGAGAAAACCCAATCTTTATATGAGAGATCAATAGCCGATAGTACGCAATGTATCCAGCTAAATCCAGCAGATGATGGTGCCTACGGCAACCGCGCGATGGCTAAGAAGATGTTGGGGGATTCTAAATCTAAACAGGGGAATGAAAAAAAAGCGCGCGGTTTATATGAAGCAGCAATCGTTGACTTAGATAAAGTTGTCCAACTAAACCCAAGATCAGCCAGATCTTATCGTAACCGTGCTCGTGCGAAAGAGGCACTTGGACAACATGATGCAGCAAAGGCAGATTTTGAAAAGGCACAAGAACTTGATGCGGATATCCAAAAATGAACTATGCAAAGAGGTATACAGATTTTTAATTCACCGGATTGAAGACTTGGTAAGGGTTTGTAACGGGCGTTCCTAAAACGGACAGACATTTTGCGCTGCCAAGGAGGTAGGATTATGGCAAGTTCACGGGATACAGGTGAAATGGTCGATGGCAAGAAGCACGGCTATTGGATTACCTATTACGCGAATGGAAATAAGCGGAGTGAAGGGAACTACATTCACGGCAAAAAAGATGGCCCTTGGATTCAGTACCACAAGAATGGCAACAAGGCGAGCGAAGCCTCCTTCCGTGATGGCAAGAACGAAGGCGACTATATGTGCTATTACGAGAACGGTAACCGCAAATGGGGCGGTCCCTATCGAGAACATGATGGCAGTTCCGCGGATGGCAGAAAAGAAGGGGTCTGGCTCTGCTACGAAGAGGACGGCGAAACCGTATGGCGCATCATCACCTATAAGAAAGGGGGTGCCCGCGCGAAACCGGATGAATACCCACTCGGGGTCTGCGATGTTTGTGGTGAAGGCAGACGTTCAACGTGGGGCGACACCTGCCCACAGTGCGGTGCAGATGTTTCTGACGCATCCTTGAAATTCTGAAGTTCGATATTTCAATAACTAAACAGCAACGACTCGCTGTTGTCCCTTTCTATCTTTCGACGGAATAATGCGAATCTCAATATCACGATTCAACCGATTAAGAAACGTCATCAGGCGCTCAACGCTGTAGTAAGAAAGTTTGGCGGCTTTAAGGTGAGAAATTTCAGACTGCTTAACGCAAAGCAGTTTCGCAGCCTCTGCCTGAGTGAGCTTGCGCTCCTGCAGAATGCGGAAAATCTCCGAACCCAATTGTGCTTTTAGCAGTTCTTCTTCCGCAACCTCATCCGAAAAGCCTAAATCCTTAAAAATATTCTCGCTGCCTTCTTCAACCTTAATTTCATTGCTCATAAGTCTCTCTCCATTTCCTTAGCTTGTCTTAATCTTCGTTTAATCAAGTCAATGTCCTTCTTCGGTGTACGAATCCCGCGCTTTGATTTCTTCTGAAAACAGTGCAACACATACATGCTTCGACCGATCTTAACAGTATAAACCGATCGGTAAGTGTCTGTGTTGTAATTGTCAACGATCTCAAACACGCCAGACTCTATATCCCTCATCGGTTTTGCCGATGGTGGAGCTTCACCAATCTGCACACGATACAGCGCGTGTCCAATATCCTTACGCACCGGCTCTGGAAAAGTCTGCAACCGTTCTTTTGCGTCGCCAATCCACCGGACGTTTCTGGGTGTTTTTATTTTTTCATCCATATTTTATTATAACGAATTAGTTGTATTTTGCCAAGTGCAAAGTGTGGGTAGGGCAGCGGCATTCAATTATCTGGAAAAAACCTCCAGGTCCCGAATCGGTTTCGGGTAAGGCATCTCTAAAGATCAGCATAATCTGTGTCCTCCGCGATTCGGACAATTTGAGAAATGTCGGTGTTAGTTTTGGGTCTAATTGCTAAACGACTATCATCAAGCACTGTGCTAAAAAATCTGATTTTTTTTCAGTAAAGAGGGTTTAAATAGAGTGGAATCCGAAAATATGTGGACACTTTACAATATGGAGAATGCCGCGAGACGCTCGTAAGAGTTGGGTAACTCAACCTATACGGCACCCACCGGATGTCGAAATAAGTATGGGCTTTACTATAAGTAAAATATCCTGAAAAGTTGAGGAAAAATAATTGAAAATAAAAACAGACTTGAGGCGCGTTTGGGCGGTGTTTACGGCGATTTTGGTACTACTACCCCTAAGCGCAGTGCAGGCTAAAATAGAAACAGAATCCGCACACAGAGTCGCGACTGCTGTCCGTATCAAAGACACACCCCCACAATTAGATGGTGTTTTAGATGATGCCGTCTGGAAGACCGCACCCCTCCATGAAGGTTTTCGACAGCGCGATCCGAATGAAGGCGAACCTGTATCTGAACGCACGACATTCCAAATCGCTTATGATGACGATGCACTCTATTTTGGCGTGATGTGTTATGATAGTGAACCTGATAAAATCGTTTCCCGTCTTGTCAGACGGGACGAGTACGTTGAATCCGATAAAATCCAGATTATCCTTGATCCGCACTACAACCGACAACGCGGTTTTTCTTTTACTGTCTATCCATCCGGTTCTGTTATAGATGGTATTGTCGGAGGCGGCGGGCCAGACGGATGGAACAATGCATGGGACGGCGTATGGGAAGCAAAGACCCATATCCACAAAAATGGATGGGCAGTCGAATGTAAAATCCCGTTTTACATGTTCCGATTTTCACCGAAGGATAAATACACGTGGGGACTACAGGTAGAACGGGAAATTAGCCGTAGAAAAGAGCGCGCACACTGGCGTTTGATTAAAAAAGGTGAGCCGGGTTGGATATCGCGTTTCGGTGACTTGGTGGGGATAGAGAACATCCATCCCTCTCGCCATTTGGAGTTGATACCTTATGCGATGGGTAGAACAACGCTGAATAGCGAAACCAATTTGTGGGGAAATGTTGGCGGTGATGTCCAGTATGGAATTACCACCGGTACAACCCTCAATGCCACAATCAACCCTGATTTTGGGCAGGTGGAGGCGGACCCTGCGACCTTGAATCTCTCTGCCTATGAAGAGTATTTTGAGGAACGGAGACCCTTTTTTGTTAAAGGTTCATCCATTTTTAACTTCGGGGGCGGCGAAAATCAATTCTTTTACTCACGACGGATCGGACGGCAACCCGGGCATTTTGGAATTCCGAACGGCACCACGGAGCTAAATCGTCCGGAAGCGACGACGATTCTCGGTGCTGCCAAGATCGTCGGCAGAACCAACAGCAACACCTCCTTCGGTATTATGGAAGCAGTTACCGCAACAGAGTACGCACAGATTACAGAGAAAGGTAAACGCCGTGATTATTTGGTTGAGCCGTTGACAAATTACTTTGTGGGGCGAGTGACGCAAGACATTTTGGAAGGGAATTCTCGCATCGGACTGATCACAACATCGGTGAATCGACAGGCTTCTAATCCTGCTTATACCGGTGGGATTGACTGGGACTTAAGGTTCGCGAAGGAACGGTATAAGATTAGTGGAATGCTCGCGGCAAGCCAAGCCGGAGCACTTGAGGCACGCAAGTCGGGCTATTTTGCATACCTCGGATTTAATAAACAGGGCGGGTGGTGGCGGCTTTATACCGATTTTAATGTTCGTTCCCCAGACTTAGATATAAATGACATCGGATATACGCAACGCGGCGATATGATGAGATGGTTCCATGATCTCATCTTCAAGAAGGAGCAGCCGTTTAGTATTTTCCGGGAAGTTAGTTTGGGATTCTTTGGCTGGCGGGAATGGAATTATGACGGTGTTAGCATCGGCCGCTACTCCGAGATATGGACGGATGGTAAACTGAAGAACTATTGGGACTATGACCTTTGGATCGGACGGAATTTGGAATCGTTTAACGACGCAGATGTTCGACGTGGCGGGACACTCATTAAAAATCCCGCAGGGTGGTGGATTTTTACGCAACTTAGAACTGATGGTCGTAAAATGGTTCAACTTGAACTGAATCCGATCTTCGCATGGGACGATGATAACCAGACTTCTGAGAGAGAGGTCAGTCTCCGTCTCAACATTCGGCCTGCGTCAAACATTGAGCTAAGCATCGGACCGATGTATCGCTATCGGATTGACGATGCACAGTGGGTTGGGTTAGTTGAAGAGAACGTCAATGGGCAAATCCAAAAACACTACGTCTATGGTGAGCTAACGAGTCAAACGCTGGACTTCACCACACGTGCGAACATTAGTTTCACGCCGACACTGAGCCTCCAATTCTACGTACAACCGTTTATTACGATTGGCGACTATGCGAACTTCAAGGAATTGATTGAACCGAAGTCTTATGAGTTCAAACCCTATCCGCTCAAGAGAAACCCGGATTTCCACATGCGTTCACTGAGAGGCAACACCGTCCTCCGCTGGGAATTCCGTCCTGGGAGTACGCTGTTTTTAGTGTGGTCCCAATCACGCGCAATCCAGTTAGAGGAAGTGGGTGCAGAGGAACTGGAGTTTCGTCCATTTCACCGGTTGCGAAGCAGTTTCACCGATGAAGGAAAGAATATCTTCCTGATTAAGTGTCGGTATTGGTTTGGTGTATAAACCTTTCGGATTCGGCTTTTGAACAAAGTTGTCCAAGAATTGGACAGCAAGACCTCACTTTGTGAAGCGGAATTATCGGGAAACTTTCTTTTTCAAGTGATTTCACATTTGAGTTAACTTTGGCATGAAAATTGCCACGGCATAACTATATTACGCAAGAAAAAATGGAATTTTTCTTGACAAATAATGCAGGTATTGTTAGTATCAACAATACCTTCGCCAACTTATAGAAATCAGATGTTCAGTGAGTTAGTCAATAACAATAGGTTCAGGTTTTTGTGGAAGCCTTTTTAATGTTTCTTGTAAATACTTCAGTCCACGGTAGTGCGCTTTGAGATCTAAGACGCTAAAGTCAGTGTTTTGTATTGATGAATTGCGTTATTACAAATCTAAGGAGGATATACGCATGAAACGTATGCGGTTGTTATTGATTCAATTTGTGCTGCTTGTATTGGGATTGGTCGGTTATTGCCTTGCTACTGAGATTGGCTTTGAAGCCGAAGACGCAGATGAAATTGTAGAAATCATGGAGATTTATGAGGATAAGAAAGCTTCAGGCGGTATGTATATATCGGCGGGAAAGGGCGGAGGGGGTCGCCACCCGGGTAAAGCCGATTTCGTGATTAACGTTAGAACACCCGGTCAGTACACGATATGGGGACGGGTGATTGCCCAAGATACGGCGAAGGACTCTTTCCATGTCACAGTCGATCAGAAGAAAAGTCCACAACCGGGTGATGCCGACATGATCTGGGATACAGGTCAGCATCAGGAGTGGACGTGGGCAAAAGTAAAATGGCGCGAAAAGAATCCGTTGACCTTTGATCTGAAACCGGGGAAACATACCGTTACATTTTGGTCTCGGGAAGGCGATACCCGTTTGG
>JAJEEK010000015.1 GCA_022821065.1 Candidatus Poribacteria bacterium
GCAACATCAAGACGTTGAAGTGCTGACGCATCATCAAGTTTTGCGTAGATCATTACAAGAAATGCTCCTTAGGTAATACATTTACCTAAAGCATAACTTAAAATTCAATAAATTACCAAGTTATTATTTAATATTGCTTAACCTTGACTTTTTATTGGAGATTTGATATATTTAACTGAGGATGTTTCATAAACAAGGTTGCTCAATATCAGGATAATAACCATCTAAAACATTGTCGGAAGAAGTCCTGCCAATGCTCAGTGAAAAGAGATACCACAACTTTAGAATCAGAACTACAGGCATGAAGAGGTAAACAGATGACATCTATCACAAATCCACGAACTGATGCCGATCTCGGACCAGAAGAAAAAGTTGAACCAACCCATTTTCAGCGCGTCTCAATTCTTGATCCGATCTTTCAAGAAACCTATACGGCACACCTCGAAAAAGAAGCACTTGGATGGCGCGGATGGATTCCTCAACTTTCTGAAGTCGAATATAAGGGAAAAACAAAAAAAGAGGTCATGAACACGCTCGCAATCAGACTCCGTGAAGCCCTTCAAGCACGCGAGGACGCTTGGGATAAACATCTTGAAGCGGATATAGCAGCAGGAAAATTGGAGCATCTACAAGAGGATGCCCGCCGGGCTAAAAAGGTATGAGACGCGAAAGAGTGTAAGGAAATTTTTGTTACGTCTTTGCTGATGGATGACGGCTGACGGCTACTCCCGATATGCTTTTCCGTTTGAAGGGCATTGAAACAATATGACGCAGATTTTTGCGTACAAAAAAAATTAAACTTTGTATACCCTTTCCGGTTTGAAGGCCATTGAGCATCTGATAACCATCTCCTCTGATAACGCATCCCCAACACTTTCAATAATTGCAATCCTCTGAGATCGTCAAAAAAAAGATTGACATCCCGCTCCCTACAAAGGTATAATCTTACAAAGACCATAATCTTGTAATCTTGTTTTTCACGCATCACACGGCAAGGAGAACACCGATGGATACAAACAAAAATGGGATCAACATACCTTACGCCCCCACAGATACGGCGGATCTCTACCCCGAAACGGACGGTAAACATATCGCAGCAAGCGACCTCCACCTCGAAATCCTTATTTGGCTTTTGCAAACGCTGAAGGCACATTTCGCACAAATGCCGGATGTCTATGTCTCCGGGGATATTCTCACATATTATACCCAGGGCGATCCCCGTGCAGTTGTCGCACCGGATGTGCTGGTTTCTTTTGGTATTGGGGAAAAGAAACGCCATACTTATAAGGTGTGGGAAGAAGGGAAGGTTCCGGACTTTGTGATGGAGTTCTCAAGCAAAACGACCTACCAAAACGATCTAACGGACAAGATGGCACTTTACGCTGCACTCGGCATACCGAACTATCTCCTCTATGATGCCGAGGCACTCTATCTGCCTTCGCCTTTGATGGGTTTTCGCTTGATAGACGGTGGATATGCCCCGATACCGCCGGGCGTTGATGCGGGTATCTATTCAGATGTTCTCGGTTTAGATTTCCATATACGGGATAGGCGTTTAGCAGTTTACGATCCGGTTGCGGCGCAATGGATCCAAACCCCAGCGGAACAACACGCCGAACGCGCCGAAAATGCTGAGACACGCGCGGCACAAGAAATCATCGCACGACAGAAAGCCGAAGAAGAACTCGAACGCCTTCGAGAACAACTTGCACGTTTACAAGCACGCACTTAAACATGCTAAAGTTTGGACAGTTTCCATCCACATCAACCTATAAAACAACGCCGGAATTTTAGGAATATTATTTCAAAGGGAGATCTCAGCATGCAAGCGAATTCACGTTTAAGCCAGGCGTGTAAACTCACCGACGCACAGATGCGGGATTTTATCGTTAACGGTTACCTCACCATCAAAACCGATCTGCCGCGTAGCGTTCACGAGACGATTTACCGCAAAACACAGGAATACACGGAAAAAGAGGGGAACTTAGGGAACAACATCTTACCCCGTGTCCCCGAACTACAGGCGGTCTTTGAGGATCCTGCTGTCCGTGGTGCATTCACGAGCATTCTCGGCGAGAATTACGTTATGCACTCACATCGGCATCCCCACCAAAACCGTCCTCACAGTGACGGACAAGGATTCCACAAGGATAGCTACTGGGGCTATCAGAAGGTGCGGCATCACCGCCCGCGTTGGGCGATGGCGTTCTACTATCCGCAAGACGCACCCCTCGAAATGGGACCCTCGGCGGTCTTACCGGGAACGCAGTACTATAGCACCCGAATCACTGAGAACAACGATGGCGAATTAGCCGTCTGCGGTGAGGCTGGCACGATTACCGTCATCCACTTCGACCTCTGGCACCGCGCCATGGCAAACCAGACAGATAAAACACGTTACATGATGAAGTTCCAGTTCATTCGGATGGACGCGCCGGAAACACCGGAATGGAATGTGACAGACATGCATTGGCAACCGGAAGGTATCAACCCCGCAACCCCAGCGCATCAAGGCACGTGGCGACATGTCTGGAACTGGGTCGCAGGCGAATCCAACGGGCAGACAGAAAATCCAACCAACGGAAACCTCGCAGACCGTATTGCAGCGTTAGGCAACGACGACGCTGGCATCCGCGCCAACGCCGCGGATGAACTCGGTCTTTTAGGCGAATCCGCAACAGACGCAATTCCACAACTCATCAAAGCGTTACACGATGGTTATGAACCCGTCCGTTTGAACGCCGCTTATGCACTCGGCACGATCGGCGAACCAGCGGTTCCGCAACTGATTGAGACACTCGGCGACGAAAACGGACCCACACGACGGATGGCGGCGTATGCCCTCGCTGCAGTCGGTGAACCAGCTGTCCCTGCCTTGAGTGAAGCCTTACAGCATACCGAAGATGCCGTTCGCATTGAAGCCTCTTATGCCTTAGCACAAATTGGGGATTCCGCTGAAGCCGCTCTCCCAGCATTGATGGAACGCACGAAAGATGATGCCGATGAAGTACGCCGCTATCTCGCTGATGCTCTCGGGGGTATCGGGCCAGCTGCCGCACCGGCTGTCCCCGTTCTCATTGATATGCTTGAGAACGATGAAGATAAACAGGCGCGCTTTGAAGCCGCATTGGCGTTGGCACAGATCGGACCCGCATCAAGCGATGCTGTTCCGGCACTGGCGAAAGCACTTCGGGATCCTGATCGTTATGTTCGAGACAACGCGATCCATGCACTGAAGCGTATTGATACCAGCGAAGCGGAATCGGCACTGTTTGATTACCTGCTCATGGCAAGATGGTGCCCAATCACAAACCGCGCAAGCACACACTAATGGACGACAGGCAAGTATCGGGTAGGCGCGCTTTGTAAGCGCGCCGACTTTCTATAGGGTAGGTGCGGTTTGCAACCGCACCGGACTTCACCGAATTAATCTTTTAATCCTCATGTAAGCGCGCCGACTTCCTATAGGGAGACCTCCGACATGAACTACGATCTTCTCATAAAAAATGGTACTATAATCGATCCGGCACAGGGAATCCATACCCGTAAAGACGTAGCATTCACCAACGGACGCGTCTCGGCTGTGAGCGATGAGATATCCGACACCGAAGCGCGGGAAGTACTGGACGCTTCAGGATGCTTCGTTACACCCGGTCTGATCGACTTACACGTCCATGTCTTCTACGGCGTAAGCCATTTCGGAATTGAACCCGATCCGACCTGTTTGGCACGCGGCGCGACAACAGTCGTCGATGCCGGTTCCGCAGGCGCAGACACCTTCCCAGGCTTCCGGAAATATGTCATTGATGTTAGCGATACGCGCATCCTCGCACAACTGAACATCTCATCACAAGGGATGCTCACACAGGAGATCGGGGAGTTAGACAACCCTGATTATGCAGATGTCGGAAAAGCGTGTAAGATGATAGAACAGCATCGCGACATTATCTTAGGAGTCAAAGTCCGGTTAACACGAGAGACCATCGTCGGTCAGAGGGCTGGGATGCTCCCACTGCAAAGAGCGCGTGAAGCCGCAGATGCTGCAGGACTCCCTATAATGGTACACCCACAAGACGCGTGGTGTGAGTCCATTGATGATATACTCGCACTGATGGGAGAACGCGATATTCTGACGCACTGTTTCCACGATATGCCGTGCGGCATTTTAGATGAAAATGGCAAGATCCGGGATGCCGTCCACGCAGCAATCGAACGCGGGGTTATCTTCGACGTTGGACACGGCGCAGGCTCCTTCAGTTGGGATGTCGTCCAGACAGCGATGGCGCAAGGCGTTGAACCAACAACAATCTCCTCCGACTTGCACATCTATAACGTCAACGGTCCCGTTTACGATCTCGTGAACGTCGTCAACAAATTCCTACATCTCGGTATGCCGCTTGACGATGCCCTGGCAAAAGTTACGAGTATACCCGCCGAAACGATATTGATGCCCGGACAGGTCGGGACATTGGCTGTTGAGGCATGGGGTGATGCCGTCGTGTTTGAACTGCGCGAAGGTGAATTCCAGTTGATAGACGCGCGCGGCCAAACGAGGACCAGCAAACAGAAGTTAGAACCGATCGTCGTCGTCAAAGGTGGACAAGTCTATAGGCAACGCCACACACACGACTAAAATTTCCCAATTATGGTAGGTGCGGTTTGCAACCGAACCTGGCTTCATCTAAAAATCACCGAATTAATGTTTTCATCTTCATGAAACCTCGCCATTTTTATTTTATCCTTTACGGATGCGGTTCTCCCGTCTGTGGTCTCTCCTTCGGTGCGTTGGAATCCACACCGAAACGGACGTGCAACCCCGCACCCGGGGCATGTGTCTGCCCATAAAGCAGGTGCTTCATACCTCCAAAAATAACCGTCGTGCCGACCAGCACCACTATCCCCCAGATAGATGTCTGCAGAACCCAATCGTTGAACGAGAAGAGGCTCCCCGTCTGCTTCGTTATCATCTGCGGCCCCAGTGCCACCAGCACAGTACAGATAATCGCATTGAGTATAATCGTGCCCTCTGTCACCATCCGATGCGGACTGAAGTTGACCAAAGCACGCTCAAAGTTAAATATGACCATCCACCAGAGCAGAACGAGATAGAGCAATTGACCTTTTCCCACCCAACTCGTCGGAATAAAGGCGAGCGGTTCTCGAAAATGCGTTGACAAAAGCCAGACACAAGCGATCCCGATCCCGATATAGAAGAGCTCAAACCATCCTATCCAACCCCTCGAACGTCGGAACCAACCGACGACGGGAAGTCCGAAAAAACGTTCCGGTAAACTCTCGACCACCTCCACCCACGTTCCTGCGGCTTTCCGATAATTCACGTACGTCAATGCAATCAACACGCAAAAGACAGCGAAAATCTCTATCCAGCGCGGGAAACTTGTTCCTACCTCTAATAGAGGCGCGCGGGTGAGAACAAACCCAAATGTCACCGCAAGTCCGAGTCCAAAGAGAAGACCTTGTGTCTGCTCCATCACACTGTGCCAATTGGTTTGGAGTCCTGTTCGGATATAGATGAGTTTAATCAACTGTCCAAGTGAGAACGCAACGCCGCCAGCGAAACCGGTCATCAAAGTCGCGAAAGCGACACCACTGAGCTCGTAACGCCAGCAGTACCCCAAAATACCGATGACGAGACCGACACAGCCCGCCCAATTATCACCGCGCGGCGGTGTCATGCGAAGCCGAAACACGTTGACCAGTATTAAAAATGCACCGAACCAGCCGACACCGAGATAGAGGACGAGATAAGTCCCCATATCTAAACCGCCACGGAAAAGTGCCACGATAAGGGCTGAAACTATTGCTACCAGTGCAGCCACCCAATCGGTATCGTACCAATACAATGGACTTTCATGCCGTTGCATCCGTCTCGGCGTAAAAATCCAGTCGATGATGACCGCCTGCAGCGACCAGCCGATGAAGACAGCGACGATCGGTACGAAAAAGACCGACAGCTGCGCGTGCGTCAAAAACGCTGGGAACGCAGTACCGGCACCACCCAAAGCCGCCCATAGGAAACCTATGGCGAATAGGTTCGCGAATCCATAAAACACCGTCAATGGGTGAGGCGAATGGCTGTACCCCACCACCATCATATACGACATGCTTCCACCAAACGACCAACCGATCGCACCGAACAGGGCGAAGTAATGAACGTGTCGCCACCAATCCTCGCGTCCCGATAGCAGCACAAGTGCTATCGCCGCGAGCGCACCGGGGAGTGCTGCACCATATTCATGTCCAAAGTTACCACGTATTCCCCATCCAACACTAAGCGACAATCCACAAAGAAGTATCATCTGCCACGGAAGAACTGCTGCATCCATATCTATAACCTCCATCTTATGACTGACTTTATTGCTTTATTATGTAGGTTTTCGCGTTTATTGTCAATCTCCTAACGATAGGATCTGCTATTGACAGAAAAAGCCGTTTCGTCTAAAATCGTAACAGTATTGACACAAAACACATCGGAGAGGAGGTATGGAGACATAAACAGATGCGATCTATTATAGCACAGTTCAGGAACCTATGTGTTTTTACTGTAGCGGTGTCACGCCTTCTCTGTCTCTGTAGTCTTGGCGCGTTAGAAGCAAACGCAGAGAGCGAATCGTCTGAAACGCTTGCGCTCCGAAAAATTGAAGCAGTCCGGGCAGAAACACCACCAACAATTGATGGAAAATTAGATGACGCGTGCTGGCAAAATAGCGCGAAAACCGGTGAACTCATCCAATTTGAACCACTGAACGGAGAACCCGCAACACAACCAACAACCATCTATCTCGCTTATGATGCCAATAAACTCTATGTCGCGTTTGAATGTTTCAAAACAGACATGGACAACCTCGCTGCGAATCAGACGCGACGCGATTCGTTCTTTTTCTCCGATGACCATGTTGAAGTCCTAATCGATACTTTTCTTGACGGTAGGAACTGTTACGCGTTCGCACTAAACCCACTCGGCACACAGACCGACCGACGCTTGACAAACGAAGGCGCGAATAGACGGACCGGTTCGTCAAGCATCGGAACGGCTATCTCATGGGACTGTGATTGGGAAGGGAAGGCAGGAAAAGAGACTGACAGATGGATAGCCGAATTCGCGATTCCATTCGCTGAACTCCGATTTTCAAAAGCCAGCGAAACCGTAACTTGGGGTATCAACTTTTGGCGAAACGATGAAGTACCCGCTGAAGAACAGACATGGGCTGATTTGAGGGAACGTCAATACGCCGTTTCCAGATTCGGGAGACTAACAAATCTGCCAATCTCAGACCTCGTGACGAAGCGACCTGCTAAGTTCAAGCCGTACGCTACACTAAAACCGCAAGTACGACAACCGAACCGAGGCGAAACAGAAACCGCGGTAAAAGCGGATGCCGGGTTAGACCTTCGCTACCCCATCAAAGATTTCACTGTTGACTTGACGTTGAACCCTGATTTCGCACAAATTGAAGCAGACCCCGATCTCGTGAACCTCAGCGATATACCGCTCCGGTTCCCGGAGAAACGTCCTTTTTTTCTTGAAGGGAACGAACTTTTTCAGATGCCGCTCGATCTATTCTATAGCCGACGCGTTGAAGATTTGATCGGAGGCGGAAAGGTTATCGGAAAATTCAGCAAGTATAATCTCGCTTTTATGGGAGCCGTCGCCGGGCCCGAAGATGCCGATAGAGAGTTGGAAGCAGGCGAGTTACCGCTCGCGAACTATAATTATTCTGTCTTTCGTTTACAGCGGGAAATCGGACGAACCTCCTCCATCGGTGTTTTAGGGGTAAATAAACAGCGAGGGCGTGTTTATGACCGCGCGGGCGGTGTCGATGCGCGCCTCCAACTGCCAGCAGATGCCAATCTCAACCTCGAATATGCAAGGGAGTGGAAAGCAGGCGGACACGAAATGGTAGAGAATACAGCAGACGACCTGATCTTTGTCCAACTTATTCGACGCAGCAACGTGTTCTCCGTAGATGCCATTTACGCAGATTTTGGGGAACACTTTAACCCCGAAACAGGTTTCGTACCACGCGTCGATAGACGCGGCTTTGTACTCAGCAGCCGCTATAATAAGCAGTATAAAGGAGCACTCGAAAGACTTCGAGGTGAAGTAGAGTATGAACGACTCGCGAACCATACCGGTGAACTGACAAACCATAGGGCAGGTTTTAGCGGACTCCTCGGCGTTAGTAACTTCTTTTTTCTCCTCGGACCGGAGTGGTACTATCACGTTAGCGAAGACGATATACCCTTCACTGACAGAACTGTTCGATTCTTCGCCGGATGGTTCCCGCCGAAATATGTGCAGATACGAAACATCGGCACTATTGGAGTCCGAGAGAATAAAAACATCTTCTTCATCCGCCCAGAGATTACCATTCGTCCGACTGCAAAACTCAGTTTTGAGCTCATCTTACAACGCCTGCACGAGAGAGAACCAGAAGCGACAGAATGGCAACTTGCGGAATGGACACGCCGTCTCATCGTGAACTATCAGTTCGCTCAGCGGATGTATGCAAGAGCCAGTGCAGAATTCACGGTAGAGAAAGAACGCCGTGTCTTCGCCCTTTTCGCGTATGAATATCGTCCGGAAAGTACTTTCTTCGTCGTCTACAACGACAACCAAGATGTAGAAGGTGATACCGAACGAATTGTGTTCATCAAGATATCGCACCTATTGAAATCGAATCTTTTTTAACCTAAATAGGACTTACGCATGTTGCTCTTTTGTACCACAAACTGTTAGTTTTGCGGCGTACTCGCCCAGATGCGAAGTGCATCGTGCTATCAGAACGCTGTGTTTACCAACCCCCCTGTATCCCCCCGCTTGCGGGGGGATACAGGGGGGGCTAACAGAACCGAATACAGTCAAAATTGCGTAAGTCCTGCTAAAATAACCCAAGTTGCCACTTTGTAGCATTGGAGGACACCGCCACGGAAAATTTCTTAAACCGCTATCAACACTATTTACTCGCAATACTTTCAGCGTTCTTGCTGTTTCTCAGCTTCCCGACGCTAAACCTGTTTCCGCTTGCCTGGATCGCGCTGGTGCCGTTTTTCATGGCACTTACACAGGCAACCAATTGGAAATCTGCTTTCTGGGTCGGTTATTTAACAGGTTTCCTATTCTTCGCTGGTTTACTGCCTGCGATTGCCCTCCTCTATCCTTACGCGAATATCTTCGCGACGATGGTCGGCTACCTGCTCCTTGTCGGCTATACGGGACTCTATTTCGCAGTTTTCGCTGCACTGATGAAGTTTGTTCGGGTGAATTCCGGTATACTGTTCCCGATCGCTTGCGCCTGCATTTGGACGGCACTCGAATGGGTACGGAGTTGGATGATAACCGGATTTCCATGGGGGAGTGTCGGCTACTCGCAGTGGAACAACCTGCTCGGTATACAAGTCGCTTCTGTTATTGGTGTACACGGTATCAGTTTTGTGATTGTCCTTTTCAATGCCAGTATCGCAACCCTGATTTCTAACCGGCATGAATGGCGACAAGAGAGCCGCGCCGTTGTACTACCACTGATTCTGATAATTTTCTGTCTCGGCTATGGTGCCTTACAACTTCGGAAGGCTGAACCGATAAACAGAGACGCTGACGCTAACGCTAACACAGAAACCCTAAACGTCGCACTCATACCAGGCAACATCCCGCAACTTCGGAAGTGGGATAGAAATCAGTTTCCGAAAATTTTACAGCACTATATCAATTTGACATATAAGGCGAACCAAGAGAATCCCGATCTAATCGTCTGGCCCGAAACAGCGATCCGAAGTGAGGCGTTGACAGGCAGATGGCCGACCTACTACGATAGGTTCTCTCGAATGCTTCGCGATACAGCGACACCGATACTCGTCGGTACAGCAAATAGAGGAAAAACAGACGATGCAATCGGCAAATTTTCAAAAAATAACGATAAAAAAGGCGAACCCATATTCAACCGTGTGCTTTCAATAGCACCAGATGGAAAGATGCACGCCGACTACGCGAAGATGCATCTTGTGCCCTTTGGTGAGTACGTACCCCTGGAGAATCTTCTCCCCGAATTTATCCCTGATTTTATCATGTTTGAACCCTTCGCACATGGAAAATCAGTAAACCTTTTATCGGTGTTCATCGTTAAAGATAAGACAGACACTAAGAATAAGGTTCAGGCAAACTTAACAGAGGGGACAGAACTATTTAAACCGCCTAAAACCCCTTTAACAGCCGGAGTTATGAACCCACCGAGTCCGTCCTACGAACAGATAGATGTCGGCGCATCCATCTGCTTTGAATCGGTGTTCCCGGATGAATTCCGTAAACCCGTCCAAAAAGGTGCCAGAGTGATGGGAATCTTCACGAACGATGCTTGGTTCGATGGTACTGCCTTCCCCGAAATGCATCTATCTATGGCACCCTTCCGCGCAGTCGAGAACCGAATAGCGGTGTTCCGATGTGCTAATGGTGGATTTACCTGCGTTGTAGACAAATTCGGGCGTATAACGACCCCTTTGGTTACACCGGATACGACGGAGGAGGTGCTTGTCGCCTCGGTGCCGCTGCGCGCATCTACGGAACAGAGACAAACCCTCTATACCCGCTACGGTGACTGGTTCCCGATTCTGTGCGCGATTATTTCTGTCGGGTGGTTCGGCAGCCTAATCCTAATACGACGGCAGCGTCAAGATGCTTAACTATTTGACAGGACTTACGCACGCCGCTCTTTTGTAGCACAAACTTCCGAGTTTGTGCTACCAGAATACTGTGTTTACAGAGGAATTTCATCTAACAGAGCCACCTATAGCCAAAAGTGCGTAAGTCCTATATTTGAAAACGGTTCATCATGCTGGCGGGGTTTGAAATCCCGCTAAGGAGAAATATGCTCGTAAACTTAAAAAATCAGGCTGAAGAGATGCAGACCCGTCTCTTAGAAATCAGAGGTTATCTTTGACCTGGATGAAAAACGGAAAGAATTAACGGAACTTGAAGAGAAGACAATCGCTCCAGACTTTTGGAGCAATACACAGCGCGTCCAAGAGATCAATCAGCGGATCTCCACCCTCCGTGATGCAGTTACGAGTTATGAAGAACTCTACCTGAAAATTGAGGACATTCAGACGCTCGTTGAACTCGCAGATGAAGAAAACGATAACAGTCTACAGACGGAAATCGTTGACGGATTGGACAAGGTCGGAAATCAAATTCAGCAGATGGAACTCCGGTTAATGCTGAGAGGCGAATTCGATGAAAACAACGCGATCCTCAGTATCCATTCCGGGGCAGGCGGCGTTGATGCCCAAGATTGGGCCGGCATGTTAATGCGGATGTACCTCCGCTGGTGCGACGGGCGCGACTACCAAACCGAAATCGTTGACATCACTGCCGGAGACGAAGCCGGTATCAAAAATACAACGATCCTTGTCACAGGCAACCTCGCTTACGGTTACCTTCAGGCTGAAACCGGTGTACATAGGCTCGTCCGTTTATCGCCTTACGATTTTAACAAGCGACGGCACACCTCTTTCGCTGCAGTTGATGTTACACCGGAAATTGATGACACCGTGGAAGTCGATATTCAACCGGAAGACCTACGCATAGATACCTACCGAGCAAGTGGTGCCGGTGGGCAGCACGTCAATGTCACTGACTCCGCTATTCGGATTACACATAAACCGACTGGGATTATTGTCCAGTGTCAGAATGAGCGTTCTCAGCATAAAAACCGCGAAATCGCGATGAAACTGCTCCGGTCACGCCTTCACGAGAAATATCGTGCTGAGCGTGAAGAGGAACTCGCTAAACAGCGCAGTGAACGTTTAGAGATTAACTTCGGTAGCCAAATCCGTTCCTACGTGTTGCACCCTTACCAAAGGGTCAAAGATTTGCGAACGAGCGTCGAAACCGGTAATGTTAACGCTGTATTAGATGGCGCATTGGACCCATTTATTGAAAGTTACCTCAAAATGAAGGCGCAAGAGAAGTAATCAGGACTTACGCATGTTACGCTTTATGTACCATAATCTGTTAGATTGTGGCACAAACGCTTGCACTCCAGCGGAGTGCTATGTGAGTGAATAGGTGGCAACTTGCGTTCTTATAGTAGGAGCGAGTGTTTTTGCTTGGGTGTTTCCCGCGCTCGCGATCCCAAACTTTATTTTATGTTGCTTTACCTCTGAAACTAAAGTATAATTATTAACAACTTCAAAGCAGTAAACAAACGAATCGCCCAAATAGGACTTACGCATGCTGCGCTTTCGTACCACAAACTTCCAGTTTGTGCTGTCAGAACACTGTGTTTACCAACCCCCCTAACCCCCCGCTTGCGGGGGGATACAGGGGGGGCTAACAAAACCGACTACAGTCAAAATTGCGTAAGTCCTGCAAAATAAAAAATCAGTCCGAAAAGGAGGCGTTATCCATGGAAGAGACAAAGGACTTAATTCAGCAACGTCGCGAGAAATTAGACGAAATTCGCAAATTCGGTGTAGAACCGTACCCACATAAGTACGAACCGACACACACCACATCCGAAATTCACCGAGATTTTGCCGACATCCAAGAGGCATCCGACGACACGCAAACCGTTCGCATCGCCGGAAGGATCATGACCAAACGCGATCACGGCAAGAGCAGCTTCGCGCATCTTCAGGACAGCGAAGGGCAAATTCAGATCTACGTCCGACGTGATAAAATCGGACCCGATCCGTATAAAATCTATCGACGGTTTGATGGTGGTGATATTGTCGGCGCTGAAGGCACAGTTTTCCGTACACGAACCGGAGAATTGACAGTCCTTGTTGATACCATAGAACTCCTCTCGAAATCTATTCGACCGCTCCCAGAAAAATGGCACGGTTTGCAAGATAAACAGACACGTTATAGACAACGATATGCCGACCTTATCATGAACCCTGAAGTAAAGGACGTTTTTGTTAAGAGAACACAGATTGTCCAAGCGATTCGCAATATGCTCAACACTCGAAATTTTATTGAAGTTGAGACACCTGTCCTGCAACCAATATACGGTGGCGCGAACGCGCGGCCATTCACGACGTATCACAACACTCTGGAACAGTCGCTCTATCTACGCATCGCGAATGAACTCTATCTCAAACGCTTGATCGTCGGCGGATTTGATCGGGTTTATGAATTCTCGCGCGACTTCCGAAACGAAGGTATGGATAGAGACCATAACCCTGAGTTTACAATGCTTGAGCTCTATCAGGCTTATGCGGACTATATCGAGATAATGGAGCTCACTGAAACGCTAATCGCTGAAACTGCGAAAACGCTTCACGGGACAGCAAAGATTACCTATCAGGAGCATGAACTTGATTTCACGCCACCGTGGGAAAGATTGAGCATGGTCGATGCTGTCCGGAAGTACGCCGGCATAGATCCACTGCCGTTGTCAGCAGATGAGTTGTATAAGGCAGCCGTTGACGTAGGTCTCGAATTGGTCGGTGATGAAACAAAAGGGAAAATTATCGCAGAACTTTTCGACGAATTTGCGGAACCGAAACTCATTCAGCCGACATTTATAACGGATTATCCTATTGAGGTGTCCCCCTTCGCGAAGAAGAAACCGGATAACCCCGAATTCGTTGAACGCTTTGAATTCTTTATCTGTGGGATGGAGGTTGGAAACGCTTTTAGTGAACTCAACGACCCTGTTGATCAAAGGCAACGTTTTCTTGAACAGGCAAACAGCTTAGAGGCAGGCGATGATGAAGCCTTCATGGTAGACGAAGATTATCTGCGGGCGTTAGAATACGGCATGCCACCGACGGGTGGACTCGGTATCGGCATCGACCGACTGACGATGTTGCTGACAAACCAGTATTCCATTCGCGACGTCATCCTGTTTCCACAGATGCGCCCAGAGAATTAAGATGAGAACCGCACCACCGCTCCTGACAGAAAGATTGATACTTCGGTCGCTGACGCTTGAGGACGCGCCTGATATTCAACAGTTTGCTGGTGAATACGATGTCGCAGTAACGCTATGTAATATGCCGCATCCCTATGAAGATGGCATGGCGGAGGAATGGATCCGTTCTTGTTCCGAAAAGTTTAAAGAAGATAAAGCCTTAAACTTCGCTATTACATCGAGAACAGATCAGAACTTTATTGGCGCGATAGAGATCAGACTCGACCCAAAGATCGAAGATGGCGAACTCGGTTTCTGGATAGGGAAACCGTATTGGGGCTGTGGGTATTGCACCGAGGCTGCAAAGGCTGTCGTCGCGTACGGTTTTGAAGTGTTGAAACTGGACCGAATCTGTGCCTATCACTTTGAGAACAATATCGCATCCGGACGGGTGCTACAGAAAATCGGGATGCGCTATGAAGGTCGCCTCGAAAAATTTGTACAAAAACGAAATCGATGTGAGGATTCAATAGGATACGGGATGCTAAAAGCAGACTACGACGCAATGATGTCAAGGATCCCATAGTTAAAAATATGAAATTTGAATGGTTTATAGCCTCCCGCTATCTGCGTTCTCGGCGAAAACAGTCCTTTATCTCGATTATTAGCATCATCTCAATCGGTGGGGTCGCACTCGGTGTCGCAACGGTAATTCTCGTGATCGCTGTCTTAGACGGTGTTGAACACGGACTGAAAGATCGGTTTCTCTCAAATGAGGCACACGTTGCCCTACACATATTCGATCACAGTTTTTTTAAGGATTACCAAGAACGGATTCAACGCATTGAGGCAATTGAAAACGTCGTCGCTGCTTCGCCTGTCGTCTTCGCACAGATCGGTGTTTTCCCGGAACACAGCAATACCATTCAGGATGTCATCTATATTAAAGGGATTGATCCAGCACAGGAAGATGAAGTTACGGGTTTCTCAACATACGTCACAGGGTCAACGGATTTCCAAAACTCGGAACTTATCGAAAAAGCAGCGTTTATCAGAGATGAGACAATTGCCGGTGGTATTATCCTCGGTGGACGTTTAGCAACGCGGCTCGGTGCCATGAAAGGTGATGTTTTACGGCTACTGATTAAACTTGTGGACATTGGTACCGGATCACTCACACCGGACTTAGCAAACTTTGTTGTTATTGGGTTCTACGAATCTGAGATGGAGGCTTACGATAGCAACTTCGGTTTCATCCATATAGACACCGCACAAAAGTTGTATAACCAACAGAATCGCGTGAACTTCATTTTTGTCCGGTTAACCGATGCGGAATTGGCACCGCAGATCGCCACAAAAATTGAAGATGCCGCTGACTTTAGTGTGTTAGAGGGGATGCCGAATGCGAGAACCTGGATGGAGGCGCAAGCAGCACTCTTCTCAGCACTGCAATTAGAAAAGATCGCAACCGTCATCATTGAGGCACTGATTATTTTGGTTGCATCCTTTAACATCGCAAGCACACTCATTATGACAGTGATGGAGAAAACGAAAGACGTCGGGACACTGCGAACACTCGGCGCTTCACGCGGGAACATCATGCGAATCTTCATGATCCAGGGGAGCGTTATCGGCACGCTTGGGACAATGATCGGGACGGGTTTAGGGTTGTCGATTTGCTGGCTCCTTAGCACTAACACCGAGAGACCCTCTTATTGGTATATTCTTGCACTCGTTGTGCCAATCGTCCTACAATTTCTAATGGCATCACGACACGCGCTGCGGAGCAAAGGCGGATGGAAGTTCGCTGTAGGGGTCTTATGGTTGATCGGAGTAGGGTTCGCACTCTATTGTGCCGTCAGACCGATCTCACTCGTAGACCTTGGACTTAGCCAAATCTATCAGACGCATCAGTTACCAATAAAGATTAATTGGGTGTTCGTTATCTTTATTAATCTGCTTTCATTTGTTATTTGCTGGTTTGCGACCCTTTACCCCGCATGGCAAGCGGCGAATCTGAAACCGGTCGAAGCATTGCAACACGAATAACGAAAAGAGGAAGTCTGTGTCGAATCGGTCAGAAACACTCATCCGTATTGTAGATTTACACAAATCCTATTATGATGGTGAATCGGAACTTCGAGTGCTTCAAGGTATTGATCTTGAGATAAAAACATCAGAATTACTGGCAGTCATTGGGGCATCAGGTGTCGGAAAAAGCACACTGCTTCATATCATGGGGACGCTGGATCGACCAACAGCAGGGCAAGTCTTATACGGTGA
Source organism: Candidatus Poribacteria bacterium (assembly GCA_022821065.1). Lineage (GTDB taxonomy): Bacteria > Poribacteria > WGA-4E > WGA-4E > WGA-3G > WGA-3G. The sequence goes on from JAJEEK010000015.1 coordinate 16,158, forward strand.
TCAAGATGTTTTTACCATGCCAGAGGCAGAACTCGCTCGGTTTCGGAATCAGGAAGTCGGGTTCGTGTTCCAATTTCATCATCTACTACCGGAGTTCAATGCACTTGAAAACGTCGCTATGGCTGCGTTAATTACGACACCAAGTAATAAAGCGATTTACAAGGAAGCAGCGGCACTACTTGAATACGTTGGGCTTGCTGAAAGGCTCTCGCACTACCCGAGCCAACTCTCCGGGGGCGAACGACAGCGCGTCGCAATCGCACGCGCATTGATTAACAAACCGAAAGTTGTACTCGCCGACGAACCAACAGGCAACCTTGACCGACGGAGCAGCGAAGCTGTCCATGAACTTTTATGGGATTTGAACGCTAAATCTGGACAGACTTTTGTTATTGTAACCCACAACTCTGAACTTGCCGAGCAGGTGGACAGGGTTGTTAAACTCGCTGACGGCAAAGTCGTTTTATAGTTGTCAGAGGAATAGTAACCAGTAACCAGTGGACAGTTAAGACGGAAAGCGAAGTGCTGTCGTTTCACTGGAATAGAACATAGGACTTACGCATTCCTCTCAAAGTCCCCCTGATAAGGGGGATTTAGGGGGTTAAAATGCTGAAATTACTGCTTTTTGCGTAAGCCCTAAGAACACTAACTCTCTTTAACTGGTAACTCGTAACTGGTAACTGGTAACTAAAAAGGAAACGTTTATGTTGATTTATATCGACGGAGAATTTTTACCAAAAGCAGAGGCTAAAATTTCAGTATTCGATCACGGATTACTTTATGGTGATGGTGTTTTTGAAGGCATCCGATCCTATAATGGACGAGTCTTTAAACTCGATGAACACCTCGAACGACTTTACGACTCAGCAAAATCGATTATGTTGCATATCCCAATCTCGATCGAAACCATGAAAGAGACTGTTTTAGAGACACTCCGTCGAAATCATCTCACAGAAGCCTATATCCGATTAATCGTAACTCGCGGGGTCGGTGATCTTGGACTCGATCCAGATAAATGTCCGAAAGCAACCGTCATAATTATTGCAGATAAAATCGTCTTGTATCCACAAAAATTCTACAAAGACGGGTTGGAGATTGTAACTTCTGCCGTTCGACGGAATTACGCGGAAGCCATCAATCCGCGCATTAAATCTTTGAACTATCTCAATAATATTTTAGCAAAAATCGAAGGGAAACAGGCAGGGACAGAAGAGGTCCTAATGCTTAACGCTGACGGCTATGTCGTTGAATGTAGCGGCGACAATATTTTTTCCGTAAAGAACGGTATACTTGTCACACCACCGGTACATATAGGGATATTGGAAGGCGTTACTCGGAACAGTGTTATTGATCTCGCACGGGATGCCGGGATGCTCGTGGAAGAACGGGTCTTTACTCGCCACGACCTCTACATCGCAGACGAATGTTTTCTAACAGGCACCGCTGCCGAGGTAATCCCCGTCGTAAAAATCGATCAACGGGCCATTGGAGACGGGCAACCCGGTAAACTTACACAGCAACTTATCGCTGCCTTCCGGAACTACGCGAATACCTGCGGCACCGAAATCTATGCGAAAGAATAGTAAACTGTCCTGACAGAATGCGAAGCCGCCGAGACATATAGGAGATATTACAACATTATGAACGCAATAAAAAATATTCTGATTTTTACGAGCCTAATCATCGGATTCGCGGTAACTGCCGTTATAGCGCAAGAGAAAGCAGATGTAGTATATGGACCCGAGGCGGCTGCGGCTGCAACAGGAGAACAGACAAAACCAGCTGCTGAGACTCAGATACCGCCTGATACCGAAAGGGAGAATGTTGACGAACAGAAGACAGCTGATACGACTCCGCCGCTTGTCAATCCGATGTTCGTTGTTAAAAAAATATCATTTGAAGGTGTAAAAACCGTCTCCGAAGACATGTTGCGTACGCTTCTTCAGACGCAGGTTGGAACTGAGGTATCGCAAGAATTTCTTACCCAGGACCTCAAAAGCCTTTACAAAGACACAGGTTTCTTCTCCGAAGCTAAAGTAGATACGCAACCTGTTGAAGGTGGCGGTCTTGAGATTATCTATAAAGTCGTTGAAAGTCCAAAAATCTCTGGTATCAATATTATCGGAAACGATAACCTAGACACAGGGAAATTGAAGAACGAGATTACACTGCGCCCGGATGAAATTTATAGCGATCGGCGACGATGGGAGAGCGAACGGGCTATTCAAAAACTCTATCACGACAAAGGCTACTATCTCGTCGGTATCCAAACACATCTTGATAACAGCGAGGACGAGACGCATACTGTCCAAATCACGTTTGAAATAAACGAAGGTCCGCGGGTGCGAATTGAGGAGATCAATTTTATCGGTAACGAACTGCTCCCTGCGAACACACTCCGCAAGAAACTCAAAACCCGGACCGGTAAACCTTTCGATCAGATACTATTTGAGGAAGAAGACCTTGCACTAAACCTTCGCAATTACTATCAAGATCGCGGGTTCGCACAAGTGAAAGTCGTCGGATACGAGAAACGTTTCACGGAAGACAAAACCGGATTGATACTTGACATCACCGTTGACGAAGGTCCCGAATATGTTATCGGAACCTATACACTTGAAGTCGAAGCCGGGGCGAAATCTCTGTTCTCGAACAAAAAGATACGCGGAATGCTTGACCCAGCAGAGGGTGAAGTTTTCAACCGCGGAAACTTTGACGAGTCCATCTCGAAATTACAGCAGGCTTATCTCGATAAAGGATACCTGCTCTCCGAAGTCGTACCCATCCCAACTTTCGATGAAACAGACGGTTTGGTCAATATTACGCTGAAGATTAACGAAGGCGATGTCATTATCATCGGTAAGGTGATTATCAGCGGACTTGAGAAGACAATGGAGCATGTCGTCAAACGCGAATTGGACTTTTTAAATATTGAAACGGATAAGTTATTAGATGTCAAATCTTTGCGTAAAGCCCGGCAACGTCTGTTCCAGATGGGGTCTTTCATCCGAGCCGTCGATTTCGTGCCAAGCGACACCGACGAAGAGAACCGAAAGGATTTGAGGGTCAATATCGCCGAAACTCCGAGAACCGGAATGCTCAGCCTTGGCGGTGGTTACGGGAGTGAAGGCGGGATTTTCGGAACAGCAGAGGTCGGACAGAATAATCTTCTCGGACGTGCTTACAGGGTCCATCTCAAAGGTGAAATAGGCACGCGTGATCATCACACAGCCGAACTGAGTTTTGGTACGCCTTGGATCCTTGGTACGCCTACGCGCCTCAGCGCTCGGATTTATGATAACCGGCGTTTCCGGCGTTATTACGGCACAGTCGGCGCGCTCCTTAACCGAACAAGTTCCAACTATCTATACGATAGATATGTTTGGGGGCGACGCGGCGCATCGGTAACGCTCGGACGTCCAATCGCTTATGACATTGACCTGTCCGTCAGGCTCCGGAACGAACATGTCGAAGCACACAACCCAGATGCCACCTTGATTAATCGTTCCACCCGTAGTATCCTCTTTGCTGTTGGACGCGATACTCGCGACTATCGCACCTCTCTGTATGATCCAACCGGTGGTTCATCGCATTCAATCTCTTATGAGTATTCAGGCGGAATCTTAGGTGCCGACAATGAATTCCAGAAATACTACGCAGATACCAGTTGGTTCTACAGCGGCTGGTGGAATCATGTCATCGCTTTTCACGCACGGGCAGGTTTTATGCAAAGTAAAAGTGCCGATCGCGAATACCTGTTTTATGAACGGTTCTTCCTCGGCGGGGTAGACACCATCCGAGGCTATGAAGACTATGAAATATACCCGGATCCTGACGAATCAGGATTTATCAATCCTTTTGGTGGCGATAAAGTACTCTTCGCAAATATCGAGTACCGGATCCCTGTTTCCCCACAACTTACTGCAGCCCTGTTTTTCGACATAGGACAAGTATGGGACGAAAGCGTTAAAAACCCGTTTACGCAGATTAACCCTAAACGAGGACTCGGTGTTGAAGCACGACTCAATATGTTCGGTATGCTGGCACGGTTAGGTTGGGGATACGGATTAGATCGCATCAGCGGTGAACCCGCAGGTAAATTCCACTTCACGATTGGACCGGGATTCTAAAGGGTGTTAAAAACGAATCAATCAAAAAAAGAAAAGGAGCGGGCATTCTTCCCAAACCTAAGGAAGTTATAAGTTAACAGTTATAAGTTAAGAGGGGTACATAACGAATCGTCCTTTTTCTCTTAACCTACCACTTAAGATTTTTCAGAGAAAAATCGCACTTATAACTTATAACTCTAAAGCATTGGGTCTCCTGCCCGAAGATTAGATGAAATCACTTCGATTGTGTGCTCGTGAAGCACGCCTAACTCTATTATTCACAATTGTAATCGCTTTCAGTTTCAGTACCGGAAGTATGGGACAAGAAGCCTTCAAAATCGGGGTCATCAACACTGAAGAAGTCCTAAAAGGATCAGAAGCAGCGACAAAAGCCACTGAAACGCTCAGAGCAGCCGGTGAGCGACTGCAGAATAAATTGCAGGAGAAAGCAGATGCCATCCGCACACTACAAGAGCAGAAAGCGAAAACTGAGCTTTTCGTCGAAGACGCACAAACCGCAGATTTGGACAACCAAATCCTCCAAATACAGCAGGAATACCAGCGTGAACGCGAAATCGGGCAACAAGCACTTATTGAAAAAGAGAGAGAATTACTCGAACCGATTTACAAGTCTCTTGAAGACGTGATCATTAATGTCGGGAAATCCGAAAACTATGATATCATCCTCGAAAAACGGCTCATCACGCTCTATGTAAAAGAGGAATACGATCTGACAAATAAGTTTATCGACTTGATGAACGCAAGCAACGAACCTGGTGAAAAATCTGAATAACGCTACACGCCTAAACTCCGTAATATGAAATCGTTCATATCTGCGGAGAAAGGATTTGGGTTAGAACTTATGAAACTCAAGGAAATTTGTGAACACCTTGATGGAGAACTCTCCGGCGACGGTGATATTGAAATTACAGGAGTTTCTGGTATTAAAGAAGCACTGCCGACTCAGATTACTTTTGTTGCTAACCCAAAGTACATCGCTGCTTTAGCCACAACACAAGCGGGTGCGGTTATCATCGGGGCCGGTGTCTCTGGGAACGGAAAACCGACAATCCGTGTTAAGGATCCCTACTGGGCTTTTGTTCAAGTTTTGCAGATGTTTTCATCCGACAAAAACCGACGCGCGTTTCCCGGAATAGATGAAACCGCAATTATCGGGGAGAACGTCAAACTCGGCGAACGCGTCTCAATCCAAGCGTTCACCTATATCGCTGACAATGTTGAAATCGGGGACAACACCGTCGTACAACCCTACGTCTACATCGGAGAAGGCACTAAAATCGGTGCCGATGGACTCATCTATCCGCACGTTAGTATACGCGAAGAGGTCACTATCGGTCATCGCGTGATTATCCACTGTGGAGCGGTTATCGGCAGCGACGGTTTCGGGTTCGCATCGGTTGATGGACGACACCACAAAATTCCGCAGATCGGCACCGTCGTCATTGAGGACGATGTTGAAATCGGCGCGAACACAACTATCGATAGAGCCACACTCGCTGAGACGCGCATCAAACGCGGCACTAAATTCGATAACCTCGTCCAGATCGCACATAATGTTGTTATCGGTGAGGATTGCTGCCTCGCAGCACAGGTCGGAATTGCCGGAAGTACAACGCTCGGCGACCGCGTAAATATCGCAGGACACGGCGGCGCTGCGGGGCATCTAACGCTCGGTGAGGACAGCGTCGTTTACGCAAAGTCCGCAGTCACCAAGGATATGCCTGCAGGAAGCCATCTCTCTGGATTCCCCGCACGTCCACACAAACAAGAACTCCGAATTCATGCCGCAACCCGAAAACTGCCAGAACTGCTCCCCGAATTCACAAAACTCCAAAAACGAGTGGCGGAACTCGAAGCAAAACTTCAAGAGTTGGAGGAGGCATCCTAACGACACCAAACAGCCGAAGGGAGTCCACATCTTGGATGATGTGGCAGTTTTGCGACCAATACGCCTCTTCCCTGTCTGGACACTTCTGCTTTTGGGATACCACCACGGACGTATATCTCCAGCAGCACCGGAGATACATCAGCCACTCCAATTATGGGGCACGCTTTGTCTCTATTCTCTTTTGATGGGCGCCGTTTATATCGTCAATCAAATAGCAGACCGGGAGACAGATGCGCACAACGACAAATTATACCTCGTCGCACTGGAAAAATAAAAGGCATGACAGCCAAAGTGTTGCGTGAAGAGTTTCCACACCTAAAATCAAGGTTGCCAAACTTGTGGACGCGTTCGTATTTCGTAGCCTCTACAGGGGGCGTAACTTTACAAGTTTTGAAAGAATATGTGGAATCTCAAAAAGGTGTCTAAATGCCAAGTTTCTACCGCACCCAAACACTGAAAATAGAAGAACAACCGATATTCTCTGCAGTGAATGCGGCGTCCGCTGCTGTTTGGAACGACTGCCTAACACTCATGGACTTCTACCAGTATCAACGCGGGTATCCACACGCCCACAGAGATTTCTATTTCGGTAAAGATTGCCAAGGGTGGGTAGATAAGAAACTCTCCAATCCGCTGTTGCATTCACAAAGTAGACAAGCTGTTCGGGAGCGTTACTTCAAGTCTTGGAAATCTTACTCTGCCTTGAAAAAGAGTGGTGGTGTTCAGAAACCGAAACCTCCAAGTAAACGAAAAAACTACATGACGACACGTTTCAAAAAGTCTGCTATACGTTTTGTAGAAGGCACCCTCTTTGGTAAACGCGTTGAACTCTCTCTGGCGAAAGGTCAACCGCAAATAGATGTCCCTTTGCCAAGCACTTTTGATATGTCTAAAGCAGAACATATCGCAACGATCGATTTGTGCTATAACTACGGACAATGGACCCTCCATTTTTCGTATAAGTATGAAACCGAAACAACTGAAACAGGACAAGAAATCGTAGGCGTTGATATAGGCGAAATACACCCGATTGTCTCTCACGACGGGCAAGATACTCATATCTACAATGGACGGTATATCCGCTCACTCTACCGCTATAGAAACAAAGTGCTTGCCGAGTTTAGTCAGACGCTGAGTCGTTGCAAACGCCATTCCAAACGCTGGTGGAAACTGACACGTCGTAAGTGGAAACGGATCCGAAAGATTGATAACCAGATCAAAGACGCGCTCCATAAACAGACGTCGAAGTTCGTGAAATACTGCCAAGCGAAAGGTATTGGAACGATAATCCTCGGCGACCTGACCGGTATCCGACACAATATCAACTATGGCAAACGTGCGAACCAGAAACTCCACCAGTGGGCATTCGGTAAGATTGCCGAACTGATCACCTACAAGGCAAAAGCGTTAGGCGTCAAGGTTAAAAGGATTGACGAATCCTATACTTCGCAAACCTGCCCAAAATGTGGCAACCGAAAGAAACCGCCAAACCGCAACTATACCTGTCCATGTGGCTTTGAATATCACCGCGACGGTGTAGGTGCGATGAATATCAGAGAAAAGTATCTGGGACATTTCGGTGTCCCCGTAGTGGCGGAAAAGGGTTCTACCCGGATGACACCGCCCTTGGGCTTTCGCTTGAAAGTCCCTGTTGCCTCGTCGTCTTAGAAGCGAGGAATGTTCCTAAAAGGAACAAAAGAACCACCCTTGCTTTAGCTGGGTGAGTATGTCAGAAATTTGGAGATTGATTCGGAGAATCATGAGAACGCTATTGGCATATCTCGAACTGGCGCGCCCGATTAACGGAATCATCGCCTTTACCTCAGCATGGCTCGGTGGAATGTTCGCGAACCAAGGTAGGATGGAAGACCTTCTGAACATCCGATTGTTGTTGGTTTCAATCTCAGCGTTCGTTTTGCTTTCCGCGGGAAATGCTATAAACGACTATTGTGATTATGAAATTGATCGGGTTAACCGTCCACGGCGCCCCTTACCATCCGGACGTATCCAACGCAGAGATGCACTAATATTCGCAATCCTTCTTGTCCTTATCGGTATCTGGTTGGGAACCTTAATCAATAGGAACGCAACAGGTATCGCAATTCTTGTGTTTGTCGCACTTGCAAGTTACGCCTTCTGGTTGAAACGGATGCCTTTTGTCGGCAACTTAGTCGTGAGCGGTTTAACCGGTTTAACCTTTGTCGCAGGCGGTGTCGCAATAGAGTCAGTGCAAGGGACGTTGATTCCAGCAACCTTTGCGTTCCTATTTACAACGGCGAGAGAAATCGTCAAAGACCTCGAAGATACGGAAGGTGATCTGAAAAACGACCTTAAAACACTTGCCATTCTGAACCCCCAACTCGCGGTAAAGATAGCCATCGGTTTTATGGCATCGGTCGTGCTGTTTAGTCCTATCCCCTACCTATTCGGATGGTATTCGTGGTACTATCTGCTGCTTGTTGTGGTCGGTGTTGATCTTGTACTTATCGGTCTGGCGATTCGTCTCTGGCGAGATAACTCTAAGGAAAATTGCACGCGCATCCAACGCTGGATGAAGTGGGACATATTTGTAGGACTCGGAGCCATCTACCTCGGAACATTTGTATGAACAACTACGATGAAGTTATCGCTTTCTTAGAGAAAGAGGATTCGGACACAGATGCTATTTCCCGTTTTAAGCAGGCGTATCAAACCTTTTGTGAAACAGGCGAATGGCAACCCGCGTACGAAGTCCGTGTCGCCGGTTGGCAACAACTCGACGGCGTTATGTTGTTAGAACCGGTGCGGACGCTCGAAAATGACTATCAAGTTCATATCACAGCAACAAGCGAGCGCAGTTTACGGGAGCTGCTATTGGCATTTCCGAGACGACATATAGGATTGTTTCATCTTACTGGGAAATGGATAGAAGATAGAATTTCTGATGTTATAGACGGGGATAGCATTCAGACGGATGCCGGTTCTTTTTATCGAGGGGGCAAACGTGGGAGTCGTACGAAAGCTGAACAGCGTCCCGTCTTGAAACGAAAGGATGCTATTGTTTCGCATATTCGTAAACTCACCTCACTGAAAGGGAAGCTTGAACACTCGCAATTTATTGCGGAAGGATCTCTGATCGTTGAGAGAGCAGTAGAGGATGGACTTCCGATTGAATCGCTGCTCTACACGCCTGAATTTGTTGCGACTGCTGACGGGAAGGTGCTTCTCGAACGCGCAGTCGCGGAGAATCTATCCATTTACCAAGTGAGTCCAGGGGTCATCGGATCCATCACAACAACGCGACCTGTTCCGTCAATAATGGCTTCGGTTCACCTGAGTTATCCGAACTTCCTTTCAGCGTCTGGAAGTCTCAATTTCCATTTTGGCCAGAGGTGTCTGTTACTCATTGCAGAAGACATCGGGAACCCCGATAACCTTGGGATGACGTTGCGGACAGCGGACGCTGCGGGAGTCTCTGCTGTTTTATTAAGTCATGCAGGGGCACACCCTTTTCATAAAAACTGTGTGCGTGCCTCACGGGGTGCCGTGGGGCGTCTGCCTTTATTTCAAACATCAAGTATCACTGAAGCAATAGCAGCGCTCCGTGCTTCAGGTTGGTGTGTATTAGGGGCTACAGCCGGTGCCGAAGATGAATTATATACAACGGGGTTTTCGCGCCCTATTGCTATTATTGTAGGGAATGAGAATACGGGACTCTCTATTGAGGCACGCGAAAGCTGCACAACATTAGTCCGTATTCCAATGGCAGCAGGACAATCGTCGCTCAACGTAGGTGTCGCTGCCGGTGTACTACTCTATGCATTCGTACAACGGCACAGAATTTGACAAACCGCCTTAAATGTGATACAATTCTATGGGGAGATATTGTAATTTGTAGTCCAACACCTACCTAATATCGGTAAAGAGAGGGAAATCGCATTTGAGATCAAATTGGGTTCTTAACCATTTCTACGAGACACTTAAAAAGCATAATGCTGGTTATCTCGTCCTAATTGATCCTGAGCAGTGTGAGGTCGAAAAATGTGCTAAACTCGCTCGCGAAGTTGAACGTTCAGGTGCTGACGCCATTTTACTTGGGGGCAGTTTTTTAACCAACGACTTGGGCCCAATTGCAAAAGCACTCAAGCAGGAAACAGGACTCCCGATTGTCCTATTTCCGGGAGACTCGATGCACCTTACACCTTATGCAGACGCTATTCTCTACATCAGTCTCATCAGTGGACGCAACCCAAATTATCTCATTGGCGAACAAGTTAAAGCAGCACCTTGGATACAACGTCATGCACTGAAACCGATCCCTACAGGTTATATGCTTATTGAAGGCGGTAGCAGGACCGCAGTCGAGTTTATGAGCGGAACGATACCCATTCCTCGCGACAAGCCGGATATAGCAGGACCGCACGCATTAGCCGCGGAGTACCTCGGTATGCAAATGGTGTATTTAGAGGCAGGGAGCGGCGCAGCGCACCCCGTTCCAGACAAAATGATCTCCACAGTCAAAAATCAAATTAGCATCCCTTTAATCGTTGGGGGCGGCATTCGGACACCGAAAATCGCAGCAGAAAAGGTCGCAGCTGGCGCGGATTTTATCGTCACTGGGAACGTTCTTGAAGAAAATGGATCCTTTCAACTGATGCGGGATTTCGCCGATGCTGTACACGGATAATACAGTAGAAATATATGTAAAACCTTTTTTACACATATTCAGAACTTACGCATACTGCTCTTTTGTACCATAAACTGTTCGTTTATAATACCAGAACGCAACGAGCGACAGTCAAAATTGCGTAAGTCCTAATATTCCAAAAAGATAAGAGGATTTATCATGGCTGAAGTTAAAGAGATACCTATTGAAACACAGACATCTGCAGAGAACGAAACTACGGATGGTGAAAACGGTAGTGAAAAGACACTCGTAACCCGTATGCGTGAAGTCGCGGAGTCGGCTCTTGATACAATCAAATCGGAAGTCAAAAAAGAAATTGAAGAGCGTATCTCTACTGTTGAAGAGACCGCTACCAACGTTACTTCGGAGGCGAAAAAAGAGGTAGAGGTCATTATCCAACGCGTGCGAGATCAGTTTGAAGTAGAGCGTGAAGAACTCCTACGTGAAGAAATCGAAAAAGAGGTCGCAGCTGCCGTAGAAAAAGTACATGAAGAATACAAGGGCGAACGGGACCTGCTACTCCGTACGGCAGCTGAAGCCGAGAATACAAAAAAACGATTACAGGCAGATTATCAACGGCAACTCAAATTCGCGAACGAAGGGATCCTCGAAGGGATGGTACCCGTATTAGATAGTTTGGAAGCCGCTATTAAAAGTGTAAACGAGCAGGCAGAGACAAGTGAGGCTTCAGCTGAGTTCACAAGCTTCAACGAAGGTGTACAACTCGTCTATAAACAACTGTTAGACGCCCTAAAAATCCATGGACTTTCGCCAATTGAAGCCGTCGGTGAGGTCTTCGACCCGAACCAGCACGAAGCACTCCTGATTACCCCATCAGATGACATACCAGAGGGGAAAGTGATTGAGGAATTCCGGCGTGGCTATATGTTGCACACCCGGGTTTTACGCGCATCGCAAGTTGTTGTTTCACAAGGGCCCCCTGAAGATGACGAAACTAAAACAGCAGACGACACTGATGAAACCACCGCTACCGAAGAGGAATAGGAAGGTATAATATGACCCAAAAACGTGATTATTATGAAGTCTTGAACGTGGACCGTGATGCCGACGAGAACGAGATTAAGAAGGCTTATCGCAAACTTGCTATCCAATTTCACCCCGATAAGAACCCGAATAACAAAGAAGCCGAAGACAAATTTAAGGAAGCAACAGAGGCTTATGAAATACTGCGCGACCCAGAAAAGCGACAGACATACAACAGATTCGGACACGCTGGACTTGACGGGATGACAACCGATTTCAGTGGATTCGGTGTGAATCTTGACGACCTCTTTGGCGATGTCTTTGGGGACCTGTTAGGCGGATTCGGCGGTAGACAACGTGCCCCGAAACGAGGGCGTAGCCTACAATACAACCTTGAAGTGACACTCGAAGATATTATCCACGGCAAGGAGGTCTCGATTCAGGTGCCACGCGTCGAAACCTGCTCAACATGCGACGGCACTGGCGCGAAAGCCGGCACAGATGCTGTAACCTGTCCGCAATGCCACGGCAGAGGTCAAATTAGTCAATCACAAGGTTTTTTCACGATGGCGCGAACCTGTCCGAGATGTCATGGAGAGGGTGAAATCATAGAATACCCGTGTCCACCATGTAATGGAAGAGGGGTCGTCCGAAATACGCGCGAAATCAAACTCAATATTGATAAAGGGGTCGATTCTGGGTTCAAGTACCAATTACGCGGTGAAGGTGAAGCAGGTCTCAACGGCGCACCGCCAGGCGATTTATATGTCGTTATCAACGTCGTACCTCACGAACGTTTCCGTAGAGAGCAAAACGACCTCATCACATCCACCAAAATCTCGTTTGTACAAGCGACGCTCGGCGCAAAAATCAGTGTACAAGGGATTGATGGACGAGAAGCGTTACGGATTCCACCCGGCACACAATTCGGCGCACAACTCCGTATTCCCAACAAAGGTGTTCCCATCTACAAACGCTCTTACGCAGGAGACCTCATTGTCGAAATAGAAATCGAGACCCCGACGCATCTCAACACCGAACAGCGCAGAAAGTTAGAAGAGTTTGCGGAACTACGCGGTGAATCCCCTAATCAGGAACACGAAGGTTTCTGGGAAAAGCTGCTCGGTCGTCACGATGAAGACGACGAATAAACAGAGATTCTCAGCATCCATCGTTCCATGAAAGTATGGATACGACAAATGGACTGGGCAAGAATCACGGTAACTACCTCACAAAACGCATCCGAGGCTGTCGCGAACTGTCTCTTTGAAATGAATGCCACCGGCGTTGAATTCAAATCGCTTGATGACACTAAAGTGAGCCTTATCGCGTACTACCCGTTAGATGATCGTGTCGGCACACGGATGCAGAAGCTTCGAGACTTCCTCGCGGAGCTTCCGAAATGGGGCATCCAACCCGCTCCCGCAACGATTAACTTAAAACACGTTAAATCTGAAAAGTGGGCGGAAGCTTGGAAAACGGCGTTCCCACCACAGCGTATCGGGAAACGGATACACATCGTACCCACATGGCACCAGACCCCTCACAATGATACCGACATTTTAATCCGTCTTGATCCGGGTATGGCGTTCGGCACAGGCTACCACCCGACCACCCGGCTCTCCCTCGAATTGTTAGAAGATACCGTCAAAACCGATGATTGTGTCGCCGATATCGGAACCGGCTCCGGTATTTTATCAATTGCCGCTATTAAACTCGGTGCGAAACAGGTGGACGCAATTGAGATTGATCCGACAGCAATTCCTATCGCAGCTGAGAACTTCCAAACGAACGGTGTAACACCACAAGTGTCCCTATCACACGGGGATGGACTCAAGGGTATAGAAGGGAAAGACCAGCTTATCATCGGGAACATTTTAACGAAAGCCATCCTCCCGATCATCCCGAATTGCCCGTCGCGACTGCATCCGGGCGGTTCCGTCATCTTTTCAGGCATCTTGGAGACCGAACTCGAACAGATACAATCGGTATTAGCCGAAAACGGCTTTGAAGGTTGTCAGGTGATTAGCGAAGAAGAGGACAATATCAGATGGGTCGGTGTTAAGGCTTCACTTGGACCACAAGCAGATAAAACATAGTGTGTTTTCTATCAACTAACGTTCTGTCTGCTCTTTTGATAAACCGTGGCAGAGGTTACAATTACCGAGGTTGAGGTGTGGCATCGTTGGAGATTCTTTATCACCTATCAAGTGACATTTCAGACATTCCGCGACTTCATCTGTACGATGCACCTCAATATTAGAACGCGCGGGGGCAGCATTAAAGAAGAGAATAACCATAACAACCGCATAGATAAGACCGATAACGCAGACGATATACATAAGCGTCCTGGCACTGGCTTGTTCTGTTGGCATTGACTTAAAACAGACTCCTTATTTGAAGAAGGGAAATAGGATAGGAATATTTTCTGCTGTCAGCGATGAACCGTATTCGCACCCTTCAAACGCCTCTGCGTATTGGATTTGCGATCCCGCTCCTTCACCATACAGTGCTATCAATTGATCCCGATACTTTTCAGCTGTTCCACGAAATCGGTTGCGCAACCGTTCAGCGAGCCATGCACGCCGATCCGATGTATCGGTAGGAACCGTATCCAGCGTGCCGCCGTTATAAGGGAGCCACTCGTAGAACTGCGATACATGACAGTGAAGCATATCAATCTTTTGCTCAATCGCGGCATCAATACCGACGACGACATCCGGTGTGAAAGGGTACGGCTTCAGGAAACCGTCACTCAAGTAGACAATAACAGGATTCTTCTGTAGATGTGGCGTGAGGGCACAGATATTCGGGACGGTCACCATATACGCTGCATCTTGCACCAACGTTGATGTGTACCGATGATCCGGATGATAATCGTTCGGACGGTGCGTCATGATTAAGTCTGGACGGAACTCGCGAATCGTCTGGATAATCTTGTAGCGATTCTCTAACGTCGGCATGAGCTCGCCATCGTGATTATCCAGTAAGTCATATTCAATGCCGACAACTTCAGCAGCGGCTTGTGCTTCGGCATAGCGTCGCTGCGCCAAGGGACCGCCACCCATTTCATGGTGTCCTGCGTCACCGTTCGTAACGGAGACAAACTTAACACGGTGCCCTTGCTCCACATATAGTGCAGCGACACCGCCTGCTTTGATATCACAGTCATCCGGATGTGCACCGAAGACCAATATATTTAATGACATAATGTTGTGTCCATTTTGAAATTGTTAGAACTTACGCAGCCCCTTTGCAATTTGTAATAGGTAAGTTATCATGGAAAAATGCGTAAGTCCTGCCAATAAATGATCCCGTTTGTTAATATTATAGCAGCTTTCATAAGAAAACGTAATTTCAATTTGACTTTTTCTCAATTTTCAATACAATTGGGAAAAGCGTGTTAAAAAGGCACAAGAAATTCTATTTTATCAATAATAGGACTTACGCATAACGCTCTTTTGTACCACAAACTTCATAGTTTGTGACGCAAAAACGCTGTGTTTTCAGAAAAATTTCTTCTAACAAAACAGTCTACAGTCAAAATTGCGTAAGTCCTAAATAATATGCTAAGGAAACGTTGGCGCACTCATAGAAGCGGGAACTCTAAAACAACTTTATGAAAAACTGGAAAATTGAAGTCTACTATAAGCCTGAAGTCCCTGACACCGTTGGAGACGGAATCCTTGAGGATATCGCTGATCTCGGTATTAGTGGTGTCACTTCTGTCCGGACTGCCACCGTCTATTGGATTGAAGGCGCACTCAATACGCAAACCGTTGACCGAATCGGTTCCGAACTCCTCGCAGACCCGATCACACAAACTTACACCTCCACTAACCAAGGCAACAACTCAAAAAACTGGACGTTGGAAGTCCAATTCAAACCCGGTGTTACCGATGCTGTTGGCGATAGCACAGTCAAAGGTATCCAAGATTTAGGAATCACAGATGTCACCACCGTCCGTACCGGACATAAGTACCGACTGACTGGCGACCTAAACGCTGAAGTGGTTGAAACGATAGCGCAGCGGCTCCTTATGAACGATGTCATCCAGACGTTCTCATATCAAGAGCCAGTCCCGTAATGGGACCACTAACTCGCGTACACCCGGATCACAGTGCCTAAATGCGCCTTAACCAACACAGCAGTCGCTGCCTGGCGAAGCATAAAACTGGGACCCGCCGTCGGACTCACGCGTTTCGGTTTACCCAGTGTGATGTCACGAAATCCGTGTTTCTCTAACAGTTTCGGCAGAGAGTGGACGGAAAAATAGTAGAGATGATCACGCGGGTGGACGTAAGGCCAATCCGCCTTTTGTAAACGACTCTGTAGACTTTCGCCGTTCGGCACTTCAATGACCAAAGTACCAGTTTTCGGTTTCAGAACGCGGCGCAACTCACTGAGAAACGGGTTTAATTCAGAGATATGCTCTAATACGTGGTAGAGTGTAATCGCATCGAAATATGCCGAGGGAAAATCTGCGTCAAAGATATATCCGCACCGTACGTCGAGTTTATACTTCTCCTGCGCAAAGGTACTCCCGCTTTTAGAAGGATCAATACCGTGTGATTCCCACCCGCGCTCGCGTGCCAGATGTAAAAACGTCCCGATACCACAGCCGACATCCAACAGCCGCCCTTTGCTCGGGTGCTGCGCCTCCAACTCTCTGAGACGCTCCGTCATCTGCAACCACTCCATACTCCCTGTGTGGATACGTTCTACTTTATCCGGTGGATAGTAAGTCTCGGTGTACGTCGTCTCAAGCGTCTGGCGGCTGATCCTCGGGTTCACATACCGCAACCGGCAATGCTGGCAGATAACCACACACAGCGAATCTTTATCAAAAAGCGGTGTCGTGTCGTTCTTTTCACAAATTGGGCAGTTAATATGTTCTAACGAACGCATCAGTTTTACCACTCCGCCAATAAACTAAAACAACGGGACCCCTTGGGCTTCAACATATACCGAGTAAAGCGATTGACTACCCGCCATAAACAACCTGTTCCGTTTTACACCACCGAAGCAGAGGTTCGCACAGATTTCTGGCAGATGGATTTTCCCAATAAGTGTTCCATCTGGTGCGAAGACATGTACACCGTCGTACCCGTCTCCGACCCATCCTGCACTTGCCCATAGATTCCCGTCAACATCGCATCGGATCCCGTCAGCGATGCCCGGTGCCATATCGCAGAACACCTCTTGCTTACCGAGACGTTCACCATTTATGACATCATAAACGTAGATATACCGAGGCGTTCCCTCTCTATGTGTAACACCTGTATCTACAATATACAATTTATCATAATCAGGTGAAAAACAGATACCGTTCGGTTTTTCGAGTTCATCCGTCGCAACAGTCGCCTCACCAGTATCTGGATTGAGGCGATAAACACAGGTCGGTAATTCAAAGGCAGCGATGTGTCCTTCGTAGTTGAGCATAATGCCGTAACCGGGATCGGTGAACCAGATATGTCCATCGCGATGAACGGCAACGTCGTTTGGAGCATTGAGCGGTTTGCCATCAAAGGTGCCGAGCAGCACGGTAATCGTTCCGTCATGCTCTGTTCGTGTGACGCGGCGGGCACCGTGTTCACAACTGATGAGCCGTCCTTGCCGGTCACGGGTGTGTCCATTGCTGTAGTTTGACGGTTTGCGATAGACACTAACCTGTCCGTTGGATTCCTCCCATTTCAGAATCCGATTGTTCGGAATATCACTCCAGAGGAGATACCCACCATCCCCGAACCAGACGGGGCCCTCTGACCAACGCGCGCCTGTCCACAACCGTTCAACAACGGAGTTACCAATCTTATATTTCCCAAAACGCGGATCGAGCACCTCAATCGCCGGATCCGGATACCGGACAATGGACCCATCCCATTTTCTTTCTGACGGTGTATTCATGCAGCTTCCTCCAAGTTCCGAATAAATAGTAGAATGCTTTGATCCTAAATAGTATATCATAAATTGAGATGTTGTATACAGAAAATCTCAGTTGACCTATTCTGAGGTTTGTGATATTCTCTAAAGCACTTACGGTATTCATAAGATTTACGCGACTTAAGTGAAAGTAAAGAACGGGAGAGAAAAAATGATTCATGTAGGTGTCGGACATTCGCATGACCTCTCCACTGCCGGAGCAGCAGAAGAAGCGACACGTATGGCGATGGGAAACGCTGCTATCGCTAAAGCAGACATTGCTATTGTATTCGCAACTATTAACTATCAGACAGAATATGAGCAGCTATATCAAGCTGTTCATGCCTATTCAAGTTGTGACGAACTCATCGGCTGCAGCGGTATGAGCGTCTTGACTTCAGCCGGTGAGTTTGAAGAGGAACCCGCGCTCGCTGTAATGGTTCTCCGAAGCGAACAAATCTCCGCAGTGTCGTTTAGCGCGCAAGGCACAGCGTCCGAGATAGGAGAACAGATACAGCAAAACGTTCAATCTCAACTTCAAGATAACTCACTACTCATGATCTTTCCAGACATTCGTTCTGTCGAACCTGCCGAACTTGTAAATCAGATCGGTAGCGACGGTGCAACGCTTCCTGTCGTCGGTGCTGCCGTTTCCGGCGACGCAACCGGTGCACAGATGTATCACTGGAAAGGGAAACAAGCGACGGAAGGTGGCGTTACTGGACTCCTGCTAACAGGGAATTTTAGCACGGAGATCGGTGTGGCACAAGGATGTCAGCCGATTGGGAAACCGCGTGAAGTCACGAAAGCCAACGGTCGCGTTATCTTTGAGTTGGACAGTGAACCCGCACTGGAGAATTTCAAAAACGTTCTACAACTTTTAACACAGGATGATATTCGTCGATCCGGGGGGACGGTTTTTGTCGGGATCGCCATGGATGATGAAAACAACAATCCGAGGCGTGGCGATTTTCTGATTCGTAATCTTATCGGTATTAACGAAGAGCATGCCGCGATTGCAATATCCGAAGAAGTGAAAGAGGGACAGTTGGTACAGTTTCACCTTCGGAATCCGCGCGCTGCCGCAGAGGAAATCCAAACGATTATTGCACAATTGGCAGAGAAAACCGAACAGCATCCACCCGATTTCGGACTCTATTTTAACTGTCTCGGACGCGGTAAAGGACTCTACGGTGCCGCAAATCACGACATCACCATTATTCAAGAACAGTTCCCCGGACTGCCTGTTATCGGGTTCTTTGGGAACTCCGAATTCGCACCTATCGGCGGCCGAAACTTCGCACACGCCTATACCGGTGTATTTGTACTTTGTAGTGGAAACTAAATTCTTCAAGGAGTCGAAAATGAACGAAGAACTTTTTATTGCTCAAGAATTTACATCTGTCAACGGATGGACATCAGGGATTGAGGGACCCGCCTGCGACGCAGCAGGCAATTTATACGCCGTCAACTATGAGAGGCAACACACCATCGGTAAGGTAACACCTGATGGTGTTGAAAGCGTGTTCGTCGAACTACCAACCGGCAGTATCGGTAACGGGATCCGATTCAACAGTGAAGGATTCATGTTCATAGCAGACTACACCAATCACAATGTCCTTAAGGTAGATATGGAGACGCTGGAAATTAGTGTCCACGCACACGAACCCACAATGAACCAACCCAACGACCTCGCTATCGGTGCAAACGACATCCTTTACGCCAGCGATCCGAATTGGGGGGCATCAACAGGACAAATTTGGAGAATAGATACAGACGGTCAGGTGACATTGTTGGAAGCGGATATGGGGACCACCAATGGGATTGAAGTGAGTCCAGATGAAAAAGTGCTGTACGTTAACGAATCGGCACAACGTAATGTCTGGGCTTACGATCTGTCCCCTGACGGTGAAATTAGCGATAAACGGTTACTAATTCAGTTCCCTGATTTCAATATGGACGGAATGCGCTGTGATGTTGAAGGAAACCTCTATATCACTCGGCACGGCAAAGGTACAGTCGCGAAACTCTCACCCGAAGGCGAAGTACTATTGGAAGTACAACTCACAGGCAAGCTCTGCTCGAACATCGCTTTCGGTGGCCCTGATGGACGCACCTGCTACGTCACAATGGCAGACCGCGGGAATGTAGAGGTATTTCGCGCCGATCTCCCCGGTAGAAGTTGGCGACTCTTTCAATAAGTTCACGTAGACTTTATTTTCTATTGGGCGAGGAGACCTCGCCCCTACAGTTCGCGGAACATCCTTGACAACGCTGCTAATTTTGTGATAACATTATTACATACGTCTCTCTATTTAAACCTACCGAAACACTTGATGCTATGGAACAATACGAATCCGTTTTAAAACGACTTGAGAGAACGGCGAAAGAATATACCAACATCGCACCGGAAAACGGGCAATTTCTCTCTATCCTAATCCGTTCCATTCACGCACAAAACGTGCTTGAGGTCGGAACAAGTAACGGATACTCTGCAATCTATCTCGCGGCAGCGTTGAAGGAGACAGGGGGTAGACTCGTCACACTCGAGTTTGACCCGACGCGTGCAGCCGAAGCAAACGCACACCTTCAGGAAGTCGAACTCGACAGCATCGTTGAGATCCGCATCGGAAATGCACTTGACGAGATACCGAAATGTGACGCGGTCTTTGATCTTGTGTTCCTTGACGCAGAAAAAAACGAATACCGACGCTACTTGGAATTGGCACTGCCAAACATTCGTACCGGTGGTTTAATCGTCGCCGATGACACGGTTACGATGCGCGATGAAATGCCGGACTATATCGAATTCGTCTTTAACACGCCACAACTACACTCCGTTGATATCCCTTTGGACGACGGGATCATTTTGAGTTACAAAACTGGCATGTAGTGTGATCTTTTGGACGAATACCATCAAAAAGGATACCCAAAATTACCGTTCAATCTAAACTCTCAGACAAATCCACCCGCTTTAGCGAATCCGTCATCCGTGGTATGACGCAGCTCTGCTTGCGCCACGACGCGATTAATCTATCGCAAGGTACACCGGCATACCAACCGCCTCCCGAAGTCAAAGCCGCCGCGATTACCGCAATCCAAGAGGGATACAATCAGTATAGCATTACCTGGGGCGCACCGTCATTCCGCGAGGCAATCGCACAAAAGATGACCACTTTTAACGGCATCCCTACAGACCCGGATAGAAACGTGACTGTTACTTGTGGATCAACGGAAGGGATGCTCTCCGCACTCCTCGCGATTATCAATCCTGGCGACGAGATTATCATCTTTGAACCGTTTTATGAAAACTACGGACCCGATACAATCATCTCTGGTGCCGAACCTGTCTATGTGGCACTACAGGAGACTGAAGCATCGGATGGCACTATCCACTTTACTTACGATCCTACCGAACTCCGAGACGCATTTTCACCCAACACAAAGGCGATTGTCATAAACACGCCGAATAATCCGCTCGGTAAGGTCTTTACGCACGACGAACTTCAAGAGATTGCTGATCTCTGTTGTACCTACGATTGTCTCGCAATTACCGATGAAATCTACGAGCACATGATCTACGACGAAAAACCGCATATCAGCATCGGATCGCTTCCACAGATGCGGGAGCGGACGGTCACCGTCTCTGGATTAAGCAAGGCGTATTCGATGACGGGATGGCGGTTAGGCTACGTCATCGCACCAGAGGTCCTAACCAATGCCATCCGTAAGATGCACGACTTCCTCACTGTCGGTGCACCGCATCCACTGCAACGTGCCGGGGTCGCCGCTCTTAATTTGCCACCGAGCTACCATAAAAATTTAGTCGCAAAATATGATAAGAATCGTAAGTTTCTTGTTAGCAATCTCACAAAAGCCGGTTTCCTTTGCCATCAACCAGAGGGGGCGTATTACATTATGACAGACATCACCGATTTCGGGTTCCCTGACGATACAGCGTTTGCACATTGGCTTGTCAAAGAAATCGGTGTCGGTGGTGTACCGGGTTCCAGTTTCTATAGCCGTTCACATCTCGGCAAAACGAAGTTCAGATTTATGTTTAGTATGGCGGATGACACCCTCGCCGAAGCCTGCGAACGCTTGATGAATATTAAAGCCAGAATTTGACCAAAACAGGACTTACGCATGTCGCTCTTTTGTACCACAAACTGTTAGTTTGTGACACCAGAACGCTATGTTTTCCGAAAAATTTCATCCTAACAAAACAGACGACAGTCAAAATTGTGTAAGTCCTGCAAAATTTGAATGGAGAGACACAGATATGGACATCTCTCTTGAAAACGAAACACTGAACATCTATAGAAGAGAAATTGAGGCACTGATTCAGCGTGATGAGAAGTATAAAGACTTAGGTCCCGCTGAAATTGATGCGATTGTGCGTGCGTTTGAATTCACCCTAAAAAACGGACGTGAGAAGGTCAGGGCACAGATGCTTTACGATCTTATTCATGAGAAAAAGGACATCTGATATGTTGTTAGAACGGATCCGTCTTAGGACTTTCGGTTGTTTCCAGCAACAGGATTTTGACCTTCACAACGGTATCAACCTCATTTTCGGTCCCAATTTCAGCGGAAAAAGCACGCTTGTCAACGCTATCTTCTTCACGCTAACAGGGAAACCGATTGTGCCGCGTGTGGATGCCTCAGCCATGAAAAACCCAAAAGCCTATAGCGGCACTGCAGGTATCCAATTTAGTGCGAATGGCGAACGCTATCAACTCTTCCGCGCGACAGGAAAACGGGTCCAACTCCGTTCCGAAAAAGAGGACGCGTGGCACGTCCTTTACGATGATACCCGTATTCAGGCAACGGAAGTAATGTTACAAGAGCGGTTCGGCATCATGCACGAACAACTCGCACTCACAACATTCCTCCGAGAAGGCGAAATCTTTGAATTCCTTGCACGTCAATCCGCGACGCGACGCGATATCCTCCATACACTTCTCGGTATTGATAGGTTAATAGAGGTACGACAGCGGTTCATTGATACGCGTCGGATTGCTAAACGTGAACAGGGCAGGATCCGCGCACATCAGAACAGTTTGCGCTATAACGCACAGAACGTTAACGAAACCGAGATCGCCCGGATTGAAGCAAAACTAAAAGACTTGGAAACCGCCTACGGTGCCCAGACTGGCGATTCTGCACTTATCGCTGAGTGGGTACAGCACCAAAACCGTTTGCAAAAACAGTTGGCGGCACTCACGCATCAGCAAAATGAAACGCTTAGCGGTTTTGACGATATTCAGCATTTGCAACAGATGGTTGCTACAATTGAGAACGCTATTCAAGAAGCCAGCGGATTAGAAAAAAAACGGGAAGAATTAATACAACAGATCGGACGACTTGAATCTGAAATCGCAGCGTTGATGACTGTCTGTGGTACCCTCCGCACGCTGCTTGAGAGTGGCAAACAGCACTGTCCAACCTGTTATCAGGAAGTAGAACGAGAGGTTATTCAACGGATTGTTGACGAAAAAGAAGAAGATAAATTACAGCGCAGTAGAGAATTGGAAACACATCGGCAATCGTTAAAAACAGAAACCAAGAATTTAGAAAGTCGTCGTGAACTTGAACAACGCCTCCAAACGCTACAAGTTCGTTCGACGCAATATAAACAGCGTGCTCAGGATATCGATAAAATTCGGATGGAGCTTAACGCACTTTCATCCCGATTAAGTGAAACAGGTGTCCAACAGAACGAGCAAAGCCTTTCTGATACGCTCACAACTGTTGACAAACAGCAATTAAAATCCCAAATTGATAATGAACGTAAACGACTCGACAAACTTAAGCAGGAAGAAGCCGTCCGTTTAGATAGGCTCGGCGCGCTCCAACGGGCAAATAGTGACGCTGCTAAAGTTGAAAAAACACTCCTGAGTTTAGAACTCGCCTGCACTGGAATTGACAAAACCATCGAATCCCTCCAACAGCAGATTCTCAAACCCGCAGAAGACGAATTGCATCACTGGATCGACAAAATGCAACTTTTTGGGGAGACCCGTGTTGACTTACAACGCGAACATCTCCTCCCTTCCCTGAGCATAGACGGCACAGATCGCAGTTTGATGCTCCTCAGTGGTAGCGAGAAAATGTTCCTCTATCTCTGCTTCAAAGTCGCACTCGCCAGAGTCTTAGGCAATCCCGGATTCTTCGTATTAGATGACCCAACGCTCCACTTAGACGGTGAACGGAAAACATTGATGGTCGATTTCATTCGCCAACTCGCCGAAGAACACCAAGTCGTTGTAACGAGTTATGATGAGGATGTCCGTGTCGGGTTAGAAGGGGCACATTTGATTGAAATGACCAGAGAAACATAGAGAAATCGGAGGTTGACTTTAGGCGTCTCAATAGGATACACTTAACGCTAATAACTCCTACCGATGAGGAAGACAATGAAAACGTTTGGAACCGAAGGCCCCGTGTCCCCAGAGAAAAATTACGTTGTCAGCCGTACCGCTGAACTTACCGACTTTATTGATCGCATCAAGCAAGGAAAATACCTTGTTATCTTCGCGCCGCGCCAGACAGGCAAAACCACGTTTTTCCAATTCGCACTTGATATGCTTGTCGCCGAGGACCCAACTTATTTCCCTATCGAACTTAATTTTGAGGCATACGAAGGTGTGGACCCAGGCGATTTTTATGCAAACTTCACTGAAGATATTCGCGAGCAGGTAGTATACAATTTTCAAAAACGTGAAAACACGCCTCCTGAAGCGTTCATGGAGTTCTTGAACACCACAGAGATAGCCGATCACCTGTCAATGCTAAGGTTTTTCCGACATCTATCGAACTTGCTTGGTAATCAAAAGTTTATTGTTGTCATTGACGAGTTTGATGGCATTCCCAAAACTGCTGTGAGAGGTTTCCTTCATTCGCTACGCCGTATCTACCTCACCCGTAGCGTTCCGCAGTGTCCACACAGCGTCGGTATCGTTGGAATCAAGAGCATCGCCCAACTCGACTACGACCGGTCAGTTTCACCCTTCAATATTCATGACGAGTTTGCAGTGTCCAATTTCACACTTGAACAAGTTCACGAACTTCTTGGGCAATACACAGACGAAGTTGGACAAGCCTTCGCTCCCGAAGTCATTGAAAGCCTTCACAAACAGACTGCTGGACAACCCTTTCTCGTCAACCGATTCGCCCAAATTCTTACGACGGAATTGGAAATTCCAAAGACCGATCCGATTACAATGGCGCATTTCGCAAACGCACACACCCGGCTCCTTCGCGAACAAAATCGCAATATTCAACACCTCCTGACCAACATCCGTAGAAACCCGCGCTTTGAGACAATACTGATGCAGATCACATCTTACGATAAAGGCGTGAATTTCAACTTGGACCATGAAGCCATCAGTGAACTCGTTACGTATGGCGTTATTGCGGAAGATACCGGCGGAATGTGTAAGATTGTTAACCCGATCTATCAGTTCCGTATTATGCAGGCATTCAAGCAGCCTATTAACGGATTGGAGCGGGAATATCTCCCGGAAGACACCCGCGCAGGTTTTCGCGATTACCTTACACCCGATGGACACATTCACATGCAAGCCCTCCTAGACAACTTCAAGGATTTCATCGCCCGCGCAGGTTTCAGAATACTGCAAATCCCAGACACGCCACACGAGTACGTCGGACAGTATCTCCTCTTCGCTTACCTCGACCAGTTTGTTCGCCTCGTCGACGGAAACATGTACCTTGAAGTTCAAGCTGGGCGCGGCAGGATGGATATCCTCATCCTTCACAACACCCGCAAGTATGTTGTTGAAACAAAAATTTGGGAAGGCGATCTGCTCTATGAGGCAGGTAAAAGGCAACTCGCAAAGTATCTCAGCATAGAAAATGCGAACGAAGGCTATTACGTGGTATTTGATCATCGGAAAAACCCCAAACCTCAAGTAGAAACACAAACATTGCAGAATTTAACGATTCGGAGCTATGTCATCCCCGTCGTACAAGAACGTCCGTCAACACTTGCCGCTCAAATCTAAACACGACTTACCACTTAACTCCAAAAGTGAAGTTAAACAAATTAGAGGCGTTGGCTCTATTTGGCAATAATATTCGCGACATCGCTTTATTAGCAAACTTGCAGCAACTAAGATGGTTGTATCTTTTCACCTGAACTTTTTCAGGATCCCCTATTGGAGTCAATCATGCAAGAATCTCCTTTTTACGAACATGTGATGCAACGCGGTATAGAACAAGGTATAGAACAAGGGGCACGCCAAATGAGTATTGAAAGCACTTTGGCTACCCTCAACCAACGCTTCCCAAACGCCGATGTTGATGCACTCAAACCGATCCTTGAAGTTATTGACGATCTTAACAGGCTTGGGGAGTTGAACCTAAACGCTTCCGTAGCAGAAAGTTTTAACGCCTTCCGAGAACACTTAGAGGTGTAATCTACGAGAAGGTATGTCTCCCGTTGGACCGAAAGATAGGCAATTGCTTAAAACCGTTCAAGGTAAACATTACCGTTGTCTTCCTGCGTATTGCTCCAGACAACCACCCATTTCCCTCCTCCAACAGAGACCACAAATGGCGGGTAATGTTCCCCTTGGCTCGTAGAGATAGCCACCCCGTCTTTATCCCACAACGGTTTACCTTCTAAATCAATAAGCTGCCCATAGATAGCGTCAACGCTCTCCTCACCGAAGTCGTCTCGATAGTCTAACCACGCCACGAAAAACTTGCCATTCTCGGTCATTACAATAGACGGCTTATCCTGATGACCACCTGCCGTGCAAAGCGGGATACCGTCTTTCTCCCAAACTATCGTTCCATCTGATCGGACACGCTGCATATACAGATCGGAGTAGATATCGCGCTCATCTCGCCATACTGTGATGAAACCGCCACTCCCATCCCCGACGACCGAGGCATGCTTCTGGATACCTTCCGCCGTACAAATCGGCACACCCGTTGCCTGCCATAGTTTATCGCCATCGGCGGAAATCCGCTGCGCGTAGAGCTGATCGTTAATGAAATTTTCATATACCTGCCATAAAACAATAAGACCCCCTTCACCATCGGCGATGACACGCGGCTCACCTTGCATACCGTCTGCCGGTGAGATAAGCAGCGGTGCGTCCCACAGCGGTTTTGCATCTAAACGCAACCGATACGCCATGATATGCCACGCATCGTAGCCGATAACATCCCACCACACAACATAGAACCCACCTATCCCATCTGCAACTAAAATAGGGTCACTCTGTAGCGATTCCGATGGAAAAACCGGAATACCGTTAGGTTCCCACATCGGTTCGCCTGCGGCACGAATCCGTTGGATATAAAGGTCTTGAAATTCAGAATTTCGGCGTTCATCTTCCCAGACGCAGATAGCACCACCTTCGCCATCGCTCATAATTGCTTGTGTGGACTGATCCGCCGTGTTTATGCAGATCGGAACACCGTCCGTTTGCCATAGAATCTCGCCATCGAGCGTTACCGCTTGCGCATAAATATCCCAGTTACTGCGGTCGCGTCTGTCGTTCCAGACGACGATTGCGTGTCTGTCGTGTCGGATCATCCGTAAACGGCGTTGATTCCTGTCCGCCGTGCATACGGCTATGCCGTTGTGTTCCCAAACAGTTTTCCCGGTGCTATCAACGCGCTGCGCATAGACATCCCAATCCTTCCCAGTCCGATAATCTTCCCACATCACGACGACACCGCCCTCACCATCATCTACCACCCACGGGAGGAATTGACCGTCTACCGCTGTCGATACAGGAATCTCCGCCAATGCTGTCCTGAACAAGACGAAAGCACTCAAAAGCAGGAGCAATATTATACCAATTCTATTTGAATAGTTTCCATAACACGTGTTATCCAACCATCCGTGTGACCTCGTAGGAGTTGGGTTCCCCAACCCGCTTAATCCGAAAAAAGTGTTTTGGGAGTCCATAAGTTCACTAAAATCCCTTTTATGTCTAAAGTGAGTGCTTCCCAACGTTGGACAGGGAGTTCAATATGCGCTATCGCCGCTGTAGGCATCAGTTCCCTTTCCCCGGTCAAGAGGTACACGAGTTGTTCCATCGTCGGATTGTGTCCGATAGCCATGACAATTTGATATTTATCTGGTAGTGCTTGTAATGTTTCAAAATAGACCCCTGGAACAGTATCATAGAATGCTTCTACTTTCTTCACTTTTCCCGAATAACCGCACGATTTTGCCACTCGACTCGCCGTCTTTCGCGCGCGTTTTGCCGATGAAGTCAGAATCCGATCGGGAACCAAACCTGTCCGATGCAAGTGTTCACCCATACGCGGTGCATCACGTTTGCCGCGCTTATTGAGTGAACGATCATAATCGGAGAGTTCTGGATAATCCTTCCAACTCGATTTCGCATGTCGCATGATGAGAAGCGTTTTCATTGTATCCCCTTATGTGGTTTTTACGATTTTCTCATATCATACCATAATTGGGGGTGCCTGTCAATTAGGCGCGTTTGATTCCCTGAAAATTTTGTCTTGCATTTACACGGCTTTTGTGATAATATTTTTATGTCAACATTTTTATGCACACATCCGTTAAAGTATTTATAGTAACCTCTAAACATAATAAGACACGCTTTGAAAGACGGGCGAGGATACCTTGAAGAAATACCGTTTTGGCTGGGAGTGTTTTTGATAGGGTGTTTCTGCGGATTGCTTGGGTGTTTCTGCGGATTTCTTAAGCAAAACCCCTACGAAACGTATTTTGCTAAAGGAAAGGTGTCTACTTACATTATTGATTTTACTATAAATTGCACTTTAACACTGGAGGCTATAAAAAATGTTGTCCAAAATGAATAAAATACTCGCAATCCTGCTGATCGCTATACTACTTGGCGGCATCAGTGGCTGTTATATTGACGCTGATGACGATAGAGATCGTGAACCTCCCGCTGTGCCACGCGGGGTTAGGACCATCACTGGTGACGAGGAAGTTATCATCGAATGGTATCCGAACGGCGAATATGATTTGGCAGGCTATCAGGTGTGGCGTGGACGAGACGGTATCAATTTTGATAACCTCGCAGAAGTTTCAGAAAACACAACCCAGTATATAGATACAACCGTACGAAACGGCGAAACTTACTACTACGCTGTTTCCGCTTATGACACCGATGGAAACGAAAGTGAACTTAGTCCTGAAGACGCTTGGGATACGCCGCGACCAGAAGGCCGAAATATAACGCTTGATGACTACAATATCTTTCCCGGAAGGAGCGGCTTCGATTTCTCGCGACCAGAAAAGGGAAGTATCCCCTGGGACACCCCAGCAACCGATATATACTTTGGGTTTGATACCGACACTCTTGTTACTTATCTCTATTCGGACAATGAAACGCTCATGCAAGATTTAGGGTATCATGAGAATTTTGACTCGGTTGATGTCGTCCCGGAAATCGGATATACGACGCTATTTGTTGAACTCATTGAAGGACATATCTACGCGCTCTTCACACCCGATGGAAACTTCGCAAAAATTCATGTCCGTGAGCTTTATGAAGATGCTATTGTTTTCGATTGGGCATACCAGACAGATCCAGAAAACGTCCAATTGGCACCCTCTCTTAACCGTCCTTGATAAGGAGTGACATTGATGAAAAAAAGCAGAGAGGCGGCGTTAACGTCGCCTCTATCCGCCATACTACTTACCTTCGCGCTTCTTTTGAGTACCGCTTTTATTGACGTAATGGCGCAAACCGAAACCCCCGGGACAGATACCGTTACAAATACGGAATCTGACGCTGCCACCCCAAAACCGCTACCGTTTGTTCCAGGATATGTTGAAGAACCTGAAACGGAACCGGATTATCCACTGTTTCGACCCCATTCAGAGCGATACTATCCAGAACTTAATATCCAGAAAGCGCAGCAACTCTCAACTTTTATGCCCGGATTAGGACAGGCTTACGCCGGCAATTACACAAAAGCTACCCTATTTCTCACGGCTGAACTGACCACTTTCGCGCTCGCTGGGTATAACATCGCCCGCGCTCTACATTATAACGAACAAAACGTGTTTGAGACAGGATTTCAAGATGACCGGACAGGTGAATTCTTGACACATGAGCAAGGACAAACCCGCATGCAAAATCATACGCTTTTCAGTGGTATTTTCCTCGTAACGGGTATCGGAATCCATATCTGGAATATCCTTGACGCACCAAAAACAGCCGAAGCGTATAATAATCAAAGATTTTCCCTGCAAATGCAACAAACTGATAACGGTTATCAGTCTCTCGTTTTCACACATAGATTCTAATACCTGGCGCAGATAACATTGTCGGCTTCAGGATCAATCGTGAGGACCAAAAAGTGCATTATGCAAAGCGTCTAATCTTTACGCTGTTTTTGATAACCGGTGTTGTCTTGAGTGCCAACGAGACATCTCTCGTTGAAACAAAGAACATTGATCCTAACCCATTAAAAGTCGGTGAAAAATTAACCTATAGCATTACTTGGAAAAAAGTGCCAGCGGGAAAACGGACAGACTCGATCGTCAAGCAGGTATCAGTTAATGAAGAAGACGTTTACCATATCCAGTCTCAAATGCGGACGCGAGCACTATTCAGAGTCTACAGTTTCCAAAATCAGTCGGAAACCTATTTTAATCCGTTGACACTCTCACCCGTCCGTTTTCAGAATCGACTAAAAGATCGAGCATACCGGGCGACTGTGAAAGCCGATTTCCGAAACGGTAAGGCAGAATATGAAAAAATCTCTCGTCCGAAGCCGAAATCATCTCAAAAACGTGAGGCAAAAACTTTAGAAATACCGCCCGGCACACAAGATGAGTTATCCATCATCTACTTTTTGCGTTCTAAACAACTCGCACTCGGTAAAACCTATTTCTTTCCGCTACTTGCTAAAGGAAAAGTACATAAGGCTACGCTGACCGTTGAACGCAGGGAATTCATTAAAAGTAAGGTTTTAGGGCATGTTAGAACTCTCGTCTTGCGGACCTCTGAAGGGGATCGCTTCTGGATTACAGACGATGAAAGACGGTTACCGGTCAAAATTCAGGTAAATAAATTAGGCGGGCTAATAGCAACGCTAACAGAGATTGAGCCCACAAATTAAACAGTTACCAGTTACGAGAAAAAAGAAAGACGTGAGTCAGTGACCAGTGACCAGTGACCAAAAAAGAAGATTCTTCTCCTAACTGGGTACTGGTCACTGGCGACTGGAAACTTCAAAGGAACTTGTAGTGATAGAACTTTTACGCGAAACTGACAATTATCAGACACTCGTAGCACGTCTCAAAGACGGTAAAAAACTTCCATGGCTCAGGGGGTTGCCGAACGCATCAACGGCATATCTTTTCGCTACACTGATTGATGATTTCCCCAAAAAGTCTTTTTTGATCCTACTCCCATCCCAACGTGAAGCCGAACTGATGATGGAAGAAATCTGTACGTATCGAGCATACCCCGCTTTGGATACGATACCTACTGTCGCCTCACAATCCGAAATTAATTTATTTCCCGCCTGGCAACGCAAAATTTTTGACGGTATACCCCCTGCTAAAAACACTATTATTGACAGGATGATGTGTCTCGAACGCCTATTAGAGAGAAAGCGAAGTATTATTGTAAGCACGGCGCAGGCGATGCTTTACAAACTGCCGCCGCAACAACGTTTTGCCGAGGCGTGCCGTCCACTTAAACTCGGCGATGAAGTGGACCCTGACGAAGTGGCTATGACACTTATACGCAGTGGATACCAAAACGTTGATTTGGTAGAAGTTAAAGGTGAATTTGCACGAAGAGGCGACATCCTTGATGTCTATCCACTCACAACTGATACACCCGTGCGAATTGAATTCTTCGGTGATGAAATTGATGCCCTCCGCGCCTTCGATGTCGCATCACAGCGGTCAACAGAATCACTGAAATCCGCTACCCTGACTCCGCTTAGAGAAGTCCTCTCTGATGACATATCCGTAGATCATTGGAAGGCGCAGATAGAGACTCTTATACAGGAACACGCAACACCGGAATTCGTAAAAACAGCGCGCGAAATAACAGAAAGTCTGACCGATGCCACGACGACAACATATCCGCTGCAAGACTGTCCGATCAGTGACACGATAGAGGCATTTTTGCCGATGCTTATCCCTGAAACAGCGTTGCTTACGGATTATCTACCCCATGATACAATTGTCTGCTTAATAGAACCGCAGTGGCAAAAGCGAGAAGCATCGCAGGTACACGAACAGATGCAGGCGTTATATGAGAAGAAACTTGAAGAATCAAGTCTCATAGTGCCACCGGATCGCCTTTTAGCCACTTTTGAAACCCTTAGCACCGAATTAGAACAGTATCCGGTCATTTCAGCATCTTTGGCACCGCCACATGAAGTTACAGAGAGCAAATTGACACCGCTGCATTTTGAGATGAAACCGCTTGCACTCCCCTCGGGGAACTATCAGGCAATCATCAACGAGATTAAGAGGTTGGCAAAATCCGGGAAACGGATTTATCTGTTCTGCGAAACACCGCAGCAGTCGAAGCGGGTGACTGAGATTTTGGCTGAACGTGAATTATTTACGTCGGATATTGATATCAGCGTCGGTGCAATCGGCGCAGGGTTTCTCAATGAGCAGTTAAATCTCATCGTTATTTCGGAAGATGAACTCTTCGGAAATCGTCAACACCGTCACGTCCGACGCCGACCCCCTACAGACGGTTCCCCGATTCTAAGCCTCATCGATCTGAAAGTTGGAGATTATGTCGTCCACGTTTCACACGGTATTGCTGTTTATGACGGGATCCGACGATTGGCAATTGATGGAAAATCGCAAGACTACCTAATCCTTAAATATAGCAACCAGGACACGCTCTATGTACCGACTTATCAGGTAGACCTCGTTCAAAAATATGTTGGCGGAAAAGACAGAGGGTATAGACCGCGTGTTGACAGGCTCGGCGGGATTTCATGGAGCCAGCGCAAAGGACGTGTAAAAGCGTCGATTCAGCAGATGGCGGATGAACTCCTCAAATTGTACGCCACTCGGCAATCCCGAAAAGGGTACAGATTCCCCGAAGAAGTGCCGTGGCAAACTGAATTTGAGGCACTCTTCCCCTATCAAGAAACTGATGATCAACGCCAAGCGATCGAAGACGTTAAAGCCGATATGGAATCTGAACGTCCGATGGACCGACTCATCTGTGGTGATGTCGGATACGGAAAAACGGAAGTCGCATTACGCGCCGCTTTCAAAGCCGTGATGTCCGAAAAACAGGTCGCTGTCCTCGTCCCTACAACGATTCTCGCATTACAACACTACGATACCTTTGAGAAACGTTTTCAGTCGCTTCCGGTGCGTATTGAGATGTTGAACCGCTTCCGAACACCGAAGGAGATAAAACAGGTTAAGGAGGGACTGACGAACGGGACTGTTGATATTGTTATCGGCACGCATAGTCTCCTCTCTAAAACTGTGGAATTTAACGATCTCGGACTTTTGATTGTTGATGAAGAACATCGATTCGGTGTTAAGCACAAAGAAAAAATCAAACAGTTTAAAGAGACAATTGATGTCCTTACACTGACAGCTACGCCGATCCCGCGCACCCTCCACATGTCAATTGTCGGTATCCGAGATTTCAGTATTATCAACACACCGCCTGCTGACCGGTTACCTATTCAGACGTATGTAATGCCGTATAACAGCGAGGTTATTAAAGAGGCGATTACAGCGGAATTAGCGCGGGATGGACAGGCTTTCTTCGTCCACAATCGCATCGAAAATATTCATAATATCGCACTAACGCTTCAGCAACTCTTACCTGACGCACGTATCGCTATCGCGCATGGACAGATGCCAGAACGGGAATTGGAGACAGTTATGCTTGAGTTCGTCCGACACAAGCACGACATCCTCGTCTGTACAATGATTATTGAATCAGGTTTGGATATACCAAACGTTAACACGATCCTAATTAATCGAGCAGACGCACTCGGATTGGCACAACTCTATCAATTGCGGGGACGCGTCGGACGGGCAACCACGCAGGCTTACGGGTACCTGTTCTACCCACCAGACCGTCTGATTACGGAGGGCGCGCAAAAACGGCTTCGCGTTATTGAGGAATTCACCGATCTCGGTTCGGGTTTCAAAATAGCACTTAGAGATTTAGAGATTCGAGGCACCGGGAATATACTCGGCTCCGAACAGCACGGGCATATTGTTACCGTCGGTTATGAACTTTACTGTCAACTCCTTGAAGAAGCAGTACTCGCATTAAAGGGTGAAAAGGTTGAGGAGACACTCGAAACTCGGATTAGCGTCCCTGTTGAAGCATATCTTCCCGACGATTATGTACCGGACAGTCGCCAGAAGGTCGCTATCTACAAAAAAATTGCTGATCTAAAGGACAGCCAGGCACTCAACGAACTCCGAGAAGAACTTCGAGACAGATACGGCGCGATACCGGAACCCACTGAAATGTTACTCGAGATAGCGAGTATCAAGCAGCTGAGCCAAAATCTCGGCATCGCCGCTATCGTTGCTGGAAAAGAACAGATCAAGGTTACTTTTAACGAACAGAAATCAAAAATTAATGTGAAGAAACTCGTTGATATAATCCACAAAAATGACGACCTTCAGTTACAACCACCGGCACAACTTATAATCCGGATGCCAGGGATGACTGGAGTGAAGATGTTAACTGAACTTCAACAAACACTCAGGTTGTTTGTTGAGTAATCGTCCAATCGAAGAATCAGTTACCAGTTACCAAAAAAGAAGATTCTTCTCTTAACTGGCCACTGGTAACTTCACCACAAGGAACATTAAAAATATGAAAAAAACGATTACTATTTTTATCATTGTCGCCGTGAGCTGCCTATTAACCTGGAGATTCGTGCAATCCCATCCATCCGATAGCCATGAGCAGCACGAATCTACGACTGATGAGAGCCAGGTAATTTTGGTGGAATATAAATGGAACGGCGAACCGTACCAAATCTCGTTGGCGGACTTGAACGCCGCTATCGCCGAGCTGCCTATTTACCGTCAGCAGAACTACAAAACCCAAGCGGATAAAGCCGAATACCTCGAAGAATTAATAGAGGAACGGCTCAAAATTCACCGCGCAATTGACGACGGGTTTGATAAACTTCCCGAACATCTCCAGAAACTCGAAGATTACACCAATCAACTTATGGTTGAAAAACTAACCGAGATGGAAGTTGATGCAAAGGTGAAGTACACGGACGACGACCTAATGGCACATTATCAGGCGAATCTTAGCGAGTACATTGAGGATGAGAAAGTCCGCGCAACGTGCATCACACTTGAGGACGAAGACCTCGCCAACGAAACACTCGACGCCATTATAGCAGGAAAAGATATGTCTGAGATGGCGAAGCTGCTCTCCGAAGACGGTAAACTCGCCAATGGTCCAGGCACTAACCCGGATGATCCAGGCAATACCTACTACTTCACTAAATCCGCATCAGCACGTTGGTCAGAATTCATTGAGGCTGTCTTTCAACAAGAGATCGGCGATATGACGGACACTGTCTTTGAAATTGATGTCAGCGATGAAACCTTCTATCTCATCTTCCGTAAAGAGGAGCATCAGCCCGAACGCCAAAAAGAGTTTGAGGAAGTCAAACGGGATGTTGAAAGAACGGTCGAGCGGACAAAGAAACGAGAGCGCATCAATGCATGGGTTACTGAAATCTCTGACAGAGGTAAGTTGAAAACCTATCCTGAAAATATCCCTGAGCCACCGCAACCAGAAGATTCTGAGAGCGAAGAATCAGAAGAATCAGAAGAATCAGAACAGTAGTCCATTCCATATCTCGAAGCAGTATCCCTAACCACGGTGTTAGGTCGAAAAAAGGAGTCAGCATTGAAAATGTTCACAGGTATTATCCGAGTCATAGACAAAGTAAATTCGGTTAGCCCTTTACTTTTAATCGCTGTTCTTGCGATACACCCCGTCTTTTACGGTTGCAGCGATAAGGCGATCGGTGCCGAGGGCACCGTTATTGCTGAATATGAATGGAACGGCAAGCATCGCATCACACTTGAAGAAATGATGCAAGAGATCAGCGAACTCCCAGAATACAAGCAGCGCCAATATCAGGACAAAGAGGGATTGGAAACCTATATGCTCCTTATGGCGGAGAGCCGTCTAATCCTTGCACTCGCCAGTGATGAAAAACTCAACGAAGACCCCGAAATTCTCAAGAAGGTTCAAGACTACCTTCATGAGTTGATGGTTAAGAGAATTACCACCCAAGAAATTGATGATAAGCTTAGCCTATCCGAAGCCGATTATCTGACCTACTACGAAGCGCACAAAGAGGAGTACGTCCGTCCCGCGCAGGTACGGCTTTTGTGTATTACGTTGTTAGATAAGGGGCGCGCTGATGAAGTTTTCGCGCAGATCAAAGAGGGTAAAGACATCGTGGAACTTGCACAGGAACTCTCTGATCGTGGCGAACTCGTCGGCCCAGGGGCAAATCCGGCTTCCCCAGGCGATACTGACTACTTCGGTCGCGACTCCTATCCCCCAGGAACTGAACCTTTCTTAGATGCAGCATTCGCGGCAGAGATCGGACAAGTCCACGACGGCGTTATTGAAGTCGAAGTCCAAGGACAGAAATATTACATGATGTTCCGTAAGGACGAGGCACGTGATGCTTATCAGAAACCGTTAGAGGATGAGGATGTCCGTAGAAATGTCGAACGGAAAGCAGAACGTGAAAAACGGGACGCACTCATGCAAGAATGGAAAGGTCAACTCCGCGAACGTGCCGAGGTCAAAACGTTTGTTGACAGGATTCCAGAAGCCCAGCCCGAAGAAACGGAAGCAGAAACGGAAACGGAACCTGAAGAATAACTTTATCCCGTAAAGGGTGCGCGATCTTCCCATCGCGCACCTTCAACACAGTAGGAGTCTCGCACATAATGGTCTACAAAAAAGGTATTTACCTCACCCTGATCGTCTTGTTCGTCGGTGCCGGAATCTCAGACATCTATGCTCGCACCTTTGATAGAATTATCGCTTATGTCAACGATGACGTTGTGACGAAGCGAGAACTTGATGTCTTAGTAAACCAGCGGGCCATGGAACTCCAACAAGTCTATCGTTTTAGTGAACGCGAGGCACTCAACGAGGCTGAACAACAACGGAGCGAACTCTTGGATAGGCTTATCCGGCAAATGCTACTCTTGGAAGCCGCCCTAACGCTAAAAATTACTGTCAGTGATACTGAGGTTGAACAGTACATAAAAGATTTTAAAGACAGATACCAAATTGAAACCGACGAAGAATTTAAAAAACAGTTGAACCAAGAAGGGATGACACTCGTCGCATTTCGCGAACAGTCGGAGCGGAACCTCAAAACCGAGAAACTTGTTATGGGAAGAATCGTTCCGAGATTGCAGATACGAGATAGAGAAATCCAGGAATTTTATGAAGAAAATCGAGATCAATTATCGACAAAAGTTGATAAGGTAAATCTACGACATATCTTTGTTGCTTTTGAACCGAACGAAGCCGACCGAGATGCTGCTAATAAAAAGGTCGAAAAAGCACGGAACGAAATTGAGTCCGGTAACGCGAAATTTGAAACAGAGGCACAACGTTATGATACCTCGCAACAGGCTGGAACTCTCATAACAGCGACTACCGAAGAACTCAGCCAGTTTCCAGATATTTTTCAGAATTCGTTAGCGAATTTGGAAAT
The DNA here is from genome assembly GCA_022821065.1 of Candidatus Poribacteria bacterium. GTDB lineage: Bacteria > Poribacteria > WGA-4E > WGA-4E > WGA-3G > WGA-3G. The sequence continues at coordinate 53,494 of JAJEEK010000015.1, forward strand.
AGACACTATCAGTGAACCGATTCTCGGAGATAAAGGGCTCTACGTCTTCACCGTTGAAAAGCGAACCGATGCGTCAATCGAATTTCGGTATTTCATTGTTCCGCTAACAGCCAGTCCGGAGGCGATGCAAGAAGCCCGTGAAGATGCAAACGAAATCTACGCACAGTTGGAAGCCGGTGAGGATTTTAATAAACTTGCGCTGACCCAATCTGACGATCACGAAACGCGGGAAAGCGGAGGCGACCTCGGTGTCCGCTCCTTATCCGAACTCAACCCTAAAACGCGAGCCGTCGTAGAACCGTTGGAAGCCGGTGCCTACAGCGAACCTTATGAAACCGAGTTAGGACTCCATATCTTCAAAGTCGATCAACGAAATAGTCCAGAACTCACCGAAATGGAAAAAGCACAAATTACCTCGCTCCTCCGCCAACAGCGATTTCAGGAGGAATGGGACGCATACACCAATAAATTACTCGAAAACGCTTATATCAAAATTACACTAACCAGTAACCAGTAACCAGTTAAGAGAAGAGTTTTCTTTTCTCGAAACTTCAAAGAGCGAATCCTATTTGCCTATCTATCAAGTGTATCCCCACCAAACAGACCTTTTTACACGAACGCGTAAGTCGCTTTTTGCGATTGCCAACTTCGCGTGCACAGTGATTGTGCTATTCGTCTTTGCCTATTCCCTCTGTCCACTGCAGATGGTTATGGCACAAGAGGCACAACCATCTGAACCACCTGCAACTGAGACGACACCCGCCGACCCCACAGACGAGACACAAGAGGCGCAACCGTCTGAACCACCTGCGGATGAGGCGACACCCGCTGAACCTACAGACGAGACACAAGAGACAGAATCGGGTGCCGAACGCTTAAACCCTGAAACAGACACACCAGAAGAGGGTATGGTCATCGGTGATGGCGACGATCTGTCTATCGTTGACAATTTTGTTCAGATACACGGCAACGCGCTCATCAAATTTGAAGATGTCATCTTGCGGGCAGACCACGTCTGGGCTGACTTCAACGAGAATCTAATGCGGGCATCCGGCAACGTCCATCTCATTGTCGGGAACGAAGAAACCTACTCCGATGAACTTATCTTTAACCTCGAAAACAAAAAAGGGATTGCCCGAAACGGTTTTACATACAGCGACCCGTGGTACTTCGGCGGAAGTGAAATCTTTAAAATTGAGGACAATCGTTCCTACATCCGAGGGGCAACACTAACGACCTGCTCACTGAAACATCCACACTACTATTTCAGTGTTTCGGAGGTCATTGTTCGGATGAATGAGGAAATGATCGCTAAGAATATCGTTTTGCGTATCGGTGGGTTTCCGCTCTTCTACTTTCCGGCGATGCGGCGGGACCTCCGTAAAGGAAAGGTCGCGAAAATTATCGTTAAAATCGGAACGGATAGTTATCAAGGTCCCTATATCACCATCATCCAACCGATCGCCCGTAAACGCCGCTACGACGGCGCATTGCTTTATGATAGAAGTGCCAGACGCGGACAAGGCTACGGTTTTGAAGGAAAGTACCGATTCTTAGATACCAAATTCCAAGAAATTTATATCCCTGTTCCAGAAGACGTAACACCGAACCAGCGCACCAAGCTGCAGGAGAAGGCACAGGAATTACAAGATCGGCTTGACGGTGAATACGACCGTTATTGGTTAAAACAAATCTTCATTGAATATAAAATTACCGATGACGACATTAATCGCGCGAAAGAGAGTGCTGATGCACTCCTCAAGGAACTCCAAGAAGAAGACGCAGATTTTGCAGAACTCGCGCAGCGGAGTTCCGACCATTCGGAGAGCCGTTATGATGGCGGCGACCTCGGATTCCTCGCCCGCGGTGAAACCGACGCAGACGGGAACCCCAAACTTGATCCCGCTTTAGAAGCGGCTGCCTTCGCATTACAAGAAGGGCAGATAAGTCCGGTCATTCAGACCGAATCCGCTTTTCATATCCTCAAAGCAGAACAGGTGATTGATGTCTACGGCGAACGCGAGATTCGACTCCAGCGAATTGATGTTGCTATTGCCGCAAGTGATGAAACGAAGGATGCCCTCCGGGTTTTAGCAGACGATATACTTAAACGGGCACAAGAAGGTGAAACCTTTGAACAACTCGTACAAGTATCCGCAGACGTAGTGAAAGACTTTCCAGACGAATTCGCGAATGTCGCACAACCGACGTTATCCGAAGTCAATGAAGGCGAAGGCTTGCCATTGAATGAGATGGAATCCTCTTGGCAATCGTCTGTCAGACGTTTAGAGAAAACCGGGGACATCACCGAACGCAGACCCATCACAATGCCTGAAGGACTTTACATCTTCCAACTCATCAAAAAAGAAGAGACACCAACTTTTGAAGAAATTGCGGAGCAATTTGAAGCAGAATGGGAGACGTTTTACGAAGGTGTAATGAACCCAGAACCGGAAGAAGGAGAAACAGAAGCAGAAACTGAGACGGAGGCTGAAGGAGCGATCCAAGATACGCAAGCAGAAGAAACCGAGACGACAGAAGCACCTATTCAAGAACCGGATACGGCTGTTGAACAAGAACCAACGACGATTGATGTCGAAGACACACAAGACACTGAACAACACCAAACGGGGGAGAACACACAGAACGGCACAGATCCAGTTCAAAGCGAAACCGCCGAGGATAACGGGTCTGCCGACGAGGACCCAGAAGCCGAAGAAGAACTCGAAATTTATCGGAAACACGGATTTCGCGGGCGGTGGGAAGATCCCGCCCCAGTCGCATCAGAGGCAAATAGTCTATATGCTGGCGAAATAAGCAGACGACCCATACGCACCCAAAAATCAGTCCGCCTCATCAAAGTGGATAGGAAGCGGACCTTTCGAGGTGAACTCTACTTCTATGGTAAAGACCTCTATACGGCACAGCGGCAGAGTGCTATCCGCACCGGGAACAACCATATAATGAAATGGTCACATACACACTCTATCTATACACCGTGGGATAACCGCCAAGAGGGAAGGAGACCGATCAGCTTCAGTGGTAGAACCGAGCTTCGGGCTAAAAGTTACAAGGAAGAGTATCAACTCCCCAACGAAGCCACACTCAATTCTTTCGCACTACTCACCTACGGAACCGGTCTATCCACAGTTGATCTTTATGATCTTGATGAAAACGGAAACTTGGAATTCTCGCGAGAACCCATCGGGGACATCGCAAGCCGACTTGAGGTCCGGCACATCCACGATTTTACCGGCGAAGGCACCAGATCGCTACAGAAGCTGCCACGACTGAGCGTGAATTTTTCACGGATGCGTCTCAGTTCGCTCCCGCTTTTTGAGACCCTCAATGATGGCATGGTAACAGTCTCTGAGAAACTCCAAACGGACACACCGTTCCTCTCAATGCTCGCCTTTCCAACGCTCGAAAGTGCCAGTTTTGACCTTGATATTGAACTCGGAAACTTCTATCGAGACACCTTTCGCAACAAAGACGGCATTGAAGAAAGAAAAGTCTCCCTAAAAACCATGGACCTCGGTTTTGATGTTCGTAAACAATCGACGCTCCTTGTTACACCGTTGCGAGAACTACAACTTAACCTCAACCTCAACACAAACATGATTTGGCACGACCGCGACCAAGATCAGAACAAGAACATTTTGAGGGGCGTTTTCAGTTTCAACGGATCTGCCTCAAATACGCTTTTCCGTATCTACAATGTTAGTTTTATACCCGGATTACGGAGATTGCGCCACGAAATGCAATCTACGCTCCGATACGATTACCAACCCGCTGTTGATAGGGACGATAACCTCTATCCTTTCGGTCCCAGTACATACTTCTACGAACGGAAACGTCTTAGCTACAATTTTAACACAGCGATTGAAATCAAAACGCGACGGAGCCAATCGCCACACCGCGTTTTCTATCTTAATACGCGCCTGACATCCGATTTCACGGAATTTGATCCGTTATATGAGCGTCAGTTTGAACCGATTGAAAGTGATTTCACAATCGTCCCACTCCCGAGCCGCAGTCTGAACATGACAATCCGAACCACGCACGACCCGAATCCGCATCCCGTTGACGGACGACAGTTCAAGATGGTCGGGTTCCGTACCAACATCCGTTACACACGGCAGACGTGGAACCTCAGCATCGGAAGTTCTTTTAGTAAACGACACACTGCAAGACGCGCGTCCCGTTCTATTACTGCCACTGGACGCTACCGTGTCAATCGGAACCTGGAGTTTGATGCCAGTGTTATCTACTATCCGATTGATGGGCAGTTCTATCAGCAGCGTTTAAGTATGACACGGAACCTACACGATTGGAATCTCCGTCTTTCTTGGAGCCGGATCGGTATCAAGCGCGAACCGCCTTACGACAACGTCCGGCAAGATTTCACGTTCCAAGTGAATCTCATCCAAGAACCCGCTGTCTCAATGGGGGTCGGCTATGACGCAACCACTGAAACGTGGGGTATCCGTACTGTACCAGCAGGCGTACCGTACAACGCATTCGGTGCCGGTAATTCGCTCGGCAGGTCTTACTTCTAATATCTGCACAGATCATCCAGCGGTACTATATCACTTCCACTGAAGGGAAACTTTCATGCAACTCAAAGATCGTATTGCTATCATAACCGGCGGGAGTTCAGGCATCGGGCGCGGTATTGCTCTCGAATTTGCCAGTGAAGGCGCGCGTATCGCTATTGTAGATAAACAAGAGACACCCCTTCGCGGCAAGTATCACGAAACCGATACCACAACACCAACCCGCTCCGAAATCGAAAAACTCGGCACGCAAGGGATATTCCTCCAAACCGATGTCGCCGACGAAACACAAATCACAAACGCAATCCAGCAGACGGTCGAACATTTCGGTGGACTCGATATCCTCGTTAATAACGCCGGTATCCACATCCCCGGCGGCTCACAAGAAATCTCAATCGCCGATTGGGATAGCGTTGTCGGTGTTAATCTCCGCGGCGTTTTCATGTCCACGAAACTTGCAATCCCACACCTGAAACAGTCTAAATTTGGTCGGATTATCCAGATCGCCTCCGTTCACGCCTACGGCGGCGGGGCAGGCCCCGCCTACGCGCCAGCAAAAGCCGCTGTCGTCAACATGGTGCGAGATACCGCGTTAGAGATCGGACAATACGGTATAACCGTCAACGCCTTATGTCCCGGTTACATTGAAACAGCCATCCAGGACTACCTCACACCAGAACAGATCGAAGAGGCACTCGAAAAAACCGCCTTACCGCGCTTCGGATTACCGAAGGACATCGGACGTGCTTGTGTCTTCCTCGCCTCCGACGATGCCGAATGGATCACCGGTGCATCCCTGCTCGTTGATGGCGGATTCGCCGCAGGCGTATAAACAAACCATTTACAATATGCAAAACAAAACCCACACCACAGCAGTCGTCCTCATCCCACCAGAAACCGTGCAGCCGCCTATCCAAGCCATCCGTCGGGTTCATGATCGAAACTTCAGGCGGTGGATGCCACACATAACACTCCTCTACCCATTCGCAGAAAGCCAAGATTTCGCGACGATTACGCCAGCACTCGCAAAAGCCACACAACAAGTCTCCCCGTTTTCCATCAGACTCGCACATTTCGACGCATTCAAACACCGCAGATCGTGTACCATGTTCCTCGTTCCAGAACCCGAAGACGAAATCGTGCAATTACACAGTGCTCTGTTGCAACACCTTCCCGATTACGATGATACAGCGCGATTTGCGGGTGGATTCCACCCACACCTCTCTGTCGGACAATTCCAGCACCGTTCTCTCCACACCGAACAACAACGTCTCCAAGCCGAGTGGCAGCCAATACAGTGTGAACTTGCACGCCTCAGCCTCATCTACCGTTCACCTGAAACAGATGACCGCTTCGTCGTCGCGGAACAATTTCCCTTTCAGACAAGGAGTTAATAATGAAAACAAAAATTTTCTTAACCCTCATCACAATTATGGTTATATCCTTTACTGGCTGCGAACGCACAAAACAGGTGATTGTACCTGATACGCTCTCCACCGATGTCGTCTCTACTGTTAAAATTGGTGTGATTCAACCGTCCGGATACTACACCAGTTTCGCCCAAGGGGCAGAACTCGCTCGCACCCAAATCAATGCGCGCGGTGGCGTTCTCGGCAAGCAAATTGAATTTATCGTCATGGATAATCAAGGAACGCGTTTCGTCCCGGACGCAGCGGAAAGTGTCCGTATTGCCAAAACACTCATTGAACAGGAGGAGGTTGTTGCAATACTGGGCCCCATTTTCTCAAACAATTCCATGCAGGTCGGCCCTGTAGTTCAGCAACTTCAGCGTCCCATCATTCCCGGCTCGGTGGGGGATCACGTGACGGATGCGGGGGATTTCGTCTTTCTCGTCGCCCCTACAACATCCGCCCATGGAGCAGTAATCGCACAATTCGCAAGCGATCCGTCCGAACTCGGCGCAACAACCGCCGCGACTATCCGTCAAACCGAGAGTGCTTATACAGAAAGCCTAACAGAAGCCTTTGAAGCAAACTTTCGCGAACTCGGTGGCAAAATTGTTGCCAGTGAAGTTTATCAAGTTGGCGATAACGCCTTTGATACACAACTGACAAACATCAAAACCGCAGCCCCTGATGTGCTATATATCGCAGGTATTATTCCAGATGTTCACTTCGTAATGGCGCAAGCCAGAGAAATCGGTATTCAAGCCACTTTTCTCGGGTCCGGGAGTTGGGATGAATCTCAAAAACTTTTCAACATCTTAACGGATAACGCGCCATTGGAAGGGGCTTACTTTACCGCGGATTTTAGTCCAGAAGTATTGAGTGCAGAACGCTTTGTCCATGCTTATACGGCACTATTTACGACACCACCAGATAGCGCGGCTGCTTCAGGTTATGATGCCATGTCACTCTTAGCGACTGCAATCGAAGAAGTACAGACGCTCAATCCTGCTGCCATTCGCGATGCCCTTTCAAATATCACGAACTACGAGGGCGCAACGTTTATTTCTCATTACAATGCCAACCGCCACCCAATTAAAAGCGTCATCATTAACACGATTCGCGACGGACAAATAGCACTCTATAAAGTTGTTGCCCCGTAGCAGTCAATCATCACTGTAGCAGAGGAAAACAGACAGTATGAACACCACTCTCACCGACATCGAAAATAGACTCTGGAGTACTGCCGATGAACTCAGAGCCAATTCACGGCTTAAAGCATCCGAGTACTCAATACCTGTTCTCGGTCTTATCTTCTTACGATACGCCGACCATAAATTTACACAAGCTGAACAGGAAATCAAAAGTGAAGTCGATCCAAACAGCCGCAGGCGTACGGATCCGAAAATGGAATATCAAGCCCGCGGTGTCCTTTACCTTCCAGAGCAATCACGTTTTCAATATCTCCTGAATTTGCCAGAAGGTGAAAACATCGGGCAAGCCGTCACGGATGCCATGAAGGCAATTGAAGCGGAAAATCCACAAGTTGATGGCGTACTTCCCAAGACTTACAACCGACTTGAAAAGAACACACTCCTCGAACTCCTTCGTATTATGGAACAGATCCCTATAGATATTGAAGGAGATGCTTTCGGGAAGGTTTATGAGTACTTTCTCGGCAATTTCGCTATGAGCGAAGGGCAACGCGGCGGTGAATTCTTCACACCGACTTCACTCGTCAAACTCATCGTCGAGATTATGCAACCCTTTCATGGACGCATCCTCGATCCGGCGTGCGGCTCTGGTGGCATGTTTGTCCAGAGTGCAGCGTTCATTAGCAACCACAAGAAAAACGGCAACCCGGGAGCCATCAGCATTTACGGCGTTGAACGTGTCGCCGAAACGATCAGATTGTGTAAAATGAATCTCGCCGTTCACGCGCTTGAAGGCGATATTAAACAAGCGAGCAGTTACTACGAGGACCCGCACGACTGCCTCGGCAGATTTGATTTCGTCATGGCAAATCCACCTTTTAACGTCGATCGCGTGGACAGAGAACGTATCAAAGATGACCCTCGATTCCCATTCGGCATGCCACGCGTAGACAATGCGAATTACCTTTGGATACAATTGTTCTATAGTTCGCTCTCCGAATCGGGGCGTGCAGGCTTTGTCATGGCGAACTCCGCCGCCGATGCCCGTGCCTCTGAACTCGACATCCGCCGCCAAATTATCGAATCCGGGGCAGTCGATGTCATTGTCAGCATCGCCTCCAATTTCTTTTATACCGTCACCTTACCCTGTACCCTCTATTTTTTCGATAAGTCCAAACGGAACAGCGATAGACACGATAAAGTCTTGTTCATTGACGCGCGCCATCTCTATCAACAAGTGAGCCGCGCCCATCGGGAATTCACACCTTTGCAACTTGAATTCCTTGCAAACATCGTCAGACTTTATCGCGGAGAAGCACCAGAGAATCAACACGACAGCGCAGACTTCCTCGCCTCAAAATTCCCTGATTCAAAATATGTTGATGTCCCTGGACTTTGCAAGGTCGCTACGATTGCCGAGATTGAGACACAAGGCTGGAGCCTGAACCCCGGACGCTATGTCGGCGTTGATGAACAGACAACCGATGATTTCGACTTTGTTGAACGATTCACACAGCTTAACGAGGAGTTAGCCGTCCTAAATGCCGAAGCGCATCAACTCGAAGAACGCATCGCTGAAAATGTTGAAAAGATTCTGGAAGATACGGTATAATGTTGATGGAGGGAAAAAATGAGTGAAGAAGTCAAAATTGAGGAAAGTTCTGGAAATGTGTTTTTGGATATCGGTTTCTCTGAAGAAGAAGCGGAATATCACCAGTTAAGGGTAGACCTTGCCTTTGCAATCCACTGTCTTTTTGAGGAACAAAAACTAACACCTGCAAAAGCAGAAGCACGTTTTGGGCTTGATCCGTCTGATGTGTCCCGGCTGAAGAAAATGGACTTTACAGATTTTACTATAGAGCAGTTGTTAGTAGTTCTGAAGCGGTTGAACCGCAACGTTGAAATTCATATTAAACCTTTGGATAAAACTGTCAGGCACCAGCGAGTTTTTGTTACGTAAGCAAGCGAGACCCAATGCCGCCTCCCGATGCAACACCAGAGGAGATCGGAGAATTTTCGGATACACATAGCCTCGCTGATTACTGGAACGAAACCTACGAAAGAACCGAGATAGAGCAGGCTTGCTATTAGACAATAAACAAGGAACCGGAGCAAAATTTGAAAATTCATGAGGTTATATGGCGATCACAATTCGTTGAGAAAATAGCGAGCAAACACAGTGTGAAAACGACAGAAGTTGAAGAAGTTTTAGCCAATCGTCCGTATTTTCGACGTGTCTCCAAAGGCAATAGAGTTGGTGAAGATGTATACTCAGCTACGGGACAAACAGACGCAGGACGTTATCTTATCGTTTTTTTTATTTTAAAATCAAATCGTCGTGCATTGATTATCAGTGCCAGAGATATGAGTAGAAGGGAGCGAAGAAATTATGGAAAACAAAGATAAAAAACGAGATCCAATGCCGCCTCCTGATGCAACACCAGAGGAAATCGGAGAATTTTGGGATACACATGACCTCACCGATTATTGGGACGAAACCGAGGAAGTGGAATTTCAGGTCAACCTAAAATCAGAACAGAATCCGGTTCAATCTGACGAAGCGCAACTTGATTTACCGGCATCAGCCATAGATGAATCAAACGCTATGCTTGGTGCTGTTACTGATCTTGCTTTAGATACAACTATTCCTGCTCCAATCAGACGAAACGTGCTTAAGGCTTTGGACAGATTGGGATCTGCTTTGATTGATATACCTGTCGGAGCTCTTGAACGGAAATCTTCTGAAAAAAGATCAGAATCAGAAGCGCGGATTAAAATTACGGAAGCTGTCAATGCCCAAATTATCCAACAGATAAAGGTGGACCCAGAATTTCCACAGAGAGCCTCAAATACATTTGCCAAGAAAATACTTCGAGAGCAATATAATCTTGAGAGAATTTTGGGTTTTGCTACAAATATACTTAAGAGGAAGAAATACGATAATTCAACGAATCAGCAAGATAATAGTGAAACGGAAAAGTCAATTGACGATGATTGGTTTAACATTTTCGAGAAAGAGGCAAGTCAGAAAAGCACTGCAGAGGTGCAGCACCGTTTTGCCCGTGTATTAGCAGGTGAAATTGAGAAACCAGGATCATATTCAATAAGGGCTTTAAAAATCCTCGGTGAATTGAATCGAAGTGCTGCAGTCTTGTTCAAAAGATTGTGTTCAATGTGTATGGGTTTTAAGGACCAACCAGAACCATTTAGAACTGTGATCCTGCCAACTGCCTGTACTGACGGTAGAGAAGGTTGGAAGTATTCTATGGAGATTTGGCAGCTCAATATATTGATTGAGTATGGACTGATTGTTTCAAGGCAAGAAATTTGGGATCCTGAGTATTATTCTTCCATAGAAAAAGAGGATAGCCAGAATTGTTATCCATTCTGGTATCAAGGCAAATATTGGGGTTTACGTCGTTTGTCAGGATGGAAAAAGGAAAACGCATCAATGCAGGTACGAGGTATTCCACTTTCTCAGACTGGCAGGGAACTATTCGACTTAGTTGAGCAAGAACCTATGGATTCGATCACTGCAAGTTTCTCAAAGCGTCATCCTGAAGTTCTTCAGAAATTTTTTGCAGAGCATAACTTACGAATGGCTGAAGTTCAACTGCAAAAGAAGGTTGCCGCTGAGGGTAAAGCCATTTTGTATTCTGTCAAGTGGCTTTAAAGGAGACGATGTGGTAGCAGCAGGAAAGTGGAATCGTGTTATTCTTAGAAAAATTTGCGAATTAGTGAATTATGGATACACTGCCAGCGCGAAGTCAGAGCCGGTTGGACCTAAATTTCTAAGAATTACCGATATTGTGCCAAGTCGGATTGATTGGTCAACCGTTCCGCATTGTGAGATAAGCGAAAAGAACTTGAGCAGATACTTATTGAAAGAGGGAGATATTGTAATTGCTCGTACGGGTGCAACAACAGGTTACGCGAAGCAAATTAAGGATGAACATCAAGCTGTTTTTGCTTCCTACTTAGTCCGGATTCGTGTGAATCCAAAGTATGACAGTCGATACGTAGGATTTGTTGTTGAATCTGACGAATACAAGAGATTTATTCAACTAAACCTCGGAGGTTCAGCCCAACCTAACGCCAACGCGCAAATTCTGACTTCATTCCCAATCTCACTACCGCCTCTCACAACCCAACGCAAAATCGCCGCCATCCTTTCCACCTACGACGACCTCATTGAAAACAACACCCGCCGTATAAAAATCCTTGAAGACATGGCACAAACCCTCTACCGAGAATGGTTCGTCCACTTCCGATTCCCTGGACATGAGAACGTCCGGATGGTAGAATCACCGTTGGGATTGATACCACAGGGCTGGGAGGTTAAGCAGCTCAGTGAAATGTGTCATGTCTTAATGGGGCTGTCACCTAAATCTGAGTTCTACAATGAAACGGGCGAAGGTTTGCCTTTTCATCAGGGTGTTACAGACTTCGGGGAACGTTTTCCCACAGATCGGGTCTACTGCACTGTTCAAAAACGCATTGCAGAAGTCGGCGACATACTCTTTAGTGTTCGCGCACCTGTTGGACGAATCAATGTCGCAAATAAAAAGATAGTGATTGGTCGTGGTCTTTCGGCAATCCGCAGCAAAAGTGGGGATCAAGCGTTTATACTTCAGCAATTGAAGGATAAGTTTCAAGAGGAAGACACGATGGGCAGTGGTACAATTTTCAACGCCATCACAAAGGCAGATCTGTTGGGTGTTCAACTCTTGAAACCTACGCAATCAATAATTACCAAGTTTGAAGAAGCCACCGAACCAAGTTCTTTGGAGTTGGCAAACCTGACAATAAAAAACGCGAACCTCCGCCAAACCCGCAACCTCCTCCTCCCCAAACTCATCTCCGGCGAGATTGACGTATCCGAACTTGATATTGATACTGATCCCAAAGTCATTCAATTGTAGGTTTTTTGTGTTGCATTTTTTACTGGTAATAATACTTATTATATGTTATGTATTAAGACAACCTATTGAAATTTTCGCAGCATTTCGCTAGATTTCGCAGCATTTCGCACCGGCCCCTGAAAAAAAGACATCCAACCCAATAATTTCTTAAAATTGAATGGCCCTGTGAGTGACCCTAAAAGCAATTGACAGATACAACACGACGGTGTATAATTACAACAAGACAATTGGGAGAAAACTTTAACAGCGAATCTGAACTCACCTTGAGCACAGGAGACCCAAGTGAGCGTTCCTGACCAAAAACTCGTCCTGCCCAAACAGTTTGATAACGTCACAAAACGCGGAATCCGTAGAGATCCCAAGGGTTTCGTCACGACGCTCCTCGGTATAGAAGCAGACGAGTTTCAAGTCATTGAAACCGAGCAACTCTCAATGAAAACGCACCTGGCTGATAGTTTTATACGCATCACCACCGGGGGTGAGCAAGCCATTGTGCACTGTGAGTTTCAGACCCACGACAGTCGGGACGCACCGATGCCCTTCCGAATGGCAGGTTATATCGGTAGTGCCATTGAATTTTACAAACTCCCAATCTATTCCCATGTCATTTATCTGCATCCAACCGCTGGGCGTACCGACCCGGGTTTGTACGTCCAAGAAATCTCGGGGTATAATATTGGCATCCAATACCGTGTGCTAAGACTCACTGAAATGGACGGGCAAGTCTTTCTGGAAGCGAACCGCGCTGGACTGTTCCCGTTTGCCGCCTTGATGAAACCACCAGATTCTCTGGAGGCACCGGAATGGATATCGCATTGTGCGCGCACAATTGACACAAGTACAGAAGACGAATCGCGAAAGAAAGAGGCACTCGCGGACTTAGCGATTCTCGGAGGGTTGATTTACGATTCTCAAACCATCCGCGAGGCAATATCGGAGGCCATCGTGCAAGAATCTTCTATCGTCCAATACTTCACTGAGAAAGGCATCGAACAAGGCATCGAACAAGGCATCGAACAAGGCATCGAACAAGGCAAAAGACAGTACGCCGTTGAAGCGATACTCACAGTGTTGGATATTCGTTTTCAGAACGATGTCGCAGAGAAACTCAAGCCTTTTCTTGAAGCCGTTGACGATCTGCAACGATTGGATCACTTACATCGCGTCGCTACAAAAGCATCGAACCTTGATGAATTCACGCATGCACTCTTAAACCTTGAAAACTAAGCTGTACCGAAGGTTTAATCCTGATATAAAATCCAAAAGGAATAGATCACAATGATTCAAATTTCTGAACCGATAACACTTGAGAAACTGTTGCCACTGATACATAAGCTGCCCAAAGTCGAGCGTGATCAACTGCGTAAATCCCTTGAGGCGGAATCACAACTGGATGCTGCGATTCTGTTATATCAAGAAGGGGAAGTGACACTGGGAAGAGCCGCTGAGTTGGCTGGCATCCATCGTTTCGAGTTTGAAGAAGCTTTGGCAGCAAGAGGTATCTGGAAAATCGTTGAAGTTGATTCAGCAGAAGAATCGAAAGCACGGATTTCGCACATCAAACGTCTTCATAAATCAAAAGATAAAACAGAAGGGCAGTAACCTTGATCTTTGTGGATACCGATGTGCTTTCAACTTTCGCCAAAATTGAGCGTTTGCCATTGCTGTTTGCGGTTTTCGACCAAGAAACACTTAATATTGCCGAGGCAGTAAAAAATGAAGTCAAAACAGGGGTCTCAAAAGGATTCTCCTTTTCTGATGACATCATTGCATTACAAACGCAAGGGCAGATTCGCACATATCATACAACGCTCGCGGATCAGGTGTTTATGAGTTCCTTACCACAAACGCTTGATGCAGGAGAGAGCGAATCTATGGCACTTTGTAAGCGATTTACAGCGACTTTTGCAAGTAATGAAAGACGGGTGATGCACCACTGCCAAACAAACGGAATTCATTGCATCAACTTAGTTGATATTTTGCGACTACTCTGGGAGTTACAAATTTTAACCCAAACCGATGTGCGGCAAATTATAAAAGAGATTGAGATAGAAGATCAACTCAAATTCCGATCCATTGACCCTATTTTTAAATGAACCCCTATAGCGAAGACCAACTCATAGAACAACCTGCCATCAATTTACTTGAAGAAATCGGATGGGAGACGTTAAACTGTCTCAGCGAATTTGAACAGACGGAAGAGAGTCCACTCGGTCGGCAAACCAAATCCGAAGTCGTCCTAACTGCCCGACTGGAAACCGCGCTAAAACGGTTCAACCCCACCGCAACCGACGATGCGATTACCAAAGCAATCGAAGAACTCACCCACTCCCGCGCCGTCATGAGCCCTATTGAAGCCAATCGCGATATCTATACCCTCCTGAAAGACGGCGTGAAGGTCACCCTCACTGATCCAAACAGTGAAGACGAGACCGTTGAAGTACTACAAGTCATCGATTGGGAACACACAGAGCACAACGATTTCTTCGCCGCATCCCAATTCTGGATTACCGGCGAGATGTACACAAAACGTCCAGATATAGTCTGTTTCGTTAATGGCATCCCGTTAGTCTTGATGGAGTTCAAGCGGATTGATGTCCATCTCCACGCTGCCTATAACGACAACCTCCGAGACTACAAAGACACCATTCCACACCTCTTTTGGTATAACGCTTTTATTCTACTCTCTAACGGCACGGAAAGTAAAGTCGGTAGCCTTACGGCTGATTGGGAACATTTCGCCGAATGGAAACGCATTCACAGCGAAAACGAAACCCCTCAAACTGCCTTAGGGACAATTCTGGAGGCACTTTGCACACCGAAACGATTGCTTGACATCGTTGAAAACTTTATCCTGTTTATGGAGGCAAAAGGCGGGTTAATCAAAATACTCGCCAAGAACCATCAATACCTCGGTGTCAACAACACGATCGAATCCCTGAAACAGATTGAAGATAACCACGGCAAACTCGGGGTCTTTTGGCATACACAGGGCAGCGGAAAAAGCATCTCCATGCTCTTTTTTGCCCAGAAAGTGCTTAGAAAAGTGCCGGGAAACTGGACATTTGTTGTCGTAACCGATCGCAAGGAATTGGATAACCAAATCTACAAAACCTTCGCCAGTACAAGTGGTGTCCTGACACAGCAAGAGGTGCATGCCGAAGACATAAAACATCTCCGCCAACTCCTCAGTGAAGACCATCGCTATATCTTCACGCTTATCCAGAAGTTCCAGACGCAAGGTAGCGAGCAGCATCCTGTGCTCTCGGAGCGGTCAGACATCGTCGTCATTACAGATGAAGCACATCGCAGTCAATACGATACACTCGCCTTGAACATGCGCACCGCGCTCCCCAACGCCGCATTCATCGCTTTTACCGGTACACCGCTCATGGCTGGCGAAGAAAAGACAAAAGCGGTCTTCGGGGATTATGTCAGTGTCTATGACTTCAATCAATCTATCGTTGACGGTGCGACCGTGCCACTCTATTATGAAAACCGCGTCCCTGTACTCAAATTGACGAATCCTGATCTAAACACAGATATTGAACAAATTCTTGAAGAAGCGGAAATTGATGAAGCACAAGAGGTAAAACTGGAACGAGAGTTTGCGAACGAGTATCACCTCATCACACGAGATGACAGGTTAGAAACTATCGCTGAGGATATCGTCTCCCACTTTATAGGTAGAGGCTATCAGGGAAAAGCCATGGTCATCTCAATCGACAAAGCGACTGCTGTTAAAATGTTCGACAAAGTGCAGAAATATTGGAAACGTTCTATTGAACAACTCAGATCCGAAGTCGCCACGCGACATGGTAGTGAAAAGGTCTATTTGCAAGAGAGAATTCGCTACATGGAAGAGACCGATATGGCAGTCGTCGTTTCTCCGGGACAAAACGAAATCGATGAACTCAGGCAAAAAGGCGTAGACATCACACCGCACCGCGCCCGTATGAACACAGAGGATTTAGACACCCAATTCAAAGACCCTGAGGACCTGTTCCGAATTGTCTTTGTCTGTGCGATGTGGATCACCGGTTTCGATGTCCCTTCCTGTTCCACGATCTACCTCGACAAACCGCAGCGAAACCATACCTTGATGCAAACCATTGCCAGAGCGAATCGCGTCTTCGGTGACAAAAATAACGGCTTAATTGTTGACTACATCGGCGTTTTCCGGGACCTCGAAAAAGCGTTGGCGATTTATGCTACAGGCGCGGACCTGGAAGGAAACCAGAAACCGATCGCGGATAAGTCAGAACTGATTGAAAAACTCCGAGCGGCGATCACCGAAATCACCAAATTCTGCCGAGATCTCGGTGTTGACTTAGACCAACACCAAACGGACGACGCATTCCAAAACATCGCCCAAATCTATGACACAATGGAACATATCTTGGTTAACGATGAAACTAAAAAACGCTATCTACAACTCGCAACGAGCGTCACCAAACTATACAAAGCGATTTTACCCGATCCCGATGCACATGAATTTACCCGTATCTGTCAACTTATCCACATCATCGCGCAGAAAATCAGAAATTTGACCCCACCCGCTGACATCTCCGGTGTCATGACAGAGGTCGAGGCGGTGCTGGATCGCTCCATCGCACCTGAAAGCTATCGCATTCAGATACCAACTGATGGCTACGATACGGAGCCGATAGATCTAAGTCAGATTGATTTTGAGCAGTTAAGCGAGCGATTCAATACACAGCACAAACGCACCGAAGCGGAGAGACTCAGAGGGGCAATCAATAGCAAACTCACCGCAATGATCCGTCTCAACAGAAACCGTATGGATTATCAGGAGAAATTTGAGCAGATGATCGCAGAATACAACGCGGGGACGATTGGGGTTGCGGATTATTTTGAGAGGCTTTTTGATCTCGTTAATGATCTCCACGAAGAAGACCAACGCGCCAGTACAGAAGACCTCTCTGAAGAGGAACTGGCAGTGTTTGACCTTCTAACACAACGCGAACCTCGCTTAACGGATCCAGAGCGAGATGAAGTTAAAAATGCTGTGAGGAAAATGCTTAAAACACTCAAACGAGAAAAATTGGGCTTGGATTGGCGGAAACACGCACAAACACGCGCACAAGTCAGGATCGCCGTTGGAAAGATACTTGATGATGAACTACCACAACCTTACACACCGGAACTATTTAATCAGAAATCCGAGGCGGTCTATCAGCACATCTACGATTCTTACTACGGTGAAGGAAAAAGCGTTTATACCGAAAATTAGTAAAGGTTTTCATCAAGCAACACGCGCATTTGCGTACTCCAGTGTCATTTCCAAGTAAGCAACTGCTTGCTCCTGTGAGACTGTCGGAAAATCAGCGAGAAATGTATCAAGTGAATCACCTGATACAAGGTAGTGGATTAGGGTTTCAACTGGCACTCGGGTGCCGGCAAAAACTAAAGCACCGTGCATCACGCGCGGATTTTGCGACATGATTTGCTCTTTTTTCATGGTGTGTTTTTCCTTTGGTGTTGTAAAACTAAAGATAGACCGGTTGTCTCAATCTCAGTAGGCGCGGTTTCAAACCGCGCCTACCTATACTGTAACACTCCGATTATTATCCAATCTTCCCGATCTCAATCAAACGGGCACTCAATGACAACCGATCACCCAGTGATAATTCTGGAAGTGGCAAGTCCCCGAACAACGGACGGAAATATCCTACCCCCGCTGGAGCTATCTGGTACCGTTCCGCGTCATAGAACCGCAGGTCCAGACTTCTCCGAATGACATGTCCCGATGCATCCCGCTTCAACACTTGATCTAACGGCAACAGGGTCGGTTCAATGCCGACTTCTGTTCGAGTGATAGTCGCAACACCGTTGAACATCCCGTCTGAGAGTGCTTGCACTGCCATAGCACCAGCCTTCATAGCGATGTCTCTATCCAAGGGTATCGGGCTACCGCACCTCTGGAGATAACCGAGTATCAATGCCCGGAACGCAGAACTTGAAATATCGGGAAGCAGTTTTTTCATCGTCTCAACGATAATTTCTGAACACCCACCCGGTTTCGTATGCCCAAAAGCATCAAGTTCCGCTTGTGAAGTAATCATGAGTTCCCCAGCATCATTCCGAATCCCTTCCGACACGACAACGATAACGTTCCCTTGTGCTGTATGTTTTTCACGAATCGCTTCCGCCAATCTCTCCGGTTGATACGGCACTTCTGGAACAACGATAAGATCCGCTTGCCCATAAGCGGCGGATAAAGTCAGCCAACCCGCATCTCTCCCCATCGCTTCAACAACAATCACACGATCATGGGAGTAGGTCGTTGTACGCAGATCTTGGACGTAATTGATGACTCTGTTCGCAGATGACGGGAAGCCGGGACAGAAATAGTTCACCATCTTAGAGTAATCGACCGCATCCCCTTCAGGTGGATTGATACCCACATCGTTATCAATTGTTTTGGTGACGAATGTGGTTGTAAACTGATCGGACAGTGCGGTCCCGACTGTCAAAGTATCATCACCCCCAATCGGAATCAGGCCGCTAATGTCGAGTTTTTTAAGATTGTCTACTGCCTCATCTAACTTATTATCTTTAATCAGGTTCGTGCGTGAACTCTTTAGAAGCGTTCCTCCTCTATTTTCATTAATCAAGTCGGGTGTCAGCGTAAAGTAGCGTCCACCTTTCAAAACCCCGCGCCAGCCTTCCATAAATCCGACCAATTCAAAACCGAGTTCCTCGGCTTTCAATGCAATACCTTTCAGGGTAGCGTTAAGCGCGCTTGTATCGCCACCCCCTGTTAAAACACCAATCTTTTTTTTCATATCAAACTCCTTTATGACACAAGATAATAACTACTTAACGACTTCAAGGAGAACCGGCTTATCCAAAGCGAGTGCCTTTTCAAACATCGGTTTGAAATCGTTGGGGTCTTCAACACGGAGTCCAACCGCGCCAAACGACTCAGCGAATTGCACAAAGTCTGGGTTCACCAACTCAACACCGATACGTTTGCCGAACCGGCGCAGCTGCCCGCGTTCAATTGAAGTGTACTGATTGTCGTTCATCACAAGTGTTACAATCGGTAGATTGTACATGACTGCTGTCGCGAAGTCCGGACACGTCATTAAGAACCCGCCATCACCGCTCAGCGCGACGACTTTCCGATCTGGATAAGCCACCTGCGCACCGATCGCACCCGTCAATCCGATTCCCATTGCCACAGAGACACCAGAGAAGATATAAGTCCCTGGATGATAACACGCGAAATGTGCCAAGGCACCATAGCCAGTGATATTGACATCAACCGACAAGATGGCATCGCGAGGCATTACGTCGCGCATCTCTGTGAGAATCCGAGGACGTTCAATCGCCATAAATTGCCGACGTAATTCTTGTAAACCTTCACCCCAACCACCGGTCCCTTTCTCATCACGGAGCGCGGCATTCAACTGACGCAAAACCAATTTCGGATTCGCACCGATACCAACAGTCGCCGGATATTCCTTGTGAATTTCGTCCGGATCGGCTTCAATGTGTAAAAGGGGTTGTGGAATTTTGAGACTCCAGTTGCCGGTATCACGGTAGTTGAATCGGGTACCAACAGCAACGATGAGATCAGATGCCTGCATCGCTGCTTGCGAGACACTGTCTCGGAAGACGCCGATGGAATACGGTGAATCTTCTGGAACTGAACCTTTTCCAAAACCTGTCATCACGATGGGCGCGTCAAGTCGCTGCGAGAATTCAAGTATTTCCGCAGTTGCACGCGTGTGGTTGATACCACCACCTGCGATAATCAGCGGACGCTCCGCTTTGCCGAGTAATTCTATCGCAGCATCAATATCTTGAGGGGATGCAGTCGGATGGATACCGTTATTGTATGCTGGAATAGGCAGATCGGCTTCTGCATCCAGAGCATCTTTTGCCAGTTCAATCAGCACTGGTCCTGGTCGCCCTGAACGCAGCGCGTTAAAACTTCTATTGACCGCGCCCGGAATCTGATCGACGCGATGCACGATCTCAAGATGTTTCGTCATCGGCGTGAAGGCAGCCCGCTGATCCAACCCGTGGAAACTTTTCTTTGGATCCCGTGATGCCAAGTAAGATGGGTTCTGTCCGGTAATCCAAAGCACCGGGGACGATGCTGTATTCGCTTCACCGATACCAACAGAGGCGTTGTTTGAACCCGGACCCGGCACAGTCATGCAAACACCGACATCACCTGTCGCACGCGCATAGCCGTCCGCCATAAATGCCGTTCCGCCTTCATGCCGTGTGACATAGTGCTGAATACTGTCTTGATTGTTATATAACGCTTCGTAGACAGTGTCTAAGTGGTTTCCGGGTAAGCCAAAAATGTCTTTAACGCCTTGTGCTTTCAAACATTCAACAAAAATATCGCCACCTGTCATAATTTCTCCTTTCAGTTTATTGGCACTTACGTATGCTACTCTTTTGTACCACAAACTGTATGAAGTTTCAGAAAATATTTCGGTAATTCTATATCTTCCCCAGGGCCGGTAGGTGCGGTTTGCAACCGCACCGGACTTCGCTAATAAATTACCGAATTAATAAATTAATCTTCATTTAGTT
>JAJEEK010000055.1 GCA_022821065.1 Candidatus Poribacteria bacterium
TGAAATTCAGACGGATGATAGCCGGTCTCCGAACATGGTACGTCGAAACGTCGGTTATCTCGGTAGATGTTATGAAAAATACGGTCTGCCTATCTATTCTTTTGTGCTCTATCTGCGTTCAACAGCTGGACACACAGATCCGGGCGGTTATTTTCAAAATGTTCCCGGACACCGTTTCATCGTTGAATATCAAGTCATTCATTTAAGCGAAATTGATGGACAATCTATTCTTGAAGCGGCACAACCGGGTCTAATGCCGTTTACGCCCTTGATGAAGCCACCTGCCGGTATGTCAGAGATGGAGTGGACTACACATTGCGCGGAGGTAACCCAATCTTTGCCACTGGACACCGCGAGACGGAATAATTTACTCGTAGAACTATGGGTCATGAG
The DNA here is from genome assembly GCA_022821065.1 of Candidatus Poribacteria bacterium. Taxonomy (GTDB): domain Bacteria; phylum Poribacteria; class WGA-4E; order WGA-4E; family WGA-3G; genus WGA-3G. The sequence goes on from JAJEEK010000055.1 coordinate 394, forward strand.
CGGCTTAGCACATAACCGCCAAAATCTATTATCATTGATTCCGGAGGATATTATGAACAACTCATCTGTTTACCAAATGATTATTGAACGCGGCATTGAAACCGGCATCGAAACCGGTAAAAGGCTGGGAATGCGAGAACTTGCTATCGAAAATATCCTATATTCACTCAATCACCGTTTCAATATATCTATGACAGCAGACGTTTTGACCCCTTCGTTAGAAAAGGTTAACGACCGACAACATCTCAATCAATTAATGAGGGCAGCAACAGAGGTAGAGCATATTGAAGAATTTATGCAGCTGCTGGATTCTCTCCAAAACGGCACCTAACTTATTTAGGGCTTACGCATGATGCGCTTTCGTACCACAAACTTCATGAGGTTCAATTTATTAATTCGGTAATTTATTGGCGAAGTCCGGTGCGGTTGCAAACCGCACCTACCGGGCCTCGGGAAGATATAGAATTACCGAAATATTTATTTATTCTTCATACAGTTTATGCTGCAAGAACGCTATGTTTTACGAAAAATTCCATCTAATACAACTGTCTACTGTCAAAATTGCGTAAACCCTGATTTGTTGAAGCACTGAATTCTTGGTTCCTTATTATAGTAAAGCCCGCAAATAATTTGACATATTCTAAGATTTATGGTATCCTCTAAGTCTTATGAGTTATTCATCAGATTTCCGCAAATGCGTCCTTGACTTCGTTGATAATGGCGGTAGTAAAGCCGAAGCTTCACGACGGTTTGGTATCTCTCGAGGCATCATCTATGAGTGGTTGGATGCTCAAGACCCGTTGACTTCTAAGAAACCGGGGCCTCAAGGTCCTCGAAACATCGATTATCAAGCTTTGAAGCAACACGTTGCCGATTTCCCCGATGCCACCCAGCAGGAGCGTGCTGCTCATTTTGGCGTTTCAAAACATGGTATTTGGTATGCGTTGAAAAAACTGAATATCACGCGAAAAAAAAGACGACGACCTACAAAGAACAGTGTCCCGTAAAACGCCAAGAGTATCTCTCGGCGCTTCAGCAAGAGATAGAAAACGGCAAAAAACTGGTTTATATTGACGAGAGTGGTTTCAGTAAGACGGCTTTCCGTCGGTATGCTTATGCGCCGAAAGGAGAGTGTGTTGAAGCGAAAGTGGCAAGTCATCGGTATAAGACGACGACGTTGATAGCGGCGCGTCTTGACGGTTGTTTCACTGTGCCTCTGCTTTTCGAGGGTAGTTGTGATAAGATTGCGTTCAACACTTGGCTTTCGGAGATGTTGTCTCCTTTGCTAACTGATAAGCACGTTCTGATTATGGATAATGCGTCGTTCCACAAAGGTTCGGAGACGGCGGCGTTGATCCGGGATTCGGGTGCGAGTTTGTTGTTTTTACCGCCTTATTCGCCGGAGTTGAATCCGATTGAGAAGGATTTCGCCAACATCAAACGGATACGTCAATACAACGCTGAGACTTCTATTGATGATATTATAAAAGTGTATAATTAATTATGGGCTTTACTATAAAACGATAAACCGCCGATCACATAGTTGTAGTTGGCGGTTTTTTTTTTGCGTATCCTGAACTTTTTAGATAGCGTTATATAATTGCTCTTTATATGCCTTAATGAGTTCTGCTTCAAATTCTTGCCAGATTTCTAACTTGCGCCAATTCGATACAGTTGCCTCAGTAAAACCGAGCGTGTCGGCGATTTCTCGGTTGCCTTTACCTTCAAATGACATCTGGCAGGCCATTAGCACCTGTTTTGTACTCACTCTCTTTGGCATGCCAAACACCCCCATCCGTTAAAATTAGCGTTTCTAATGACTAACTACCTTTAATTATACACGGTAAAAAAAGATTTGTCAAGAGAAATCCAATTTATTTTTGATTTAACGGTAATTAAAGCATTTTAGATACAACTTTTCGAGAAAAATTTGCGAAAATGGCGTCGGAACATCGATCCACTTCCATCAAATTAGCGTTTCTAATGACGAATTACTTTAATTATACAAAATAAATGACTATTTGTCAAGAGAAATCCAATTTATTTTTGATTTAACGGTAATTAAAGCATTTTGGATACGATTTGTCAAGAAAAAATTTGAGAAAATGGCGTCGGAACGCCGACACCTTTCCGTCAAATTAGCGTTTTTAATGATTAGTTACCTTAATTATACAAAATAAATAATGATTTGTCAATATAAATATAATTTTATTTTGATTTATTTGGAATTATATAGGAATTGTGCAATTTTGGATGTAGGTGGTTTTGTTAGATGAAATTTGTCTGAAAACACAGCGTTCTGATAGCACAAACTGGAAGTTTGTGGTACATTAAAGAGCCGCATGCGCAAGTTGTAAAGATAAATTTGGGAAAAAGTGGGGAGGGGAGGGGCTGTCGGCTATCGGTTGTCGGCTATCGGAAATCATCGGTAAGAAAGGGCAGCTTTAATTAATAGGACTTACGCAATTTTGGATGTGAACCGTTGTGTTAGATGAAAGTTTTTGTCCAATCCAGCGTTTTTGCGTCACAAACTAACAGTTTGTGGTACATAAAGAGCCGCATGCGTAAGTTGAAAACCGAACCTACCGGGCCTGGGAAAGGCACTAAATTGACACCTATGGTGCGGTTACAAACCGCACCTACCAGGCCCGATTGACTTTTACGCTACTTATCTTCTTCGGTTAGGTTGTAGCGTCGGCGGAAGCTTTCGACCCGTCCAGCAGTGTCGATGAACCGCGCTTGTTGTCCGGTGTAGAATGGATGGCATTTTCCACAGATGTCTACCCGCATTTGGGATTGGATTGCCAGCGTTTTGTGCGTTGCACCACAAACGCATGTGATGACGCTTTCTACGAGTTCAGGATGAATTTCGGCTTTCATAATGTCCTTCCTTAAATTTGAGATTTCCGAATTTAGATTTTCGATTCAGCTTACATTCCGTATAATATAACGCAAGTTTCCATTTCAGAGTGATGTGATTGTTGGGTTTCGCTATCGCTCGCTATGAGAACGATATATCACCAGATGGAATCCTCTGTAAAAATGAAGACTTTTGAATCTTCAACGCTCAACCCAACCTACATCTACTTCATACAGTCTGTGCTACAAATTCTATCGTTTGGCGCGGGCGTTGATTCTGGTTGTCGTATTGTTACCATAGTTGGCATTGTCAACCATCCGTTCGAGGAATTCCGCGTTTGTGGTATTCTTGCCGAGCTGCTCAATAAGCATTTCGAGGGATTCCGCGCCGTCCATTTGGCTTGTGAATTTCCGTAGCACCCAGACCTTATTAAGTACATCTGGTGCTAACAAGAGTTCTTCACGTCGTGTTTTTGATCTTTTGATGTTAATGGGTGGATAGATTTGGAGATCCAGTAAGGCGCGCTCCATGTGGATTTCCATGTTAGCGGTACCTTTAAATTCTTCGTAGATATATTCGTCTTGTCGGCTCTCCGTATCAATGAGTACGGATGCGATAACCGTTAGGCTTCCGCCTTCTTCAAATTTCCGAGCGGCGCCGCAGAATTGGCGTGGTTTCACGAACGCCATAGCGTCTAAACCGCCGCTCAACGTTTTTCCACTGTGGGGTGCCATGACGTTGTGTGCGCGTGCCAATCGGGTCATGCTATCCAGCAGTACAACGACATCTTTCCCGTATTCAGCCCATCGTTTCGCTTTCTCGATGACCATTTCTGCGACTTGGATGTGCCGTTCTGGGTGTTCATCGAACGTGGAGCTGATGACTTCACCTTTCACGGAGCGTGCGACATCCGTAACTTCCTCGGGTCGCTCGTCGATCAGGAGAAAGATGAGAATGACTTCCGGGTGGTTGGCTTCGATACCGGCGGCAATATTTTTCAGGAGTGTCGTTTTTCCGCTATAAGGCGGTGCGACAATCAGTCCACGTTGCCCTTTGCCGATCGGTGCGATGAGGTCCATCATCCGCGTCCCGAATTCCGAACCGTTGTATTCGAGTTTCAATTGTTCGTACGGATGGATGGGGGTGAGGTTCTTGAAAAGGATTTTCTGTTTGACAGCTTCCGGGGGTTCCCCGTTGACCTTCTCAATTTGTAGCATTGCGAAGTAGCGTTCCGCCTTGTTTTCTGTCTTTTTCGGTGGACGAATTACACCTTCAACGACATGACCGGTTTGTAAGTCGAATCGTCGGATTTGCGAAGAGGACACATAAATATCCTCGTTGCTTTGCAAATAGTTGGAACGCGATGAGCGGAGAAAACCGTAGTGTTGATCCCTGTCATCTAAAATTTCCAGGACACCACCCCCGTAGAATTGGGTGTCTCCCTCAGATTTAGCCTCTATGATTTCGTTAATGAGCTCTTCTTTGCGGAGTCCGGTATATTCGTCGACTCCGAGTCTCAGGGCAAAATCTTTGAGTTCCGAGAACTCCATTTCTTGGAGCTTGCGAATGTCCAAGCTCTCCATAGTTTCTAATACTCCTCATAGAATAATGTATTGAATTTGTTTCTATCGTTTTCGGTGCGCGGTTAAATACCACGTCCGCACGGTTTCCTAATAGTCAGGACTTACGCAATTTTGAGCGTAGGCGGTTCTGTTAGCCCCCCTGTATCCCCCTGCAAGCGGGGGGTTAGGGGGGTTGGAAAATACAGTGTTTTGGCAGCACAAACTCAAAGTTTGTGGTACGAAAGAGCGTCATGCGTAAGTCCTAAGCGTGCTGAACATGAGCAGCACAGAGAAACTAAGGCGCGAAGACCGGGGTTTCCTACAAAGCCGATTCGTTTGGACTCCAATCGGGTACATGAGACTTCTGAAGATGCGCTTGCAAGTGGCGCGTTCGGCCGTTAAGATGCCCAACGAAGTAAAATGCAGGGTGTACAGCGGTATCGGTGGAGTCGGTGCAATGTTGCCCGCAGGGATGTTTCTTGTATGGTCGTGTCACAACGCATGCCAAAATAGGGTTCGCTCTAAGTGGGACAGTTTCCTTACCATATTGGTGGAACATACTGAAGCGTATACCGCATACATCGCTTTACAGTTAGGGATCCGTTTTCTTCAAAGCATGCGTTTTTCAGGAGTTCGCACGATTTCATCAGCAAAATCTACCAATTTTAGCTTTAAACGTGCTTACGTTAGGAAGTTACGAACTTTTTCAACATTAATTATACACAATTGATTGTAAATGTCAAGTTTTTTTTGAAAAAAAACGGTTATTTGGGAAAATTGGGTGTCTAAATCCGGTATTTTCGGATATTCGGCGAAGTCCGGTGCGGTTAGAAACCGCACCTACCAGGCTTGGGAAAGCTGCACGCTTTTGACCTATTCTTCCGGTTCTTCGGCATCGCCTTTCAATTTTTTAAGGCTCCGCGTAACGTTCTGGTTGTACTGGTTTTCGGCAAGAAAACCTTCCCACAGTGCGATCGCATCATCATTAAAACCTTGCGAAACGTAATAGTCGCCGAGGGCAATCACTGCGATATCGGAGTGTGGCGACTTCTCAATTGCGGTTTTGAATTCGGCGATAGCTGTTTCGGTATCGTTATTGAGCAGGGCTAATTCACCTCTACCGTAATGGATTAAAGCGTGGTCAGGGTATTCCGTCGCCAGTTCATCTATCATCTGTTGCGCGTCTTCGGGTTTCCCGCGCTGATGGGTTGCCTGTGCTGCCAGGATTGTTGCATAGACGACCTGATTGCGAAGTTCCCGTTTTTCAGCATCACTTTCTGACTTCCCCAGCAACCGTTTCGCTGTCCGAGCGGCGGCTTTATACCGTGCGTTCGCTTGGACGTAGTTGCCGTACTTATAGGTGAGGTCGCCGAGGGTTTTTGAACCGATGTACGAATCGCCTTTCTGATCGACGAGGTCTTGGAAAATTGCAGCAGCTTTGCGGTCTTTCAACCGATAATGTAGTACTTCGGCGAGGCTTTGCAACGCGTCTGTATTCTGTGTATTCGCGGCAACGGAACGTTCGAGTACCTCGCGCTCCTTTTCTGGGTCACCCAATTTCTTGTGTGCAAGCGAGATTAACCAGTAGACTTCGGAATCCTTATCTCGTCTTAACCCGATAACGGAATTGTAGGTTTCGATAGCGTTCTCGTAGTTTTCGGAGGTATAGTGATTCCGTCCTGTATTAATGACCGCGTCAATGACTTCACCATCTCGGCTTGCGGCTTTTCGGAGTACCTCTTTTGCTCGCTGATGCATCCCGACTTTTCGGTAGCAGATCGAGAGTTTGAGGTATGTATACGGGTCGATTTTCACTTTTTCGGCTTCTGCGCGTGCGATTGCGTCGTAGTAAAGCGCGCCTGCGTCTCGGTAATTTTCATCGCCGTAGAAGAAGTTAGCAATCATGAGTTCAGCATCGTGGAAGCTGCCCTGATCATCGCCTGCGATACCGGCTTGTCCGCCGAAGTTCTGCATAACATCCGATGCGCTGATCCCGAATCCGGAGTCTGGTACGCCGAGCGTGTTGGCATTTCCCATAGCGGGACTTCTTTCGACCCCGCCGCGCGGTCGATCGCGTTCACGGCGTGCTTCAAATTGTGCGATTGCTCTCCCTTGTGGCGTTGCCAGTGGGTCATCGGGTTCAGGGATGGTCGCGTTGAGGTCTTTGAGTTCCTGTTTCGCGCTCTCGACGGCTGCTTCAGCACCTTCAACCTTTCCATATCTCTTAACGAGCATCTGGTTGGTTCGTTTCGCTTCTTCTTCGTCTTTGAGGAATTGGCGTTGGATTCTTGCTTTATTTTCGAGTGCGGGTGCGGCGCGTTTATTTCTCGGGTTCCGATTCGCGAAGTTATCGAACGCTTCTACGGCTGATTCGTAGTCTTCCGCTTCCTCATAACTCTTCGCCAACATGAGGTGTGCGTTGTGGCTTAATTCCAATTGCGGAAAGTCGTTCACGATCGCGTCAAATTGCGTTTGCGCTGACTTGAAATCCTTTTCCCGAAAATAGTGCATACCGAGTTCATAGTGTGCTTCGGCGGCTGCCTCGCTTTCCGGTGCAGCGGCGATGACGCTTTCATAAGCCTTAATGCCTTCCGTCGGTTGGTTCATCTGTCCAATAGACAATTTACCGATGGCGAGTTGTGCTTGCAGCGCGTCTGGCGTACCGGGTTGTGTATCCACAATATTTTGGTATGCTTCAACTGCGCCGTAGTAGTCTTTGTTATCAGCGAGTTTGTCGGCGTTACTTAGCGCACTTCCGGGTAAGCATCCGATTTGCGATGCTGCTATCAATAGGATAGCGATAAGTGCGCAATAGTTTATACTTTTAAAGGCAAGTTTTTGCCAACGATAATAAGTTTTGGTTGCGGGTTGTCGAAAAAAAATCACGGTTTCTCTCCTTTTTTCGTATCGGCTTAGCTCGAAGACGGTTGGCGGAATAGACAGGTATAGATTTTAGTAGCACGATCTGGCGGCGCATTCATCAATCAGTGCCAAAACGTCCTGCCGTGTGTACCCCTCTTTCTGAATGAGGGTGTCGCAGTTGACCCTATTTTTCTCGTCAGGACCTCTACCGGCTTCAAGGATTGCGTTCGTCAACCAGCTGGTGCGTATCCCGTTGATGCCGGAGGTGTAGTTCGCCTCGTATTCGCCTTTCACCAAGCCGACGAGTTGATCGACTTTGCTACTCGGATAGCCTTCCGGGCGCGGGTAAGTAAGCGGTTCTGGCTCACCCCCCTTCGGGATATACTGAATCCCACTTTTGATTTCAATCGTGCCTTCGTCACCCTCAAGAATCACCCATTCCTCAAATCCGACGCGTGTGTTACCGAGGATGGTAATCGTCCCTTCGGCACCGTTATCGAGCATTACATCGGAATAGGAATTGATTTCGACGAACTTCGGAACGAGGTTACCGTCATCGTCCTCAAACTTCATGTCGGTTGTTCCGTAGACTTCAGCGGGTAATGCGCCCGTCATCCATAGGAATATATCTTGGAGATGGCTGCCGGAGTCGTTGGGTTGACCGCCGCCGGAGAAGCGTGGATCGCCGCGCCAACCGCCAGCCCCCCATCGTTGCGCCATGTAGACCTCGAATTTCTTTAAGTTTCCGATGCGTCCTTCGGCGATTGCGCGTCTCCCTGCCATATAGGTATCTTGATAGTGTCGTTGATATCCGCCGACGAGGTGTAACCCGCTGCCCATCGCTATTTTGGTGATGGAGATGGCATCACCGACGACGTTTGCCATCGGTTTCTCGACGATGACGTGACAGCCTGCGCGCAGTGCGTATTTGACATGAATATCGTGCAAGGAATGTGGTGAAAAAACGCCGACGATGTCAAGGTCTTCGTGATTGAGCATCTCAACGAACTCGTGTTCGCCGAGGTAGCGGGTGAAGCTATTCGGTTTATAGCCGTCAACTCTCTCGCGAAGTGCGCTCTCTAAAGCATCCAAGCTGCCTTCGTAGGCATCCGCAGCGGCGACGACTTCGGCATCTGGTCGGGTTGCGAAACCGAGCGTGTTGCCACGTCCTGCACCGCCGGGTCCAATCACGCCGACTCTCAAAATATCATTCTTGCTGGTTGCCATGGTTATATCTCCGGGGTAGGTCCAAAAGAAATTGTAAGTATAGTTATAGTGGGTAAGTGAAGTCTACCACAAATTTTGAGAAAAGTCAATCTATTTTTTTATCCAGAGCCATTCAATTTTCCATTTTTCGATCGAATTTTCACCCCCAGGCCCGGTAGGGTCGGTTTCCTAACCGAACCGGATACTACGTGGAAATATTGAAGACTTCAAAACCCTCTTCAGTCGCGTAGCGACGGCATCTATGTAGAAAAACGCAACCTCACAGACCTAAGCCCCAGAGGGGCGACATCTGTATCGCTACATTAAATCTGGGTATCCTCTTCAACCGGATCAAAAATGTATCTTTCGTCGTAATTGACATTAAAACGTTTCAGGATCTCAAGGTATTCCTCTCTAAACGTCTTGCGCATGTGATGCTTTTCTTGATTTTTAATATACTCAACGAGATCATCTAATTGAGATCTTGAATAGGAAAACGCACCAAACCCAGCTTGCCACTCAAATCTTCCCATAATCCACCGCTTTTGATTGATAAATTTTGACGAATTCGCTTTGATATCTCTCACCAAGTTAGATACAGTGGTGTCGGGTGTTATCCCAACAAGGATGTGAATATGGTCGGGCATTGAATTGATTTGAATGACCGTTTGTTTTTTCTTTTTTATTATTCCCATGATGTATCCGTGGAGTTCGGTTTTATGTTCTTTTGGAATAAGGTTTTGTCTACCTTTGACGGCAAAGACGATATGTATGTAGATTTGGGTATAGGTGTTGGACATATTTTCCTTCACATATTATACAGATGCCGCCCCTACGGGGCTTGAATCTTTGGGCTTTGAACATACTACACAAATGCCGCCCCTACGGGGCTTAGGTCTGTGAGATCGCGTTTTTCTACACAGATACTGAAGAAATACCCAAGCAAATAAACCCTACGGGATTCAAGAGGGTTTTGATGTCTTCAAGGTTTCCGTGTAGCATCCGGCGCATAATTTTTCGCCGTAGGTCTCTACAGATATTGAAGAAAAACCCTACGGGGCTTAGGTCTGTGAGATCGCGTTTTTCTACACAGATGCTGAAGAAATACCGTTTTTGCTGCGGCGTTTCTTAAGCAAAAACCCCTACAGGGCTTGAATCTTTGGGACTCGAACCTATGACTACTTAACGGTTAAAGACGCGGAAGAGTTTCTTGATCGGATCGTAGAACTCATCAACCACGCGTTCTTTAAGCGGAATAATGGCGTTATCCGTAATTGTGATATGTTCCGGACATACCTTTGTACAACACTTCGTGATATTACAATACCCGATCCCGTCCGAATTTTTTAATTCTTCCAGCCGGTTCTCTGTGTCAATCGGGTGCATCTCTAAGGACGCAGCATAGACGAGGAATCTCGGTCCGATGAACTCGTCGTGCAGTTCGTGGTCGCGTAGAACGTGGCAGACATCTTGGCAGAGGAAGCATTCGATACATTTCCGAAATTCTTGGACGTGGTCGATGTCTTCTTGTTCCATCCGCCACGTACCGTCTTCGGCATCCGGTGGGCGCGGTGCGAACGGTTTCATCCGCTCTTTTACCTTGAAGTTCCAGGACACATCCGCGACGAGGTCTTTGATGAGCGGGAATGCGCGCATCGGTTCGACTGTGACGGGTGCGTCGAGCGGTATGGTGTCGAGGCGTGTCATACACATTAATTTTGGTTGCCCGTTGATTTCGGCGGAACACGACCCGCATTTTCCTGCTTTACAGTTCCAGCGAACTGCCATGTCGTTTGCTTGTTCGGCTTGGATACGGTGGATCGCGTCTAAGACGACCATGCCTTCGGAGACTTCGGTCTCGTAGTCGACAAATTGTGCGTCGTCTGCATTGCCACGCCAAATTCTAAATGTTGCCATGTTTTAAATTTTCCTTGCGGTTCGTTTTTTAAATTTTCCTTGCGGTTCGTTGAGACTGGTTTAGGGTTGAGAGTGCCCTTCCGTACATCCGCTTTCCACTTCGTTCCAAGCTACATGTGCTTTAAACAGGACTTACGCAATTTTGATTTTAGCCTGTTCTGTTAACCGAGATTTTTCGGAAAACACAAGGTTATAGTGCCACAGGCTAACAGCCTATGGGACAAAAAAGCAGTATGTGTAAGTCCCATTAAAAAAAGAAGTGTGATAACCATTATGAACAGGACCGCTTGATAAACAAAATACCTGATTTAACGCCTTGCGAACAATTAAAATGTCTTGCGAACAATTAAAATGTTATCCCATTTCGTCTATGATTTCCTGCAGATCGGCTCGGAGTTCGTCAATCGGCTCTCGTCGGACTGTCATCGCGCCATCATCTGTTTTATTGATGATTGTGTTATATTTGCCGGCACCGGGTTCCTCTTTCTCTGGGTGGTCGTCTCGTGAGTGTGCGCCGATGCTTGCCTTGCGTTCAAGTGCTGCGAGCGCAATCGCTTCGGAGACCGTGAGCAGACAATCGAGATCCAGTGCGGTATGCCACCCTGCGTTGTATTCGCGGTTACCGATCGCGTGAACGTTCTCCGCTTTTTCACGGAGGTTCTGAATCTCTTCAACGGCTTGTGTGAGGCTTTCTTGGCTTCGTGCGATACCGACGAGATCCTGCATCTTTTCTTGGAGTTGCGCTTGGATGTCGTAGGGTCCGATATTGTTGCCGTTCCCATCCGTTGGCGGGTTCTCGAACGGTTTGAGTGTGTGCGCAGCGATTGTCTCGATTTCGGTTTCATCAATCGGCACCGCTTCGTTTTCCGTCGCAAATTGTGCAGCGTATTCGCCTGCACGCTTACCGAAAACGAGTAGATCGGAGAGAGAATTACCGCCGAGTCTATTGGCACCGTGTAAACCGGCAGCGCATTCACCAGCAGCAAAAAGTCCAGGAACCGCTGTCATCTGTGAATCCGCATCGACCCGGATACCGCCCATAACATAGTGCGTTGTCGGGCCGACCTCCATCGGTTCTTCTGTGATGTCGATATTGGCGAGTTCTTTGAACTGATGGTACATGCTCGGCAGTTTCCTACGGATATGTTCCGCAGCGTTCGGAATCTTCTCCTTGATCCATGCGATATCCAAAAACACACCGCCGTGTGGGCTGCCTCTGCCTTCTTGTACTTCTCGGACAATACAGCGTGCGACGTGATCGCGGGTCAAGAGTTCCGGTGGACGGCGCGCTTCTCGGTCACCTTGCGTATACAGCCACCCCTCTTCAGGGTTATCGGCTGTCTGGTTCACGTAGAGTTCAGGGATATCGTCGAACATGAAGCGTTTGCCTTCACTGTTTGTCAGGATACCGCCTTCGCCACGGACACCTTCCGTAACCAAGATACCTCGAACACTGGGGGGCCAGACCATACCTGTCGGATGGAATTGAACGAACTCCATATCAATGAGTTCCGCGCCAGCGTGATACGCGAGCGAATGCCCATCACCCGTGTATTCCCAGCTATTGCTTGTAACTTTGTATGCCTTGCCGACACCGCCTGTTGCCAAGACAACGGCTTTCGCAGTGAAGATTTTGAAACGTCCTTTTTCACGCTCGTAGCCGAAGGCACCCGAAACCCTATCCCCTGTTTTCAAGAGTGAGACGACGGTATTCTCCATGTGGACTTCAATACCTTGGTGGATGCCGTGATCCTGTAAGGCGCGGATCATTTCTAATCCTGTCCGGTCGCCGACGTGTGCAAGGCGTGGGTATTGGTGTCCACCGAAGTTCCGCTGGAGGATGCCACCCTCTTGTGTTCGGTCAAAGAGTGCGCCCCATGCTTCGAGTTCGCGTACGCGATCCGGCGATTCCTTCGCATGGAGTTCTGCCATCCGTGCGTTGGAGAGATACTGTCCGCCGCGCATGGTGTCCGCGAAGTGGACGCGCCAACTGTCTCTTTCATCGACGTTTGCCAAGGCAGCGGCGACGCCGCCTTCCGCCATGACGGTGTGTGCTTTGCCGAGTAGGGATTTACACACGAGTCCTACTTTAAGGTCGCCGACAGCGGCTTCAATAGCGGCTCGAAGTCCGGCGCCACCGGCTCCGATTATTAATACATCATATTCGTGAGTTTCGTAAGATGACACGCTAAAATTTCCTCTCTTCTCTACTGTAAATATCTATTATAACGCAAGTTGCCACCCATTTATCCATTTATAGACATAGCACTCCTACGGAGTGCGATCGCTTAGATACACGGTTTCTATAGACATATCATCCCTACGGGATGAGGAAAAATCCTTGAAAAATGCTGTGGAAATCCGCAGAAACATCCAAGCAAAAATACCAACATTTGTTAGTAGCAACTTGGGTTATTAAAATGTAATCCAGTCTTGACCGATTGCCGGTGCTATGAAACGGACGTATACATCCGAAAAACCGACCCAACAGAGGCTCATCCATGCCCAGAGCATGTGATGGCGGTTCAAACAACTGACGCAGTTATACGCCTGCCGACGGACGGGTGCTTTGGAAAGCAGATCGATTACACCGCCCACCAAATGGCGTAAAGAGTGGCATCCGAAGGTATAACCGCCTAAAAGGACGACATTGACTGCCAGAACGAGGGTACCGATGCCGATGCCGAAAGTCGTTCCGCCGTTCCCATCGTCAAACCAGAGTGCCTTCCATACATCGTAAGCGAGGATGCCTAAAATAATGAGTGCAACGTAAAGAAAATAGCGATGGATGTTTTGGACAATCAACGGGAACGAGTTTTCACCGCGATAGCCTTTGCGCGGTTCTGATACTGTACAGGACGGCGGGTCTGCCCAGAAGGCTTTGTAATACGCGCCGCGGTAGTAGTAGCAGGTAAAACGGAATCCGAGCGGTGCCCATAAAATGAGGACTGCTGGTGTAATGAGACCGGGCATCCAATCTGGCATCATACCGAACCAACTGTGGGCAACGCTATGTGTATCGGTGCCAAACAGCAGCGGTGAGTAGAAAGGCGATAGGTACGGACCGTGAAGGAAATGTGTCCCTTCAAAAACGCGAAAGGTCGCATAAACGATGAACGTTCCCAACCCAAGAAATACCGCTAAAGGTTGTAGCCACCATGTATCTTTTCGCTGGGTTTGGAACGGACGGTGTTCCGTTGTTAACGTGAGTTCGGGATGTTGGGTCATAGACGATATTCCTTACGTTAATCTTAAATGAAATTTAGAAGCAGGTCGGAGGATTTTTATGTCTAACAAGTTCCGTTATTTTGTTATGTTTTGGCACGGTTTTACGAACCGTAGAGACCTGATTCTTGGAAGAAACCGAGACAAAGAAGCTGAGAGCGGTAGGGCATTGCCTGAGTGCTTTAGACCTCTTTATTATCTTCGTTTCGAGGCTGCGGTGGTGGAAGATATTTCCAACCGAGTGCTTTATTTTTTTCTGTTTCTGCCACTAAATAGTCATAAAGTTCCTGCATAGAGTTGAATTTAGCAGCAAACGCTTCTTTCATCCGGTAGCATTCTTCCAAGACAGGATCCATGCGGGTGTCAGGTTTCTCTTTCATTTGAATCCACTAAATAACTGACGACAGTTGTTTCGACGTAAACTTTTGGTTTGAGTGTATTATATTGTATCATGCAATGAGATTTTTGTCAAATTACGGAGTTACGGAGCCATTGTGGGTACGGGTGTGTAAATTTTTTGGCGACGTATTGATTTTTTTTAGAAGGTGTTTTTTGCATAGCACTCCTACGGAGTGCAAGAAGGTTACCTGTCTTTTCTAGTAGGACTTACGCAATTTTTGACTGTAGGGGGTTGTGTTAGATGAAATTTGTCTGAAAACACAGCGTTCTTGTGTCACAAACTAACAGTTTGTGGTACATAAAGAGCAGTATGCGTAAGTCCTATAGATGAAATTTGTCTGAAAACACAGCGTTCTTGTGTCACAAACTAACAGTTTGTGGTACATAAAGAGCAGTATGCGTAAGTCCTGTGAATAAAAAGTATTCAAAACAGGGTGAGTCTTGGAGTTTCGGCTGCTTGTTGGAGTTTCTGTACAGCTTCGGCAATATCGTTGATGAGGACTTGTCGCATTGCTGTGTAATTGTCACCCTCTTGCCGTAGAATGTAAGCCGGATTAAAGGTCGCCATAGCAAAAGGCGCGTACGGTGTATCGGCAAACCAGATACCCCGTTCTTCGGTAATTCGGAAGTTTCGACGGATAAGGACTTTTGCAGCAGGCGCGCCCATACAGAGGATAACCGATGGCTGTATTAAGGTGAGTTCTCCATCAAGCCACTTCGCGCACGCCTTGATTTCCGATGCTTTTGGTGGACGGTTTTTTAACCTGTCGCCTTTAGGACTTGCCGCGCGACACTTAATGATGTTGGTGAGCCAGATGTCATTGCGCGTTAAATCATTCGCTGTCAGGACTTCATCAAGCAAATTCCCGGCGGGTCCTGAAAAGGGCAGCGTCGTGTGATTATCTGCGGCGGATGGACCTTCTGCGACAAGTACCAACTTTGCGGTCGCATCCCCACTTCCAAAAACGACATTCGTGCGTGTCTTGGCCAAGTCGCAATCCGTACAAACACTCGCTCGCGTTTTGAGGGCTTGCATCTGTGTCCGAAGCGTGTCCATAGTCTCTGTCCTAAGCGGTGCCCCCTGAAGTTTTCGCGAAGTGAATGCTGGTGTGTACGAACTCCCCGGGTTGCGTCTGTGTAAATGTTAGCTGGCAGATCGGTCTGTCCCAAGTATACTGATAATCGCTGCCATAGGCTGCGACGCTTATCGGTAGATACCCGTCTGGTACATGAATGAAACAGGTGCCTTCAGCGTGTCTAAGCGGTTTGCAAACGAGCAGAAAACTTTGGCTGTGATGATCCCAACCGGCAGACAAGATATCAGCCCCGCCTTGGGTGTAATGCATATCGGTTGCGAGCAATTGGGGTACGTCCTGTTCTTCACGCAAACAGAAGAGTTTAGCAGAACGCGGTGGGATATTCAAGAGGTTTACGTTTTGAGAAACCTTTCCGAGGTATTGACGCATCCAGAAGTCGTGGACGAGGAAGTCTTTAGTAGATTCGGGAGATCCGAGTGCATCCAGTTTAAAATAGACATCATCTTCATGGTCATTCCAATTGAAGATAGCGGCGAGATACCATGTTTCATGTGGTGTCGAAACGGGCAAGCACCAAATTCTGGGAAAAGGTTCATCGTAAAGGTCTATAGGTGTGGCAGCTTCGCCTACAAGGGGTAAGATTTTTGCTAAGGATGCCGCCCTTGATGGCGTTAGCGTTTGGATCTGGTCTGCGCAGAAAACTGCGCCGCCGCTGAGAGCTGCGGCAGTCAATTCAACGATTGCTTCGTTGACGGGGCGCGGTTCATCAACGGAAATTTCGCCGAAAAGATGTCGCCAGAGGATGTTGTGTTCTCGTAGATGCGCTGCATATCTGGTCAGACGCTGTTTTATTCCGCGTTGATGGTGCCACTGATCGCTGGCCCGGTTAGAAGCCCCGGCGGTTGGAAACGGTGAATTGAGCAGAGGGGCGCTGATGTCAATACCACCGAGCGCCACACTTGAGATCGCGTTGTATCCGGTAAGCAGGACTTTCTCTTTTGGTAAGCCGTTCTCTAAACAGGCTGCATCAACTGTCTCCCTCAAAAGTGTCACGGCAGAACGATAAAGTTGTAAAGCGGTGAGGTTATTATCGTGCCATCGCAAATCGTGTGAAGTATTGGTGAGTCCAGTCGTATATCCTGTGAAATCCACATTAATAAATGAACACCCATAATCGTTGACGATATGCTTAATTTGCTCACGGACCTGTCCTTGTACTTCAGGGTGTGAAACATCCAAGAGGGCGACTTCTTCGCCGGTGTCAGGGAGGTGAATTGTAGCGGGTTTGTATCCGTTACGTGCGGTACGCCTGCGTGAGCGTTTTTTTTCATTTTGATCGTTGCTCTGCTTCTGTATACAACGGTCTGGATGGTTCTGCACCCATTTTGAATCAAGTGCGGCACAGAACGGATTAATTCGGACACCTACCTTGAACCCTGTTTCTTGAACTTTTCTTACAACCGCATCGGTTTCCGCTGTGGTTTGTATTCCTGATACTGTGTCCACTTGAATATAATTGATTCCCCCTGGGTAACTTGGTTGAAACAAGGGGTGATCTGCAATTGTGTCTATTTGCGTTAAGACGGTATCTGCATCAACTATTTCGGGGGCAGTAGAAAAAGTCCACGCAGTAAGAGGCGTAAGACGGTCTTGCGCGTTCAACGTACCATGTTGTGTTGCCAAGCGCGCAGTATAGTGTTCATAAGCAGCCTTAGCCCCTCCGGTAAAGTTGATATAAGCCGTCTCAGAAACGATTTCTGCGCCAGCCTCACATTGCTGTTCACACTGATGGTAGAGTTTCCAAGGGTTAACACTGGATTTCTTATTATTGGATTGCGAACCTCGCCTACTGTTGCCTTGACAACCGACTTGAATCCGAGGCCACCATTTCTCAGTTGTCAGGAAACCGAAGACAAGTGCCTTGCCACTCTCAGTATCATGAAGTACACCATCATGGCTCGGATGCATCGTGTCGGTTTCACTCAGTAGGAACCCATCATAGAGTTTTTTACTGACGCCTGGAGAGATGGGTGGCATATTAATAAAAAGATGACAATCTGTTGGCGTTCCACCGAGCAACACAGCACCACGGTTTGTGGAAACTCCAAGTACTGTAACACTATCGAGTTGCAAAGGTTCAGTCTTTAGATTTTCAACGCCAACTTTGAGGTGTATCGCTGGTTGATCACCGTAACAATTGAGATAGGTATTTATTCGGATACCTTTATTCGTCGCTTCGCACGAGAAACGGATTTGATGACACTTTCCAAACACATCCGTCGTCGTCGGTTGTGTAACAAATTCGCGGGTGCCAGCATTCTCAGTTTTGATGACACTTCCATCGCCAAGGGTGACTTCCGTACAACCGTTTCGGATAATCGTGTCCCCGCGTTCATCAATATAATCCCAGGTTCCTTTTGCGAGGTTGAACTTAATCTCGAACTTACTGTGGTTTATCACGACGAGGTTGCCCTGCCGTGAGACTGCTATATCATCTGGTCTCATCCATGAATTTCCTTTTCTCGTCTGTTATTCCGCGTACATAACAAGATTCGTTGTATTTGAACATCCTCGTTTCCGCGCGGAACCGATCTTTGTAGAGAAAACGCTATACGGCACTGCCAAACCTTTTCTGACAGACGGTCTACACCATAGAAACAGGCGTAAACGAACACCGTCTCACACCAAAGTTAGCGAGCGGTCGCAACTGCCCAACACGTTATAATTATTGTCGGTTCATCCCCCGTATGGGAAAGTGAGAAGGTATCTCCAGCAGAGAGGAAGAGGACATCGTGGCGTTGCAGTGTCTGCGTCTCCTCGTTATCACCTGTTACTTCAGCGCTTCCATCTTTTAGGACATAAATTGCTTCAGTGTCTATCGGTGCGTGTGTAAAGCGTTGTCCGTTGTTAAGACAGACGTAATCCAAGGAGAGATGTACGGAACCTTTCTCCGGTGAGACGACGCTTCGCCATTCGGTGACCGATTTTCCGAACACGGGCCCCGATCGCGCCATATTAAGGACTTGAACGTTGCTCCGATGTCCATGTTGCGGTGTAGGTGCTTCATCGGGTGTATCGCGTTCGCCGCGATAGAGTGCCATATCTGGTGGCGCCTGGAAACTAATCAGACGTGCCATATTCGGCGTGGTATTGACAGTTCCGTGAATCTCTCCTGCGGGGACAAAAATAACATCCCCTGCAGCAATAGGAGTATAGGCGCCACCTTGTCTGATGGCACCACCGCCTTCTAAAACGACAATCGCGTCTTCTGAGGCATCGTGATAATGCTGTGTAAATTCTTGACCCGGCGCATGGAGACCGTGGTTAAGTGTTAGCTGTGTTGAACCCATATCGGGGTGTACAACACGCCAATTCTTACCTTTTCCCATTTGAAACGGGGTTCCGGATTGAAGATTTAAAATTTTCATATTTCGTTTTTTCGGTAAAATGATACGACTGTATCGCTATAATTTGCGATTCGGTTTCGCGTCAAATTCCCAATTTTGTCAGGCATAATAGAGCGCTTCGCGTGCTCAACAAGCAGTGTCCCGTCTCGACTGAGCAAAACCTTCTCTGAAAGTAGTGCCAAACAGGTGGCATATAATTCCGTGCTACCTTCTGTCCCTGTGCTATAGGGTGGATCGAAATAGATAATCCGAAATACGGCTTCCTGTTTCTGGAGATACGAAATTCCTTTTACAGCATCGCGACGGAGCAGACATGCTTTAACAGCTGGCTTTTGCGCTCCACTAAAACACTTTGTGTGA
Source organism: Candidatus Poribacteria bacterium (assembly GCA_022821065.1). Lineage (GTDB taxonomy): Bacteria > Poribacteria > WGA-4E > WGA-4E > WGA-3G > WGA-3G. Next base: position 19,229 of record JAJEEK010000055.1, read on the forward strand.
GGTTCCGCGGAAATGCCGCAAGTTTGAAGGTTTTGTTGTATCATCCGGAGGCATCGCGGGTCGCGCTCTAAAAAGGTGGCATGCCTCGCGCCTCGACTCAACGCCTCAATCCCGATACTTCCAGTCCCAGCACAGAGGTCGAGAAAATCTGCATCAATTACCTGTTCCCGTAGAATGCTGAAAACAGACTCTTTAACCCGATCTGTTGTAGGACGTACGATACGATTGCCCCTCGGTGCGGCCAAGCGTCTCCCTTTGAATGCGCCAGCGATAACTCTCATTTTTTATCGGCTATTAGCCGTCAGCACGGGCGAGTACGCCCTTTCAGCCGTCAGCGGATTAGCCGACAGCAGTCAGCAGTCAGCAGTCAGCAAAGAGGCAGTCGGCAAAGAAGCAGTCGGCAAAGAAACCGAAATCCGACAGCCGATAGCCGATAGCCATTCTTCTGATAGCCGACAGCCGATAGTCGAAAGCCATCTTGCTGACAACTCCTAAGCCTTGAACAATTCCTCTATAACTGTCCCATCATTGACAACCCGAATGGGTCGGCCAGAGCGGGAGTAGTTCTCTTCGTCGCCATCAATTCCGAGTGCGAAGCAGAGCGATGCGAAGAGGTCGGGGACACCGACAGCACCACTAACGACGTCAGTGCCATCTTCATTCGTGCTACCGACGACCTGTCCGCCGCGTACGCCGCCCCCTGCGACAACAGCGGACCAACCGTTCGTGTGATGATCGCGTCCATCGTTTTCGTTGATTCTCGGCGTACGTCCGAATTCACCGAGCCAGAGTACCATCGTCTCATCAAGGAGGTCCCGTTCGGACAGATCCTTCAGGAGCATCGCGAATGCTGGGTCTACCCTATCAAGCAGTTCTTCCGTCCGTTCAAAGTTGTTTTGGTGTGTATCCCATCCATCGAGTGAAACTTCTACAAACTTGACCCCGGCTTCCACGAGTCGACGCGCCATGAGACACCCTTGACCGAACCTGTTCATACCGTACGCTTCTCGGGTAGCGATCGGTTCATCATCAAGGTTAAAAGCATCTATTTTCGGGGAGTTAATAAGTTCGTCGGCTTTCTTGTAAATCGCCTCGTGCGCTTCCGTGCTGCGTCCCGTCCGTTTAGCGATAAAATCTTTCTCAATTGCTCTGAGCATCTTAAGCCGTTCGCGAAACCGGTTCGTGTCCATCTGTGCAGGATAGGAGATGTCTTCAACAGGCATCATTGGGTTCTTGACGACAAACGGATCGTGCGCTGCGCCGAGGAATCCGCCGGAGTATGTCGGTGAATTAATGTTCACACAACTCGGTAGGTCCAAGAATTCATCTTCAAGATAATGAGAAGTGATTGATCCGAGGGTCGGATGTCTGACGGCTCCACCGGGAGCATATCCGGTATGTAGTAGATAACGGGCGCGTTCATGATTTCCTTCGCGAGAGACCATCGAACGGATAACCGAAAGATGGTGCGCCTGCTCTGCGACGTTCGGGAGATGTTCGGAGACCTGTATCCCTTTAGCACTCGTCGGAATCGCTGCAAAGGGGCCGCCGTTCTTGGTGCCGGGTTTCGGGTCAAACGTATCCAACTGACTGGCCCCACCGCTCATAAAAAGGACGATACAGTGCTTTGCGCGTGGTATGACATCTTCGAGTTGCGCGAAGCTGCTCGAACCGAAGTGCTGCATCGCAATAAGTCCGAGAAAGCTGCTAATGCCTGTCTTGACAAAACTGCGTCGTGAGATCTCTTTATGCCATAATTCTGGTGTATCGTATTCGGGAACCCACAATTTTGTGTTCATCTCAGTCCTCCTCAATTATTTCGTTCATACTATTTTAACACGTTCGCGTCTTTATAAACAAGAGAAAAATTTAAATCTATAGACATATCACTCCTACAGGGTTCGGAGAGACTTCACAAATCAGCAATTTATTGTGCCTTTGGAACACCGACACTCACTGGACAATTTGTAAAAAATGTATTTTTTTTTAAATGCACGTTTTCTGCCTGAAAATTGTGTCTTTAAATAGCAGGAAAAATATATTCCATGTTTTTAAATGAAATTTAATTTTTTACTTTGGTAATTTTTTGGGAAGTCCGGTTCGGTTGAAATGCAGGTCGCATCCTGGATGGAAGGACGATTGTCAGTGGCGGTAGCGATATGGACTGTCCCGTTCGTTTGTGGGATGTTGAGACGCGAACTGTGAAAGCGACACTTACTGGACATACGAGCCGAGTCAGTAATTTAGAGATGGCATGATACTTGCAAGTGGGAGTTATGATAGGACAGTTCGTTTGTGGAGTGTTGCGACAGGCATCCTCAAAGCAACGCTCACAGGAAGTTCAAACAAAACAGTTTTTTGTGGGATGTGGAGACAGGTGTGGTAAAATTGACACTTACCGGTCACGCGTATAGTGTTAATAGTATATCGTTCAGCCCGATCTGTGGGAGTAACCGCATCAGACGTATCCGACAGAGGTCTCTGAACGACTGAAATCTTATTAAGATGATCCCTCCAGCATCAAACAGTCAGTTAGAGGAGTTACCACAATGTATCAGAAAACAAAAATCGTATCAAAATACCTCCAGCACACACTTTTAGGATTTGTTATTTCGCTGATACTCAGTCCTCTTATAGCGAATGCAGAGACCGCCAAAACGACGACTTCCGAGGTCAAGTATTACCATTACTATTACGAAGACCCTATAAGGTATCACCGTCTTTTACCTTCTCTTGCCTCTAAAGAACTCGAATACCATACCCGGCTGGTAGCCGAGGCGAATATTAATGACACGCCTGAAAAAGAGAAAGTTGTTCTAATCGTTGTCGATACAAAACGGCACACACCGTACGGTGAATGGCTTCAGGCATTTCTCCTCATTACAGACTCCGACATAAACAACCCGAAGAAAAAAGATTTATTGAAACTTTTTGATTCGGATGCTTATGATTTGGAGGTTCCAGCGCGGATTTCTATTGAACTTCATGAGCCGCCGTTTGTCTTCAAGGAACGGCTGAATGATGCGCCTTGGAAACCGCACGGTGTCTCCTTTAGACTCATTGATTTGACGGGTGATGGCATTTTAGACATCTGGGTGGAAGCTGCCTATGGTGTCGCGCTCATTTCTTTTCAGAACGGCGAATTCAAAGAGGTTTTTAGCAACTACACCGTAACCAAAGAGAAACTCGCAGAAACTTCTGATGTCGAATATCATTCTTACGATGCCCCAGTCGAGCCTCAAGGGCGATTGTATCACCGTTTTTTGTCTGCTCCGGCTCCGAAAGGACTCTATTATGATACTCGGATGGTAGCCACAGCAAATGTGGATGACACCCCTGAAAAAGAGACGATTGCTCTGATGATTGCTGAGACAGGAAGTGGCGGGCCCCACGGTGAATGGGTTCAAGCGTTTCTCCTCATTGCTGAAAACGAGGTAGACGTACTGAGGAAAAAAGACTTATTTAAACTTTTTGACACAGGGACTCATGATTTGGATGTACCGGCGAGAGTTTCTATTGACGCGCAGCGGACACCCTTCATCTTCCGAGAATGGACGCGCATAGGTTCTCCTTGGAGTTTTGGCTGGGTTAGGTTTAAACTCATGGATCTGACAGGTGATGGCATTTTAGACATCTGGGTAGAACATGCAATGGGTGTTGCTGTGATCTCTTTTCAGAACGGCGAGTTCAAGGAAGTCTGCAGCGGCTATAGTTCTACGAGAAGAAAGAGCCCCATAGAATACATTGATATCGATAACGATGGCATCTACGAGATCAAGATTCCTGACCGTATAGCTATGAGCGGTGTCGCTGGCGCGGATTATCCTGAATGGCTGAACTTCTACGAGTGGGATGGGAACACATACCGCTTGAATAATGAAAAATTCTATGCCAAGAATGACAAGTACCTCATTCGGTTATTAAACACTTATAATTTTGTGTTGATTCGATATGGAAGATTCGAGGAATACAGTTTCTATATTGGGTTGGTGTTCTACTATCGCGGCAACGCAGCAATGGCACATAAGTATCTACAATGGGTTGCCGAACATGGCGAGAACGATGGTTACATTCAAGCCGCTGAATCACTCTTGAAAAAACTGACACCTCAGTGAAGATAAAAAATGATCCGTCATCAGATGGATCGGATTGGAGACAAAAAACATGAAGCAACTTCTTCAAAGCACACTTTTTGGATTTGTTATCTCAATTATACTCAGTTGTGCAGTCGTGAGTGCTGACACGCAAACCCCCAAAATCTCTGATGTCGAGTATAAGAGATTTGAATGGGCAAATAATTCTGATGGTCAAAAGTATCACCATCTTTTGGAAACCCGACTGCCGAAAGAACTCGAATACTTTACCCGGATGACAGCCACTGCGAATATCAATGACACCCCTGAAAAAGAGACGATTATTCCCATCGCCGTTGATATGAAGGTGCCTCCGTATGATAGAGACTGCGTTCAAGCGTTTCTTTTGATTATTGAAACTGGCTCCCAAGTAGGGGCACCGCTGAAAAAACATATTTTCAAACTGTTTGATGCTGGCACGCATGCGTTGGAGATTCCAGCGAAAACTATTGAACTTCAGAGTCCACCGTTTGTCTTCACGCAACCGCCAAAAGATACTTTTGAGTCTCTCGACTCCTCCTTTAAACTCGTGGATTTGACCGGTGATGGCATTTTAGATGTCTGGGTTAAATTTGGATATGCTGTTGTCGTGATTTCTTTTCAGGATGGTGAGTTCAGAGAAATCTTCAGCACCTACACAGTACCGGGAGCGCTGCCTGATCCTGCGTACGTTGATTTGGATAATGATGGCACCTACGAAATAAAAATTCCCTACAGTATACGGATCGAGGGGATTCCTGGCGCGCCTTACCTGGAATGGATGAGTCTTTATGAATGGGACGGAAGTGCTTACGTCTTGAATAACGAAAGGTTTTATGCCGAGAATAACGATTTCCTTATTCACTTATTGAGCGAGTATAATTATCAGATGCTTCGACGCGGCTCATTTACCAGACAGCGCGAGATATACAGTTTCTATTTAGGATTGGTATTCCACTATCGCGGCAATTCAGGAATGGCGAGAGTGTATCTGGAGTGGGTCATCAATCTTGGAACGCAGGACGATTACATTCAAGCTGCTGAATTACTCCTGAAAAAGTTGCGACCGCACTTAAAATGAAAACGGTCTGTCATTAGATAGATCGAATTGGAGACAAAAAACATGAACCAATATCTTCAAATCACACTTTTTGGGCTTGCCATTTCGCTGATACCCACCGTTTTTAGCGTCAATGCGGAGCCTCCCCAAACCACGACTTCTCAGGTCAGTTATGGTTATTACCACTCCTTAAATGCGCTTGAAAGGTATCACCGTCTTTTATCTTCCGTTGCCCCCGAAGGACTCTATTACCATGGCAGGATGATAGCCACCGCAAATGTTGATAACACACCCGAAAAAGAGAATATTGTGCTAATCGTTGTGGGTCCAAAACCTCACACAGTATTCAGAAATACCAAAGACTTCGGTAACTGGAGCCACGCGTTTCTCCTCATTGCTAACAACAAGGCAGGGAAACCGAAGAAAAAAGACTTATTTAAACTTTTTGATACAGGGACGCATCGGTTGGATGTCCCAGCGAAATCTATTGAACTTCATCGGCCACCCTTCGATTTGAAGCAATTGACGGATGTCTCCTTTAGACTCGTGGATGTCACCGGCAATGGCACTTTAGACATCTGGGTGGAATCTACATACGGGGTCGCGCTTATCTCTTTTCAGAATGGCGAATTCAAGGAAGTCTTCAGCAACTACACCGTGACCAGAGAGAAGATCGCAGAAACACCTGAGATCGAGACTTACGGATACGATGTCCGGTTTGAACCTGAGGGGCAAAAATATCACCGTTTTTTGGCTACTCCCGCACCCGAAGGAACCTCTTACTGCACCCGGAAGACAGTCATCGCAAACATTGATGACACACCCGAAAAAGAGACCATTGTGCTGATGGTGGCTCAATCCGCAGAAGAATGGCGCTCATGGGTCCAAGCGTTCCTCCTTATTGCTAAGGACGAGGCAGGCGTGCTGAAGAAAAAAGAGTTATTCAAACTTTTTGATGCTGGCACGCATCATTTTGATGTCCCCGGAAAAACCATTGAAGTTCAGGGCGCCCCCTTCGGTCCCCGGGAATGGACCGGGAGGAGTTCGCCTTGGGCTTTCAAGTGGGTTAGGTTTGAACTCGTCGATTTGACAGGTGATGGTATTTTAGACTTATGGCTTGAACAAGCCGAAGGGGCTGCTGTGATTTCTTTCCAGGATGGCGAATTCAAGGGAGTCTGTAGCGGTTATAGTTCTCCCAGAAGGGAAGACCCCATAGAATATATTGACCTCGATAATGACGGCATCTATGAAATCAAGATTCCTGACCGCATAGGTATCAGCGGTGTCCCTGGTGCGGCATATCCGCCATGGATGAGCCTCTACAAGTGGAATGGGAACACCTACGTCTTGGATAATGAAAGATTCTACGCCGAGAATGACGAGTTCCTCATTGGGTTATTGAACCTCTATAATCATGTGTTGATTCGACATGGAAGATTCGACGAATACAGTTTTTGCATCGGATTGGTCTTCTACTATCGCGGCAACGTTCCAATGGCGCGGAAGTATCTACAGTGGATCGCCAACCATGCAGAAAAACAACATTACGTTCACACCGCAGAAGAACTCTTGAAAAAACTACCACCGCACTGAAAGCAGACGCACAGAAAAGGAGACAACACCCGTGAAACAACACATTCAAAATACACTTTTTGGGCTTGCTATTTCCCTGATACTTACTGTTTCCGCGGTGAATGCGGATACCGAAACGACGACTTCTCAGGTCAATTATGGCTATTACTACCTCCTTGATTATCTTAAGGAGTATTACCGCTTTTTACCTTCCCCCGCACCCGAAGGACTCCATTACCATATCCGAATGACAGCAACTGGAAATATTGATGATACTCCCGAAAAAGAGACGATTGTGCTCATCGTTGTTGATACAAAACCGCGCGCCTTCTCCAGCAATGGTGCCTTATCCGACAACTGTGTCCAAGCGTTTCTCATTATTGCGAACTGGAAAGGATCAAAGATTGAAGAAAAAGCCTCCTTCAAACTTTTTGACACGGGGACGCATCCGTTAGAGGTCCCGGCGGCGGAAGTCATCGAACTTCACAGTCCACCCTCCGGTTTCAAGCTGCCGACCGATGTTTCGCTTAGGCTCGCGGATGTGACAGACGATGGCACTTTAGATGTGTGGGTGAAATCTGCACACGGGGTCGCGCTCATCTCTTTTGAGGACGGAGCATTCAAGGAAGTCTTCAGCCGGTACCCGGTGACGAGAGAGAAACTCACAAAAACTGCTGAGATTGAGTATTACTACTACGATGTCCGGCACGAGCCTGAAGGTAAAAAGTATCACCGCTTTTTGGCGACCCCAGCCCCGGAAGGTGCGTCTTACGGCACCCGGTGGAAAGCCGTCGCAAATATTGATGACACCCCCGAAAAAGAGAACATTGTTCTCATGGTCGTTAATTCAAAAGAGGAATGGCGCGCATGGAGTCAAGCGTTTCTCCTCATTACTGAACCTGAGACCGAGAAAGACAGGTTTCCCAAGACCAAAGCATTATTCACACTTTTTGGGGCGACGAGGCACGATTTGAAGGTCCCAACAAAAACGATTGAAGTTCAGAGTGCCCCTTTCGTCTTTCGGAAACCTTGGAGCCGTGAGGATTGGAGTTTCCCACATGTCTCCTTTGACCTTGTTGATCTGACAGGTGATGGGATTTTAGACATCTGGGTTGAGCATTACGAAGGTGCGGCTGTCATTTCTTTCCAAGAGGGTGAGTTCAAAGAAGTCTGCAGTGCTTATAGTTCTACCGGAAGGGAGGACCCGATGGAATACATTGACCTCGATAACGATGGGATCTATGAAATCAAAATTCCTGACAGAATATATATTGACAGTGGACCGTCAGGGGCGGCCCCGGAATGGATGAGCCTCTACGAGTGGGATGGCACGACTTACGTCTTGAATAACGAAAGGTTCTATGCCAACAATGACGAGTTCCTCAATCGGGCATTGAGCAACTATAATTGGTGGCCCCAGGGCTATGGCAAATCTGAGGAACAAACATTCTACATCGGATTAATATACTACTATCAGGATAACGCACCAATGGCGAGAGAGTTTCTACAGTGGGTCGTCAAAAATGGGAAAAAACAAGATTATAGAAAAGCCGCTGAAGACTTCTTGAAAAAGTTGCCACACCACTGAAAATCAGACATACCCAATCGGCGGCAAAACATCCTGTCTGTGTAAGTCCTATTCAATTTTTTTTTATATTATGCACGTTTTCGAGAATAAAATGTGTCTTTATAAAAAATATAATTAGCGGACCGAGAATAAGTAAATTTCGGAAAAACTGAAAGGGGTGTTCTATCCAAAAAGTAACGGATAGGCAAGAGACCCAAATCTATTCATCATGGAGCAAGACAATGATAGAAGAAGATGTTCAACTCATCCACAGAATTTTGTCGGGTGATGATGCAGCTTTCACTGCTTTAGTCCGAAAATATCAGAAAAGTGTACATGCTTTGGCATGGCGGAAGATCGGTGATTTCCACTATGCCGAAGAGGTTACGCAAGACATTTTCCTCCAAGTCTATAATAGACTTTCAACGCTTAAAGATCCGCGACAATTCGCTGGCTGGCTTTATGTTATGACAAGTCGTCGCTGTAGCAACTGGCGGCGCGACAATAAATCAAGGCTACAATTGCTGGAGACGATAGCTATGGACGCAGTTAATAAATCTGCATACGCGCGTTATATATCAGAGCAACGCGAAGCTGAATCTATTGAAAACCGCCAGAAGTTTGTCAAGAAATTGATTGATAAACTTCCTGAGAGCGAACGCACTGTCATGACGCTCTACTATCTCGGTGAGATGACGACGCGAGAGATTAGCAGGTTTCTTGGTGTTTCTGTGAACACGATTACGAGTCGTCTGCAGCGGGCACGCCGCCGTTTACAACAGGACGAAACACTCTTGATACAAGAGACGCTCGGAAGTTTTCAACTCTCTGCTGACCTTTCAGAAACCATCACCGAGAAAATAGCCGATATGAAACCGATCGCGTCGTCGCCTACAAAATCGCCTATTCCGTGGCTCGCCTTCGGCGCGGCTGCAATTTTGGTGATGCTGATGCTCGGACTTAGCAACAGATACCTTATCCGTTTTCAGAAACCCTATAGTTTCGAAGCAGCCTCTGAACCTACTATTGAGATCGTTGATACCAATATCGTTCTTGATATTGCGTCAAAATCTGCTGCGCGAAATCGGGCGGGACGTGCTGTGAATGTTGGTAAAAGTAGTAGTTTCGGTTTACAAACTTCTGCAAGTGAGGCAATACCGAATGCCTCAGAGGATGCCCTTAGAGTTTCGGAGACACACTGGATGCCGGATCCTGCACTCCGACAGGCAGTTCGAGAAAAACTTGATATTCCGGCAGATGTCCCTTTGACCCCGGCGTATCTTCAACAACACTTAACAAGTCTCGATGTGCGATATGAAGGAATTGTTGATCTTACAGGCTTAGAGCATGCGACGGATTTGCAGGCACTTGTTCTGATAGAAAACAAGATTCACGATCTATCTCCTTTGTCTGGTCTAACGAAACTCGGTTTTCTTGATTTGGGAGGCAACCAGATTTCAGACTTACGTCCGCTCGCAGCACTCACACGTTTAGAGACTTTACACATTTGGCGGAACACGATAGAAGATATTTCACCACTCGCTGGGTTAGTCAATCTGAAGACGTTGTTGATAGAGAATAATGATATCAAGGATTTTTCGCCCCTCGATGCGTTGCGTCACTTAGAGGTTGTAAACATTAATGGCAATTTTCGGGTCGCCGATTATATATCAAGGGTTGCAGTAGCCCCTCGTATCAAAGATAGGGATTACCCTTCGATCTTTGCGGCGTGGTCGGGCAACGATATTCTCAACTTACCAAACTTGTCTGATGATGAGAAACTCATATATCACGATCTATTTTGGAGTGGACCGGAGTTTCACCTGCAATGGCATCCTACACCTGAAGGGCTTCGACTCTTTGGTAGAATAGACGATGCTTATTGGAAAAGAGAATATTTTCTTTCACAAAATCCTAACTTTATAAGACTTGTGACTCTTGACTACACCGATACCGATCCTGCGGATTACCCTGAAGATTGGCCATATTGGATAAAAGATGAGAACGGCAATCGCGTTCGAGCTTCCGCTGGTGATTTAGACTTGCTGATAGACTTTACACACCCTGTCGTGCAGGATATTCTCGTTCAGAAAGCCATTGCCGCAGCAAAATGTGGTCTCTACGACGGTATCTTCTTGGGTGGGTGGCAGGAGGATCAGGAAACGCTTCATAATGATCAAGGTGTTTATTATAGAAATGTTCAAGCCGAGGGGTCGGCAAGAATATCCATGGTGCGCCGTATACGTGAGGCTGTTGGTGACGATTTTCTGATTATTGTCAAAACGGACCAGCATAAAGCCCCCTTTCTGCGCCCTACGTTAATGGGATGTTCATGGAAGCGATTCAGGACGAACAGGCCCCAGGTTACACGCATGCTGGGCTCCGTGAAATTGAAAGCACGTTGTTATGGTCGGAGCAGAATTTCCGTGAACCGCGAGTAAATGCGCTTGAAGGGCGTGGTATATCGCTTGCGCCAGCAGATTCCCTGCGTAACCAGCAAATGATGCGTGTCATTACAACCCTGAGCCTCACACATTCTGATGGCTACGTTTGCTATGACATAGGGGTAAGGGGCATAAACCATGAACATGCATACGAGATCTGGCCGGAACATGAGAGGGCACATATAGACGGTAAATCGCATCATCACAACCACCAACACTATTGGTATCCGTTCTGGGATGCGCCGCTGGGTCGCCCTGTGGGGGAGAAGGCACAACTTTATTATAATAGTGGTAAGGGACATGCGGTTGAGGGGTTATTTATGCGTGAGTTCACCAATGGTTGGGCGGTCTACAATCGCAGCGGAAAGGAACAGGATATACAACTCCCCATGCAAGTCACCGGTGTCGCAAGCGGGATTATTGGTGTTAATCACACCCTCTCTGATTTAGACGGTGAAATTTATCTGAAATAGATAGATGCATCTGCGGATGTCAACAGCGATGGTGTTGTGAATATCCAGGACTTAGTGATTGTTGCGAATGCGCTTGGCGAAGCAGAACTTGATCTCAATGGTGATGGTGTTGTGAATATTCAGGACTTGGTTATTGTTGCGAATGCGTTTGATGGCTAACACAAAAGGATGCTTAAAATAAAAATAAAGGGAAATCTGTATGAAAATACGACTTACATTCAGGAGGCATGTAATGAAAAAATACACAACGATAAAAAACAGGAACATTCTGACTGTTTTAATACTCATTCTCTTTTCAACGTTCTTTCCTCCTACGGTTTTTGCCCAAGACTCACACCAGTGGCGTTTGCCCGAAGGCGCGATAGAATGGTTCGGGAAGGGACGCATCTACGATATGCAGTATTCACCAGACGGTACGCGGCTCGCTGTCGCCACTTCTATAGGGATTTGGATATACGATGCCACCACCTATCAACCCCTTCATTTCCTGAAGAAACACGAATACCTTGTTGAACGTATCGTTTTCAGTCCGGACGGAAGCATCCTGGCAAGCGAGGCGCGATTCGACGACATCCATCTTTGGGATGTCAACACGGGAAAACATAAATATAAACTTGACCACCCGGGCGGTATCAAACATTTCGACTTCAGTGCGGATGGACGAACACTCGTGACATTGGGTAGGGGGCGCCCATTCATAAGTACCATTCTTTATGACGTAGATTCAGGTGCTGAAAAGCAGATCAAAGAAATGCGGATGACTGATATAGACTTTGTTCAGGCTTATCATAAGACCTTCGATCGGAAAAATAATATACTGGCAACTGGGGAATTGGACAACACAATCTATTTGTGGGATTTAGGTGAAGGTGTCCGCAAGAAGACTTTTGAAGGAGACAGCGGAAGTCTTTATAGCCTCGCGTTCAGTCCGGATGGCAAAACAGTGGCGGGCGGCGGCGAAAGCTACCCTCACCAGGATGAAGATGGGAATTTCCGTGGTGAAGGGAGGCTTGATGTGTGGGACGTGGTGAAAGGGGAACGGAAACATAAATTTTCTGGTAAAAATATGTTTAGTATTCGGAGCCTCGCCTTTAGTCCGGATAGCGGTCTATTAGCCGCGGGTGATCAGTTCGGGAAGATCCACTTGGTAGATCCAAACACAGGCAAAAAGATAAAAAGACTTGAAGGACATAGCAAAAGGGTTGATGCCATCTCCTTTAGTTCCGATATGCGGACATTTGCGAGTGGCAGTATAGACGGCACCCTCTATATTTGGGATGTTGCGTCCGGCGAAAAAAAGCTGACAATTGATGGATTTGTCAATCCGTTCACAAGTGCTGGGAGTTTTGGCGTGAGTGCGGATGGCAAAACAATCGCAGCATGGGGCAGCGGTCAGGGGGTCTGTTTATGGAATGCAACAGCGGGTGAACGTAGAAAAACGCCTATCAAGAACTTATTCGGGCATCATCACCTCGGGGGTTCCCCGTATGATAAGGACGGAAATTTCATTGTAGCTAAGAAGGCTGATTGGTTCACGTGGGATCGAGGCGAAGTGGAACCAACGGTTTTCACGTTACAATCGCCGTCAGGTATTTTGAGTTACGCCTTTAGCCCGGATAGAAATAGAATCATAATTGGGAATGCGGATGGGACCTTCCGAATATTTGATATGGATAGGCGAGACTATCAAAAGCAGTACATGGCGGTACACAAGGGCGGTGTCGTAGGTGTGGCATACAGTCCGGATGGCAAAACTATTGTCAGTGCGAGTGCGGATAAGACTATCAAATTGTGGGACGCGAACACGATAACGAAAAAGAAGGTTTTTTCAGGTGGTATGGATGCCCTCACAGATATGGCGTTGCGTCCGGATGGCAAAACCATCGCTGCCGTAGATAACACAGAAACGATCTATTTGTGGGATATGGAGACAGGCGCGCACAAGAAGTTGCACACAGCGCATGCGGCGGGGGTCTTAAGTGTTGCGTTCAGTGCGGATGGGAAACGGCTTGCAGTTGGTGGTGTAGATGGTGTTGTCACTGTTTTAGATGCGGCATCAGGCACATCTCAGCAGCGGTTCACGGGGCATCAAGCACCGGTGAAGGTTGTTGGGTTCGCCGCGGACGGGAAAGTGCTTGCAAGTATGAGTGATGATGGTATTTTCTTTTTGTGGGATGTCGCTGCAACAGAATAGGGTGTGTTTTGTATGCAGTTATTTCTGCGCGATTTAGTCAAATCGGCTGAAGCGAAAAGGTGGATACCACCAGAAGCCGAGTAAAGTACCCACCTTATCTGTCCAACGGCGTCAACTGATCTTAACAGCGATGGTGTCGTCACTATCTTGGATTTAGTCATTGGTGCAAATGCCTTTGACGAACAACAACCGGATCCTAATGGCGATAGTGTCGTCAACATTCTCGATCTTGATCTTGTGATTGAAGTTCCATCACAGCCAAATCGTAAGTACTATCTAAATACCATATTTTTTTAATTTTCTTTGCAAGGTCCGTATGCCAATTTCCAATACTTGTGAGGTTTTTGTCCGATTCTCGTCAAGCCATGCCAAAGTTTCACGGATGAACGTTTCTTCCATTGCTTTAAGTGTCGTGCCGAGGGGAACACTTACGTTTTGCTCGTCTTCAAATGTAGAAATTTCTCTGGAGATACTCACGGATGTCTTTTGATACATCCGAATATTTTCGGGTAGATGCTCCGGTAAAAGAATTCCGCCTTTGGCAGCATAGGATGCCGTTTGAACAGTGTTTTCTAACTCGCGAATATTCCCGGGCCAAGGATAACTTTTGAGGAGAACCAAAGTGCGCGGCGCGACTTGAAAAATTTCTGATTCATAGGACAGACGATGTTTTTTGAGAAAGTGTTCGACTAAACCCTCGATATCTTCCTGCCGTTCCGACAGTGCTGGCAGAGATATAGAGACAACATCCAATCGATAATAGAGGTCTTCACGAAATGTCTTATCTTTAACGGCTTGTGCGAGATCTCGGTTGGTAGCTGCTACGATTCGGACATCTACCGGAATTGGTTTTTCACCACCGACGCGTTCAATTTCACCATTTTCAATAGCACGTAACAATTTCGGTTGTATAACAAGTGGCATCTCCCCAATTTCATCAAGGAACAGTGTCCCTTTGTTTGCCCTTTCAAACTTACCGATATGGCGTGCATTCGCGCTCGTAAATGCGCCTCTCTCATGCCCAAATAGATCACTCTCCAATAAGTGCTCCGGTATCGCTGCACAATTGACAGAAACCATCTTTCCTGACCTACCACTGTTTTTATGTAAGGCACGCGCGATCATCTCCTTACCTGTTCCGGTCTGGCCACAAATCAGAACTTTCAGGGGTGTAGCTGAGAATTTCTCAATTTGTTGAAGAATCTTAAACATCTGTGGACTCGTTCCAATGATCTCTTTATAGTCTCCATGCAAAGTACCTCTTGCGGGTATAGTTTGAAATGCTTCCGCCCGGGCAATTCCAGATGTCCTATCTTCTTGTTCCTGCAACATCGGTAAATCAATATTATCCGCCGAGGTAACCCTTAAGATTGCATCGTACTCAAGAGATGAGGTACTCGCTCCAGGATCGGTGTCGATAGAAATTTTGTACCCTATCTGTTCGAGCTCACCTTCTAACTTTTTTGCTACATCTGGCATATCACTAACAATAACAATACGCGTCTCACTATTGGAATTCTCTTTCCTAATTGGGTCCTCCATTTTGTCCTCACTGTTCTTGGCGTTTAAGACACTTGAACGGATTTTAATAAATTTACCTTAGAATGTATCAATTCGATAGAGGTGATAGAGACCTATAACAAGTATTAAGGTTTTTTAAATATGAAGAGGTTATTGCAGCCGAGTCCCCACCGTTCTCTTTTTATAAGTTTCCACCGGTTAAAAATCCTTGGAAGGCATTCGGGATCAAACCCGTAATGTTCATGCATGGAGAATCCTTCAACTATCCGAAGGTCCTTCAGCAAGTCTAAAATCCCCTCAACGCGCGGGTGTTGCACTGTGATAATCACTTTTCCGTCGGGTTTTAGGTATTTCCAACAGGCTTGCGCAACATCTGGAAAGACATCCATTGGAATATGTTCTGCGACTGCCATCATAGTGATAACATCAAAGACTGACTCCGCTTTGAAATCATAAGGAAAAAACCCAGGAACAAGGCGATACGTTTTGAATTCTACTGTCTGTTTGAGATGTGAGTCAACTCCTACCGCATCTTGGAGATGTCCATCAATGTAACGTAGGAAGTTCCCATCACCCGCGCCAATATCTAACAACGTTGCCGCTTGGGGAATGTAAGGCTCGACTTTGGTAAACCTTAGGAACTCAAGTATTTCATC
This sequence comes from Candidatus Poribacteria bacterium, assembly GCA_022821065.1. Lineage (GTDB taxonomy): Bacteria > Poribacteria > WGA-4E > WGA-4E > WGA-3G > WGA-3G. The sequence continues at coordinate 34,828 of JAJEEK010000055.1, forward strand.
TAACGGCTTTCTTGGGTATCGAGGACTTCCGTGTAAATCTTTCCGTGCTTTGAGAAACCGAATGAAAGCGTTTTGCATCTAACTCTTTCTTTTTTCTATTTTATAGATATCTATGAATGTCGGGATTGCGCGAAGGAGACAGAAAGAAACGGCGATGATGGCAAGGCCCATACTCACCTGTTCCAAAATAGGAAACTCATTGAAAACGCGTCTGCTCATAAGGTTCATAAATAGCTCCGATGAGTAGAAAGTTTAGCACATTGTGCTTTCCAAACATGCCAATGACAATAAAGGTTAAAAGAAGCCGAGAAAGGGTAATAGTGTTTGCTAACATGGCTTATAGTTCATTCCTCCGGCTCGGTTAGAAGGTATTTTGGATTCGGTTGGATATCTGGAGGATAATGAATCTTCCACACCTTGACCTCTGCTGCAGTATTCGCGTCTGTAGGGTAGATGGGCGTAAATATGTCTTTCATCTGCCCATGAATATATAGACGGCAGGCAAGACTGTTCCAGCAAACTGTAGAAAGATAATAGGCTTTTTCCAGTTGTTGATGTTCATCAAAATAGAGAAGAACTCCACCATAGGGTACTTCAGCATTTTCAGGCACAGTTTTCTGACGTTTCGTGCCAATGAATTTGACATAAGGGAGTTTCACGAGTTTACCTGTTCTCAGACGGGCTGTTAATGCATCCGGTTCTGCTGCGTCAAATGTAAGGGCGGCAAAAGGTGTGTGTTCGAGTCCTGTTAAACGTTGGGTAGTTCCAATCCTCTTGGCAATTATTTTTAGAGGCATCGGCTTAAATAATCTTGCGTCCTTATGTGTATAACCGCCTATGAATGCATAGGTGCCGCTGTAGTTAAAATCTCTCAAAGTTAACATAATATGCGTTGCCTCATGGGTTTTCAGGAATTCCAATGCCTCCCGTACTGTATCCGTACAATGAACATAGCGGTAGTAGAGGGTTATCCAATGCGGCAGAAAATGGTCAGCGTCAGTGATAGTTTTGACCCCCGCAAGAACATTCAGTAAGTTCCCCGACTCCCAGTTAGCGGCGACAACAGCAGTGTCAGGTAATTGTTTCTTCATCCAGCGGAAAACTTGGTTGATGTGAGTTCTCCCTGGATAGGGATTTCGGATGTGTTTTGCTATCGGGAGCGCACGTATTGCGAGTGCACCAGCCGGGGTCCAGAACATGATGAGAGACAATAGAAGTATAGCAGTGACTGTTTTTAATGGCGTATGTTTGATATCTTTTCTAAATGCGTCGGTAGTGTACTTCGAGGACCTTAGTTTCTGACTCATAGTATTCGACAGAAAATGTATCAACTCTGTGGTAAAGAAGGCAACGGGTATTGTGATAAAGAAATCATATCGCACCGCATCGCGTGAAAGGACGATCCAGAAAATGAACCATGTCATAAAGGCAACGTACGTGAGTTCGTTTTTAGGTGCTTCATGCCTTTGCCGAGCAATGAGAAAAAGTCCGATAGCAACGCCTGCAAGCATTAAGAAAAGGAGCGTATTGCAAGGTGATGCGCCCCAAGCCCTTTTGAGTGGATCCCCAAAAAAAGCGAAGAGGCTAAACAGACCGATGGCTACGGCAAGTATAGTGCCTAATTCTCTCCAAAGGCGGATGCTTGCAATGAGGGTGCCGATGCTTCCGAGTATAAAAACGCTACCGTATCGGGAAACCCAATATTTGTAATCCGGGTCATTGAGTTCACGAACGGTTTGCATGAGTCGAGTTTGACTTAAAGAAACAGTGGTGTTGTCAAACGTATTAAGGAGGTTCAGCGTGTAAAGCAGTGCTGCAATAATAACCGTCAGGACCAAGCCGAGGGTAAATGTGCGGGCGTGTGGTTGAAGCTTGGAGGACAGAGGTGCTTTTGTAAGGAGAAAATGCCGAAGTCCGCGAACACCTAAAAGCACGAGAGGCGGCAATAATAGAAAGTCGCGGAGGTGCGTCGCGAACCATTGCCCGTTGTGATAAGCAGGAGATATGAGGTAAAGCGTTGGCACGAAGGTACATACCCATAAAAAGTAGATTCCTAAATCCTCCTCTGTTTCTGATGTGAGCATCCGCCAGAGTTCTACAACAAGGATGGTAGTGCTGAATACACCAAAGCCTTCCCAACTCATCCCGCCGAGAAACATGGTAAAACCACTGACAAGTGTCCATAAAAACCTCGTATGTCGATGTCGTGACTGTAAGGCAGTAAGATATGTTGTCACAGCGAGGATGCCGAGCATGAGACACCAACTGTCTCTGTCGCTGAATCCTGCAACGCTTCGGTCAATAGTACTGGGAAGGATTGTCAAAAGCACTCCAGTAACGGTTGTAAAAAGGAGACCGAAGGTGCGCCAAAGGAAAATTAAAAGTACGCCGAGTCCGACAATAAAACAGACAGTAGGGGCATAAAGCGTTATTTGATAAAGTGAAATGTTCGGAAATATCCGTGCGACGGTTTTGTGGATATAAGCCAATACATAAGAATAGAGCGGAAGCGTCTGCTCCAAGTCCCTGCCGAGCGGCAACCAACGGTGCATGTCTCGCGCGGGGAGGTGTCCATGTTCTGATATGATTTGTGCATTCCTATAGTAGAAATACGGATCACTTCCGTTAAATTGCCCATCTGGAATGAGAGGGATACTCTGGACACGAAGAAAAAAAGCTGCAAATAAAATAGCGCAGATCAGCAAGCATCCACTGCCTCGAGAGAGAGCAGCTCGGTTTCTTTTAATAAGTTGAATCATTTAACTACACTAACTTTCTATATTATAGTTTGGACAATTTTTGTAGAATAGGAGACTGTTGGTATCCTGTCCAGTCTTTTGGCTGTTGGTGCCTGTTCCATCTTGTGCTTTTTCTACGAGTTCGCCACTGCTCAAAACTCGTAGAAAAATAGAACATCCTTGAAAACGCGACACGAAACGGGCAAAAGCTGTCCAAACTATTTTAAGTTATGATATTGCATACTTTATTACTAATCAAGTAAAACTAAATAATGTCTATATACAACTAAAATTAAACGAAATTTTTAGGCAAAAAACAAAATTTTCAACACAAAACAGCATGAAACTCTGAAAGAAAATTGTTTATGCGTTTTCTATAGACATAGCACACTTCCGGGGTGCGGTATTTTTCTCTGATCTCAGCCATCGTGGCGAACGCATAGAAACCCCACGTTCCCCTTGACACCTGAACTACGACGTAACGCGAATCGTCCAAACTTTAGTTTCTATAGTATATGCGTCCAAGTTGAGATTTTGGCACCTGAGAATGTGTAACTCGGAAATTATTAGAACCGAGTCCCATAAAGTTATAAGCAAATTTCGTGCCAACGCTGTTTTCGCGTCTTGGTAAGTGGAGACAGAGTCCAAACGGATGCCATTTTTTCAACAACGGTAATTTTTTAAAATCTTTTGGCAAACTAAGTATATGCCTATGTTCTCAATAGATAATAACAAGAATATCTTTAGGATTTTATCAACTTTGATGCGAATATCGCGTTTTCTTACAAAAATTGGCACGAAACTTGCTATACATAATATAAAGACCTTACGTTACTTATGATTGTTAAGGAGGTAAATTAAGTTGAGAAAAAAACGCACGCCTGCGCTTATTTGGAGTGCATTCTGGCTGTTTGGAAACCTTATGAGTCATGTTTCTGCACAAGATGCAGCATCCGCTGAACAAAACTATGCTGCGGAATATGTCACAACAACAGAACAAAGTTGGCGAGAATCTGCGTTTTACCGAACGATTGTTGAGAATAATATCTTCCGCCCACTTGGTTGGACACCGCCAAAACCCACACCTGTGTATCGTTTGCTTGGGACCGTTATTTCAGCAGATGGCACAAGGGCACAAGCAATTCTTCAGGAAATCGCGCCAAAACGTCTTCATTTTCTAAGGGTGGGTGACAGTATTGGTGATGCTATAGTAACTGAGATCCTCTCGAAAGAGGTGAAACTTACAAAAGCAGGACAACGGACAACACTTAAAATAGGCAGTCTTCAGTTCCTGTCGTTGACACGCACCCAAGGATTTGCTGCAAGTTCACAATCAACTGGACAGACAAGTGTCAGTCAGACCTACGGGAGTCCTGCATATCACATTAAGAGTGCCTCAAAGGAAAAACGACGTAGATTAATACAACAATACTACCGAAAATAAAGAAAAATCGCTTGAGATTTTTCTGTGAACCGGATACACTTATAGTAAATTCCAAAAATATGCTTACACGCCGCGATAGGGCCCCCAAACCATAGCTCGTAGGGGTGTTTTGCTTGGGCGTTCCTCTCGGTTCCTCAACTCCTACGGTGCCCTCCGTGTATGCAAATAATTACGGGATCCACTATAGAAGGTTTAGATTTAACAGGAGGAAACAGATGAATCATCTTAATAACACGAAACTAGAAGGAGAACGGAAATTTGCCGTCCTTGCGGGACTCGTGGTGTTAATTGGATGGGGACTGGACTACCTAACCCAAAATTCATTAATACGCGTAATCGCTATCTTCATTGGTTTGTGGATATACGTTTGGGCGTTATACAACCACCCCTTTCATCCATTTGGTTTAAAGTCCCCGCGCTGGCAGAAGTGGTATCGCATTTTTTTTCTGATATCCGCTCTTCTCGGTAGCGGTTTTACAATAGTTGGACTAATTGGCAAGTCCTTTTTTTAGTAAATCTACGAGCATCTTAAGAATCTACAGGGGTTTCCATTACTTGGAAACCCCTGTAGATTCTTAAGATGTGCTAATTAGTAATTTTGCTTTTGCCTAAACCCATCCTTATGCTATCCTTAGGGGTAAACATACGCTAAAGGAGGCATAAAGATGGAGTTACAGTCTACTTTGGAACACTTTGCATTTATCCCGCGCACGCTCAGCAACGTCGCCGGCATAGTTCAGCAGATCATCAAAACAGTTTATGATGCCCATTTTCCAAATGCTGAAGACTACAGCCCCGGACGGAATCCCGATTGCCCCGATAGTGGTAGTCTCACTATCGCAGGGCTGCTTGAATATATCGGTGCGGATAGCGAAAATGCCGGGGATCCACGGTTGAAAACGGAACTGTGAGAGTTTTTCCCGTCTCTGCCGGAGCGATCTCGCTTCAATCGGCGGCGGCGAAATCTCATGACAGCGAGTGAAGTCGTCCGAGAGACCTTGCGATCCTGCTTACCTGAAACCGACGTGTTCATCGTGGATTCTTTTCCAATACCGATTTGTGATGCCACACGTGCCGAGGCTTCAACATCTGACCTAAAATGGGCAGATGCTTCGGGTGTCTGGCAACTTATGGACACTGCACCACGAAAGGCCTCGGAACGTTCTTCGGGTTTCGTGGACATCTGATCACCACAGCCGCCGGGGTGCCTGTTAACTTTGCGATGGCTTCTGCAAATATAGACGACCGAGACGCACTGCCCCCTGTTCGTTGAGAGGGACACTATCCGATTCTTTTACGCGACAAAGACTACATCTCTGAGCGTCTCCAAGAGGAGTTATTAGAGACCGAGGGGTCCTGTTTACTCTCAACGCTCCGCCGCAACCAGAAGCAGCAATATTCCGAGACGTTTCGGAAACTTCAAGTGCAGTTGTCAGGCGTGTGGAGACGACGATTGGGCAATTGACGGGTCAGTTTTGTGTCGCCCGGGTGCGTGGACATCGACATTGGGGCGTTCGGATTCGGATGAGTAATAAGTTTGGTGCCTGTCTACTAATAGTTCTTCAAGATTGAGTTTATAGGTAATCCTGTTTGTAGTAGGGCAATTCATTGACCGTTCTTGATGTACGATAAATCGGATGCCTACGAACCTGCCCGCAAGTTCAAAGTTGAACGACTACTAGGGTGTTTCATCAACCATGCACTCGGCAGCCCCCACTAATGTAGGACTTACGCAATCGATTAAAGAGATCGAAAACCCTTCTATTGCCGTCAACTTTGCGTAAGTCCTACTAATGATACTTAGTCCGTCACAGCGTCGTAAATATCATTGCAGATATTATTAAAACTATCGCTGGCAAAATCAAACCCAGCTACAGCTGTACCTGCGCCAACAATCATTGCACCACCACCTACAGCGGTCCCAACGCCAGTCCACCCTGTGGTTGCGACAGTGGTTGCGCCGCCAATAAATGCACTTACGCCAGCTACTGTAGCTGTAGCACCAGCGATAGTTTTTCCCACATCCGCAATAAAGTCCCATACCCCGCGTTCAGCTTCAGCTGCATCACCTTCAGCATAAACCTCTACATATTGCCCTACTGATGTAAGAAACACAGAGAAAGCGATAAGAAGAACTAATGAAGTCGCTTTCATATGCCACGGACCTGGCATCGTTAATCTTGCTGTCATTTCAAATTTCTCCTCTCAAGAAAATAGTGATATACAAAACTATAACCATATGAAACTCAAAAGACACCTACTTATTTTAGTGCCTCAGGAAACTTCAAGTACTCATCTGACAAAAATGGGTACTTATTTCATTAACTCAATTAATTGTTTCATCAGTTGGTCGGCAGCTTCACGTCCCCAACTCTTCGCTAATTCGCTGTGAATTTGCTCAAATGCTTTCTTACGAACAGGTTCAGGGAGTGAGACAAGGAGCGCACGCGTTTCTTCAAGATACTCCTCAAAAAATTTCTTACCTCGTTCGGCCAGTCGATGCTGGTCTTCATCGGTTGGATACTTTTCCGCAATTTGCTCCGGGGTCATATCCGCGAGTTCTCTGAGGTCCGCGTATTCAATGAGCAGTCGATCTCTGAGGTCCTCTCCCCATTCTTTGATCTGGGCGAGCTCCTCTTTCGTGTAATCGCCGTAGTGAAGTTCCTCTGCTTCGCCTGCGGTGGCAGTAGTATCTTCAGAAACTTCGCCAGTCTCCGGTGCCACTTCTGAAGCTGCAGTCTCGACCATTGAGCGTGTGTCTATAGCACCAGGCACCGATGGTGCAATGTCACCAGTATCAGACACGGATTGTGCTCGGACATTAGTGGAATTTATCCTCTCAGAAGTGCCTGTCTGTATTGGTTTCACACCCAATGTAGCAGTCTCATGGGTTTTATAGATTTTTATCGTTCCGACCTGTGTTTTAGGTCTGAAGATAAGGAAGCTACCAATACCAAGGATAATAAGCACAACGAGTGCCCAATGCCAATTTCTCTTAAACATGAAAAACTCCATGTTCGGTTATGATCCTCACATAGAGGATCGGTTGTGAAAGTTAAGATTCAACGCGTCGGGATACCGACGATGTCGCCCTTATACTGAGCGATTCCAGTTCGCTCTGTCAGTCTCACGCTATGTGCGCGAGGACCGACATACGAGACATACCTCACGGAATTCGGATCAACGGCAAGCGTCTCTTTGTTTAGAACGACATGGATTTTACGGTTCTCTCGCGTAAGGTTGTCAGCAATGATTTCGACAGAGATTTGGCGCAGCCACTCGCCATCTTCATCCGAATATGCCCATGCGTCATCGCTGAGTTCCCAACTGACTTCTCCGACGATTGTAACAGGTTGGAATACCTCACTATTGGCTTCGGACTCGTTGAAAAGTGCGAGAATCTCTGCGTCGTTGACAGTTGCTGGCATCTCATCAAACGTGCGTCCGTTGAGTTCCGTTTTCGGAAATATCTCGCCTGTGACACAATAATCATCCGTGCAAATCGGATTTCGGGTTTCACACCCTAAAATGCAAAGGCAAATGAGGGTGATTAAACATAAAAACCTAAACATTAAACACCTGGCTGTGACTCCGCAGTCGGAGTTGGTTTTGGAAGTTAATTGTTTCTTACGCCCGCGACGCTTAATATTCAAGAATACGTCTTGATCTGAGCGTCACTTGTGACTTATCTCTATAGACGTGAATACTAATGTAACCACGCCATTGTTTTTATAATTAGCAAATTACGTGCCAAGCCTTTAAGCAAACGCGATACTCGTGTTAAAACTGCCGAAATTTCATAGTAGATTCCGACAAATATTTGCACATTTTTGTCCCAACGGGCGAGGAGAGATCGCCCCTACGGGTTTCCGCCTTGTGTCAAGACGGGTGTATAATTAATTACGGGTTTTGCTATAAGAGCAGTCTTTGGCGCAATTCCATGTATACACTAAGTTCACCAAATGGCATCCTATCCAGCAAAATGCCTGCACCGGCGATTTGAACACCGATATCTGTTGCACAATTTATACCCAAATCTAATTGACGATCCTCTTAAAAGTGCCATCATCTTGAGTTATGACCGGTTCGGTTAGGAAACCGAACCTACCGGGTCCGGGTGGACGGTGTAGGGTTAATGGAATATAAACTTTTAGAAATGGTATTACAAGTGATAGATGGTAAAAACGTAAAGTGGATATGCGATTGGGATTGTGGGAAGGACTCAGTTATGATACAGCATTTTGAACTACGCCATTTTGACGTATCGCGTCTTATTGACGCACCTAAACCCCGTCGTTTTGGCGTAGTTACCAGAGATAATACTTCACAGCGCGCTGAAGGTTCAGAAAGGGAATGCGTTCCTTTTTAAATGCTTAAGGGAAACCGGTCTCATGTCCTACCAAGCACTTTCTGCAAGGTATTACATAGATCAGTTTCCCTATATCTGTTAAATTCTGACAACATCAAATGTTTGAACGAGATTGACACCCATCAACGTTCACACAGGCGCCCGTCACAAGGCTTGCGCGCTCCGATGCGAGGAAGACGACGACGTTCGCGATTTCTTCCGGTTTCCCGAACCGACCGAGCGGCATTTCGCTTTCTACAAATGCATCCATCGCCTCTGGGTCTGCTGCGATACGGCGCGCCCAACCGCCACCGGGGAAGAGGATAGAACCGGGGGCGACGCTATTCACACGGATATTGTCTGGCGCGAGTTCCTTCGCCAAAGATTTTGTCATGCTAATCTCGGCGGCTTTTGCGGCGTTATAGGTGATGTGTCCGCCACCCTCTCTGCCGTAGATAGAGGTTATCATGAGGATCACGCCGCCCTGTTCCTTCATTTGAGGGATTGCGAGTCGGTTAACACGCGCTGCAGATACCAAGTTCAGATCAAGGATTTCGTGCCATTCGGTATCCGAAATCTCTTTGAGAGGTGTCCATCGGCTACCGCCGACGTTATTCACAACAACATCAATTCTGCCGTAAGTCTCGACGGTTTCCGCCACGAATGCTTCGACCTGTTCCGTATCCGTAACATCTGTGAGTTTGGCGAAGACTGTCGCGCCTTTCGCGGTGAGTTCATCTGTTACCTTTCCGAGGGTATCTTCGGTTCTACCACAGATGCTTAGCCGCGCGCCTTCTTCTGCGAATCCGTGTGCGATGGCGCGTCCGATACCGCGACTTGCGCCTGTTACAACGACGACTTTATCTTTTAATCCTAAATTCATTGGAATTCTATATCCTTTTTTATAATGTTAGATTGAAAACCGGACCGTAATATTTCTATGTTGCCATTATAGCCCGTAACCTTTGAAATGTCAACAGAATAGTTTTTTGTTCCTTGTCAGGAGGCAAAGGGTTGCATGAATAAAAATACACTTGACAACTTAACAGTGATTGTGGTAAAATATATGTGTTTAGGCTAACAAAAAGATTCCATAAAAAACAGGAAAAGACCCATGGCATACTATATCACTGAGGAATGTATTGGATGTATGGCGTGTTTGACCAATTGCCCGGTTGACGCGATTACAGGCGATAGGAACATGCTGCACATCATTGATCCAGATATCTGTATTGATTGCAGTGCGTGCGGGATGGTCTGTCCCGTTGAGGCGATTCGCGATCAGTTTGGCGAAGTGTGTAAGTTCATCCGTCGTCCGACACATCGTCCGATCGCCGTTATCTACGAGGAGCTCTGCTCTGGATGCGATTTCTGTGTCCATATCTGTCCCTGGGATTGCCTCGAACTCAAGGACCCAGAGACCGGTGAACATGCCGAAAGTTTCTTCGGTATCTGCGAACTCGTTAAACCGAAGGAGTGTGTCGGTTGCAAGTTGTGCGAAGAAGTTTGCATTAAAGACGCTATCCGTATTGAATCCCCCGTGCTTGTCGAACTCGCAGAAGCGGCAGAAGCGGCAGATTGACGTTACGGGAGCGATGCTTCCAATGGCGAAGACACACCTTTATCAACCGGACCTTGTTATTGTTATTTCTGGCCCCTCCGGCTCAGGAAAAAGCACCGTGATAGATGCACTCTGCAAAGCAGATGAGACTTTGCGGGAGTCTGTTTCAGTAACGACTCGTAAACCGCGTCGGAATGAAGTCGATGGTATTGATTACCATTTCCGGTCAAAGCCAGAATTTGAAACGCACATTGCACAAGACGATTTTCTTGAGTGGGCGGAATATGGTGACAATTTTTACGGCACCCTTAAATCCGAAATAGTTGCTGCGCGCGAAACAGAAAAAGACGCTATTTTAGAAATCGAAGTCAAGGGTGCTTTGCAGATCCGAGCGCAAGACTTGTCCCCAGCGCGCAGTCTCTTTATCTTTATCATCCCCCCATCCTTCGCCACCTTGGAGAAACGTCTCCGCCGCAGAAAAACAGAATCAGAGACGGAACTCAAAAAACGCTTGGCTATCGCGAAATCCGAGGTACTTGAGATTAAGCACTTCAATTACTGGGTCAGCAATCCAGAAAACGCGCCGCAACATGCAGTTCAGCAGATCCAGGCCATTATCGCTGCAGAACGTTCCCGCATCGACACACAATTGATAGACACGATTCACCCGTTGCTCGGTGTTGATACATCAGATTAAATTATGGAGAAAACCGTGGATACCATAAACGACTTTGGATTCAAGGAAAGAAAATATATGCCAGTCTTTCCAAAAGCGAGCTGAAGCAGAATTGGAGAAACTCCGAGCGCAACTTGGCAAATCTCAAGGCGAATAAAAAATGGAATTCAGAGATCGGACTATCATTTTAGGTGTTACAGGCGGCATCGCCATCCACAAATCGCTTGACTTAGCGAGTCAGCTTGTTAAGCGTGGTGCCTGTGTTCACGTCGTGATGACGGAAAACGCCATCCGACTCGTGCAACCGTTGCAATTCCAAGTCATCTCACGGAACCCTGTTCTCCTGGACCTATTTGACGCAGGCACAGATTGGAAACCACCGCATATCGATCTTGCTGACCGTGCCGATCTGCTGGCGATTGTCCCTGTGACAGCGAACATTATCGGTAAGCTCGCAAACGGTATCGCTGATGACGCGCTCTCGACCATCGCTGTCTCGGTTCATTGCCCGATACTCCTCGCGCCTGCGATGAACGGGCACATGTATCAAAACCCTTTCGTTCAACGTAACCTCACCACCCTGAAAACGCACGGTGTTCATTTCATTGAACCTGCGAGCGGCGATCTGGCTTGTGGTTATGAAGGTGTAGGACGTTTGAACACAGTCGAAACGATCCTTGAAGGTGCTGGTAATATTCTAACTTCGACTGTGCGTTCAGAGGTAGAAGATTTGCGAGGCGTACGCGTCCTCGTCACGGCAGGCGCGACGCGTGAATATATTGATCCAGTCAGATTCATTACCAACCGCTCCAGCGGTAAGATGGGATATGCCATCGCTGAAGCGGCGACACAGCGTGGTGCTGAAGTGCAGTTGGTTAGCGGCACTGCGACCGTCTCCCCACCTGTCGGTATCAAGACGCAGCACGTCGAAACGACCCTTGAGATGTACGATGCAGTTCTGGAAGCATTCAATAAAACGGACGTTGTTATTATGGCAGGCGCGCCCGCCGATTATCGTCCACATGAATTCACACCGCATAAAATCAAAAAGACCGCTGGCACATTGACGCTTCCGCTTGAAAGAAATCCGGACATCGCGCAGACGCTTGGTGAACGGAAAACGCACCAAACTGTTGTCTGCTTCGCCGCCGAAACGGACGATCTCCTTGAAAACGCTAAAAAGAAATTGGGACGCAAGAATTGCGATCTGATTGTCGCAAACGATATTCTCGCAGAAGGTGCAGGATTTCAATCTGATACGAACATTGTTACCCTGCTTGACCGAGATGACCGTTGTGAACAACTCCCACTCTCTTCAAAACGCGACGTGGCAGACGCCATCCTCACAAAGGTTGTTTCTATACGGAACAGCGCAAAGTAGAACGTATCGCCGAAATGAACGAACAACAGGTCCGCGATTTTTTTAGACTTAACCACACGCGTCCGAGAAAGCAGTTAGGACAAAACTTCCTCGTCAATCCAGAAATCGTCAAAATTATCCTCGATGCCGGAGAACTGACAAGCACTGACACGGTCATAGAAATTGGGGCTGGGTTAGGGTGTCTCACCGAGGGCGTGGCACGGTATGTGAAACACGTCATTGCTGTTGAAGTAGACGCGTTATTGTATAAAGTTTTAGAAGCGCAATTCTTAACCCATCCGAGCGTTCAACTCCTTAACGCCGACATTCTCAAATTAGAGCTCAACACACTGTTATCTCAGGAAACACCTACCACATTTAAAGTTCTCGCAAACCTGCCTTATAGTATCACAACGCCTATCTTGTGGAAACTTCTTGAACATTGCCAGCAGATTCATAGCTGCGTGCTAATGATGCAGAAAGAGGTAGCGGAACGAATTGTTGCGGGACCGGGCGGAAAGGATTATGGCGCGTTGACAATCGGTGTTGACTATTACGCCGAGGCAACACTCATTGCGACGCTGTCGCCAGAAAATTTCTATCCTGCGCCGAAGGTGGATTCGGCACTTCTCAAGCTAACGATGCGTGAAAAGCCAAAGGTCGCGGTTGAAGATGAAGAACTCTTTTTTAGAGTCGTGCGGACCGCGTTTCGGACACGGCGGAAGATGCTAAAAAATTCTCTGGTTCGGGGTCGGTTCATGTCAGCGGAGGTATTAGGCACTGTATTTGAGGAACTTGGTATAGCACCACAGCGGCGTGCCGAAACATTAGATATTGCGGACTTCGCAGCACTTGCGAATGCCTTGTCTCAATTCGTATCAGCGGAGATGGGTGTTTGAGACCCATAATCTTGAGCTTAACATCACTGGTCGCGAGTTGCTTCGTTGGGTTTCGCTAAATCTATTATGCGAGTAAGGTTCTCGTCCATCGGAATTTGCCATATAAATTGGTGGATTCTTGGTCTTTACCGCTCAACCCAACCTACAGGACGTCTGCGTTTTATTATCGAACTTCCGTTATAGGCGGATGTCCAATTCAAAGAGCTGCCAATGGACGATTTTCCAATCCGATCCTTCACGACGGAACTCGAATTTACAGTGTGCTTTGAGCTCTCTTAAGTCGCGCTCTTCACCTTTTTCGGCGTTTATATCTAACCGAAGTGTTACTGCCATTTTCCGAGCATTCGTTACATCTATCTCTATATCCTTGAAAATGAATTCAAGCGAGACGTACTCTTCAAAGAGTTGCGTCATCGCCGGGATAACATCTTCGTAATTTTCGGGAATAATGCCTGATGCGACACCGAAAAGCGTTGCAGGATCATCCGCAGCGACGTAGGTCTCCGAGAAGAGTGACCGGATCGCTTCGATGTTATCCATATCCAACGATTCAAGAAGGTCGCTAAAATGGTCAAAGAACTCGCGTACCTCCACTGCTGGATCCCTGAGTGGCGTTAAAGCGACCTCCACAACCAAGCGCGGCTGATCGAGTGCGAAGGGCTGGTTATACGGTTTGTAATCCGCATCTGCGACAGTCAAGGTGTGCGCATCATCATAAACAATACCGTGAAAAGCGAAAGCACCATCGACACCCGTTGTAACGGATAATCCTTGTAGCGTTACAATCGCTCCGAGAATAGGATGTCCGCTCCCAACATCGGTGACGGTTCCAGAGACTGTTCCGTATTGGACAACAATCGTTTTTTCAGGTTCCTGTTCAATTTCAACGGGATCCTCAGCCTCTCCACATGCAAATAGGCACGCCATGGATAAGAAAAGTAAGATAATTTTGTTGAATGTCGTCATTTATCAAAACTCCTCTCAATCAAAAAATTTCTCAAGCGTTTGTGAACTCGGTGGTTTTGTGAAGAGCGAAACGACTATCAAGGTCATAGACGAAACAGCGATGAGGACGGCGACAGGCATAACCCCAGTTCCACCGACGCTATATTTCGGTGTCTGCCAGTTACTGAGAAAGAAATAGAGCCATAACACAATCACACTTATAATTGCGGCAAATACACCCGATTTTGTGCTACGTCGCCAGAACAACGCTGCGACGACAATCGGAAAGAGCCCCGAAAATCCCGTAAAGGACCAGATCGCGAGCCTAAAGATGCTTGGTGTCGCGATGAGTGAGATGAGGTAGGTAACACAGAGTACGCCGCTCACAAACAGCCGTCCGACCCAGACCCGCTGTTTCTCCGAAAACGCTTCTTGACGATAGTGACCGATAATATCGTGTGTGAACATACTGCCAATAGCGAGCGACTGTGAGTCGAGCGAAGACATAATCGCAGCGAAAACCCCTGCGCCTAAGAATCCAGCTAAAACACCGGGGGCGTGTATACCGATCATCTGAATTAGGACGTTGTTTGCTTGCGGTCCCTCTAAACCCGGAACATCTACATTGCCAAGTATTCCGAGGAGAACGCTCGGAATCCACACAATCGCGATACATAACGGATATAGGATAATTGCATAACGGAAAGACCCAACATCTTTCGCCGTTAAGAAATGTGAAAAGATATGTGGAAACATACCGACACAGAGCGGAACACAGAGATAGGTCAATAATTCCAACGGCTTAATATGTTCGGCTTGCATCAGTAGACTCGGATCAACTTTAGAGATTGCATTTGACAACCCGCCCATCCGATACGTGATCACAAAGAATGTGATGCCACCGAGTGTCATAAAAACGAGCGTTTGGAACGTGTTCACCCATGCGGTGCCACGCATACCACTGTAAGTAACGTAACTGAGTACAACCGCACAGATGAGTAATCCTCCTATCCATTGTGGAATTTTGCCCTCCGTGAGGGTCGCCAATGTGCCGCCACCACCCATTACGCCAATCAGCAGATACGGTATGAGAAGCAGCACAAATATAACAAACAAGAGGAGTCCTAAACCGTCGGATTCCCACCGGTCCCGGAAGTACTGTACCTGTGTTACATAACCGAACCGTTTTCCGAGTCGCCAGAGACGGGTCCCGATGAAGAGGAACACACACGGCACAACGATCGCGGAAGAAGATGCCATCAATGCGAAGACCCCGATGCCTCTGTGATAGGCTTCACCGGATGCGCCGAGAATCGAGAAGGCGGTCATATTCGTGCCGAAGAGCGTCATCAATAGGATAAACCAGTTGATTGTCCGACTTGCGACGAAGTAGTCTTCGCCGGTGTTCCGGAAAAGCTTATGGCTTAAAATACCGAGCATCAGTACGACACCAAGATAGATAAAAACGACAGCAAGACTCATTCCTCACCCCAATCCCCGTGCGCTTTGACGAAGGCAGCCATCAGCAACGCTGCCACAAGGCAGTACCCGATATGATAGAGCAGTCCAACCGGTAACCCTAAAACGATCTGCGGTGTTTCCCAGAACCAGAAATCGTTGTGAAGCAGAAACAGTAGCACCAGCAAACTGTACAACAACCCTCTCGTTCCATTTTTCATGACGTACCTCCTTTCTCTCGCCAATTATAGTAAAAAATAGTAATACTTGCAAGTCCGACGATTCCGTGAACCCATACGAACTGGATAGCGGTCGGTGCAAAGAAGAGAACAATTGCAGCAATAAATAACAGCGCACGCGCCCATAACGATAATTTGTTAAAGATATAACCTGCGATAGCTGCCGCCAAGATAACCGTCCCGACCAACGTCAGTGAGAAATTTCCGACAACTGTCCACAACGCTGGCGTGCTACCATCGTTGCTCAGCCAGAGTAGCGCGGGACGTAACACAAAGGCGTAAGGTAATGCGAAGCCGACAAGTGCGAACCTGAACGCAGCGAACGCCGTCGTCATGATCCCGGAGCCTGCGATAGCCGCAGCAGCATACGCCGCCAAAGCGACAGGCGGTGTTACCATCGACATCATCCCAAAATAGAAGATAAAGAAGTGCGCCGCAAGCGGAACGACCCCCAAGTCCAGAAGTACAGGCCCCACCAAGATCGCCATCAGCAGATAACAGACCGATGAAGGCAGCCCCATTCCGAGAATGATCGTTGAGATCATGAGAAAAAAGAGTGCTAATATTAGGTTCGTAGCGGCGATGGGTAAAAGCGTTGACGGTAATTTGCTACCGACTCCTGTGAGCGTCACCACGCCGAGAATGATGCCGACGCATGCGGCGGCTGCGATAAGCGAAACGCCGCTCTGCGCGGCACGTCTACAAGGTGTTATTAAAAAGTCGGCACCTTTTCGCAAACCCGAAATGCCATCCAGGGTCTCTGTCGCTCGCTGTTTACCGATTCTCTGGATTAGAAAGTTCACGAGGCTAATCACACCGATAACCAGTAGACTCCAACTCACCGCGCGGAATGCCGTAGCACCAAGGAGTAGGAACACAATCAGCGTAACAAAGGCAGCGAGAAAGACGCCCCCTTGCACAGTCAACAGTTTTTTGTCTTTTTCTTTTTCCGTGTCGGTACTCGTTTCTTCCGAACTGTGCGCGCGCCTATCTTCTGCAGCATTCGCAGCAAAGTGTACCATACACAACATTCCGGTATAGTAAAGGATTGCAGGTAGCAGCGCTGCTCTGATGATCTCCAGATAGGTAACAGAGGGTTCCACGATTTCGAGCATCATATAAGCAGCGGCACCCATGATGGGTGGCATCAGCGCGCCGCCAGAACTCGCCGCGGCTTCTATTCCACCTGCTATCGCTGGCTGGAATCCAGCGCGTTGCATCAACGGAATCGTAAACGTTCCGGTCGTCGCTGTGTTTGCAACGGCAGAACCCGACAGCGATCCCATCATGCCGCTGCTCAAGACAGCGACCTTCGCGGGCGCGCCTGCGCTTGAACCGAACACACGTCTCGCCAAATTCAGGACATAACCGGTCGCGCCGGTGTGTTCCAACAACGTGCCGAATAGGACAAAAAGGAAGACATAGGTGAACATCACCCGAAGCGCGACCCCGAAAGTGCCTTGACTGTGCAAAAAGGTTTGGCTCACAATACGTTGGAGAGAATAACCGCGATGTGGAAACAGCCAATCCGGCATGAACTGCCCGAAACTGGCATAAAGCAGAAAAGCAAAAGAGAGTAGCGGAAGCGCGATGCCAATAGAACGACGTGTCGCTTCTAATACTAAAACGAGTCCGATGCCACCGACAACGTAATCCAGTGATAATTCCGCGCCTGCGCGATCGCCGAGAGACTTACCGTCTAACCAGAAACTTTGAAAGACCGGCTCCGTTTGTGCAACAACATAACCGAAGCAGAAGACTACACTGCCTATCAGCACAGCATCAAGGACTTGAAAAACAGGGTTGTCCTCAAAACGCGGGTGAATAGGGTATCTCAAGAATACCACTATTAACCCTAACATCGCGAAGAGTGCTAATTCTGATTGCGGTGCCAGCCGCGGATAGTTGACCTCGGCTAAGATAAAGAGACACAGCAGCACCGAGACTATTAGAAAGATGTTATCTTTTAATTTTTGTATCAATAGGTTGACCGACTCTGAGTTTCAGTTTGTTGGCGAGGCGTGGACTTCACCCGTTTTCAGGGTGAATAGTGGGATCCGCTAAATCTCTTTAAGTTTAGCAAGAAATAAGCGGTAAATCAAGGGAAAAAGCGATGGGTTCATGCCGAATCGTTTTTAGAATCGTCAACCTGTACTACGGCTTCACCTGCCTGCTGAGATGTCCCCTTAAACACAGCGTAAAGATACCAGAACGCAGGCACCAACAGTACAATTCCGACACACAGTACAATCAGGACTGGACGCAGCACTGTATCCGGTGCTGCCGTATTTGAAAAGGTTAAGTTTGGTGTGACGAGATATGGATACTGTGCCAATCCCCAACCGAAAATAATCAATGTAACCTGTATCGGGACGAGAATACGTGCGAGCCGGAATTGACGGTTCCAGATCGTCCAGATTGCCCACACTGCCAGCGTGCCAGTCAAGACTTGAAACGGGATTGACCACGCCGCGCTACCGAGTCCATGCCGGATTGTCGGCGCACCGTCAGCAGATAAGATAAAACTCAATCCCGCCATCGCGCCGACACCCACTGCTGCGATAAGTGCACGTCGCCGAAAATCTTCTTGTAGTTCCAGGTCATCGGTCTCCAGCGTAAGATATACCGCCGCGAGCAAGGCACAGAGCGTCAAAGTGAAGAACCCGATTGCAAACGGAAATGGCGCGAACCATGCCGAGATAAAGTCGGTGTCTACGGCTCCGCTTTCTACATCAACATGAATTGTGCCGGACGCAACCGCGCCCAACGTAACCCCCAACATCACGGGTGTGATGACACTCGCGATGGCAAAGACTCGACTCCAGCGGCGGTGTGTTGTATCCGATTGGACATCGTAGGTGCGAAACACAAACGCTGAACCTCGTAGCACAATCCCGATAAGCATCAGCGTCAACGGAATATGCAAAGCCGTGCTAATCGCTGCGAATGCGACCGGAAACGCCACAAAAAGCAGGACGACAATTACGATCATCCAGACGTGGTTCGCTTCCCAGATGGGTGCGATGGCTTGCGTGATAAGTGTGCGTTGCGCTTTCGTACGTGGACCTGTTGCGAACAGATCCCAGATACCGCCGCCAAAATCGGCACCTCCTGTCAACACATAAATAATCAAGGAGATAAGCATCACACCCGCAACGCAAAGTTCAAGTGTTAACATAATAATAGCTATCGGCTATCGGTTATCAGTAACAGGTTTTTGTGGTAGATAAAAATCCCTGCAATCACCACACGTCCTATTGATAACCAATAACTAATACCGTAATTTCGTTGTTCCTAACCCCCTAAATCCCCCTTATCAGGGGGACTTTAAGAGGAAATGCGTAAGTCCTATAACAAGTTAATGCGAACCTAAAAATATATGACGGCGCATGAGGACGAAAACAATAATCGAAAGGAAAATATAAAGCACCGTAAAACTAACAAAGGGGACAACGAGATTCGGCATCGGGGTTACCGCATCTGCTGTACGCATGATATTGTAGATAACCCAGGGTTGGCGACCGACCTCCGTAACCGTCCAACCCGCTTCAATTGCGATAAATCCAAGTGGCGTGCAGAGCGTGACGAACCGCAGGTACCAGTCTTGGGTCGGCAATTTTTTGTGTTTCCACGCAAGCCAACCACCAAGAAGTCCGGCGATAATGAGGATTATCCCGCAGGCGACCATAATTTGAAATGCGAAGTGCACGATGGTTACAGGTGGACGGTCTTCGCGCGGCACTTCTTTAAGCCCTATTATCTCTGCGTTGAAATCGGAATGTGCGAGGAAACTGAGTGCCTTCGGAATCTCAAGTGCGTATCGGGTCTCTTCAGCGTCCTCGTCGGGAATCCCTCCAATCCGTAAAGGTGCGCCGCGCTCCGTCTCCCACTGCGCTTCCATCGCTGCGAGTTTGATAGGCTGGTACTTCGCGACCTTTTTTGCGCTGATGTCCCCAGAAATCGGCTGGAGTATTGCAAACACGGCACCGACACTCAAGGCAATAGCGAATGCCCGACGGTGGAACAGGTTATCTGGGTCGCGTCTGAGAAGATAGGCGTGGATGCCAGCGACCGCGAATCCGACTGCGAGGAATGCAGCGATCGTCATGTGGAGCACTTGACTGAATGAGGAAGGGTTAAGCATCGCTGCAATCGGATCAACGTCTGTCACTTCGCCATTGACGATTGAGAAACCGGTAGGCGTGTTCATCCATGCGTTTGCGGTAACAACGAAGATACCGGAAAAAGTGCCGCCGAGCAGCACCATCATGCCCGCGAACCAGTGTGCATATTTTGGGATGCGGTCCCAACCGTAGAGGTAAAGTCCTAAGAAGATCGCTTCAAGGAAGAATGCCAACCCTTCCAGCGAAAATGGCATCCCGATGATCGGACCGGCGTAAGCCATGAACTCGGGCCACAAGAGACCGAGTTCAAAAGAGAGAACGGTCCCGGAGACTGCCCCGACAGCGAACATGATAGCAGTCCCTTTTGCCCACTGTTTCGCCAGCGTGAGATAGACTTCTTCCCGTGTCTTGAGCCACAATCCCTCGGCAATCACCATCAGTAGTGGCATCGCTATGCCGACCACAGCGAAGATGATGTGAAATGCGAGTGACATTGCCATCTGTGCGCGTGCTGCCAATAAATCTGTCATGAGAAAGCCTCCTTCATGCAGGCGCTGCACATCAGTGAGCGTCACAAGCACCCACCCGATCTGTTAAGTAGGACTTACGGATGCGGCTCTTTTGTACCACAAACTGTTAGTTTGTGCTATCAGAACGCTGTGTTTACAGAAAAATTTCATCTAACAGAACAGTCTACAATCATTGCGTAAGTCCTGTTAAGGATAGGACGGACACATCACGCAACCCACGGTTCGAGTCCGAGGAGTTTTTTTCCGAGCGGTGTCAATTCGGCTGTTTTACCGTGATGATGCTCTTTCTCTTTTTGTTCCTTTCCGAGGCCTGTTAGCCGTTCGCGCCATCCTTTAACACGGCCTTCGCTTGTCGCTTTGCCATCATCCGGTGCCGGTGACATCGTGATGTATTGTGCCATCCGGGGGCGTTCTGCGGAGTTCGGGCTGCTGCCGTGTGGTAATGCGCTGTGCCAGATCACGAGATCCCCAGCTTTCCCTGCAACCGGGACCGCCTCGGATTGGTATTCTCGGACGACGTGCCGTGGGTTCGCGTCCTCGGGGAGGGCGTTCAACCACGCCTCTAACTTCCGATGGAACCCCGGAATACAGGTAAACGCGCCTTGATTGCCGGGCGTATCCGCCAGATAGAGTACACCCTGTACTTTTAAACGTACGGGCATACTGTCCAACGACATATCCCAATGCAAATAAGGACCGGTGAACTTCCAATCTGGACGTTCAGGCGGATTCATACTCGCGCGATCAAAACTGACCCAGAGTTTATCATTTCCCCAAATCTCCGAGAACGCCTGATGGATACGCGGGTATTGGCGGTTGTTCCACAACGCTTGGTGCTGGTAAATTTCGACCATAATGCTCCGTCGCGGTGGATCGGGATACCAACTATCAGGATTATCACCGTCCATTTCAAGAAAATCCCAGACGGCTTGTTCGGCAGCGCGACAATTTTCGAGTGGCACCGCTTCTGGCACGACAACATAGCCGTGCTCTTCCCAAAATTCTAAGGCTTCTGCATCAAAAACTGGCATGAATCTCTCCTTTTCAGTTTCGAGTTGTTCTATGAACAGAGAACGTTTCGACTTGTTTGAGAATCCGTGTAGTTTAAGAATAACACAGAATACAGAGATATTTCAAATTTTTAAAGCACAATTTTTCAGCAATCCATTGCAGTGTTCCTCACAATCGAAACGCCGAAAAATTTTCTTGAAATTGACGCAACCTTGTGGTAAAGTACGAACACTTTCGTGGATATGATTTAGCGAATACTGAGACGGAGAGGTATATTCCCAATGCTTAAAGCAGGATTTATCGGTGCAGGTGGCCGCAGTCAAGGTGCCCATTATCCGAACGTTAATCGTCTGGAAGATGATGTCGAGATGCTCGGTGCGTGTGAACTCGATGAGGCGAAACTGGCGCAAGTCGCGCAGAAATACGAGTTCCCGCATACGTTCACAGATCACCGTAAGATGTTGGATACTTTGGATTTAGATGTCGTCTATTGTGTCATGAACGAGAAATGGATTTTGCAGCCCGCTTTGGATTGCCTGAACGCTGGCAAGCATCTGTTTATAGAGAAACCGCCGGGGGCAAACAGCGACGAAACCCAACAATTACTTGAGGCGGCAGTCGCCAATGATGTCTACTGCATGGTAGGGTTTCAACGCAGGTATGCGGCTGTTACACGCGAAGCGATGCGGCGTGTTGCAGAAAAGGGACCCGTAACATTAGCCGTTACCACTTTTAACAAGCAGATGTTAGGGGGGAACCGAGAATTTACGACGACCCTCTGGAACGATGTCTGTCACGTCGTCGATTTACTCCGTTATATGGCCGGTGGCGAACCTGTGGAAGTCACGGCGCATCGTGACACTTTCGGTGCGGAACAGCGCAATTTCTATACCGCTTTCGTCCGTTTCGATAACAACGTCACAGGTGTGCTTTTTGGGAGTCGTGCCTCGGGTGGGCGTGTGCTGCGCTCTGAATTACACGGTGTCGGTATCGGCTGCTACATGAAGATTCCCGAAGAGATCGAAATTTATGAAGATAACAATAGAAGCACTATGGGAGGCTGGGAAGTTGACGGGGTTGACGAGCGCGACCCACCGAGTTATGAAGGTGTGTTAACCATGCACCAGCACTTCGTCGATTGCGTCCGCAACAAGAAAGTCCCGCTCACAGACCTCCGTGATGTTATCCACTCAATCCATCTCGTGGATCAGATAGAAGGACCGTTACCGAATTAATTTGATGGACTTAATTTTCGAGAAAGAGGCACAGGAAACCAACAGCCTATGCTACGATGCAGCATTTCCGCAATTGGAGATTGAATGTATGCTTGATGAACGCCATTTACAACATCAGATTACAGACGAACAGCGCAACAGTTTAAATGAGGATGGATATTTCATCGTTGAAAACGCGCTCCCGTTAGACCTCGTTGAACGGCTTGAAGAACGGGTTGATAACATCTATCAGGATCACCTTGATGCCGGTTATGACCCACATACCAAAAATCAGTTGACCGCGCACAAAAATTTTTTCTATCCAAACTTCCTCGGCAGAGACCAGATTTTCGTAAACATTCTGGACTGGTATAAAACGTTCCCGAAGGTCTGGGGCATTTTGGGATGGAATATCTACTCCTACCACAGTCATTTCATTGTTACACCCCCGCGTCCGGAGGCGGTACGCGGTAAACCGGCCCCCCTTGGCTGGCACCAAGATAGCGGACGCGTTAATATTGAAATCGAAAGTTCACCGCGTCCGCGCCTCTCGATCAAAGTCGTCTACTGGCTATCCGACTGTTCGGAAGTCGGGCGCGGGAATTTCTATGTTATTCCTGGGAGCCATTTATGGGATAAACTTGAGCGTCCAGCGGATGGTTCGATGCCGGAAAACGCGACACCTGTCTGTTGTAAAACCGGTGATGCCGTCTTCTTTGACAGGCGTATATGGCATGCACGGAGCGAGAATGACTCCGAAATCACGCGTAAAGGACTCTTCTACGGCTACGGCTACCGTTGGCTCCGAAGCAAAGACAATATGACGATCCCGAAAGAGATGTTTGAACGGAACGATCCGATCCGGCAACAACTGCTCGGTGGAGGGACTAACGCAAACGGCCATTTCTCACCAAAGGACGCAGATGTTCCGCTGAAAGTTTGGCTTGAAGAACACGGTGTCATTTCAAAGTAGTGAACCTGATTCGCTTGACAGACAGGAGAAAATAACGTATAATATCATTATAATTACGGGACGAATGGAGGCATAATTTAATGTTTCAAACAAAATTTTATGTAAGCATCTTGGCTGTTAGTGTCATGACAGCCATTTTGATTGCAACAGTATCAGGGGAGGAGGCAGTGACAGCTCCAAATACACTAAAAGTGGGGATGATTGCCCCAGATTTCACATTGAAAGATGAAGAGGGGACGGAGCGAAGCCTGAGTGACTATCTCGGCAAAAAGAGTGTCGTCCTCGCATTTTATCCGAAAGATTTTACCGGTGGCTGAACGACCGAACTTTGCTCGCTCCGGGATAATTTGAGCGAGATAGAAGCAACAGGAAGTGTCCTGTTCGGCGTTAGTGTTGACACCGTTGACTCACATAAACGGTTTCGAGAGGAACAGAAATTCGGGTTTTCGCTGTTAGCAGACACCGAATTTGAGGTAAGCAATCAGTACAGCGGTATTATGGAGCGTTTCAACGCTTCACAACGGGCGACTTTTATTATTGATAAAGCGGGATACATCCGCGCCATTGATAAAGAGGTCAATGTCAAAACGCACGGTGCAGATGTTGTTGCGATGCTTAAGAAGGTGCTGCCGAAGATAGAAGTTGGACAACTCGCTCCAGATTTTATTGCTACAGATAGTACAGGCAAAATGCATCAGTTGAGCGAGTTAATCGAAAAAAAGAATGTGGTATTATCGTTCTATCCGCGCGATTTCGGACGTGGCTGAACGGCGCAAGTTTGCTCGCTCCGTGATGAGTCGAGTCATTTTGCAAAATACGATGCTCAGATTTTCGGGATTACGCACAACGATGCGGATTCGCGTCAGAAATTTTCAGAAGAAAATCAGTTGAATTTCCCGCTTTTGATGGATACAGGACGTAATCTCTCGCTCCTGTACGGCGCAACGGATGCACCAGACGGTGCGATCAAGCGTTCAGCGATTATCATCGATAAATCGGGGAAGATTATAGAGATTGACAAGAAGGTTAACGCCGCTACCCACGGAACAGACCTCGTTAATTTCCTCAAAACCTTGGAATCATCAGATTAATAGATGGCGCGTCGCAATTTATCAACAATACCGGCAGGCATCGCGTGGGGGACCTCTGTTCTTTTTAGTCCATTTTTGGTACCGATCGCGACCGCTGCCGGGGTTGTCCACAAACATGCCGACCCGCAAAACGCGCTCCGCTGGTTAGCGATTGTCGTGCTATTTGTCACCGTGTTGCCAGCACTTTCAATAGCCGTAATGGTGCGATTCTCTAAAGTCAGCGATCTCCATCTGCAGAATAGAGAAGAACGGTTTCTACCGTTATGTTGTACGCTTATCAGTATGGTTGTGGGGACCGTTCTACTGTACCGGCTTGGTGCGGCGCGTGAAATTGTTTGGGCAGGTGTCGCGTATATTACGAATAGTATTATTTTTTCGGCGATTACGCCGCTCTGGAAGATCAGTTTTCACAGTAGCGTTGCCACCGGATGCGTTACCGTTCTTGTGATGCTCGTTAACCCACACTTTGGCTGGTTATTCCTGTTAGTGCCGTTGATCTCTTGGGCGCGGGTTTACCGGAAACGGCACACACTCCTTCAAACGATTGTTGGCGCGGTTCTTGCGGTTGGTAATACGGTTATCGTTCTTCATATCGCGCGACTTGGCAGCCAAAGTTAGCGTGTCTGCCTGAGAGGCGGTAGGTTGTCCCAATCACATTCTAAGCAGAAATTGGCCTCTCTACCGAGCCGGCGTACTCTGCCCCCACATTCAGGGCATTTAAGAAGGCGGGTACGGTTTGTCTCTTCGGAACTCGGTGGAAACATGAGTAGTTGTTCTATCGGCAGATTCTGCTCTCTTGCCCTCCCGAGTTCAAGTTGGACATTCTCCAATATATCACGGGTATCGAATTTAAAGGGGGGCGGGGAGTTACGATTTAGATTAATAAAATCGCTTCGGTAGATCCGAACGGTATTGTCTTCCTGGACCTTCCGCATAAAGAGTGTATATTTATCGGGTGCTACCAGATAGGCTGTGGTATCCAAGACGTGTCTGCGCGGTTTGATTGTTATCTCATATCCGCCATAATTCAGTATAGAGGAACTTGAGCCCGCCTGCATCTGGCAGATCTCAAAGAGTTCATGGGAGCTTGATGCCGAAAGGATCAACAAGTATTGGCGGCACGGATGTTGGACAAGACGTTCAAACGGCAGAAAGACTTCCGGTTCTGCCTGATCTCGGAGAAATTGAACGAAAGTCGCATAAATTAACTCGTTCAACCGCCGGGATTGTGATGTGCTATCTCCATCAACACGGTTAAACTCGCGTGAATAAAGCTCAATTTGGACATTCACATCAATAGGTTCATTTTCAGTATTGACACGCTGCAGCCGTTCTACCGGACGGTCAGCAACTTTAAGGACAAAAGGTAACATAACAACCCCCTTAAACTCCTTATAAACAAGGGATATATCAATTTTAACACACGATCCAGTTTTTTTCCACTGAAAAATAGCAGTTAGCGTTTTGCTTGACAAAGCGTTGTATACATGATATGTTAAAATAGAGGGTTAGCAGGAAAGTTCACTATCAGAAAGGACAGATGTTATGTCAGGACACTCTAAATGGTCAACAATTAAACACAAAAAAGCGACAAACGATTCGAGGCGCGGTAAACTCTTCTCAAAATTGGTCAAAGAGATTACGGCATCGGCGCGTATCGGTGGTGGCGATGTAGACACAAACCCGCGACTGCGAACCGCTATCGCCGCTGCGAAATCGAACAATGTGCCTAATGATAACATTAACAAAGCGATCCTCCGTGGTACGGGCGAACTTGAGGGTGAGACCTACGAAGAAATTCTTTACGAAGGTTACGGGCCCGGGGGTGTTGCGGTTATGATAGAAGTCTTGACCGACAATCGTAATCGCGCAGTTGCGGAGATTCGGCACGTTTTTAGTAAACATGAGGGTAGAATCGGTGAACGCGGGTGCGTCGCATGGGGTTTCGATAAATGCGGATTGATCGTCGTTACACCTGATAGCATCGATGAAGAGGAATTGTTCATGATCGCAGTTGAAGCCGGTGCCGAAGATGTGACGTCCTCCGACACAGGTATGGAAGTCGTTACGCCGTTTGAGATGTTCGATAGCGTCCTGACGGCGATTCAGGAGACAGCCGCCGAAGTTCAACTCGCTGAAATTAGCATGATTCCACAAACCACGGTGAAACTTGAGGGGAAAGAAGCGGAACGGATGCTACGCCTCATGGATGCCCTCGATGACCTTGATGATGTTCAGAAGGTTTATGCCAACTTCGATATTCCGGATAACCTTTTAGAAGCCGCAGCGTAACAAAGGTATAATGTCGTGGCGGACATCTCTATGGGAAGGGACATCACATGCGAAACCAGCCTTACCCAACCGCAAGAAACAGTAAAAAAATAATTCTTGGCGTTGATCCGGGTATTGCGAATACAGGATACGGTGTGGTTGAGTCCCACGGTAACCGTTTAATTCCGCGTAATTTCGGTAACATTCGTACCAGCCCACGAACGGCACCAGAGGTGCGGTTAAAAGAGATTTACGATGTTATAACGCGCTTGATCACAGAATTCGCTATCGAGAGTGTGGTACTTGAAAATATTTTCTTTAGTAAAAACACGAGCAGCGCGTTTGGGGTTAGTGAGGTCAAAGGTATCGTGAAACTCGCAGCAGCGAATGCGGGCTGCTCTGTTACTGTATATACACCCACTCAAGTTAAACAAGCTATCGTCGGCTACGGGAAAGCCACAAAAGCTCAGATGCAAAAGATGGTACAAGCACTGCTTAAACTTAAAGAGCCGCCTCGCCCTGATCACGCTGCCGATGCGCTCGCGCTCGCGCTCTGCCATGCCCGTTCCTATAAAGTCCTTGAACTCCGTAAAAAATATTTTTAACTATCAGCCTTTGTGCATCGTTCCACTTCGTTTCACGATGGTTTCTGATGAAAAACACAACATAGTTGGCTGCAAACCCGTTTGAATTAACCGAAAACCTGCTCGAAATGTAATGGAGAGCAAAAAGAAGGCCCATAGTTTAAAAAATGATTGCTTATATCAAAGGTGTTATCGCCCATAAGGATACAAAACAGGTCATCGTAGACGTTAACGGCATCGGATACGCCGTTGATGTGACACCACGTATTATAACCGGTCTACCCCCTATAGGCGAGACAGTTACCTTCTATACGCACTATTACCAAAACCGCGAAAACAAGGTCACGCTCTACGGATTCACCTCAATGGACGCGCTCAAAGTTTTTGAACTGGCCCTGACTGTCTCGGGTGTAGGACCGGCACTCGCGCAAAACATTGTTTCGAGGTTGTCGCCTTCACAATTCCAACGCGCTGTACAACGTGGAGATACGACCACACTGATGCGGGTGCCACGCTTAAGCAAAGGCATTGCACAAGTTGTCATTACCAAACTGAAAAATAAGATCGGTCAAATAAAATTGGAAAGCATGGCGGATACGGAAAAATCTGTGGCACCAGATATAGAGGTGATCCAAATCCTTGTTAACCTTGGTGCCTCAGAGCTTGAGGCAGAACAAGCCGTTGAAAAAGCGCAAAAAGTGCTTGGTAGTTCTGCACAACGGGATAACTTAGTCAAACAAGCACTTCGCTATATCCGAAATTAGTTCTTACTAATACTAAACCGACAAATTGGAGTGGATGCTTCGTATTCCGATAAAAAAAATGGATAATCACAACATACCCGATTTCTCCGATTTAGCCGATGAAGAGGACGACTTTGGATATAGTCTCCGTCCTGAAAGGTTAGACGAATTCATCGGACAAGACAGAGCCAAAGAGCAGCTCCGTATCCACATTGAAGCCGCGAAAAAGCGTGGCGACGCGCTTGAGCACGTCCTACTCGTCAGTCCGCCGGGACTCGGTAAAACGACCCTCGCGAGGATCATCGCCAACGAAATTCGGAGCAACTTTAAACAGACGATCGGACCTGTCATGGAACGGCTCGATCTCGCTTCGACGTTGACGAATCTCGAAAAGGGAGACGTTCTGTTTATTGACGAAATCCATCGCATGAAAGGACATGTCCAAGAGTCACTTTACCCTGTGATGGAAGATTATCAGCTCGATTTAACGATCGGTCAGGGTCCGGCATCGGATTCCGTGCAAATTCCGCTCCAGCACTTCACGCTTGTGGGTGCGACGACGCGTGAAGGTCTGCTCGCGGGTCCGTTTCGAGACCGTTTTGGCATCCGCATCCATCTTGATTACTATGAAGCGGAAGACATCCAACAGGTTATTCGAATCAACAGTTCAAAACTCAACATTAGTATTGACGAGGACGCGGAATACGCATTAGCCTGCCGTTCGCGCGGTACAATGCGTATCGCGAACAAGTTGCTCGCTAACGTTAGGGACTATGCTGAAGTCAAAGGCGACGGCATGCTTTCGCTGAAAGTTGCGGAGGCGGCACTTGAATTCTTTGGTATCGACGAACGCGGATTAAACGCGCAAGATTACGCCTACTTTCAGACGCTTATTGAGAAATTCAGCGGACGGGCTGGACTTAAGGCACTCGCCGTCGCCTTGAGTGAGGATGAACGCACGATTTCGGAGGTTTACGAACCTTACTACATTAAAGAAGGGTTTTTAGCTTTGACCCCTGGAGGCCGTGTTGCAAGCGACGCGGCTTACACGTATTTCGATTATCCTTTAGGTTCGCAAGCGTCGTTGTTCGATTCGATGTGATTTCTTGGCGAGTCCACTCTCAACGGTTATTATGAAACTCACAGATTTTGATTACCAACTGCCTCCTGATCGGATCGCGCAAAGTCCACTTCAACGACGTGATGCGTCACGACTTTTGGTAATCAATCGAGATACGGGTGCTTTTCAGCACACACAATTTTCACATATCGGTGAACATTTACCGCGCAATTCCGTGTTAGTGCTAAATGACACTAAGGTAATCCCGGCACGTCTAATCGGTAAAAAGGCAGAGACCGGCGGTAAGATAGAACTGCTCCTCATCCGAGAAAGCGAGACGAACACTTGGGAGGTTCTCGCGAAACCGAGACGGAGTCTTCGGATCGGCACACGGATTGTATTCGGTACCGATAGACTGACAGCAGAGGTCGTGGCGAAACCGGATGATGGACACTGTATCGTCCGTTTCGACTACGATCACACCGAAACGTTTTTAGCCATACTTTCGGACATCGGCATGATGCCGTTACCACCTTACATTCGTCGTCCACCGAACGCTGAAGATAGGGTGCGCTATCAGTCCATCTATGCTGCTACGGAAGGTGCGATTGCTGCGCCGACTGCCGGGCTGCACTTTACAGAAGAACTACTGACAGAATTGGAAGGTAACGGGATAGAGATCGCGACGTTAACACTACACGTTGGACCTGGGACGTTTCAACCCGTGAAGGTCGAAAATATTCAGACGCACAAGATGCACGCCGAATATATTCATTTCACTGAAACAGAAGCGCACCGGGTACGCACAGCACGGGAGACCGGCTCAAAAATTGTCGCTATCGGAACGACAGTGGTGCGTTCACTTGAAACCGCTGGTGCGACTGGCACTGTCCACCCTTATAGCGGTTATAGCGAACTCTTTATCTATCCGGGATACCAATTTAACGTGGTAGATGCCTTGGTTACCAATTTTCATCTACCTAAATCAACTTTACTAATGCTGGTGAGTGCCTTCGCTGGGCGCGAGTTGACCCAGAAGGCGTATCAAGCGGCACTCGAAAATAACTACCGTTTTTACAGTTATGGCGATGCCATGCTGATTCTTTAGGAGACACTTATGGATGCAATAACAGGTATGCTCGTCCCGTTTTTAGCGATGGGTGTTATTTTTTATTTTTTACTATTTCGGCCGGAGCAAACGAAACGCAAAAAACACCAAAATATGCTTGAGAATCTATCTAAGGGTGACGAAATCGTAACCAACGGTGGACTGCACGGCAAGATTCTCGGATTGAGCAATGATAAGAACATTATCCTGATTGCTGTTGGGGAACTAAATAGCCAAGAGGTAAAGGTTCAAATCTCGCGGAGTGCTGTCGCTTTTCTGAAGAAGGGTGGCGAACTCATTGAAGGCGAGTAGTGTTCTATCCACATTTCATCTGCTTGTAGGAGCGAGTGTTTTTGTTTGGGTATTTCTGGACACTCGCGATCCGTATCCTTTTCAACTTCTTGGTTGTATCCACAACTGATAACTATTGCTTCCGGACGTTAGCAGGATGGCATTATGCTGGTCTGGAACAGTCAACACATCATTGTGATATACCTGTGCGCGCACCGTTTCTGTGGTGCGCGTAACATCGTAAATTGCAACGCCATCCGTATCTCGGAACCGCTGAAAGCAGATCGCTTCGCCACTTACACGGACATCTGAACTCTCCGAAAAAACGTTTTCCCAAATCCTAAGAAGTGTCTCATCTTCACCGATTGTCTCGCCTTCCGTCAAAATAACCGCCGCAGATTCCGAATAAGATTGTATTCTACATACCGCAATTTCGACACCTGTTTCATGTGTAAGAATCTCGTAGGTTGTGTAGTGTGGGATATACGCTATGCACGCCTCGCCGTGGAAAACATCTTGACGGTTTCCTAAAGTTCCATAAGCCTTGTTGCCGTTATGTCCGACTAAGAGTGTGCAGCTGCCTTCCAAAGCAATCAAGGCGACTTCAGTATCATCAGAATGGTCAAAGAATGTTGCGTCGGGGGTGAGGGTAAGAATCCCGAAATGGAGTTTAGCGATGCCCATCTCGCCGGGCTTCACGATTTCGGTGTATCCGTCGGTAGGTGTGTAATTTTTAGATGCCGACATTTTTTACATTTACTTTGCGTTTATAGTAAAATTTAGAATTAATAGGACACTCCACACCGGTTCGGTTAGGAAACCGAACCTACCGGGGGAGGAAAGTGTCTCTTTATTTTTTCGTTTCACTATAAACAGCGGGCAATCAACAAGTCATAGTACCCACTACCTGAAGGTAGGGGCTTGTGCTTCCTCGCGACTGCGGTTTTCGCTAAGCGTCCACCGTCTTACTGTCGCTCCACTTTAGGCAGCTAAGCCTGCCTGTTTGATAAGAATTGGTGGAATGCACAAACAGTTGATCGGGTTCTTACGCCTCGTATCGGTCGCGGGCATTCCAGTATACTTTTAGAGTGGTATCGCACTTCGCACTCATGCCACTTCTCACGGTGGCGGTTAGGACTCTGCCAGAGTGTGGCAGAGGTGAGAACCCTAACCAAGTGCTAATAGCATTATACCACTTTTTGATTAGATTGTCAAGATTATTTTTTACATAATATCACAGCCGTCTACATCCCACAAGCTAAAGCATGGGGATTTGACGGAGGAGTGTTAAGATGCATCTCTTAAATCCTGCTTCGCAGTGAGAACCATTTCATTACGGACTACAAGTTTCGGATGTTCTTAATCTTCCTTGGATTGAAAATCGGAGAGATATTCAACGAGGCTTGCTAATGGCAGTCCAACAACATTAAAATAGCACCCTTCAATGCGCCGAACGAAAGCGGCGGCGCGTC
Organism: Candidatus Poribacteria bacterium; assembly: GCA_022821065.1. GTDB lineage: Bacteria > Poribacteria > WGA-4E > WGA-4E > WGA-3G > WGA-3G. The sequence continues at coordinate 66,968 of JAJEEK010000055.1, forward strand.
CTTGAATCCCATACGCGCCAGCCTTATCCGATGGTTCACCGCTCTCGATATATGCCGTTATTTCGGTGTTCTGTAATTTCCGAAAGTAGACCTGAGTCGTCTCTGCCCAGACCTGTTCGCGTCCTGATGATGCGTCGATTAACGCTACACCGGTCACGACCTGGTGGCATGTGTTGCTCAGTGCGGTCAACATCGCTAATGCCTCAGCACCGTCAGTCGGTTTCCCGAGAAGTTTACCATCTAACGCTACGAGTGTATCTGCCCCGATAATCAAACCGTTATCATAATGTTGTGCGACAGATGATGACTTTAGCAGGGCGAGTTCTTGTGTCACCTCGCTTGCCGGTTTATTGGCATAGGCATTATGTGGCGGTTCCACAGCATCGCTCGGGTGTATATCATAAGTTACCCCGATCTGCGATAGCAATGCTGCGCGCCGAGGCGATGCAGAGGCTAAAATCAGATGCGGAATTCTCACAGGACATTCATTGGCTTGCATGCTACTTTAGGCAATACCACCTTGCGTCTTGCCCCTCTTGAATTTCCAACAGATCTGCCTGTACCAATTCTTGGATCCCGTTTTCAATATCCGTTTCAGAAAACCCGATTTTCTGAAGTAGCGGATCGCGGTGCGGCATACGAAACCAGTCTGGATTATCGGAAGAACAATATCTTTTCTTAAAGATTTCCAAAGCGTTATACAAACGCAGCGTCTTTGGAGGCAATCCGACAAGTGGGTTAATTTCAGCAAAGGATTGGAGCGATTGGTTCGGCATTGCTTCAGCCCTTAGATAAACGAAGTTATTCATATTTTATATAACGTATCCTCTGAAAAAACGGTTACAAAAAATAAAAAACGTCCTCGTCTGATTTTCTTGACACGTCGGCATCGCGGCAGTTTTTAAGGCGTCAATGCCACTACATGGCATTTGACAATCCTTTAACATTGTGGTAAACTTTCCCAAATCTCATATAGGACGGTACGATATTGCTCCCCCAGAATGAAAATCGTATATCAGGACGTTCGCTCCTGCTCGGTATCTGCTGTGTTATCATTATCTGTTGCATCGTCTCCTATGCGGAACTTGTGATTACCTACATCCAAATCGGATTTTTACAGTTACCGCCAGCCGTTATCGGACTGTTCTTTTTTCTTGTATTAGGAAATCGGCTGCTTGCCAAGCTCAACGACCGGTTTGCCTTTTCACCCCGCGAGTTGATGTGTATGTACTGTATGATGCTTGTGGCATCAATGATTTCGTCGCGCGGGGTCATGGAAAAACTCATCCCAGCACTCATCGCGGTCAACTACTTCACCAACGAGACGAATAGTTGGGACACCCTCTTTTTCCCACACATCAAACCGTGGCTCATCCCATTCTCACCTGAACAGAAAGGTCAAGCACCCATCGCTATCAGCTTCTATGAAGGCATACAAGGTGGCGATAGCATTCCGTGGCGTGCCTGGTTAGAACCGTTATGCGCTTGGGGTGTCCTCGTCTTTTTCGTGTTCACGGCGTTCCTCTGTTTGGCAGCGATTTTACGCAAACAGTGGATTGAAAACGAGAAACTCTCATTCCCGTTAGTCTCACTCCCACTTGAGTTCGTCCACGAAGGACACGGTTTCTTTCGGAACCGATTGATGTGGTTAGGGTTCGCACTGCCTGCGTTGATTTTCACCCTAAACGGACTTCATGAAATCTGGCCACAAATTCCGAACTTATCGCTCCGGTATCTGCTCAATCCGTATTTCACGGAACAACCTTTCAATGCCATCGCCTATACGCCGATCTTCATCTCTTTCGCGGCAATAGGTTTTTTCTATCTCCTACCGACACAACTACTCTTCAGCCTATGGTTCTTCTTTCTACTCACCCGGTTCCAAGACATCGGTGCAGCGATGTTCGGTTTACGGGTCAGTAGCATGCCGCTCTATCCGACCCGACTTTATATTGGTTACCAAGTCGCAGGTGCTTATATTGTGCTGGTAATTTCGTTTATCTATATGGGATTACCGCATTTCCGACGCGTTTTTCGCGATGCATTCACCGGAAACAAAACAGATGATGCCGACGAACTCCTGCCTTATCGAACGGCAGTTTGGGGGCTTATTATCAGTTTGATTCTTACAGTAGGGTGGTGTTATGCAGCCGGACTGAATTTAGGTTTTGCGGCATTCGAGATATTGGTTTATATCTGCATTGTTGCGGTTGTGATGGCGCGGAGTACAGCGGAAGGTGGTCTGTTGATGACAGAAACATCGTTCCGCCCGTTAGATTTGTATCAACTCATCGCGAGCAAAGCTTCATTGGGTGCACAAAGTCTCACTGTGCTGTCTTTCCTTGACGCAATTTTTACTCGCGACCAGCGTGGGTTAATCCTAACAGGCTTCTTAGACGGCTTAAAAATTAGGGATCGGGTCGGAATGTCATACCGCTCGTTGATAGGCGTGTTCGTGTTAGGCTGTACGTTGGCGTTTCTGTGCGCAGCAGCCATCCATCTATGGCTTCCGTATAAACACGGTGCCAACTATATGTATAGTTATACCTATCGCGGAAATCCGCTTTGGGCATTTCAGGATAATGTCGCAGCGATAGAGGGGTTAGGCGCGGATCACCGTACAACCGGCGGGCTCTTTTTCGGCGTAGGCATCTTGGTGACAACCGGCTTGGTCATCTTGAGAATGCTCTATTGGTGGTGGCCCTTACATCCGCTTGGCTATGCACTATCGGCTTCGTGGACACTGGTTGTGTTTTGGTTTCCCGTTTTAATCGCGTGGAGCATTAAAATGCCGCTTCTACGTTACAGCGGCATTCGGCAGTATCAGCGATTCCGTCCCTTCTTCTTAGGTATGGTTTTTGGGGAATTCAGCATGGCAGTCCTGTGGACACTCATCAGCTGGGCAGCAAACGTTCCAGCTCCTTTCTTCCCGTGGCCTTGAGCATTATTTTCACAGGTTCACGCAGCAGTCCGATTGCGCGCTATCACCTCCCATGTGCCCCGACAATACCCATCAGTATCTACGACATAGTAAAACGGATGTAGTGCGACACACGGACAGATATGCGTCGGACAGACATAAATCTCTTGCCCGATGTGCATCGGTGTGCTGTCAGGAACGTTAATTGCCCAATGCTCCTCGTGTTGCATGTCCACTTCAGCATTTTCGACATTCAGAACGATCCCTCGGTCGCCAGCGGGATCCGCAGCGATGGCTTTATGTCCCAAATCAAGCGTCATCCGATGCGGTGTAGGGATACTAATCACACGACTCAAGAGCAGCGCTGCAGGCGTGAAACCGAGGTCAGGAAAGTGGGTCGTATAGCCGTGGTCGTGGAAAACGAATGTTCCGGGTGATGCCTCCACGCCGGGTGTCTCCGCGTAGATCGGAAATGTCGGTGTCCCGCCCATCACCACCAACGGTACGTCAAAACCTTTGGCAGCAAGTTTATCTTTCATCTCTGCGACTTGTGCGAGACTTTCATTGCAGGCGGCTTTCCGTTCGGCGATATCTTCATCGTGGATATGTCCATCGTAGACGTGTAACCCCCACGGTTGCAACCCTTCTGCTGCTTCCATCTGCGCGTAGACATCTACAGCAGCGTCACCGACGGGGATTCCTGTGCGGTTCATTCCTACGTCCAGATCGAGCATGACTTTGACGGTCAAGCCGAACTTCGCCACTTCTGCGGAGAGTGCCGACACTGCTTCTGTATGATCGACGATCACTTTGAAATCGGCATCGGGATATTGTCGCTGTAGCGAGACGAAACGGTTGATGTTCGGTCCTACCATCTGATAGGCGATTAGAATATCCTGAATACCGTTCTGTGCCAACATCTCTGCTTCGCGTAGCGTGGCGCACTTGTGCTTCAAGATACCGGCATCGCGTTCCATAGCGATAATCTCTGCGGTTTTATGGGTCTTCGCATGCGGTCTAAGTTTCGAGACATCCCCATTAACAGTCGTGATTGCGTGTTCAATGTTCTGCTGAACCTGCGCGAGATAGACAACAAGGGACGGACTCGGTATTGTCTCAACGTTCTGAATACGGTATCTCTTATCCATGGTTGTACCTCTTTCCGTTAGCTGTCTTGAACTTTTTAGGCGTGCGTTTCTATCGGAAACAGTTCTGTGTCACCAAATTTTGCACTAACCGCTTCAATCAAATAGTGTAACTGATTTTCATGCAATAGTTGATAGTTACCTACATGTCCTACGGCAATGATCAGAATATCTTCAATTGTTAAATATTTCATGAGTTGCCGAGGACTTTCCATGCACGGTCGTAGTCTCGTAGTATTTTATCTAAAGCGGTGATGGCTTCAACGCCCATGTTTCTGGCAGTTGTTAGGTCAGCTTCGGCTCTTTCCCGTTCTCCAAGGCGTAAAAACGCTCCGCCGCGGTTGTAATAAGCATCCGCATAATCGGGTTTGAGTTCTATAGCTTTGGTATAATCCGTGATAGCAAGTTTAATTTCGTCTTTTTTGCTGTAAGCAAGTCCGCGCTGATAATACGCCTTGGCAAATTCTGGATTTAGTTCTATGGCTTGGGTATAGTCTTCAATCGCAAGTTCAACTTCGCCTTTTTCGCTGGACGCTATACCGCGCGCGTAATATTTATTCACAAGTTCTTGATTTAGTTTTTGCATAACTTTCTCTCCTGCACAATTCGTATTCCTTGATGGTAATGATAACACAACCAGTTCCACATATCAACCGAAATTTTCCTATTTCCCCTTCAAACTCCGCGCTTTCCGCAAGCACAATTCTACAAGCTTCATACCCCGCATCACGTGAGCCTTGGGGTGAGGTCAAGGGCATCAAAGATGATTGCGTCAAGGGCGCGTCGGATTTTACTATAAGGTCGCGGTTCGGAGGATAACCCGGTCCTCGGTCCAATTATCGCGATACCATGTACACGCCTCAAAGGTGTCGTTGAGGGTATCCATGCGGTGCTTTAGCATTGTCCGGAACTGCTCTCGAAGTTCAGCGGCTTCGGGTGCGTCAATCAGGTTACAGGTTTGGAAGGGATCGGCGATATTATCGAAAAGCTTCTCGCTCCGATCTGGACGATGGACGGCGTAGGTATGCCGTTTTGTGCGGAGTGCTCGCCACTCATAACCGTCTTCCCACTTGGCAGTACACCCCATCCCCTGCATGAAGGCTGCGTCGGGTTCATCAGTGGGTTGATTAAACGCGGCTTTGCTTAAATCGGTGCCTTCGACATCTGCTGGAACCGGCAGATTCATCATAGAGAGGAGTGTCGGCATGATGTCGGGTGTATTCAGGCATGCGTCGGAGACGTGTCCAGCCGGAATTTGACCTTGCCAACGGACAAGGAAAGGCACGCGCACTGCCTCTTCATAAAAGATGTTCTTTGCACGGCGACCCTGGGCACCAAACATCTCGCCGTGATCGGAGGTGAAAACAAAGATTGTATCGTCGCGCAATCCGAGGTCATCAACGGCTCGTAGCAACCGCCCGATATTCCGATCCAGATTGGTCGTCATTGCGTAATAGACGCGCATCCATTCAGGCAGTTGCTCCCTTTGTGCGGGGGTCATAATTGCCCATGTATCGCCGTAGGGGTCATTTTCATCACGATAGTTGGGTGGGAGCGGGAAGTCAACCTCTCGAAACATCTCATAATCAGCGGCGGGAACGTTGTCTTGTGTCCACGGGTCGTGCGGTGTCCCGATTGAGAGGAAAAGCGCGAACGGATCGTTTGATGTTGATGCTCGTTGCAGGTAATCAATCGCTATGTCGGTCTGTCCATCGGGTTCGTATCCGGGAATCACAATTTTTTCAGGCGAATCTTTATGATAATACGCATCATAATAGAGATGATGAAAATTGTATGCCGACCATTCACCATCGAAACCGAGCCGATGTTCTCCGGGTGGAATGTAGGAATTTCTCGGATCGTTATGCCTTCCCAATTGATTTGCCCACAGATGCCATTTCCCGATGTAACTCGTCTGATAACCGTTGCGATGCAAAACGTGTCCGAAGCAATCATGATTCGGGTTCATGCGGAGTTCATTAATTGCCATGCCGGTGCTACTGGCGTATTTACCGGTGAAGAGAGAGGCACGGTAAGGTGCACACATCGGGCTGCCGGAGACGGCGTTGCAGAAATCGCTGCTCTCTGTAACGAGATGGTCAATATTAGGAGTCTGTGCGCGGGTATCGCCTACATAGCCGCACGATTGGTAGCGGAGTTGATCCGCGAAAACATAGACGAGATTAGGACGCTTTTCGGTTGATCGAGACATCAAAATATTCCCTCCGGTTTGTGATGTCTACAGCATAGCATACCGCAGCAGATCCTTCAAGCCAAAAACAGAGTCTCGCTAGCGATTTTTATCGATATAATTTGCTTTTTCCCTGAAAATATCGTATAATTCAGAGTTATTTATTGACTTTATTATTTTTATTTCCATAAAAATATGAATCGACCGATTAGAACTAATATAAGTGGGTCAATTGTCTCGCGATGCGTTGCGAAGCCCTGTGCGAGGCAGATATCGAACATTCGCTCCACAAATTAACGGTTGACTGCCGTTCATTCTCAAACCCACGTTTAGGGAATAAAAATCCTGGATCTTGGGCGAAGTTAAAATCAATTCTCTGATAAGGAGTATTTTTCTTATGCAGAATAAGGAACCTTTCGTTCCGAATGTTATAGGGCTGAAAGCCCACATTACAAAAATAGTTTTCTTAATTTTATTGTTAGGTATTCTCACGCCTGCCTTTTCCCAAAACGAAGAGGCACTCTTATCTAAAACTACACTTCAACTGCTCCACGCAGCAGACATGGAGGGTGGCATTGAGGCACTCGAAAATGCCCCTCGCTTCTCATCGGTGCTAAACGCGCTCAAAGCCGAGGTTAAAGATACAGTTATCATCGGTGCAGGAGATAGCTACATTCCCGGTCCATTTTTTGCAGCTGCGAACAACGGGAGCCTTCGCGAAGTGTTGGGACGAGAAGGTTCAGGACGTGCAGACATTTTGATGCTCAACGCGATGGGTTTCATGGCAGGTGCCCTCGGTAACCACGAATTTGACGTAAGTACTGGCACCCTCGCTGGATTGATCGCACCAGATAGAGACTATGTCGGTGCAGCGTTCCCCTTCTTGAGCGCGAACTTGGATTTCAGTCTTGACAGTAACCTTGCGTCCCTTGTTGTTGAGCCCGGGCAGGAAGCAAGCACAATTCCGAATAGTATCACCAAGAGTACGGTTATCACCACACCTTCAAGGGAAAAGGTCGGGGTTGTCGGTGTGACAACACCCCTACTCGGAAGCCTCTCTGTGCCCGGGAACGTCGGAATTGCCCCGGCAGATCCGAATGATATGGCGGCCCTCGCGGTCATCGTTCAAGAATCTGTTGACGCACTAACAGCAGCAGGCATCAATAAGATTATTCTCACTGGACACCTCCAACAGATTAGTCTTGATGAGACACTCGCAACACACCTCACGGATGTCGATGTTATTATCTCTGGTGGTTCA
>JAJEEK010000038.1 GCA_022821065.1 Candidatus Poribacteria bacterium
CGATCTTGGAACTACGAGGCGTTGTTGCTGAACTTGCAATTGATGCTGCCGGCAAGATTATAAGTGAAGAACTCAACGCAGAGCGGCATCAGCACATTATTGATGCATCCATTAGCCGGTTGCCAGCGGATTCTCGTTAGCGGGTGTATCTTAACAGGTGAAAAGGAACTATGAGAGACATTCGGGTCGCTAAACCTTATGCCCGCGCACTATACGAGGCAGCGTCGGAACAGAACGCTTTGGCAGATATTGTCAGAGATATAGATAAGATGCGCGAGTTGATTGAGCAGTCTCAGGAGTTTGCACAATTAATCTCAAGCCCCATCTTGTCTCCGCAATTTAAAAGCGAGACCTTCCAGCAGATTTTTGCCGACGCGACACATCCGTTGACAATCAATTTTCTCAAGTTACTCGCTTTGAAACAGCGTGAACGCTATCTCATCGCGATAATGGATGTCTTTTCGGCAATCGTTGATGAAGCTGCCGGTCGAGTCGTTGCGAAAGTGACGACTGCTGTGCCGCTAACGCCTACGCAACAAGAACAGCTCAAACAACAATTAGGCGTATATTCGGGAAAACAGGTACGTTTGGAGACCGCAATCGATGCAGAGATTCAGGGCGGGTTTATTGTACAATTAGAGGACACTGTCTTCGATGCCAGTGTCGCGACACAACTTCAACACTTACGGCAACGGCTCGCACAAGGGTAATAGTTGTCAGTTCGGTTGCTATGCAACCTTTCAGTGGTCAGTTACCCCTTGTTGTTTTTGGTTCTTGTGGAATCCACAGCGTATCTGAATGCCAGAAAAGATTAACTAAAAACTGATAACTGATAACTGATAACCACACCTCATAGAGGACAGAAAATATGGCAAGAGAAGTCCGACCGGACGAAATATCAAATATCCTTAAACAACAGCTGCAACAGTTTGAACAGGACGTGGATGTCTATGATTCTGGCACAGTGCTGGAAGTCGGCGATGGTATCGCACGCGTGCATGGACTTGCCAATGCTATGGCAAGCGAAATGATTGAATTCCCTAACGACATCTACGGCATCGCTTTCAACCTTGAAGAAGATAACGTCGGGTGCGTCTTGTTCGGTGAAGACCAACTTATACACGAAGGCGATACCGCCAAACGGACCGGAAGCCTACCACAGGTACCCGTTGGTGAGGCACTCCTCGGACGGATTGTTGACGCTCTCGGTCAACCGATTGACGGTTTAGGTGATATCGAAACTGAACACCGGCTCCCAGTGGAGCAGAAAGGGTTGGGCATCGTTCAACGCCAACCTGTTGGCGAACCACTCTATACCGGCTTAAAAGCTATTGATAGTCTGACGCCGATCGGGAGAGGTCAACGCGAACTCATCATCGGGGACCGACGAACCGGTAAGACAGCGATTGCGATTGACACGATCCTGAACCAGAAGGACACAGATGTCTACTGTATCTATGTTGCTATTGGGCAGAAAGGTTCTACTTTAGCACAGGTTGCGACAACGCTTCGTGAGCATAACGCACTGGAATATACGACCATCGTCTCCGCACCTGCAAGTGCACCGTCACCGCTTCAATACCTTGCACCTTATTCCGGTACTGCGATGGGTGAATACTTCAGAGACAACGGCAAGCACGCGCTTATTATCTACGATGACCTGACGAAACACGCGTGGGCATATCGCCAGATGTCTCTGCTTTCACGGAGACCCCCCGGTCGTGAAGCGTACCCCGGAGATGTCTTCTATCTGCATTCACGCCTCTTAGAACGTGCTGCGAAACTCAGCGACGATTTAGGTGGGGGTTCCCTTACTGCCCTACCGATTATTGAAATCTTTGAAGGCGATTTGACGACCTATATTCCGACAAATGTTATCTCTATTACGGATGGACAGATATACCTGACAACGGACCTGTTCAATCAAGGCGTACGACCGGCTATTGATGTCGGCTTGTCTGTGTCCCGTGTTGGCGGCGATGCGCAAGTTAAAGCGATGAAATCGGAAGAGGTCGCGGGGACCCTTAAAATTGATCTTGCGAATTTCCGAGAAGTCGCAGCGTTCGCGCAATTTGGGTCGGATTTGGATGCCACAACGCAATCCCTGCTCCTACGCGGCACACGTCTCGTTGAATTGCTGAAACAACCGCAATATCAACCGATGCCTGTAGAACGGGAAGTCGCTTCTATCTTTTGTGGTAGCAATGGCTATCTTGACGACGTTCCGGAAGCAGAAGTCGCACGGTTTGAATCCGAATTCTTGCAATACCTGGATCGGAATCACGCAGAACTCCTCTCGGAAATCGCAGAAACCGGTCTGCTCAGTGATGAAGGGCTTGAAACCTTGCACGCTGCTGTCAAGGCGTTCAAGGAAAATTGGAGTGACACACCGGTATCAACGCCGCAAGTAGAAGGTGCAGACACCGTAGCAGCGGACACGTCCACAGAAGGTGAGTAACTATGGCAACGTTACGAGAGATTCGGCGGCGCATTGCCAGCATTAAAAATATTGAGCAAGTTACCGATGCGATGCGTGTCGTCGCTGCGGCGCGGCTCCGTCGTGCCCAAGAAAATATTCTGGCGACGCGCCCTTATGCGGATAAACTCAACACGATTCTCGGTCATTTAATCTCACAGGCGAACACCGAAGAGGAAGCGTTGGTCCATCCGCTGCTTGAGATACGTGAATTAAAGCATGTCTGTATCGTCTCTGTCTCTGCCGACCGAGGGTTGTGCGGCAGTTTCAATAGTAACGTTACTCGAACAACCACACAACGTATAGAATACTATCAAGATAGTGGCGCGGATGTAACGCTCATTTGTATCGGGAGACGGGGGCACGAGCATTTTGTGCGCCGAGGTTACGACATTACCGATTCATACGTCAATATTTTCCGTCAACTCGAATTCCAAACAGCTGTTGACGTTGTCCACGAGTTTGAACATCTCTATACGGACAAAAAAATTGACAAGGTTGAGGTCATCTACAACAATTTCAAGTCTGCCATTCTTCAGACGGTGCTTGTTGAACAACTCCTTCCATTAGAACCCGAAATGCCAGAAGGTGATGAACTTTTTCTGGATTATATATACGAACCGGGACAGGTGGAACTCTTTGAAATGCTACTCGGAAAACATTTGAATATGCAAATGTGGAAAGTACTTTTGGATTCCAACGCGGCAGAGCAAGCCGCACGAATGGCGGCAATGGAAAACGCAACACAAAAGGCGAAAGAGCTCATCGACGAGTTAATTCTCCAGCGCAACCGAGCACGTCAAACGCAGATCACAACAGAAATTTCCGAGATTGTAAGTGGTGCCGCTGCGTTGGAGGGATAAAAGTAGCAGGCAGAAGAATAGCCGTCAGTCATCAGCAGTCGGCAGTCGGGGCGGTTTTTCTACGAAAAACCTTTCGGCATGCTTCGCAGTGAGAATAACAAGAGGTTTTGCTGATAGCCGACAGCCGATAGCCAATTGCCGATAGCCCAGGAGGTTTCAGATGCCGATCAATGTCAACAAACAGATTGAAGAGGCGATGGAACGTGGCGAATTCTCGAATTTGCCCGGTGAAGGTAAACCGCTCAAGTTGGATACAAATCCTTTCTTGACCCCGGAAGCACGAATGGCGAACCGGCTCTTGAAAGAGAACGGATTCGCGCCGCGGTGGGTTGAATTGGAAAAAGAGATTAAACAGGAAAAAGTACAGCTTGACAGACTCCTTACAAACCTGAAAGCCCGTCGTGAACGGTTAGCTGCGCTTATACAGCGACACCCGGAACGGCACCGAGCAATCAGTCGGACTTTTGAGCAGGAACGTACGCGTAGTATTGAGCGGTACGGTGAGAAACTCGATAACCTGAATCGGAAAATTCAACGCGTGAACCTCCTAATGCCAACTCGAAATCGGCAGTACGCGTTAATCAATCTGGCGGAAACACTTAGCCACTTTCAGAAAAGGTGTCCGAGCCTCTAATCGCTGCGAGTTTGTATACGATTGGAAATGCCTTGGCAGAACAAAGATGTTTGAAACATACCACAGTTTTTGGATTTAAAAAGAAGTCAACCCCTCTGAATTAAGAAAAGGAATCTCACATGAACCAAGGAAAAATCTTAGAAGTTGTTGGTGCACGAGTCGATATAGATTTTTCGGAAGGCACCTTGCCAGACATCCTGAACGCTGTTAAAGTTCAACGTTACGATGGAAGTGAACTCGTACTTGAGGTTCAACAACACTTAGGCGAAAGTCGGGTGCGTGCGGTGGCAATGGACACAACCGATGGCTTAGTCCGCGGTACACTCGCAACTGATACTGGCGGTCCGATTACTGTACCTGTCGGCGATGCTGTGCTCGGCAGGGTTTTCGACGTAACAGGTCAACCCATTGATGAAAGAGGCGATGCCGGTGAATCCGAACGATACTCTATTCATAGACCGCCACCGCCGCAGGCTGAACTTACGACAGCCACCGAGATGTTAGAAACAGGTATCAAAGTCATTGATTTGATTCAACCGGTCGTTCGGGGTGGCAAAGTCGGATTCTTCGGTGGTGCTGGTGTCGGTAAAACTGTTCTGGTCGCCGAACTGATCTATAATATCGCAACACAACACGGTGGTTATTCGGTTTTCTGTGGTGTCGGTGAACGTACGCGCGAAGGTAACCAGTTCTGGCTGGAACTCGACGAATACGGCGTGATTGATAAAACGGCGATGGTCTTCGGACAGATGAACGAACCGCCGGGCGCACGACTCCGTGTCGGACTCGCTGGACTGTCCATGGCAGAATACTTCCGTGATCAACAGGGACAGGACGTTCTTATCTTTATCGATAACGTCTTCCGATTCACACTCGCTGGTGGCGAAGTGTCAGCACTCCTCGGACGGATGCCTTCCGCTGTCGGATACCAACCGACGCTCGCGACCGAAATGGGTGAATTGCAGGAGCGAATCACCTCTACGCAGCACGGTTCGATTACCTCGTTCCAAGCCGTCTATGTACCCGCCGACGACTATACGGATCCTGCTGTTGTTTCAGTCTTCGCACACCTTGACGCTGTGACGCGATTGGAACGGAGTATCTCACAGAAGGCGAGATTTCCCGCCGTTGACCCACTGACATCAAGTTCGCGTATCTTATCAGCAGACATCATCGGTGAGGAACATTATCAGACAGCTTTCAGCGTTAAACAGGTACTACAGGAGTACGGGGACCTCCAAGACATCATCGCTATCCTCGGTGTAGATGAACTGTCGGATGAACAAAAGTTGGTTGTTAACAGGGCGAGAAAAATAGAGATGTTCTTGACACAACCGATGTTTGTCGCACAACGTTTTACGGGGACACCAGGCAAATATGTCAAAATTGAGGATACTGTTCAAGGGTGCCAAGCGATCCTCAACGGTGATTGCGACGAACTTCCTGAGCAGGCACTCCGCTACATCGGCACCATTGACGAAGCGTTTGATCAAGAAAAAAGCGGCGACATAGAAGAAGCGGCGGACTAATTTTTTAACTATGGCCCCTGATCGCCGCGCCACTTCGTTTTGCGGCGGTGTCTGGCGAATTCCGACGCGACCGGTACTGCCTGCGTATTTAAAGAAAGTCTTAAAGGGGGCACATATTCTTAAATCGCGTTAGCGTTAATCAAAAACCATCGTGAAACGAAGTGGAACGATGCACAGAGGCCCATAATTAAAAAATGCTTAGTAGAAGTTTTCATCTCGAAATCCGGACACCGGAAAAGTTGATTTATGAAGGGGACGTGACGAGTGTCCAGGCACCCGGCGTTGAAGGCAACTTCCAGATTCTGGCGGGACACATTCCTTTCCTCACCGCCTTAGATGTCGGTGAGATTCGTATCCGTGAATCGTCGGACGCATCGCAGTTGATGGCAACAACGGGTGGGGTCTTTGAGGTGTTGCGGACGGGTGTAACTGCGTTGGTCGAAACAGCAGAATGGGCATCTGAGATAGATGTCTCCCGTGCTGAGGAAGCACGCGACCGCGCTCAGGAGCAACTCACAGCGAACGCACCCGACCTGAACCGTCCGCGAGCAGAGGCGGCACTTGCCCGCGCGCAAAACCGCATCAAAGTTGCGAGTAATTTGTAGATATTGACCCGCTGTATCTTGTAGTCTCAATTCTTACTACCATTTGCTAAATGGATGATAAACGCTTCCAGATTTTCTGTCTTCGCAGCCTCGCGTAGCAGAGACCTAAGCCGTTGCAAATCGTCTATAGCTTCAAGCGCGGGCTTTAATACTTCTGTATTCACGTTCTCAAGACGATCATCCAAGAACATAAGGATATTCTCTATGGTGCTCTCCTTAGCTCCCCGTTCAAGCCCTTGAACAATGCCCTCTGCTCTCGCTTTCTCTGTAATGTGTTGGTAAACCGATGAATCTTGCATAATTTCCTCCGCTAAAAGATCGGCTATCGCCTCCGCCGGATGAACCAAGCCACCCATCACCCACAAATCCACAAGTAAGTTGTTGCGCACCGACACATCTAAAGATAGTGCCTTCGTCGCCTCAACACATTGATGCAACCACTGTAGCGAATCCGAACCGACAGGCGGTTTCATCAATCCACAGAACGGTATTAAACCCGGATGCCGCGCCCCAAGAAACGACGCACCATCTTCTTCTATCAGCCGAATCACTTTATATTCAACGATGAAGCGATACCCCGGTACCTCTTGGACATAACTACCTGGATCGTTCACCCCGGCATTAGGACGCAAGTAAATCACATGCGAAAAGATCGGTAACCCGTATCTTTCATAACATCGGCCCAGGTAGCCCACCGTCCGCCGAACCATATCCAAATGCCTGCTGTCGCTCGTTCGAAACTCACAATGGACTAAAACGACTTTATCATCTAAAGAGGTTTCATGCTCGTGGTGGTTGTGAATTTGCCATCAAGTCCCCGGCGAGCTAAAGTAGCACTCACCCGAGCACAAAATCGTATTAAGGTTGCAAGTAATGCGTAATTGATATTTTCCCTTTATGAATTTCCATTTAAAGAATTATAGGTTTTGTCTGGTGGTATCTACTATCCAAGGTTGACTAAAGATTTCTTCCCAATAATCTTCTAAAAACTCTATCACTAAATTTTTACCTAAGTCTTTTCCCTCAAATAGCAAAGTGTATTTTATTGTAAGTTCCTTAAGCCAATCTATACATGCGTCTAACTCGTTGAAGGTTGGTATTGTTTTTGGTGCTTTTTTATCGTGGTGAGCAACCCTTTTGTCTGCAAATTCCTCCAGTTTGCAACTGCGTTTTTTCAATTCATCCAGATCTTGTTGAACAATGATAGGATCAATATGATCAGTACATCCTCCCGAAAAATGGCAATCGAAAGTCTTATTTCCTATATATTCCGCTTTACTTTTTTCTATATTTTTCATACCTATTCTATACATATTCACGAATCGCTCTCGTGAGAGCACGCCAGGGTCCATTATCATTTCTTTCAGTAATCTAACGAATGATATGCTTTGTCTATCACTCTTGATTTGCCTGCGAACCGCAATGACCCCGTAGTCAGAGTAGGTTTGTCCGATAAACCAATTAAATGAACATGGTTCCTGAATATTTGGGTTGTCATCAATCATTTTCTGAATTTCCCAAAAGATGTGTTTGTTAGTGACCAACTCTTCAATTTCCCAACGGATTTCATCAGCAAGCCAGCGTTTCCATTTTTCAAATGTTTGATCCATAATTAATTCTCCTTTTTTATTACCTGTTTTAGATAACTACACACAGGAAGTGTTTATTTATAGTAGAGTCTACAATTAACGATATAACTTGATCGGCAGAGTGCTTATAAAGCGTTCCTACTCACTCATTGAGAATACGAAGTGCATCCTCAATATCGGCTATAAGACGTGTATTACCCATCTTTTCTGCAAGTTTCAAAGCAGTGTAGAAATCTTGTTTTGCCTCCGAAGTTCGCTCTATTTTTATTTTTGCGATTCCCCGATTGACGTATGCTTTGGCATAATTAGGTTTTAGTTGGATAGCCGTGTCATAGTCGCGGATGGCGGCAGGGTATTGTTTCAGATCGTGTTTCGTATTTCCCCTGTTATAATAGGCTAATGTATAATCGGGTTTTAGTTGGATAGCGCTGTCATAGTCTTGGATGGCAGCAAAGTGTTGTCCCAGTTTTTTCTTTGGAACTCCACGATTGACATAAGCTAATGCAAAATCAGGTCTTAGTTGGATAGCCGTGTCAAAATCCTTGATGGCAGCAAAGTATTGTCCCAGACTTGTCTTTGCAATTCCGCGACTGTTGTATGCTTTAGCATAATTGGGGTTTAGTCGAATAGCGGTGTCATAATCAGAAATGGCAGCGAAATGTTGCCCCAGTTTTGCCTTCGCAACTCCTCGATTGAGGTATGCCCCAGCATCATCCGGTTTCAGTCGGATAGCGATGTCATAATCCGTAATAGCGGCGAAATGTTGGCCCAATTCGTCCTTCGCATTTCCCCGATTGTTGTATGCTTCAGCAAAATCAGATTCAAGTTGGATAGCCATCGTATAGTCTAAAATGGCACCTGCATAATCGCGCAGATGGTACTTTGAATTTCCCCACAAGAAATAGGTCTTGACGGATATAGATGGGTCGTTTCCCTGTAACAGAGGTTTGGCAGGTCTTGATCGCGCAAGCAGTGCCTTGAGATACTTTGACGGGATAGCAAAATTGAGGTTCTGGGCATCCAAAGCTCGGTGCCCAGCAAAGGACACCCCAATAACTTCCCCTTTACGATTTAGCACAGGACCACCACTGCTTCCGGGAGAAATCGGCGCAGTCATCTGGAGTCGTTCTTTTGTGTCCGTATCTCGCCGACTACTGATAATCCCATCCGAAAAAGTGCCTTCCAAACCTTTCGGGTTACCTGCCACGTAAACCGTCTCACCAATCCGCACGCTATCGCTATCACCAAGGGAAAGCGGTTTGATACCATACGCCGTTACCTTTAGGAATGCAAGGTCATTGACTTTGTCAGTTGCAGTAACGCCTTCAATATTGTATGTGGTGTACTTACCGACCAACTTTGCGGTGCCTTTTGCTGCGCCTTCAATCACATGATAGTTAGTAGCAATCAGGTTGGGCTTCACAAAGAACCCGCTACCAATGCCCAAGGTTTTCCCGTTTTTGTCCTGCATCTCCAAGTATACCGTTGCTGCTAACGCTTTTTCGGCAATATCTTCGGCAGAAAGGGTGGCTTGGGCAAGCGCAGTATTTATTGTGCAAAAGAGGAGGAGCAAAACAACAATAGTGGCTCGGGGAAACGTCCACAATAAATTATCTCTGTGTTTCATAAAATGCTCCTTAAGTAACACGCACATTCTTGTTACAGTTGCAGCCACTGACGCACTGCATCTTCAACCTCTGATAACTGACCAAGTTGGAGATTTCCCAATTTTCTCAAAAACTTCGCTTCTGAAACTGTGACCAGACTTTGTGCGTCGAAAACACCGGTATCCAGAAATCTCGTTTTTATAGGGATTTCAAACCTTGAACCACGCGTGCTTGTTGTGTGTGTTACAACGGTGACAAGGGCGCGATCTTGAGCGAGAGCCGGTACACTGATAACGAGACAAGGTCTGACTTTAGCGACCATTCCAAGATCAACCAGCCAGACTTCCCCTCGATTTTGTCTGGGCATCCTCCGCCTCCATTTTATCATGTTCAACAAACAGTGCATCAGCAATTTCCGTGAGTGCCGCATCTGTCAAGGGTGGAATATCCAGCAAAGCCACCTGCTTTATGATTTCAGAAGCGATCACGTGTTTTTCAATCTCAGGGAGTTGGTTGAATGCTTCCAGTATGTTTTGTGGGGTTGCCTGCATCTGAGACCTCCGTGTAGCAGAAACATAACTATATTAACATTATAACACCTTTCACAAAAAACATCATTTTAATTTTACTTTCTCCAAATTTTCCATATAAATCCGCCCGAATGCTATGCACTGTTTAGGGACCCTTGCTACGAACGCATGCGTGTTATCTACAAAAAATGCATTTTTTTTCCAAAAGTGCAACTTTTTGCCCCCCAATTTTCGTCTTTATAGTAAAGTTTAAAAATAATAGGACACTCGGGCCCGGTTCGGTTAGAAACCGAACCTACCGGGGGGAGGAAAGTGTCTCTTTATTTTTAGGTTTCACTATAATCACAGAAGACAAATTTCTTGTGGAGGTGCCTGATGCAACATAACGACGATAAGTTGGTTCAACTCACTCTGGAAGGCGATCACGATGCTTTTGCTGTTCTGGTAGAGAAATATCAATCTCAGATTCACGCGCTTGCATGGCGAAAAATCGGCGATTTTCATATCGCAGAAGATATTACACAGGAGGCTTTCCTCATAGCGCATCAAAAACTTGCTACGTTGACGCGTCCGGACCGGTTTGCAAAATGGCTGTATGTCATTGCCAACAACTTGTGCGTCACGTGGCTCCGAAAACAAGCCTCTCAACCGCAACTGCAGTCGCTAACATCAACGGATCCGGAAGAACTTGCGGAATTGTGTTATTCCGAGTATATAGGACGGCAGCAGGAGGAAACGAAAAAAGAATCGCATCGCGCCTTGATTCAAAAACTCTTGAGTAAACTCCGGGAGGCGGACCGTACGGTAATCCGGCTTTACTATCTTGCTGAAATGACTTGTGAGGAGATTAGCAAGTTTTTGGGCGTATCTCAGAACACGATTAAGAGTCGTCTGAGTCGTGCGCGGAAACGATTAAAAAAGCAGGCTGAAGCGATCGAACAAACGCTTTGTAGTTTCCGATTATCATTTGATTTTGTAGAGACATTGTTTGTGAACTTGGCATTCCCAATTTTTAGAACGCAGCTAAGTCCAGTCAAATCGCGCAGTGTCTATGCATCCAAATACTACCGATAGTAGACTTTCGTATTTAGAGAGGAAAAGATGGTTCAAAAAATCGAAGAACAAGATGGCTCTATGTTACTCTATTTCGGAGAACGGCCGGCAGGCGTAGGACAAATTGAGTTTGTCAATTGTCTTGCACATCAAGATAACGAAATACTTTTCTGCAAATGGCGTGATAATGACATTTGGACGCTGCCGGGTGGACGCGCTGAACCCGGGGAAACGGCTGAGGAAACTGCACACCGAGAACTTCTGGAAGAGACC
The DNA here is from genome assembly GCA_022821065.1 of Candidatus Poribacteria bacterium. Classification (GTDB taxonomy): domain Bacteria; phylum Poribacteria; class WGA-4E; order WGA-4E; family WGA-3G; genus WGA-3G. The sequence continues at coordinate 11,160 of JAJEEK010000038.1, forward strand.
GGTGCAACGCTGAAAAATCTTGAGGTGCTGTGTTACATTCACTGCTTCATGTTTAATCTCGAATACTGGGGCATCGCTTATTTAGGAGAAATAGAAGCGTTAGGTCACCCACTCGACCTTGAAGAGGTTAGTGAAGCAAGTTTGTTCTCACACTTTCCAGAAAATCTAACTAATCCAGGACCCTTCGGGAATCAAAGCAGAGCATTGTATCTCGCCGCAATGCGTAAACTCTCAGAAACAAAAGATTAGGGACTAAAAATAAATTTCTGATGAATTTTCGTTGGGGCGGGTTGTACTTTGATGAAGGAGATTTGATTTGATTCGCAAAACTGATAAACAGATTATAGATAGGTCCTGAAAAAAAGAGGTGCCAAAGATCAGACAGAAGGATTAGGCAGTGGGGACTATACCCCTTATCATCTAAGGGAGATGAAATGAACGAGAAATGCATTGAACGCTGGCAGGCAGAATTTGAAACAGCAGATGCTGAGACAGTTCAACAAATGCTTGCTGAAACACCAGAACTCGTAAACGTGAAAGTGAATGGTATATCACCGCTCCTGAGTGCGAGTGTTCGGATCAAAGATATCGATAAAGTCAAGGCACTTGTAGCGGCAGGTGCGGACGTAAACAATTCTGACCTCGGCACGCATTGGCCAAGCAAAGATTACGAGATTAACCGGTATTTCATCAGTCAAGGAACTGTCGTCAATCAACCCTCCTATCTTGGGTTTCATGGCATTGGTGTTGCCAACTTCGATTCCTTTCTACTGATAGTGGAAAACGGGTTGGATCCGAATTTCGCATGGCCCTACAACGGCGAAACCTTACTCCATGTGCAAGCCCGCCACGATGACGATACGCATCTCGCACAAGCCTATATCCTGATTAAAGCGGGCGCGGATGTCAATGCCCAAGCACTGAGTGGACTTGATGACGAACCGATCATGGATAACGAGCATTTCGTTGAATACGGCAAGGAAACGCCGCTACATTTCGCCGCTCGGCTCGGCAATCTACGGATGGTTCGGCTCCTGTTAGACCACGGTGCAGATCCATCGCTGAGAACGGTCAGTCGAATGCGTCATCCGAAACAGTTCACCGAATGGACAGATGAAGTTGCATCACTCGTCTGGCCGCTCCGTGAATTCAAGAGAATTGTGTTTCAACCCTATGAAGGAGAGACACCTCTCGATATGGCATTGCGCGAAGGCAACGAAGAAATTGTCAACACTCTCAAGCGATAAGTGAAAATTGGGTTGGAATCTATGTTAGACCGCTAAACTGTCAGCGTAACCGCATCCTGCTTTACAATCTCTTTGATATGACCATACGCCGCAGATTCCACCAATTCTAACGTCTCTGGCGATAGCCGATCCAGAATCGGTTGCGGGAAACTATGCGTCCCCGTGAATTGTGGGAAATACCGCAGAACGAGGAACCGCCGATCCCGATCTTTCGGCTTCCAACGTAGCACGCCGTGCGTGAGTAATTCTGAAATAATCACGATATCGCCCGCTTTCGGTGTAATGTTGACGAAAACGGGATCATCAAGCGGATCGATACCGTCCGCTTCGTCAAGCACCAGCAGCTGCTCGGGTCGCGGAAACTCGCTCTTGTGTGAGCCGGGGATTACGATGAGTCCGCCATCCCCCGGATAGACATCCGTAAAATACGGAAAACAGACAAAGTTATCGCAGTAGATACGTCCGTTGTCAACTTCGTAGCGTGTGCTATACCACCCGTAATCATCGCGTGCACAGTGGAGTCCGCCGGGGTTCACCCTTGCGTTCTCACCAGCCTGCCATAAATCGTGTCTATCATGTTTCAATGAACCTCTGCCAAACCGCGGTTGATTGTCTGTCAATTCCTTGATAATCGGCCATAGTGCGGCGTGCATCGTTAAGCACTCCAACGATTTATCGAATGCGAATCCGTGCTGATGGAGTCCTTTCTGTTCAAAACCGGGTGGCAATTCGTCAGGTGGTGTCGTGATGTATCGATCGACGGCTTCAGCGGCTTCCGTCAAGGCATCGTCGGTGATGACGTTTTCTAAATGGAGATACCCTGTTACATCAAAAAGATAACGTTGTTTCGGTGTCATTGTTTTAATATACCTTGCGGTTAAACGACGTGGTTTGTACTTTGACGCTTCTTGCTCAAGGTCTCAAGAAATACCCAAGCAAAAACCCCTCCACTTCGTTTCGGGCTGCGGTTTCGTTACTATTTTACCCCAAGTTGCTACTAATAAGATTTAAGGTTTTCTGTAAAAAATCATCCTGACCGCTGATGGCTATTTATAATGCCATGTTAAACTTTGTGCCGGTTACGTTTCCTTTCACATAAGCCTCACGGAAGAGGGTTTGACGTTTCGGCGGCATCTCTTCAAGGAGTGCCTGTGGTGGTCTGGACAGACTCCACCGTTTATCAACCGAGTTGTATGCGTTGAAAACTGCCACCCGATCGGTGTCCGGATTCTGCCACGGCTGTCCACTATGCGTGACGGCTTCGGTAAAAATAATGACAGAACCGGCAGGACACGAATAGGTATCCCAAAACTTCCAGTCTTGCGTATGCGCGCCTTCTGGTGCAGTATACGCCGCTTTGTGGCTACCGGTAATGAACATCGTGCCGCCATCGCCTTTTTCTACAGGATTGAGTTCCCAGACGACGCGCGTCAAACCGCTATACGCTTGACCCGGAAGGCATGAATACTGGTGGCAATCCCCCGGCATCCGCCACAGACCGTTGCCGTTGTGCGCATGGAACTTAAAAGCGGGTTCGTCTTTTGTAGAACGGAGTGCCAAAAAACTCATCTCCATACGGAAACCGTAACAGGTGTCCGAAGCGAGATATGGTGATGCGAGAAACTCGTTTCCGAATGCCACGACAACCGGATGATCTGTTAACTTTTCCAGAGGACCGCCGTAAGTCGAGCGGTGGTGTGGAGGGATAGATTCAGACTCGTTTTTTAAGCGGTAGCAGAAATCGCGCATCTCTTCGATCTCGGACTCCGTCAACACACCCGGCACCAGAAGCCATCCGTTTTTGTCGAAGAGATATTTCTGCTCTTGTGTTAAAGGGATAACTGTTCGACCATCGGCATTCGTCTGTGTGATGTCAGCAGGTGCTGTTGCCAATGGACTTCCTAAGTCTTTGTTGAATTTGCCTAACTGTTCTGCCATGAGTGTCTCCCATAATAAAATTACACACAACGTCGGCACATTGCTACAACAACACGTGGTTAATGGATACGTCCACCGGTGAAATAGTCTGGGTTCGCACCGAGTTTCACCAACAGTGGTGCCGTGATCTCGTCAAGTCTTTCGATGACATCAGCAGAAGGCGTATAGGCAACAGCGTGCAGATTCTCCGCTAATTCACCTACATTTCGAGTGCCGACGAGCATACAAGTGATACCGGGTCTCGCCATCGCCCATGCGATTGCAAGCCGTGCCATCGGGACCTGTTCAGCCTCCGCGATTTCTCGGATAGCCTCTAAGGTCTCAAACATCTCTTCTTCGGCACCTTCTTCGCCGTGCGAAGCCTGCGGACGGTCGTCCCGAAAGTGGCGAAACCGAGCATGCACCGGTGGTATCTCTTCCGCACTTTTATACTGCCCAGTTAGAATTCCCTGCAATAATGGCATATATCCCAAAATACCGACATCGTGTTTTCGACATAGTGGGAGCAATTCCGGTTCTATCGCCCGTGACAAGAGGTTATAGCAGAGTTGGTTCACCGCAATAGATGCCCCAGTCTCAAGTGCCGCCGTAAGTTGTTTCACACCGAAGTTGCTGACACCGATCGCACGGATGCGTCCATCTTCCTGTAGGCGCGTGAGTTCAACCATACTCTCTTCGATGGAAATTTCATCGTGGGGCCAGTGGATCATGTAGATGTCAACGTAATCCGTTTGCAGGCGTTGGAGGCTCGCTTCACATCGTTCACGTATCGTAGCAGGGTCAGGCTTGCTTACCTTCGTCCCGATGACCGCTTCGTGTCGTCTACCTTTCAGTGCGATAGCAAGTGCCTCTTCACTCCGTCCGTTATTATATCCCTCTGCAGTATCAAAGAAGTTGATACCGGCATCCAGAGCCGCATTAGCAACAGCAGTAACATCCGACTGCGCCTGCGGTCCCCAATAATCGCCACCGCCATAAGACCAGCAACCGATTCCCATCGGTGAAATTTCGATTCCTGATTTTCCAGCTATGCGTCTTTCCATGTTTCAGCCTCCATGATGTATAGTGGTCAGCAGTCAGTGGTCAGCAATGAGTAGGAACAGTTCTTGTTCCCGCTCAATCATGTATCCACAACGGACTGCTAATGGCTACTATTACGACCTATCCCAATTCCGCGCAAAGTTCTGTAATCAACGCAGCGTTTTCACCAATCTGATCATTGAATTGCTGATACATACCGAGCAGTAGTGCATCAATCGGTTTAGAATTTTCCAAAGCGAATTTCACCTCTTCACGTATTTGCTGTGGGCTTCCGATTGTCCGACCCGCTGCAAGCACCTTGAAGAGGAGACACGGTTTCTCTGTCCGTTGTATCGCCTTGCACATCTCATCGCGATCCTCGCGTGCATAGATTTCACCGAGTGGTGCATAACCGAACTTCTCTCTAAATTTTTCGCTACCGCCGTGGAGATTGTAGAGGCCAGTCATGTAATAGTCTATATCCCATGCCTCGTCTTCGGCGGTGTGCAGGAGCCTTGGATCATGCACGGATAGTCCGACCAGAACGCCGGTATCGCGAATCCGTTTGAGGATATCCTGTAGGAAATCAAGCCTGTTTTCACGTAGACATCTCTGTCCGACACCGCCACCGTGTGGTGCCATACCGAACGGTTTGTGTTTCGCGGCTTCAAAAACATGGTCGGGATCCTCGTACCATCGGGACCCTTGGCTGAGGCAGAACCAGCGTATCGTGCCACCTTCATCTCGGTAACGCTGTAGATCGGACATCGAGCGGTCTGTCATACTATTCTGCCAAGCGTTAATCCCGACCTGTTCTGCCCGTTTAAGCGTCGCCACAACCCGTTCCGGTGTATGATATTCCTGCTGATGCTGCGACAGGAGTTGGTTAAAGTGAGAATAGCCGTAAATCGGGTTATCCCCGATCACCAATTTACTGATCTGATGGTTACAGAATGAGACTTTTGGTAAGGTTGTCACTGTTTATCCTCCGAGCGATAAAAGATGCTTTCAAGCCGTGGCTAATCGAACAGAAATCCTTCCAAAACGGATGCGTCAATTGCACGCACAAGATGCATCGTTAAATCCAACGCTGCCATATAGTCATCAGTGTTAATGATTGAAACGTGGCTATGGATATAGCGGGACGGCACACCGAGCACAACGGCGGGTACACCTCTACTGAATTGATGAATCGCGCCGCCATCTGTTCCACCGGACTGACGCACCCCGATTTGGTACGGTATCTCATGTTGCTTTGCCGTTTCAATCACAAAATCCGCCAACTTTGGGTTGACGATCATTGAAGAATCGATAATCCGAATTTGTACGCCGCCGCCGAGTTTCCCTTGTGTATTTCCGACGCTTAAACCGGGGGTATCATCTCCAGGGGGTCCCTCAAGCACGATAGCGAGATCGGGTTCTACGCTTGCCGCCATTGTCCTCGCGCCTCGCAATCCGATCTCTTCTTGGACACTTCCTGCCCCGATAACGGTGTTCGGGTGCTCGTCGAGCCGCAAAAGCGCGTCAATCACGATCGCAACACCGACACGGTTATCAAACGCTTTCGCAGTGAGCAGTTTGTCACTTTTCAACCGCATAAAGGGACCGTAAGGGGCGATCGGACATCCGGTGACGACACCGTATTCTTCTTGTGCTTGTTCCTCGCTCTCGGCACCGATGTCGATAAAAAGGTCTTTTATGTCTAAGACCTTATCACGCGATCCTGAGAGCAGATGCGGTGGGGTCGAACCGATAACGCCTGGCACTTTGCCTAATTTTGTTGTGATATTAACGCGTTGTGCTAATAGCGTGTGTGCCCACCATCCGCCGAGCGGCAGAAATTTGACGAACCCTTTATCTGTGACGTTTTGTACAACAAAACCGATTTCGTCTAAATGTGAATCGAGTACGATTCGTGGCGTTTCAGCACTGCCAGCGCGCGTACAGAAGATGCTCCCTAATTTGTCGGTCCCTATTGGCCCCACATCAGCGACAGCGTTCCGAAAGACATCCCGTACTTCTCCCTCGTAACCGGGGATTCCATCCGCTTGTGTCAATGATTCAAGTAATTCAATTGAAGTTTCGTTCATATTTGATTCCCTTCAGTAATTGTGTTATAATTTGAGGGTATTATAGCATGCCTGATGTTTTGTTCCAACTTTTAAGTGAATTTCATAACTCATTAGGACTTTACTCATGAAAAACTACATACCCATTTTCATACTCTTACTTACCACTATCTCCTGTGCAAGTGCCGAAGACCAACAAGATTATAGCAACGACGAAATCCGTACCCTACTTCCCTACGATGCAATTCCCGCTATTACCGAACCGCAATTCGTCTTTGCCAGTGCAGCGAAATTAGACGCAGATGCACCTGTCATCGGTGTAAACCTCAACGGTGAAAGTCATGCCTATTCGCTCTATCTGCTCAACGGACACGAGATCGTCAACGATGTTGTCGGCGGACAGAACATCGCCACGACGTGGTGACCGCTCTGCAGAACGGCTATCGTGTATAGCCGAGACCTTGAGGGTAAAACGTATACCTTCGGTGTCAGCGGAAAATTGTGGCGGGACGCGCTGTTGATGTACGACCATCAGACCCGTTCGCTCTGGTCGCATATCACTGGGGAAGCGATACAAGGACCGCTGAAGGGGAAGCAATTAACGTTACTCTCCTCCATACCACAGATTGCATGGGAAACGTGGCAGCAGAATTATCCAGACACCCAAGTGCTGTCCGTACCTACCGCGGGCGGAACGATTGAAGGTCTCAGTCGAGATACCTACGCAGATTATCACGCCAGTCAGCGCACAGGTGTCAGTGGAACCGAATACATTGATAACAGACTCCCAAATAAGTCGCTCGTCATCGGTGTTCAGTTAAGGGTTGAAGCCGGTGATACACACTTCCGAGCTTATCCGACCACACACTTTACCGAAACTGCTGTGGTCAACGATACACTCGGCGATGTACCGCTGCTGATTTTTCATGACAAAACGTCGTTCGCAACAACAGTCTTTAAACGCCTCGTGGAGGGGGAGCCGCTAACCTTTAAGCACGAGGATGATTATTTTGCACAAGATGATTCAGGGACAAAATGGAATCTAATTACAGGTGAAGCAACATCTGGCGAATATAGCGGAACCCTTTTAGAACGGGTCCCCGCTGTCAATATCTATTGGTTCGCTTGGGCCCGGTATTATCCGCAAACAACAATCTACGGTCAGTAGTGTTCATTGGTGATATGTGCTCAGTATCGGGCGAGGTAACCTTAAAAAAACACCCAAGCAAAAACCCCCTACGCTTAATACACCGTAAACTTTAAAGTAGAAGAAGCAGTCGCCTGTTAATCCTCTAATTCAACAACTTCACCTGTCATATTCCGGTGCAGCGTCGGTCGGATAACTAATTCGGGGATATTGCTCCGTTGCGGCAGCGTCGCGATGAGCAGTATCGCTGCTGAGGTTTCGTCAACGTCTACCATCAGTGTGCGCGCCTCAGCATCCGGCGGGATCGGACGATTGTCCAGAATCGGTGTTGCCACCTCGCCAGGGACGACCACGCTTGCCCGGATACCCGTGTTCCGTAGATCAGCATTAAGAAATTCCGTGAAGTTGATAACACCCGCCTTCGCCGCACCGTACGCGAAACCGCTAAACGGACCCGGCGTAACTGCCGCGAGCGATGAAATATTGATAATCGTTCCCGATTTCGCCTTCAACATCGCTGGTACAACCGCCTGCGTACAGAAGAAAGTCCCGATCAGATTTGAATCAATCACTGAGCGCGCTTCTTCAGGCGTTGTATTGAGGAGCCTTCGATTGTGTGAACTGTGTCCGGCATTGTTCACCAGCACATCAATCCGTCCGAACTTCTCAAGCACATCGGCAACCATCGCTTCAACCGCATCATAATCAGCCACATCAAGCGTGTAACTCACCGCTTTCCCACCTGCTGTTTCAACCTCGGCTTTGACAGATGCCAATTTCGATTCAGTTCTGCCGATAATGACAACCGTTGCTCCCTCTTCTGCCATCGTGAGCGCAGCACCGCGACCGATACCGCTCCCGCCACCTGTAATAATACAGACTTGTCCCTCTAAACGCATTCTTAACCTCCATTGGGTAAAACCGGTTTCACTGCCGCTTTCACCTTTTTTGATAACGATTCGAGTTCGTACTGGGCATCCGAGATTTTATCGCGATGCCCATCGAACGGGTAACCACCCCTGCCAGTTTCATTAAAATAGGCACTCAATTGGTAACGCTGAAAGATATTCATCCGCGGGTAATCCTCTTCTCCTCTTCCGTCAAAGTGGAATGGATTGTATGCATTAATGCGACTCCGCAGTTTTTAGTTGTCAATTTGCTTAAGTTTGCCCCAGAGGGTTGTCTGTTTTTCTGGACTCGGTGAAACAGAGAGAAATCCCTCTGGCACCCATGCAGGAGACACATCGACTCCCCTCTCCTTTACAAGTGGTGTTCCACGATCCTTACCCTTCGCGTCAATAATATAGATGTCAGCGGTCTGCCCGAGTATTGTATCTGAATAAACGTAGGCAATTTGTTGACCGTCAGGAGACCACGCGGGAGAATAAATTTCAGGGAGCGAAAAAGGTGGTAGCGGGACATTCACAGGTTTCTGTTGCGCTGCTATCGGCGGCTTTACTACGGGACCCCCTTGCGTAAGTTGGCGAAAGTTGTCTCCATCCACGTCAATTACACAGAGGTGATATCGCTGATCTTGAGGGATATGGAGACTGAAAGCGATCTGTTTTCCATCCGGAGACCAAGCACATTTACTTGTAACCCTGCCTCTGTTTAGGTCAGGAACCCGTCTCAACTTTTTCCCATTGGCATTCATTACATAGAGGCCGTTCCGCATACCCGCTTTATCGTGGGATAAAGAGACAAAAGCGATCTGCTTTCCATCCGGAGACCAGGCAGGTCGCCCGTAGTATCCGGGGTCTGTTAACGCTACGGGATGTGCACCGTTGACATCCGTTTTGTAGATGCGGGACCTTTCGGCATCACCAGCGACATAGGCAATCCACTTTCCATCCGGGGACCATGCTGGGAACAATTCTCTCTCATCGCGGTTTGTAAGTCGCCAATGTTCCCGTGTCTTTGTGTCCATGACATAAGTTTTGCGAACTTCATCTCCGTTGGAGGTATATGCCAAAAAACGCCCATCTGGAGACCAGGTCAGATCCGGTGGCCATGGCGGCCCACTATTATCCTTAGGGACCAGGTTTGTTGTGAGCCTGCGAAGCCCTTTTTTATTCGTATCCATGATATAAATGTCTAAATTCCCTGAACGGTTGGAAGCAAAGGATAACCACTTACGTTCCGCAGCGTCTGCCCAATTGTCTATGAACAGTAGACATCCACTTAGCAACAACACCGTCCCTAATACTACATAAGTTGGTGTACGCTTCATATTGACAGATTCCTCCTATTATTTAGAATACAGATTAGCAGAAATGTGTAAAATTTTCAAGCGTTCGGTGGTGTCAAAAATGCTTGACAAAAATCGGAAAACGCTTATAATAAAGATAGACTTCATCATTTGACAGGCGCGCAGGGAGGATATCTGAGTGTCCATAAAACAACGCATTCACAATAAAGAAACGATTAAGATTGCGTCCGGTGTTCCGTTTGGTTGTAGCCGTGCCGAGATGGAAGCTGTCCTCAGTCGAGACGACTACGATTTAATCAGTGTTGATCATCAGCACGCAGCGGCGGACGAAGACAAACTCGTTGAATACTGCAAGATGGCAGACGCGTTCGGTGTCGGCGTGCAACTCCGTATCAAACATACACGCCACGCTTATTTGATCGGCAATATGTTGGATTTGGGACCGCTTGCGATTGTCGTACCGCAAGTCGAAACAGTCGAAACGGTTGACGAAGCAATCGATGCGTTCTACTACCTGCCGATGGGCAAACGAAGCTGGGGCCCCCTTAATTCGTACGGCATTAACCGCGGCATGGATCGCCTCGAATATGCTGAATGGTGGAACAACACCGGTATCCTCATCTTACAAATTGAGTCCGTAGATGCTGTGATTAACGTCCGCAAGTTCGCGAAACCCGGCGTGGATATGGTAACCTTCGGTGAGAATGACCTGAATTTCAGCATAGAGTCATACCCGAAGTCCCCGTTTAAAGACTTTCAAGAGTGCTTTGCGCATGTGCAAACCCAGTTGGCGGATACACACGTCAAGGTAGGACCGGGAGCTGCCCCGACGTTTACATTGTAAGAAACATCTTTTGATAGCGATCATTGAGCGAAAAAGATAAAAGAACATTACGACTAAGGAGTACCGTTTAATGTCAAAACGAATCAGAATCGGGCTTGTTGGGTGCGGTATGATTGCGGGATCCCATATTAATGGGTATCTGGCGCATCCACAACACGCCGAAATTGTTGCAGTCTGCGATCCAGTAGAAGCGAATGTCAAGCGGCGACACGGAGAAGTCCTGTCGGTTGCAGCGTCGCGTGCAGAAGCCGCAAAGACTGAAGCAGAAAAGGCAGAAACCGCAGAGGCGCGCGAACGGTTGAAAGGCAATGCTGCGCTTTTAACAGAATATGCCGATAACGGGGTCAAAATCTTCAGCGACTACAACGATATGCTGAAGGAATGCGATTTAGATGCCGTGAGTCTTGCAATACCGCCGTTTGTCCACGAAGACGCGACAGTCGCAGCGGCGAAATTAGGGAAACATGTTTTCTGCGAGAAACCGATGGCACGTACAGCGACAGAGGCACGGAATATGCGTGATGCCTGTGACACAGCCGGTGTTAAACTCGCATATCAGAGTGGTGGCACATGCCTTGATCCGACGAGCTACGCCATCCGAGATTATATCACCTCTGGAAAACTCGGCGATGTCTACTACGGTAGACTTACCAGTTTCCGTGTCCGCGGTAGACCGAATGTAGATATGTTTGGTTTTGGCAGATGGTTTCTCAATTCTGCTTATAGCGGTGGTGGCACGGTATACGATACAGGTGTCTACGACATCAACCGTTCTATCTATCTGCTCGGTTCTCCACAGCCCGCCACAATCAGTGGTATTGCCTATCGTGGGATGCTCCCCGAATACACAGGTGAAGAGATCAACGACGTTGAGGAGCATATATCTATCTTAGTCCGATTCAGCAACGGTATGTCGTTTACGTATGAACACGGTTGGGCAAGCAATTTGGCAGAACACCCGCAAGGCATCTTCATCTTCGGTTCTAAAGGTTCGTTTAGTGGCAATAAACTGTTCATGGAAAAAGGGAAATGGGATACCGACGATGAAGGGAACCGTCGGCGTTATCAAGGCAATCTCGTCGAAACGCCGTTGGAGCTGCCGAAGCAGCCCATCCCAGATAAGTTTCGTGATTTCCTTGATGCTTGTAACAGCGACGCGCAACCTATCAGTAATGGCGATGTCGGTTTGAAAGTTACTGAGATCATGAGCGGTTCGCTCTTGTCAGCGAAACTCGGACGCGAAATCAGCGTAGAAGAGCTATATGAGATAGAGGCACTCCGCACGGAACCGACACCGGGTTGGCCGATTCCATAAAGCGGCACACCGGATTTTAGGTTGACAAACGAGCCTGTCATCAGGTATCCTTTAAGGTGGTGTTGGATGTGCGGAAGTACGCATCATCTTAAAGGAAAATGACACGGAGGATTGAATTTGAAAAGTTTTGAGTTTTTTGAACCCACTACCCTCGCGGAAGCGTCCCGCTTGTTTGCAGAGGAGCACGCGCAGCTCCTCGCAGGCGGAACTGATCTTGTTATCGGTATGAAGGCATACACCGAAACGCCGCAATCCGTGATTAGCTTACAGAGGATTCCCGGCTTAGCCGGTATTACGACTTATGGCGATAGCATCAACATCGGTGCGATGACGAAGGTTCGGGAAGTCGAACTCTCGGCAGATGTTCAGCAACATCACACGGCGTTAGCGGAAGGTGCTTCGGAAATCGGTTCCATCCAGATCCGAAACCTCGCAACTATCGGTGGAAACATCGCACACGCCTCTCCGGCAGCGGATACAGTCGCAGGGCTGCTCGTCGCCGATGCACAGGTCGACATCGCCAGTGCTGATGGTGAACGGAGCGTACCGATCAACGAACTTTTCACCGGACCCGGACAGACTGTCTTAGCACCCGGCGAGATTATCACGCGTTTCCGGCTACCGAAACCAGCATCTGGTTCCCACTATATCAAACACAAGATCCGTGAAGTCATGGATTTGGCGTTCATCGGGGTCGCAGCTGCTGTTAATCTTGACAACGGGACAATAACGGATGTTCGCATCGGACTCGCCGCAGTCGCACCGACACCGGTTCGGGCAACAGAGGCGGAGAATCTCCTAAGCGGCAACGCACCGACACCGGAACTGCTGGAAGAAGCGGGTGAAGCCGCTGCGTCCGGATGCAGCCCGATATCCGATTTACGATGCTCCGCTGAACATCGCAGAGAGATGGTCAATATCCTAACAAAACGAACCGTCCAAAACGCTTTAGCACGCGCAAGCGGAGAATAAAATAGGCATTCATACCTAACGCGAGGGATGACGCTCGCGATGTATACGTTAAGGAGAAAAATATGGCAAAACATCCAGTGAAACTAACGGTCAACGGTGACGAACACGATCTACTTATCGAACCCCGCAAAACCCTATTGGCTGTCCTCCGTGATACGATCGGTCTGACAGGTACGAAAGAGGGGTGCAGTACGGGGGACTGCGGTGCATGCACCGTGATCGTTGACGGTAAAGCCGTAACATCGTGCATGGTCCTCGGTGTCACCGCCTCTGGAAAAGAGATTACCACCATCGAAGGTTTAGCCAGCGACGGTGAACTCCATCCCGTCCAGCAGGCATTTATTGACACAGGTGGCTATCAGTGCGGTTTCTGCACCCCGGGTTTCATCATGGCATCGAAAGTACTCATCGACGAGAACCCGGACAGAAGCGAAGAGGAATTCAGACACGCGCTCGGCGGGAACATCTGTCGCTGTACCGGATATACGAAGATTCTTGAAGCAGTTTTGAAAGCCGCGGAAGAGATCCGCACAACCGGATAAAGAACAGGATTGAGGATGCCTCGATTCGGAAATTGGGGCTACAAATATATTATTTTTTAGAGGAGAAAACATGGCAAAGACGCATCGTGGAACAGGCATAAGACACCTTTATGTTGATCCAAACGGGAACGTCCACCAAGGCGAATATAACAACGGTCGTGGCACCTGTCCAGTTTGTGAACGCACGGGTGTGAAAGTGCTTTATGAACGCGAAGTTGGCGAGAATACCGTAAAGGTCTGTAAAAGATGTAATACCGCCATCGGACGCGGTAAACTTCACCATCTCGTTGCAAGCGCATAAATGGTTCTTGGTTCTCGGTTATTAGTTTTTAGTTAACCTCTTGTGGCAGGTACAGATGATGTTACCGCCACAGCAACCCTCTTTAACTGATAACTGAAAGGTTTTTCGCAGAAAAACCGAACTGATAACTGACAAGTCATAAAAAAGGAGAATTGGATGTCAGAATATAGTGTTGTCGGACAGAAAGTAAAACGTGTTGATGCGGTCGAAAAAGTAACCGGTGCCGCTCAATACGGTGCAGATGTCCATCCGCCTGGCATGCTCTACGGCAAGATTGTCCGTAGTAAGCACGCCCACGCCAATATACGCAGCATTGACACCAGCGAAGCCGAAAAGTTACCAGGGGTCAGGGCAATTATTACGCAAGATGATGTTCCCAGTGGGCGTAGAGTTTTCGCAACCGATAAAGTGCTCTACTTAGGTGAACCGCTCGCTGCTGTTGCTGCAACCGATCCAGATATCGCTGAAGAAGCCGCTGAACTCATCGAAATTGATTATGAAGTCCTGCCAGTTGTTCAAGACGTTATGGAATCCATCAAGCCGTCTGCACCACGCTTGCACAGTGATGACACAAAAGATGGACCGAATCGACGCGAGATTACCGGGCAAATCCGGCAGCTTTCGCGTGATAAAGAGAACGACCACAGCGACGAAATCAGCAAACTTGAAGCAGAATTAGAGAACTACGCCGACGAAGTCTATTACAACATCTCCGCTGAAAGCCATTCCGAAGCTGGTGATGTCGAAAAAGGGTTCGCAGAATGCGATGTCGTTGTTGAGGATACATACGTGATTCCGCGTGTCCACCAGACCTATATGGAGCCGCACGTCTCTGTCGCGAGTGCAGACTCCTCTGGCAAGATTACCGTCTGGGCATCCACGCAGGGACCGTTTGCTATCCGTTCCGGTATCGCTGGTACGCTCGGTATTCCGTTGACGCAAATTAACGTCATCGGGACGACGATGGGTGGCGGTTTCGGTGGACGTTTTGGCGTGATTATCACACACGTTCCCGCCGTGCTACTCTCACAGAAAACGGGGCGTCCGGTACGCGTTCAGATGACGCGCGAAGAGGAATTCATTGATGGTAGACCGGCCCCCGGATGTGTTATCAAACTCAAGACCGGTGCCACGAAAGACGGACGTATCCTTGCCCGTCAAGCACTCGCCTTCTGGGATTCTGGCTCTGTGTCGGGGGCATCCATCGGAAGCACAATCCGGGTCCGTGGGGTCTATAAGATTCCGAACCTGAAAATAGATGCTTACGGCGTTCACACGAACAAGTCCGGGACCGCTGCCTACAGAGCGCCCGGTGCACCCCAAGCGATTTTTGCAGGTGAATCCCAACTCGACGAGATCGCGGAACGTATCGGTATGGATCCGGTCAAATTCCGCCTCATGAACATGCGCGAAGAGGGCGATCAGGTGCCTGCGGGTGGTGAGGAACCCAAAGTCGGCTATAAAGAGACCTTGGAGGCTGTCGCCGATGCCGCCGGGTGGTGGGATCGAGAAGCCGGTGAAAACCAAGGTTGGGGTGTTGCTGTCGGTGATTGGACGAACGGTTGCGGTCCCGGTGGTGTCTACGTCTCTGTTCACGAGGATGGTAGTGTCCGTATCTTCCACGGGTCGATGGACATCACAGGAACGGATACCGCAATTTCGCAAATTATCGCCGAGATCCTGACAGTGCCGTATGGAAGCGTCACGATTCGGCGCGGTGATACGGATTCCGCTCCGTATTCGACGGGTTCAGGGGGTAGCGTTGTGACGTTCACGATGGGTAACACCGCCAAATTAGCGGCTGAGGACGCACACCGTCGGGTTCTTGAACTCGCCTCTGAGCGGTTGAATACGAATGTCGAGAATCTTGAACTCAAAGAGGGTGCCGTTCATGTCGTTAGTGCGGAGCCGCCGAAGTCTATCTCATTAGGTGAACTCGCGGCGTATAGTCTTTCGACGACCGGCGGTCCGATCGTCGGAAAAGGTTCGTTCGCACGGCAACCGAGTACACCGGCACTCGCGGCACAGATCGCCAAAGTCGAAGTCGATCCAGAGACAGGCAGAACCAGAGTCCTCAAACTCGTTGCCTCTCAAGATGTCGGCTTCGCTATCAACCCGATGGCGGTTGAAGGGCAGATCGAAGGCGGAACTGTACAAGGCTACGCATGGGCAATGATGGAAGAGATGCAGTACAACGAAAACGGCAACGTCAACCCCGGTTTCGTCGATTACCGGGTCCCGACCTCCGCAGACCTCCCAACGGTAGAGTCTGTCATTGTTGAAGTGCCTGCCCCGAACGGTCCTTATGGTGCCAAAGGTGTTGGCGAACCGCCTATCACACCGACGTTAGCGACGATGGCAAACGCTGTCAAAGATGCCATCGGTGTACGGATTACGGAATTGCCGATCAAACCTGAAAAGGTTGTTGATGCTTTGAAAAGCAACGGACACAGTCCGTAACTCACCACACAATGATATTTGTGAGGCATTCGTGCCGCACACATCCGAATATAGGTAGGTGCACCGTAAAGGACACCTACCTATCAACACGCTTGTCAAAAAGAGGAGAAGGCGTTCCAACTTTGATTAAATCAAAGTTTTCTACGCCCAAAACATTGATGACACGGCTTCTTGAAAAAGCTCTCAGCGAAATTTATAAACTGTCCCCTGAAGAACAGGATGCCATCGCTGCTGTGATCCTTGAAGAGTTGGAAGATGAACAGAGATGGAATAAGGCTTTTGCCGAATCACAGGATAAACTCACCCAACTTGCACACAAAGTCCGTACTGATATTAAAGCGGGGCATAGTCAAAAGATGGACATTGATGAGTTGTGAACTCATATTTAACAAGAGATTTTCTTGCTTGCTTTCGGCAGTTGCCACAAGATATCAAGAAAAAAACACGTAAAAACTACCGTCTCTGGCAACAAAACCCTAATCACCCAAGTTTGCGATTCAAGCGAGTGCATACCAGAGAACCGATTTACGCAGTCCGAATCGGAATTGCATGGCGTGCTTTGGGTTTAGCGGAAGGTAATGCTATCCATTGGTTTTGGATCGGTCCTCATGCCGAATATGACAGATTACTTCGTCAATTTTGACTTTAATAAGGCATTACTTTTGGGAACTAAAAACTTATGTTTGGTGAAATTAGAAACGAACAAGGTGAACGCCTCGACTATACCTTTCACGAAGGCACTGGCAACAGAATTGTAGTGATTGGACACGGTGTTACAGGCAACAAAGACAGACCTGCGCTTGTCGCTTTGGCAGAAGGGCTCGCCGCTGTGGGTATCTCTGCCCTGCGCTTTTCCTTCTCCGGTAACGGTGAATCGGAGGGTGCATTTACAGACTCCACGATCACCAAAGAGGTTGCCGACCTCGGTAAAGTTATTGACGCACTCAGCGAATACAAAGTCTGCTATGTCGGGCATAGTATGGGTGGGGCAGTCGGTGTGCTGCGCGCC
This sequence comes from Candidatus Poribacteria bacterium, assembly GCA_022821065.1. GTDB lineage: Bacteria > Poribacteria > WGA-4E > WGA-4E > WGA-3G > WGA-3G. The sequence goes on from JAJEEK010000038.1 coordinate 28,233, forward strand.
GCCACGGATGAACGCATTGAAGCACTTGTCTCGCTCGCCGGAATGGTGCATACCAAAGCGTTTGCGGAACGTGAATTTAGCGATGCTGTACCCGACGAAGGCTTCATGTGGGACGACCCGGATTGTCCGCTCTCACAAGCCTATATGGATGACATGGCAACGATTGACAGCGTCGCAAAACAAGCAAGTAAATTTGCTGTTCCGTGGTTACTGGTGCACGGCACAGAAGACGACATCGTTCCGATTGAAGATAGCCACGACATCCTTCAGTTCGCAAACGAAGAAACAGAACTCCTTGAACTCCCCGGTGTAGACCATGTCTTTTCTGACGACGGTACCCCTATCATGGTCGAAAAAGTCGTGGCGTGGATTGATCGAAATTTATAACGGTGATTCGCGATAAGGATAGGTTTAATGGCACATATTGATAAGGTCAAGGAAGAAATTGGATGGTTGAAGATTATATTTGCGATTTTGATTGCCACGGATATTTCTTTGATTGCTTGGCTGATTCAAAATTACGGAAGGGTTAATCCATTTCTTTTTTTAGCTGGTTTGCTTGGAACAGTTTTGGTTGCCCTTGTAATTGTTTGGGTCAATAGTATTGCATACCGCAAGATAAATCAACTGGAGGATTTATGATGGATTGGAGAGAATGGGCCGTTCTCGGTGTATTTATAGTGTTTCTCGTTTGCCTCGGTATTGTCGTAGGCACCGCTATAAAACATGCCAGTAAAAATTAAATAAAAAATGAGTCAAGCACATTTAGGGTATGAAAGCAGAGTCAATTTAGGGAGTTACTACACGCCCCCTGAAATTGTAGGGACAGCGTGGAAGATGATCGCGCCATACCTGCGTCCACAGACCACTGTCATCGATAGCGCGTGTGGATACGGCGATTTTCTGAAAAATAGTCGGCAGGCTACCACAATCGGCTGTGATATAGACGAAACTGCAATCGGTGTCGCTAAAAAGCACAATGACGAAGTCCGTTTTTTTTCAACGAACGCTTTGTGCGACGTATCAAGGGCAAAATTCGGTATCCCAGAAAAGTCCGATTTGATAGTCGTTGGAAACCCACCCTATAATGATAGAACATCCCTTATCCGTCACAGTATTAAAGACGTTAATTTTGACATCGATGAAGATATAGCGAGTCGGGACTTAGGTATATCATTTCTCCGATCTTACAATAAACTCGAAGCAGACCTTATCTGTGTTTTGCATCCGTTATCCTATTTGATTAAGCCGACCAATTTTAGACTCTTAAAGGAGTTCACTACAAATTACAAATTGATAGACGGTCTACTCATCAGCAGTTGGGAGTTTCCCGAATCGGCAAAGCACACGCCTTTCCCGATTGTCCTCGCGCTTTACAAGAGAGACACACAAGGAATGGCGTACGATTTTATTCGTTCTTTTCGTTTTCGGACAACGGGTAAAAATGGTTTTTGTCTCGGCGATTTCGATTATATCGCCGGTTATATTGATAAATATCCTAAGAAGAAGAACCGATCTGCATACCATGATTCTCTATTTTTTTGGACACTGCGGGACATCAACGCACTAAAAAGAAACCGCACCTTTGTTGAAAACTACAGCACGAATACAATCGTCATCGACAAGCAAAAATTGGATTATTATGCATACATAGATGTGTTCAAAAGAAACCTGCATAGACTCCCCTTCTATTTCGGGAATTGCGATGTCCTTATAAACGATGAACTGTTCAGGCGATATAGAGTCGCTTTCATCAGCGATACCGTTAGACATCATCCGTTCCTCAAGAAGTATTTTCAGGTTAAACCGATAGCGGAACAACTGACAGAAACCGAATTAGATACGTATTTCAGATTGTTGTTTGGTGAACATCATATTTAGCGGTCTCTCAATCGCAATTTTGGAGAATTAGAACTATGTCAACACCCCGTCTCTCAGTCTCAACGTGGAGTTTGCATCGGCAACTCGGGAAACCCGGATTCACTGGACCCGCGCACGGCATGCAGATCCCGACCGAAACCCACAACAAGGGACCTATTTCACTTTTGGAACTACCCGCACGTGTTGCCGAATTCGGCATTCACACCTTAGAGATTTGCCATTTCCATCTGCCCTCTGTCGAGAAGTCCTATCTCGCTGAACTCCGCGCCGCACTCGCGAATGCCGATGTTGAACTCTTTTCCGTGTTGATTGACGATGGCGACATCACGCACCCATCCGATGCGGAACGCGACATCGCTTGGATAGAAAAGTGGATTGATATTGCTGGCGAACTCGATGCGAAGTGTGCACGCGTCATCGGTGGCAAAGCAGAACCGTCTGCGGAGACTGTAGCACAGAGCCGCGATGTCCTTGCACAACTCGCCAAACGCGCTGAAACCGCAGGTATCCGCTTGATGAGCGAAAACTGGTTCTCTATCTTCTCTACACCCGAAAACGTCAATACCATTTTGGACGGATTAGACGGTAAGGTAGGACTCTGTCTCGACTTCGGTAACTGGCGTGGCGGGACAAAATACGAAGACCTTGCTGCAATTGCGCCGTTAGCAGAATCGTGTCATACGAAAGCACATTTCGCCGCACCCCGCGAGATGGACAAGGAAGATTACGTGCAATGCCTTGAACTCACCCAAAAAGCCGGTTTTGCCGGACCGCACACCCTTATCTACGATGGTCCCGGCGACAACGAATGGGAAGGCTTGGCACTCGAACGCGAGGTCGTGAACCCGTACCTCAACTGAAAAAGAAAAATGAATAACGACTTTATCTCAATCATAACAGACCGCATCGTGCAAGACTTCGACCCTTTGCAGATTATCCTTTTCGGTTCACAGGCACGAGGGGACGCAGACCGAAATAGCGACATAGATCTGCTTGTGGTCTTTGCAAAACTCACAGATAAGCGGAAAACTGCTGTTGACATTGGGCACGCCCTATCTGATGTGCCTGTCGCAAAGGACATCCTTGTATCCACACCCGAAGAGTTAGAACGCAGCCGCACGCGAATCGGATCCGTACTACGGTATGCCCAACAAGAGGGTAAAGTGCTTTGGAAGAGTTGGGACGCAGCCGCACATTATCGTAGGCCCAACAAGGAGGTACAGGCCGCTATGCAAACGGCTGATAGACTCGAAGATACCGCCCGCTGGCTCCGCTATGCAGCGGAAGATTTAACAACAGCTGAAACGCTTTTAGCGCAAGTACATGTTCCACCTCGTCAAGCCTGTTGGCACGCCCAGCAAGCCGCTGAAAAGGCTCTAAAGGCGGTCCTAATTTTCTCGCAGATCGATTTTCGGAGAACACATAACTTGAATGTGCTACGGGATCTGTTGCCTGAGAGTTGGCAACTTAAAACAGCGCTGCCAAACTTGAAGGACCTAAACAGATGGGCGGTTGAAGCTCGTTACCCAGAGAAGATGCGAGAAGCCACCGATAAAGATGCTTCCGAGGCTGTCGAACAAGCACGATCCATCTGGACATCCGTATCTACTGCGCTTGCAGAACACGGTTATCATCCAGAGCAAAACCTATAACTCTTTGGAAAATATGAAACCGACAACAGGACAGATAAAAATATGTTTTCATTATTACAAGTCCAACACAGTCTAACCGTCGCTTGGAACGAACAACAGGTCTTGGGCTACCACTTCCCCGAAGACGGCAACCGCCCCTTTTGCCATCCGTTGAACCTGCCCGGTGCGCCGCCACTCACGATGAACGAACCCGGCGATCACGTGCATCACCAAGGCTTATGGGTCGCATGGAAAAAGGTCAACGATGTCAATTTTTGGGAACAACCCGGACGCGGCAGCGATCCGACAGGCTTCGGTAAGATCGTCCACCAGCGGATTGTAGAACAAAGCGCGGATGCCGATAGTGCAACGATCGCAACAGAGAACGCATGGATCGATTGGGAAGGCACGACGCATCTCACGGAACAGAGAGAGATAACCGTCCATCCACCGAAAACCGATGCCATGCAAATTTCTGTGTCGTTGACGCTTCAACCGAAGGCGCGCGAAGTCGTTTTAGATTTACGACGCGGCGAACCCGGTGCAGACGGCAGATATTACAGCGGTATGGCGATCCGTTTCGACAATAGTATCACGCCGGGCAACCTCTTGGATGCCGATGGACGCACCGAGCCGATGGACATCTTCGGTCAACAGAGCCGATGGTGCAGTTTCACAACACAACACCCGACTGATAACGAAACCTATGGTGTCGCCATCGTTGACCATCCGAATAACCCGCGCTATCCGACAACGTGGTGGGTCCGCAACCGCGAGAACTACTGTTTAATCCATCCCTCGCCTGTCTACTACGAACCATTCCGACTTGCCCCTGATGAGGCTTTGAATTTGCAATATCGCGTTGTGCTTTACCGCGGTCGACCCGATGCTGCGTTGTTCGCGTAGATTATTTTGTAGCGATAAGGTAAACCGAGAAGTTATGGCAAATAGTGAAAACACCGTCACCAGCGCGTTTGTAAATGTTCTGCGTCCGATGCGCGATGCATGGAGCATCAACGAACAAATTACCAGACCATTCCTCAACGCCACACAAAAACCCGATGTCATCGTCACTGAAAAAGGGCGAAATCCGGTTGTTATTGAGGTGAAGGTAGATGGTGACACGCCGAACTTTACCGGTAAGCTTCAGGCAGAAGCACACTTCGGAATGCTCCTTGATCCGAGCGTTTTTGCCGGTCTCACCTATAATATCATCGAGAATGTTCTACGCGTCCGTATGCCTGCCCGATTTAGGACGATGCCACAAGACCAAATTGAGCAAGAGATGCGGAGTGCCGAAGACATCGCCTACATACTGCTCAATAAACCTGAATCAGAAAGCGAAGCAGCCCCCGATCCCGTTCTATTCATCACCGAACCAGAACTTGACACCGAGATAAAACCAGAGTCTTTCCCACAAAGTGGTTGGTTAAGTGGCAGTGTTACCGATATCGCAACCGCTATTCGCGTCAGGGCAACCCCGATTTCTAAAATAGATGCAGCCGCCGATTTATTGGAAAAGCGGATAGAAACCGCCGCGCAGCAGCTTGAAGCAGCGATTGAAGAACGTCCGAGTATCGGCACAGAAATCGAGGCAATTCTGTTCCAAAAGGCTGGCGAACAGACCTCACGGATGGCGATGCTCATCGTCACGAATGCGTTTGTGTTCCAAAGCGTCCTCGCGGGGAAACCTGAGATGGAAAGGGTGATGTCCCTCAAACGGATGTTGTCTGACAACGCGAAACGGCTTCAATACGAGCAGGTCGTAGCCGGTTGGAACATCATTCTCAAAGTAAATTACCGTCCCATTTTCCATGTCGCCAAACGGATCGTAGGGGCAATCGCAACCGATGACGAACTCGTTGACAGAATACTCGCAACCCTCTGTGATACCGCAAAGGAATTGGTTGACCAGAGACTCACACAAATACATGAACTCGCTGGCACCGTCTTCCAACGGCTTATCGTTGATCGAAAATATGTCAAGGCGAACTACACGCGTCTTGAATCCGTTGCCTTGCTGTCAGCGTTAGTCCTTCCCAAAACGCAGGAGAATGTGAGCGAATTGAAGGTAGCAGATTTCGCATGCGGAACAGGCTCACTGCTCAACGGTGCCTATCAACGGATCCTCGAACTGCACGAACACGCCGGTGGTAAAGGCAGCCGTATCCACACGCGGATGATAGAGGAAAATCTTGTCGGATGCGACGTTATGCCAAACGCCAGCCATCTCACAGCTTCCCTCCTGACAAGCATTTACCCTGACTTGAAAATCGGTAATACCCGAATCCATACGATGCCCTACGGTAGACAGCAAGATGGAAGTTACGCACTTGGTGCACTCGACTTGTTTGATGTTCCACAAGGCACACTCCCACTCCCGCTGATGAGTACAGCAGTTCAACAGGTCGGCGGCGCAGACGATACAACAGTGATGACACAACAGGAGTTCAGACATAACGAATTTGATATTGTCGTCCTAAATCCGCCGTTTACCCGACCCGATTCTGATGCAAGCAGTGGGACCCCGAAAGCCGTATTCAAAGGAAGTGGCAGAGACAAAGAAGAAGAACAGATGATGCGGCGCGCCCGCAGGCAAAAAGATTGGCGAGTCGGCGATGGCAATGCAGGGCTCGCTTCGGATTTTGTTGACCTTGCAGACAAGATGCTGAAAGCAAATGGAAAAAGCAAAATGGGATTTATTTTGCCCGTGACCTGTCTGACAACCTCGGACTGGCGGAAAGTCCGAAATATGTGGGCGACTGAATATCACGATGTCGTTGTGATTAGCATCGCAGATGCCAAGGGTGAAAGCTGCGCATTCTCGGCAGATACGAGTATGGCAGAGTGCATGGTAGTAGCAACCAAAGGAGAGAAACACGATAACACGAGTAGAGGCACGTTTATATCTCTAAATCACCGTCCCCGAAGTGTCTTGGAAGCACTTGAGATAGTCAATAACACCTATAGACTTGATAGCGTCCGACGGTTGGAGGACGAACCGAGCGGCGGTGATCCGCTCAAAGTCGGAGACGATTCTCTTGGACATGCGCTCAACTGTCCCTTACAAATAGATGGCGCGTGGGATGCAGTTCGGATAAAGCAAATGGCGTTAATCCAATCCGCGTATCGTTTGGCAAATGGTGAAATGTGGTTGCCAACGCAGGTATCCGCTTTAGAAATTCCCGTTTGTCTTGTTGGTGATATTGCAGAGGTTGGAGCGAGCCATCGGGATATTCATGAAAAAGGGGAGCGAGGCGCGTTTGACGTAGAAAAAGGTTACACGGACACGGATCTCTATCCAGGCTTGTGGCATGTGAATGCCCCCGCACAACGGGCAATGGTGGTTGAACCTGATTGCCATCTCATCACCCGTCCTAATCGCCACGAAAAAGCACAGATGATACTTTCACGTAATGGACGCGTGCATTTCAACACGATGCTAAGGTTTAACGCCAACTCTCTTGGAGTCCTTTTCACAGAGAAACCTGCTCTGGGGATAAATTCGTTGCCCAACGTTGTGCTAAAAAAGCAGGTTTACGATTATGTTTGGACGCTCTGGGGCAATTCAACGTTAGGGTTTTTACTTCAATGGGCACATAGTGGAAAACAACAACCGGGGAGAGGTGTAAGTTCAAGAACCGCCTTACTCCAAATGCCTACATTGGATGTGAGGTATCTGTCAGATGAAGCACTGGTAAACGCTGAACGTATTTTTCACGCCTTGAAACACAAGAAACATAAACGCATGTTACCCTTCAATGAGATAGATCACGATCCGGTGCGTCACGAACTTGACCGTCTGTTGCTAACAGAAGTACTGAACATCACAACTGAAGATGCCCACAATGCAGTCCATCGCCTCCGCGAACTGTTATCTGCCGAACCAAGCATCCACGGTGGAAAGAAATCCCGATGCGACCTTGAAAAGGAGTGGGAAAAACTAAATCGGTGAGCATCTCTCGTAAAGAGTTTAGAGTTGACAAAGACGAAAAAAAATGGAATAATGTTCCTAAAGTTTGGACAATTTGTGTCGCGTTGCGTTTTCAAAGCTATATCCGGCGGAGGTAATCATGAAAACTAAAACTGTTTTTGAGGAGAAATTTGAAGAAGTTTTGAAAGAAGAAGCAAAAGGTTTTGATATAGATTGGCAATTAGTAGACATCGAATCCATATACTATCATTCTACGCTAATGAGTGCACTACCCATGGATCTTGACAAATATACCGTTAGAATGAGGGTGGTAGAAGATGAAATTCCTGATATTGATATAGATGACTGGTTCAGATCTCATAAGTTCATCTACGGCATGATGTCAAAAAGTATTAGAACTGACTCGGAAGATACAGATATAATGACTTTTGATATCGGAACCATTGAATCTATAGCCTTGAAAACTCGTAAGGCATTCAGAGATTTTCATAGGCA
>JAJEEK010000086.1 GCA_022821065.1 Candidatus Poribacteria bacterium
CCCTCACGTAACACTAAAAGTCGGAAGGCATAGAGAACCAGTCTAAACCTTCCATTTTTGACCTAAGGCGTTCAAAACCCAAGCTTCGGTTTTTTGCTGCCTATCAGTCCGTTGAAAGGGCGTTTAACGCGCCCATTCAACTCTCTCTTTAATTGTACCGCATTAACGCGCGTTTGTCAAATCAAAATCGCGATGTTAACGCGAAACAACTTAAATCGGAGTACACTCAGATGAATATATGGAATCAAATGAGGCCAAGAACAAAAGATAGAATTTTATTCTTCGTTATAGGTGCTTTATTAGCAACAATCGCCTATATAGCAGGCGACGCTGACAATAGTGTTAATGCAGATTCGCCAACAGTATTTGATGAAAATGTTTGGATTAAAGGCACTTTGCTTGTGTCAGGCGGTAGCATAATACTTGAAGAAGATTCAAATAATGACAGAAAATCTTATATTGACTTACATGTTGAAGAAGGTTTATCTCTGATGCATTTAGTTCACGGACCAAGCAAAAATCCTGAAACACATCCTGCTGCATCAGATATACTGTTAGTAGCTCATGACGGTGTAGAATTCCCATCTTCTTCTATTACTTTATCTGGCAAAAACGGTAAAGACAAATGGAATATATGGTCTTTTATGCCTAAATAATAGAGGAGATTACAACTTGAGTCAGAAAAATGAGTTCGTGTTTAATTCAGAAAAAGAACTAAAAAACTTTGTGAAAAGCAATTCTTCCCAATTATTCGGCGATAACATTGAGTGGTTAGATCCCAATATGGCAGGTGAATACGGAAGAAAAATCAGACCTGACTTACTTGGCAAATATGAAAGCGGCGATGAATTGTTTCTTATAGTAGAAGTAAAATTAGTTTCAAAAGCTATTGAAAGAAGTGATATGAACCCTTACGGTCCGATGAGACTTTCAATAGGTCAATGTTTGCACTATTTTCACGCCTCAAGACAACTCATAGGCTCTTTTGAATTTGACGATCAGTCCTTTAAAAATCTGTCAAAATTTATCAATTTATTTATAGTTACAGATGTTTACGCTGAACCTGTGGAAAATATGTGTAGAGTTTTAAGGGCACATGGAATTCAGATTAAATATATTGATGCAAGTTCATGTTTAGATGATTAAAAAATTGGAAGTGTGTCAATTGACACACTTCCAATTTAATATATTCCTATTTAGGAATTTGAATAGGCAGTGAAATTCTTAAAAACTCCACTTTTTCAAGAGGTATGCCTTCCAATCTATGTTCAATAGGTTTATCCAAACTCACATTGTCAATTTCAAAATAGGAGTAGTCTTCTTCAACATAGGAATCAATGCCACCAATTTGGTTACACAATTCAAAATCTGTGTCACCCCTGATGCGACAAAAAACATTAAATTCTCTGTCTTTAACAGCCAATCCGTCAGTGAGTTGATCAATAGAAAAATCAGTCAATTTCATCGTTTTTCTCCTTATATTAGATGTTTAGAAAAAGTTGACTTTCGATCTTATATTCCTTATATTTCTGGCCCTCAACATATTCCTTGAGAGCCTCCAAAGTGACACCGCCAGTCGATGCCACAAACTTTGAACTGGTCCACAAAGCCCTGATTCTTTTCAAGCCGAAAAACTCCCGCCTTAATACCATAGATGAGTAACCCTTGATTTTACCAACTATCTCGGTCACTGCATATTTGGGTTCAATAGATGCCAACAAATGTACATGCTCCGGCATGATTTCTAATGCAGTAACAATATAGTTGTAATCTTCCTGCTTTTCAAATATGATCTCCTTTAGGCGTTTCTGTATCGCGGAAGTTAACACTTGCTTTCTATATTTCGTACACCAGATGATGTGATAATCGCAACACCAAATCGAGTGCCGCGACGACTTATATTTTTGCTCAGGACGCACTGTTTCATACATATTTTACCTACCTCCCACAAATTAGAACCTTCAAATTTAATTTGAGATAGTTTTTCTTGGACATGCACAAAACATATATGTTAAAATACTTATATTGGGCTTTTAAGCCCCCAAACACAAGGGGCTTAAAAGCAAATCGGCACGCGTTAGAAGCACGTGCCAAAGTTAGTTCGCATCATTTCAAACTATGTCATTCCAAATTCAACATAGGAGTAAACTATGTTTAACCTTAATTTTTCTTTGAAATTCAACAAACTAACAGGTCTTAGATTGAGAGTTGTTACTCTCATCAAGTCGTTTTATGTTAATTTTCAGTTTGGCTGGACACAAAAAGAACAGATGGAATATCAACAGATATATCTCTTGAATTTTACACAACAGATTATAGCATCAGATATGCCATCACTTCAAGAATATTTAGAAAAACAACCGCATTTGAATGCCACAAATCGTTAGCATTTTTCTACATCTCCAAGCTAAAGCATGGAGTTTTGAAAAATGAAGATTTTGATAAAAAGAATTGTGTCATCAGTGACGGCAAGTGCGTATTGCCCGTTTGCATCGGTTTGGACAATATCCTGCCCATTGGAGACGCGAACGCCAGGCAACCCCTTCTCGTTGTCGTCCATCACTTGGTTGCCGTTTGTATCCAGAAACACAGTGCCAGTTGCGGTTAAATTTGCTGCTACAGTGTTTCCAATCGAAGAAAAAACCAAGATGACGCTTAAGACGACAAATCTCCGCTGTTTGTAAACCATACGAATCTCCTTGTGATGATATTATTCCAATCCGCGCCCTGGTAGAGTTTTCTATCAGGGAGTTCCCGTTGGAATCTTTTTCGGTTAGTTGAATGCCATCATATTTTTATGCGGTGTGGTGCTGCAATTTTTCAAACAGATCGCGAAAAATAGCGTCCCGATTTACGCTTGAGGCGACGCGCATCAGATGACGACTGTTATCAAAACTCCACGTTACCGCTTCTGTCAAGATAGGACTGTGAACGATTTCTGTCGGTACCCACGTCGGATTGATGAGATATGCTGTCGCAGATATATCCCATATCACTTTTGACCAAGCGAAGTGGTCGCTTGAATAATCTTTAAAGATTTGGACGAGGTAATCTCCGACTTTGCCTCTACCTTGTACATAACGTTCCATCTCAGCAACCGTTGTGTGTAGATGTGAAACGACCCCGCGTGCGGGTAGCCAAACGAACGGCACGCCACAGTCCAAAACCACTTGCGCGCTCTGAAGGTCTTGCATGAGGTTGAATTCGCGGGTGTGTGGCCAGTACAACGGATTGCCGCCAAGCCAGATAACAACAATGCGTTTGATGATTTCAGGTTCTAAGAGGATAGCGGAGGCGACATTCGTTATTGCACCGACAGCGACGACGTAGAGCGGTTCTTCAGGACTTGCTGTTAATGCCCGTTCAATCATATCGGTAGCGGCATCGCTCTGCAGGGGTGCCGCTTTATCGGCGAGAAACGCTCTCGAACCGCGATAAACAAATCCGTCGGCAGAGACATTGAGGAAATCTAACAGTCTTAGGATTTCGTCATAACTTTTCTCCATGCCGTCTTCGGCGTTATCAGAGCGGTTGTTATGGAAAGGCGCGGCGTAAATTGCCTCAACGTTGAGATGTTCAGGTGAGAGCAGTGCGTGGACGACTGCAAACTGGTCGTCAATCTCGTTATAGGTGTCAGTGTCAAGCACCATTCGCACCTGTCCGGTTGGAGGTTGGAGCATCTCAATGCGTTTTGACGCTGACAGCGTTGGAAAATTCATAAGCGGTTTAACCTTGACCTTGCAAATGGAGTGTTTTCTTTAGTATATCACATCTACAGAAAAATAAAAATTTATTCATCTTCTTGCGGTGAAACCTCATCTATTCTATCAGGAGGAAACCACCCAGGTAATGCTGCGAGATGCGATTAATTGACAGGGATTTGAAGGTCATACCCTATTTTTACGCATAAAACAAGTAGAAATTACTTATGCTAAATTAACCTATAGTTTGGACAATTTTTTTAAAATAAAACTAAACGGTTCTGACCTTTCATATATAACCGTTTGACAGAAAATTGTTTTTGTAGTATAATTTATCCAAAGTTATGAAAGTCTGTTTGCTGCTACCGGCTTACAATGAATCCAAAACAATCGGGCAGATAATTCAGGAATCATCTGAATCTGAATTCCTGATAAAGGCGGGGAAACTCGGGTTCCGGATTGAAAGTTTACCAATTCAGACCCGTTACGGCGATGAGGTCAACCATATTAAACCGCTTCGAGAGATGTGGCTTTTTACGAGATTGTTGCTTCGGAGTTTGTGAGGAACAGTTGTCAGTCTTCAGTTAAGCGTGTGGTAGATGAAAAGGTTGTTACCACCACAAACGGATAACCGACAACGGATAACCGGAAACTAACAACCAATACATGAATTCACTCCGGCTTTTTGCTAACGGCTTCCTGATAGGTATAGCCAATATTATTCCCGGTATGAGTGGCGGGACCCTTGCGCTTGTTTTAGGCATTTATGAACGGCTCATCGGTGCATTACGACGTATCGGATTTTCAACAGTAAAAAGATTGCTTGGTGTCCTGAGCTTTAAGCGGCGCGCCTTCACGGAAGCGGAAACCGAACTTCGTCGTATAGATTTCGGATTCCTTGCCCTCTTAGGTATCGGTGCAATCGCTGCGCTGCTGCTTACGTCAAAACTAATTGTCTATCTACTAAACGATCACCACGACGCAACCTACGGCTTTTTTAGCGGACTGATCTTGACATCTATTCTCATACCGGCGCGAATGCTAAAAGGGTTCGGTTGGAAGGAGGCGTTGGTTTTATTGATCGCCGTCGCCTTAATATTAGGTTTATCGGTCGGCATGGGAGAGAAGCAGTTAGAACGGGTCGCATACAAAACCGGGAATGAGACGGTGATAACTGACATTGCAGAACGGAAGGCGCAGTTACCGACGTATTGGGAACTCGGACTCTTTTTTGGCAGTGGTGCCTTGGCAGTCTCAGCGATGATCTTACCCGGTATTAGCGGTTCGTTTCTGATGCTTGCACTCGGGGTCTATTTTCCGCTTCTGACGGCGATAAATTCTCTTGTCGAAGGTGTACCAGGGCTTCTTAGGGGAACTGTGAACGAAGCGATGTTAGCGGGTGCGTTGATACTTATATGTGCTGCGTTCGGATGTCTTTTCGGACTACTCGCATTCACGCGGTTGCTTAACTATCTCTTGGAACGCTACCGGAATCTAACAATCGCTTTTCTTATCGGATTGATGATGGGTTCACTTTACGGGTTATGGCCCTTTCGGGAGTTCGCAATGGTTGATGGAGAACGGATAGATACCGCTCACATCCTACCGCAATTTGACGTGAACCTGCTAATGACAATCGCTGCTTTTCTCGTCGGTTGTGGCGTTATTGCTTTGTTTGCACGTTTGGGAAATAGCAAAGAGGCAGTCGGCAAACGGCAAAGAGGCAGTCGGAGGAAATAGCCATCGGCAAAGAGGGGCGTTCGCTGCGCTCACTGTCAGCCGTCGGTAAAGAGGTTTCCGAAAGCCGAAAGCCATTCTTCCGAAAGCCGATAGCCGATAGCCATTCTTGAGATGAACAAAATAAAAAAAGTCGGTTTTTTTGTTAATACGACCAAAGCGAACGCTGCAGCAGTTGTTGAAGGTGTGTCTACGTGGCTTGAGGCGCGAGATATTAGGACGCTTCTACCAGATGAACAAGCCGTTGAATTGGGGCATCCACGAACCGGAGTCTCCAAAACAGCAGTCGTAGAAGAAGCAGACATGCTCCTTGTTCTCGGTGGCGATGGAACGCTGCTCAGCGCAGCCCACACACCACAAATTGAGAATGTCCCGATATTGGCGATTAATATTGGAACGCTCGGTTTTTTGACAGACGCAGCACTTGATGAACTCTATCCAACATTGAAAGCGACTTTAGCAGGTGATTATCGGATAGAACATCGGATGATGTTAGCGGTGGTTGTGGATAGAGATGGGTTTCCGCAACCGTTTCGTGCGTTTGCGCTCAATGATGTTGTTATTCGTCATTATACGCGTCTCATCGAATTAGATGCTTATGTTGATGGTGAACTCTTTATACCGTATAACGCCGATGGACTGATAATCGCAACGCCGAGTGGATCGACTGGATATTCGCTCTCTTGTGCTGGCACTATCGTTGCGCCACAACTCGAGGCGATTCTGCTAACGCCTATCGCACCGCATAGTTTGACGGTACGCCCGTTCATCGCCGATGGTGATGCCGAGATCACTGTCAGGATGCGTGCCGCATACAAGAGCGTTGATGTTTTTGTGGATGGACAACGTGAGACCCACAGTCTCGCAGCGGGTTCGGTCATAAAAGTAGAGAAAGCGGAACGAACAATTCAACTGATCCGTTCGCAACACCACAGTTACTATAGAGCCTTGCGTGAAAAATTGATGTTGGGTGAAAGAATTAGAGGGAATAGTTAACAGCGGCAAAGAGGCAGTCAGCCATCGGCAAAGAAGCCATCGGCAAAGAGGTTTCCGATAGCCGATAGCCTGGATCGAAAATATCGACAATAATGTCATCTGACAAAGGCACGATATTTTCGGTCCAAGCCGATAGCCATTCTCCCGAAAGCCGATAGCCGAAAGCCATTCTTTCTGGTAACTTGAAAAAATGATAGAAACACTCTCTATCCATAATATTGCCCTTATAGATGAACTCGAATTGGAACTGACATCGGGGTTGAATATCTTTACCGGTGAGACAGGTGCTGGTAAATCGGTTATTCTCAAAGCGATCGGTTTGGTATTAGGTGAGAGAGCCTCCGCCGATATTGTGCGCGAGGGTGCCGAGTTTGCAAAGGTGGAAGCGAGTGTCGCGCCAGATGATACGCACCCGATGTGGCACACCGATTTTGCATTTAGTGATGTGTTGGACCCGTCCGATGTTGTAATTCTTTCGCGTCAAATCAGCGCGAAGGGTAGAAGCCGATGTCATGTCAACGGACGGTTAGTGAATCTCAAGCAGTTGCAAGCGCTTGGAACTTTGCTGGTTGATATTCACGGGCAGCATGAGCATCAGTCCCTGTTTCGGACCGAAACGCATCTTAAACTCTTAGATGATTTCGGAGGGAGCAGTGAGACGTGCCAGCAGGTCAGACAGATATATACCGAGTTAAGAGTCTTACAACGGGAGGCGGCGTCCCTGGCAGATACTTTGGCGGCATCAGAACGCGAAAAAGAACTCCTCGAATTTGAAATTAAGGAACTGAGTGTAGCGGACTTAGCGGAAGGTGAAGACGAAAAATTAGCCGATGAAGCCCGACTCCTCAAAAATGCCGAAATGTTGCATGCGTCGGCGAATATGGCGTATCAACAACTTGGTAGTGATGGTTCAGGGATGGGCGGTTTCGGTAGCCCGCTTGAACGTTTGGAAGGTGCTGCGAAGGAACTTACCAAATTGTCTGAACTCGATAGCAGCCTTTCAGAATTGCAAGATCGTTTGGAATCAGTCATCTACGAAGTAGAAGATATTGCCGCGCAGCTCCACCAGTATGCAGACACGGTGGAATTCAATCAAGGGCGATTGGATGAAATTACGGATCGGCTTGCACTTATTGCCAAACTGAAGCGGCGGTATGGCAACACTATCTCTGAAATATTAGACTACCACGCTGAAGCGGAACAGAAATTAGAGACAATACAACTCGGTTCAGAAAAACAGGAGGCGATCCAAGCAGAGATTCACAAAACAGTCCAAGAAGCACAGCGTCTCTGTACTGCGCTTTCTGCGAAACGGGTACACGTTGCGAAACATCTTTCAGAACGGATTGAGAAGGAACTTCGCACGCTCGGTATGGATAAAGCGGAGTTTCAGGCATCTGTCCAGCTTATGCCGGACGACCGGGGCGCATTTCAGATAGATGGTAAACGCTATGCATTCCGTTCCGACGGAATGGACGATGTCGAATTTTTGATTGCCCCGAACGTCGGTTCCGAAGCGCGTCCGATTGCGAGAATCGCGTCCGGCGGTGAAATCTCACGTATTATGCTGGCTCTGAAGACGGTGCTGGTCCAAGTAGACGAGGTGCCGACGCTGCTGTTCGATGAAATAGATAGCGGCATCGGCGGTAAGGTCGCAGATGTCGTCGGTAAAAAATTAAAGGAACTTTCGGCGTTTTCACAGGTAATCTGTATTACGCATCTCCCACAGATTGCCCGTTTCGCTGACAAACAGTTTCGGGTCGAGAAAAAGGTCGTCGGTGAGCGAACGCTGATTACAGCGAAGGCATTAACCGAAGAAGAACAGGTCGATGAAATCGCTCGAATGTACGGCGGTGAAACCACTGAAATAGGTCTCGCACACGCACGAGAGTTATTGACTGATTCAAGTTAGCAGTTATCAGAGGGAATAGTTAACAGCAGAAACCAAGAGGCAATCAGCAAACGGCAAAGAGACAGTCGGCAAAGAGGCAGTCGGAGGAAATAGCCATCGGCAAAGAGGGGCGTTCGCTGCGCTCACTGTCGGTTTCCGTCGGTAAAGAGGTTTCCGAAAGCCGAAAGCCGATAGCCGATAGCCATTCTTCCGATAGCCTCTTAGCCGAAATCCGATAGCCATTCTTTCTGCTAACTCGCTTGTGTAGGTAAAAATATGGACGATAGGTTTACACAAACCAGCGGAACACATGTCTATACCGGATGCGAGTTATTGGTCAAGGGAGCCTTGGAGAGTGGTGTCAGCCTCCTCACAGGTTACCCCGGCTCCCCGCTTGCCGAGGTATTTGATGTAATCCAGCGTAATGCCGAGTTGCTGAAAAGCAACGGCATCATCGCGCAGATCGCTAACAATGAGGCGTTAAGTATCGCACGCCTGAACGGTTCGCAGATGGCAGAGCTCCGTGCGATTGCCTTCATGAAAAGCGTCGGCTTGCATGTAGCCTCTGATGCCCTCGCAATCAGCAACCTTGCTGGACCAACCGGCGGTGCTGTCGTCGTTGTCGGTGACGATACCTGGTCCCACAGTACACAAGTCCCTGCTGATTCCCGATTTCTCGCGAGACACGTCTATACGCCACTGATTGAACCCAGCACTTTTCAGGAGCTCAAAGATTGGGTTAATTGTGCTTTCCAAATTTCCGCAGCCGCCGACCTCTATGTCTGCTACTTAACGACTGAAAATCAGGCGAGTGGTGGTGGCAACGTTGAACTCCAACCCAACATTTATCCCGACATTACCGGATTGAAGCGTGTCAATCTGGATACTGAACTCATCAACGCTGATAAACGGGTCGTTTTACCGCCCCATACTGCACAGATTGAGACAGAGACCTTACGCGAACGTTTACCAATCGCACTTGAGACGGCAAAAGATTTAGGACTCAACGAGATCCAATTTATGCGGAATAGTGGAAATAAAAAACGATGTCGGCTTGGATTTGTCAGTACAGGCTTAGCACACAGCTGCTTGCTCCATGCGCTCGGAGAGTTAAACCTATACGGCGATATTCCGATCCTTAAACTCGGTATGACCCACCCGATTGATGCAGACATCGTCCGAGAGTTTGCGGAACAGGTTGACGAAATCTACGTCGTTGAAGAGAAGCGTCCGCTTTTAGAAAACGAAATTAAAGCACTCCTGACGCGGATGTACCAAGACGGTAACATCAAAAAGTACGTAAACGTTTGGGGTAAACAATTCCCTGACGGTTTGGCGGGAATTCCGGCAGTTTCTGGCTTAGATGCCTCTATTCTCATTCAGAAACTCATTCCGCTTTTCAAAAGAATAGCCATCAGCGGCAAAGAAGCCATCGGCAAAGAAGCCATCGGAAACCAAGAGGTTTCCGAAAGCCGAAAGCCGAAAGCCGAAAGCCATTCTTCCGAAAGCCGAAAGCCGAAAGCCGAAAGCCATTCCATTTTTATTGATTTGAACCATCTTACTTGTGAAGAGACACTGCAAACGGTGGTCTCTGAACAAGAGATTGACATCCCGAAGCGTACGCCTACCTTCTGCCCGGGCTGCCCACACCGTGATTCTTCAAGCGTCCTCCTCGAAATCACGAGACAATTTATGGATGCCGACTATATGAGAAAGCATCACGATTCGGGAGCGGTGGACCTCGTCTTTCACGGAGATATCGGTTGCTATTCCATGCTTAAATACGAACCGTTTCCACGTCTGATGCACAACCTCTCGGCAATGGCGTTAGGTGGCGGGTCCGGTGCCGGCATTGATCCGTTTATCGAAAATAAGCAGGTCGTTTTCATGGGTGATTCAACCTTCTTTCACGGCGGAATGGCTGCAATCTCAGATTCAATCAAAAACAATCAAGATATCACCTATATTATTCTGGACAACCAAACGACGGCGATGACGGGACATCAACCGACCCCTGCTGGAGAACTTGATTTACTTGGTAATCCGACGTTTGCACAAGATATCGAGAAAGTCGCTCAGGGACTCGCTGGTAATTCGGAAATAGAAATTGTACGCACCAATCCGGAAGACCGGGTGAATTATAAAAAATACTTAGAAAAAACGCTCCTTAAACCGGGGGTCAAGATCGTTATCGCGGATAAAGAATGCGCGATTACCTATCATCGCCGCCTTCGCCGTGAACAACGAAGTACCATTGCCAAAGACGGGTTTCTAAAGTCCGAAAAACATATTAATATTACGCCTGAAGTCTGCGAATTTTGTCGGGAGTGCACCACTGAGACAGGTTGTCCTGGGCTAAAAGTTGTTGATACCGATTACGGCGAAAAGATCGCTATTGACCAATCGAATTGTGTCACTGATGGCGCGTGTGCGCGCATTAAATACGCTTGTCCAGCGTTTGAAGAGGTTATCGTTACCCGCAAACGTCCGCCTCAAGCCCAGGCAATCACCGCGGGATACCGAGACCTCTTGCGTGACACGCCTTTACCACCGCCGAGACGCATCCCGTTTGAGCGGAGTTGGAATATGTACGCTGGCGGGGTCGGCGGCATGGGGATCGGTACTATTTCCAAAGTCCTCGTCGTTGGCGGGTATCTTCAAGGGTACGATGTAACCTTCTGTGATCGGAAGGGGTTGGCAATTCGCAACGGTGGTGTTTATACACATATTACATACACACAACCGGGTGTCCACGCTTCGCCCATGATTCCCTATGGTAAGGCGGACCTGCTGTTGGGACTTGACATTTTAGAGGCAGTCCGCGGCATCACAGCGCATTCACTGTTTCGGGTTGCATCCCCTGACAGAACCGCTGCTGTGGTGAATACTGCAAAAACCGAGACAATATCTACCCTCATCGGTAAAGACCAATTTGATACCGATACACTTGAGGCGGCAATACAGACGCATACCAGAACCGACGCATATTTCGGCACTGACCTCTTCACGGTCTCCGAACAATTGTTCGGAAACAAATTATATGCGAACATCATGCTCCTCGGCACTGCTTTCCAACGACAGTTGATACCTCTTGAACTCGAACCGCTCCAATTGGCACTCAAGCAGATGGTACCACATGCCGATTTGGAGACAAATATGCAGGCTTTCAATGTTGGACGTCGGCTTGCGCTTGATCCTCATCAGATAGGGGATGAAGCCCCTAAACAGTTGACTTACGCCGAGATGCTCGCCGAAAAACGACGGATTCTTGAGAAAAAGCGTAGCGGAAACCAACGGTTAGCGCAAGCATACACGACACTCGTTGAAGATGCTGTGGAGACGTTAGACCTCGGTTCGGACGACATCCATCGGATATTGGCACTCTATGTCTACGATCTCGTACAGTTTGAGGGTCTTAATTACGCTCGGATGTACGTTGAAAAGATAACGCGGGTGCATGCCAACGATTCGGAGGCGTACAACTATCGGGCAACAAAAGTTGCAATACGCTATCTTCATAAGGTGATGCTGATTAAAGATGAAGTCTACGTCGCACATCTCCTCACAAGCGAAGAGAAGTTAGAACGGGATAAGGAATTATATAAAGTTGACACAGAAAACGGTGACAAGATTAGATATGTCCATCTCAATCGACCGCATTTCACTATCATGGGCATCGATTTTGAGGCGGATATTGACACACGGAACTGGCAATTAAATCTGATGAAACGGATGAAGTTTCTAAGACGTTGGCTCCCCGAATGGCATGCGAAGGAAAAGGCGTTCCGAGAGTGGTATATTACCCGTGTAATTGATACTTTCGCCCCGAACGATGCTGAAGCCTATGAAAAACATCTCCAAGCATTAGAATGTGTTGAAGAAGTCCGTGGCTATCGCGAGATTCGCTACCCGAAGATGGAGATAGCCAAGCAAACAGTTGAAAATTTAATTGGTAGTCGGAAAACGGCAAAGAGGCAGTCGGCAAAGAGGCAGTCGGTAAAGAGGTTTCCGAAAGCCGACAGCCGATAGCCGAAAGCCATTCTTCGCGCTCACTGTCGGTTTCCGTCGGTAAAGAGGGGAAGTGGCAATCAGCAAAGAGGGGCGTTCGCTGCGCTCACTGTCAGCCGTCGGTAAAGAGGTGTTAGGTTAGCACAATGTTTCTTACCGATAGCCTCTTAGCCGAAAGCCGAAAGCCATTCTTCCGAAAGCCATAAAACGATGCATACACAACAGAAACTGACCGGACATACCCGTATCGTCGGTGTTATTGGTGATCCGGTTGAACATAGCCGTTCACCTCAAATGCACAATGCTGCTTTTGCCAAAGCTGGACTCGATTATGCGTACGTTCCGTTTCACGTTCGATCCAGTGATTTAGCGGACGCAATTGCAGGCTTTAAAGCGATTAATGTCGTCGGTATTAACGTGACGCTTCCGCATAAACAGGCAGTCATCCGGTCTCTTACATCAATTTCGCGGGAAGCGGAACTTATTGGTGCGGTGAATACGCTCAGTTTTAGTGATGGTGGCATACATGGCGAGAATACTGATGCTCCCGGTGTTTTGAGAGCATTGGAAGAGAATAGGAATATGTCTGTACCAGTAGGCGAAGATGTTGTCGTCTTAGGTGCAGGCGGTGCGGCGAGGGCTGTGGTAGTTGCGTTAGCACTCGCCGGTGTGGCATCAATCACAATTGCGAACCGTACAGTTGAGAAAGCGACTTCACTATCAGAGGAGATGGAGCGAAAAACCGATGTTACTATGCACGGGATGGGACTTACGGATCCACGATTACCCGATGCTGTTCGTCAGAGCGTGCTCCTCGTCAATACTGCGACTACAAGCATGGATGCGAACCATCCATTACTGATTTCTGCCGATTGGCTTCAAGAGTGTACTATCGTCTACGATATTGTATATACACCGCCGGTGACACCGCTAATGCAAGCCGCTAATGCGCGCGGCTGTCGTACCCTCGGTGGCATCGGAATGTTAGTACATCAAGGGGCCATCGCTTTTGAGAAGTGGACAGGTGTTGCACCCTGTATCGAGACAATGTACCAAGCACTCTCTTTGTAAATAACGGAGGAAAATAGTAACCAGTAAGAATAACCATCGGCAAAGAGGCAGTCAGCAAAGAGGCAGTCGGCAAGAGGGGAAGTGGCAATCAGCAAAGAGGGGCGTTCGCTGCGCTCACTGTCAGCCGTCGGTAAAGAGGTGTTAGGTTAGCACAATGTTTCTTACCGATAGCCTCTTAGCCGAAAGCCGAAAGCCATTCTTCCGAAAGCCGAAAGCCATTCTTCTGGTAACTAAAAAAATAACGACATAATGGAACAGCAAGAACACGATCTTAATAAACCAATTCGCTTTGTTATACTCGGAACTCCTTATACAATTAAGCCGACTGAGGAATTAACGGCGGAAGCCATTGCTGAACTCGTTGACTATGTCAAGAGTTTAGTTGAATCCTATCTTAGAAAAGGGTTTGACGAGCAGCGGGTTCCGTTGCTCGTCGCGTTCCACATCGCTGACGAGAAGCGTCGTCTGCAAAAAAAGTACGAATTGCCATTGCACCGTATAGTGGAGCGGTTGCAGTTCGCTATTGAAGAGGATACCGAACCCGAGACTCGGAATGCAGAAGAGGATTCTGCTACTGAGGAGGCGTAAATGCCTGTTTTTTAAGTAACCAGTAACCAGTACGCTACGCTTCCAGTAACCAGTTAAGAGGTGTTCGGATAACACAGTGTTTTCTTTAACTGGTAACTGACCACTGGTTACTGTCTCACTGGTTACTGACTCACGCGTTCATGAACAGTAGCCAAGCAAGAATACCAAATATCGGGAGCAAGGCGATTAAGATTTTGACCTCAAGCAGATATTTTTTATAACGTTGAATCGCGGAACGCTGTTCTATCCATTGATTGATAAAATCGATCCGACGATCAATAGACGGGTGCGTGTTGAAAATTTCAAAGAAACGACGGATTGATTTCGGCACGGAATTCAGCACTGCTAATTTCAGCAAAGCATTTTCAAACGCTTCCGGTTTTTCTGTCAGTGCGACTGCGTATAGATCCGCTTGATGCTCGCACCGCCTTGACAAATACCTGAAGATGAAAACAAAATAAACGGTTAGAAACACTAACAAACATAACGTTGCTAAAATTTGTGACTCGCCGAAGTGCGTTACTAATGGTTGCTCAACAAAGACGTAGAAAAATGGGTAGCTCAATAGATAGAAAAGCGAAAAGAGCATATAGGTGGGAATGTGTCTGTAGCGGATATGTCCGAGTTCATGAGCGACGACGGTTTCGATTTCTTCGTCTGTAAAGTATTCGAGGAGCGCGTCTGTTAGGAAAATTCGGCGATTCCCCGGAAATGTCCCCGCAACAGCAGCGTTTGCTATCAACAATGAACCGGTTTGCCACACCACAATGTCCCGATATTTTACACCACTCTGTTTTGTCAAACGATCCAATCTTCCTTTTAATACTGAGTCGGATGCCAACGGTTTTGTTTTCCATAGAAACTGCATAAGTAACGGAGCGAGGACATACGCGGAGGCAATTACCGGTAGGATCAACCCGATGAGCACATACGGATGTTCCACAATGAAAACCTTCGCTGAATACGGCAGCCACTGTAAAGCGTCTATGATTACGAAATAAACAAACATCGGTAGCAAAGGAAGGAGCAAGAACTTGAATTGGAGGGTTGCGACCTCGCGGTAGTGGTTGGCTTGGAGGCGACTCACTTGGTAAAATGCGAGCCGAATACAGATGAGTCCAATCAGGAGTGGAAGTAAAGCGACTGTTTGGCGGAGGTGTTCCATCGGGAAGAAAGCGAGGTGTTTGTTAATTAATGCTGGTAAATTTAGGAGGTAGAGATTGCACAAATATGCCGCTAAACTGATACCCTCAAAGACAATCATGAAGCGTCGTAGACGATAGAGTTTCGGTAGGTTCTCCTCTTTGTCCGCCGGAAATGTGCGGGCAACGTACGCTGTCACGAAGCATGTGATGAGGACAGGAAACCCGGTCAATACGATCGTCCAGAGGACCACCTGCATATCGCTGATGTTCAAGCTGTTTTGCGGCGGCTCAAAGGAGAAAAGGAAGAGTAAACCTGTGATTAAAATAATGCTTATCTGTCCCATGCTGTCGGTAGTCCCTTTGTTCGTGTAGTGATATTCTTCTCGTGAGTTTTAGGAAGGACGCTTTTCGCTGTTGCTTTCCGAGAGAAACACGCATTGAATTTTACCTTATCTTGGATGAAAAATCAAGAGGATTTTGGCATCCACGGAATGCTGCTGGTAAGCGTGAAAAAAACTTTTGACTTTTTTTAGAGAAAAGTGATATAATTTATAGTAAAGGCACCTGTGAGGGTCAATTGCTTATAGGTCTTCTGTATTTTGCAGGTTCGCGGTGCAATTTCTGGCGTTAAAAATTATTGTCTGCACTTAGGTCAGGTGACGATTTCGTCTGCATACATACATTCAAAACGGGATTTGAGAAGAATTCCGAGAAAACAGAGTTTATTTAATTTCGGACGTAACTTGGTGACTGCCCTTCAAATGAATAATGTTGATTCACAAGGGGCGTTCTGAAATGTTGTAAAAAATTAGGAGGAATCCATGCTAAGTAGAACCGCTTTCACAATTATTGCGCTTCTCGGCGTCGCGCTTGTTGTTAGTAGTTGCGGCAAGTTGAGTCAAGAAGAGTTTGATATGTGGAAGAACGAACATGTCGCACAGATGCAACAAGCCGATTCTGACATATCAAACACAGTGACAATGTTAGAAGGCAAAGTTGATCAGAACAATAAAGATACAATGGAGGCAATCTCTAAAGCGAAAGAAGAGGCGATTGCCGCGTCTCAGCAAGGTGATGCCGACACGATTGCTGCTGCCGAACAGAGAGCGAAAGAGCAGGATGCCCAACTCCGCGCGGACCTGACGAAAGCCATTGATATGCAAGGCAAAGCAGCGATGGATGCTGCGAAAAGCGGAGATGCCGAATTGCAAAAACAGATTGATGCTGCGGGCCAGACGGGTCAAGCGAACAGCGCGTCGATAAAGCAGATTCAATCTGAGCTGATGGCGCTGAAAGAACAGGTCGACATGAACGCGAAAGAGGCAGCCAAGAAACCGATGTTGGTTACGACCGTTAATTTCGGCAGTGGACAGACCAGTTTATCCAGCAAAGGAAAAGAGATGCTCGACGGTATCATCGATCAACTCATGGCATCTGATGCGAAGATTGTCGTCGTTGGACATGCTGACGGTACGCCGGTGTTGCGTGGCGGCTTCAGAAGCAACTGGGACCTCTCACAAGCTCGTGCCAACTCAGCAGCGAAATACCTACAGTCCAAAGGGATTGATGCCGCCAGAATCGAAGCAGTCGGTATGGCACATACTCAACCTATCGCCCCGCAAAATACTGCCGCTGGCAGAGCTATGAATCGCAGGGCTGAAATCATTCTGCTCCCCGCGGGCGCAGTGATGTAGCCTAACTGTTTTCATTCAACGTAGGGGCGGGGATTTTCCCGCCCATCGTTGTCACTTCACCCCGCTAAGCATTCGTCGGATAAGGATCTTATTGAGATGCGTCTGGTATTTGCATGTTTCATGTCTCTTATACTTCTGATGACTTGCCTAACACCCGCGGATGCTGTTGATACCACCCCCTTAAGACCCTCACCCGTTCGAGACTTCTTGGGTGAACATCTCCGTTTTCCAGCGTTTCAACTTTCACTGTTTTCATACAAACCAGAGTTAGGCGATTTAACCGATATTCTTCAGAGTGTCGGTGTATCTCGGATTCCTGGTGCGCTGTTACCCGCCGTTTCGGTTGTATTTGAACACACACCGGAGTTAGATTCCCGTTTCGAGATCGGATATTGGCAGATGGAACTCGATATTCCGCCTCCGACATCCGCGAACCTCTCTGCCACACTTATTCCAGTTTCATATCAATTCATCTACCGTCCGGTGCTGCTCTCCGATTTTCTGCCGATCTATTTCGGCGGCGGTGTCGGTTTTTTGGGGACAAGCTTTAGCGGCAGCGCAATCGACCTCATTGAAACGCAAGGCATCAGTTTTGACGATAGTTCCGTCGGTCCAACCGGATACGTTCTCATCGGTGCAGAACTGATGCAGTGGGAATATAACCTTGCACTCAACATTGAGGTGAAGCGGATCCTCAATACTGTAGAGACGACCGGTTCTATACCGCTTAACTTGATTTTAGATGGCACTGCGATCGGAGTCGGTGTGAAAATGAAATTTTAACCGGTGGGAGAAGTAACCAGTGACCAGTACCCAGTTAAGAGATGTGCGGATAACACAGTATTTCTTTTTTTGTAACTGTTAACTGGAAACTGTTAACTCCTAAGGGATGTTTTTAAAGCACGGCAAGCGAGTCCTTCCTTTTGTGGTCTGTCTCATATTCGGGGTCATTATCGGTAAATATTCCGATACGCCACTCCCGCTTTTCAGTTTGCTGGCAGCAACTGCCGCTTTCGTCTTTTTCGGCATGGAACTTGCGGTCTATCTGCTGTTGGTTGCTCTGCCGTTTTCATTCCGCTATATCCTTCCGGGTCGTTTTGAGATTCAAACCCCGACAGAGCCGCTATTAGGCATGCTCGTTGCCGTTTACTGCGTGCAGAAAATAGTGGATAGAGCACTCCAAAAGGAGAAGTCTGCGGACAATTTTCCTTTCTTCGTTCCGCTCTGCCTTTATATTTTCGTCACCTTCCTCTCAGCCATCAATACGCCGGATATTTTTGGTACACTCAAAGGCGCGCTGCGTGCGACGGTGTATATCCTGTTTAGTGTAATTGTCCACGCTGTTATCCGAAACAGAACTGCCTTGAAACGGTTGTTTATTTCCATTTATCCGTCCGCTGCGATTGCCGTCATCTGGACGGTTATTGTCCTAATTTACCATATTGACGCGTGGCAGTGGACGAGTGCTTACCGGAGTGCACCGTTTACGAATTACTCCGTCTACGGTGCCTTCACCGCGATTTTCTTTCTGGTCTGCCTCAGCCGCCTTTTGTTTGATAACGGCACCTACGACCGAGCACTATGGACGGCGTGGTTCGTCTGTTTCGGTGTGGGACTCCTGATGTGCTTTTCGCGTGGCGTTTGGCTCTCCGTCATCGTCGCTATCGGTTTCATGCTACTCCAACTCGGAAGAGGCGTTACGCATAAAAAGATTCTGTTTATCGGTGTGGCAGGTGTCATTTTATTCGTATGTCTGAATGTACCGGGTGTCTATAATATTATTATTGAACGGGTTTCGTCCGCAGTGGATGTCAGTTATGCTTCAAACCGAGCGCGGCTCCTCCGATGGGGTCAAGCTGTCGTGATGTTCCTTGAAAGTCCGATTTTGGGAAAAGGCTACGGCGCATTCGCTATGCTTTACGAAGAAGATGTAGCACTCGTTGGGAGTTACACGGCACAATACCAACTCGGGGCACACAGTGAATACCTCCAAGTGATGGCGGAATTGGGAATCGTTGGGTTAGCAGTATGGATATGGCTGAATCTCGCCTTCTTACGCTACGGATTTCGGGCATTGATAACAATAGACGACGGCTTTTACCGTTCTATCGTTATCGGATTGATGGCAGCCGAGATTTCTTTGATGGTGCATTTTACGGTCAACAACCTTTTAAACGGCGATGCGATTGGCATCCCTTTTTGGGGTATCTATGGATTATTACCGGCTGTTGTACAGATGGCTGCCCGTGAAAAAACTTCATCAGAAACTTAAGACAGTGTATAATAAGAAAAATATAAATTTCACCCTATAAACAACAGGGAGACGTTAATATGAACATTATCCACATTATTTCGGACACTTTTCGACGCGATAACCTCGCGATTTATGGCGGAAAAGGGTACACACCTTCCCTAAACGCCTTCGCAGAGAAATGCGTCGTTTTTGATAAAGCTTATGTGTGTAGTTATCCGACGGTCCCGATCCGAGGCGATCTGGTGACCGGACAGGTCGGTATCTGTCGGCGGGGATGGGAACCGCTCAAACGAGATGTACCCGTCATCGCAACGGATTTAACGAAGGCGGGTGTCGTCAGTATGATGATTGCGGATACGCCGCACCACATCAACAACGGTTTCTTTTACTATCGCGGTTTTACCGGTTGGAAGTGGATTCGCGGACAGGAAGGCGACTGCTTGGAAACACATCCCTACGATTATGAATCCCAAGATGCATTACGGTATCGCGAATATACACGGACACATCCGAACAGGTTACCCGCTGGACTCGGCAACCACATTAGAAATACCGATTTTCGACAGACGGAGGCGGATACTTTCGTCGCGCAGACGATGCAAACCGCTTGCGATTGGTTAGAGCGGAACTATCAACACGAAAACTTCTACCTGATGGTAGATACCTTTGATCCACACGAACCGTGGGACGCACCGGAATGGTACCTGAGACGTTTCGATCCAGACGACTACGACGGCCCCGAACCGATCTATCCGCCTTATGGTCCCAATCCGATGAATGAACGCGAGACGGAACGCCTCAATGCACTCTACCGCGCCGAGGCATCACTGGTTGACAATTGGATTGGGCAGCTGCTCCGGAAAATTGAGTACATGGGGTTGACAGAAAACACAATGATCATTTTCATGGCGGACCACGGCTTCCTATTGGGTGAACACGGACTGCTCGCCAAGAATCTGAGCATGTATGAGGAGATTGTCCACATTCCGCTATTGGTTTATCATCCCGATGCAACACCGCACCATACGGATGCCCTTGCGAGTATCGTTGATATTCCTGCGACTGTGCTTGATGTGTTCGGTGCAGAACGTGGTGCACAGGTAGAAGGCAACAGCCTGCTCCCTGCTATCATGGGCGATGCTAACACCGGGCGCGAATATGCGGTTACACACGGTGCTTGGGTCGGCGGATGGAGTCCTGACGGTGGGAGTCCGCACGGTAGCATCACCGATGGCACATGGTCTCTGCTCTTAGAAAACCGTGGAGGACCGAAACAGTTATTCCATTTACCCACTGACCCGGGACAGTTGAATAACCGGTTTGAATCGGATACAGCAGAGGCGCGCCGACTTTATCAAGCGTTCGTGGACTTCTTGGCACAGCATGGTGCTCCTGAAGCGATGGTCGCTCAATTCCAAGACCGGTGGCGCATTTAATTGTCAGATTTAATATGAAAGGTTTTTCCATGAAAGTATTGATAACTGGTGCGAGCGGTAGGCTCGGTGCGTATGTGATCCGAGAATTGGCATCGGAACACGCTCTCGTGCTGATGTCGCGCAGAACACCACCAGATGAATTCTCACACCTGCCTTTTATTCAAGGCGACCTGAACAACTTTGAAGACTGCCAACGCGCCGTTGAAGGTGTGGACGCAATCCAACACCTCGGTGCCCAGCCGGGTCCCGTCGATCATCCAGATTTACGGGCGAATGCTGAAGAGAGAGGTATCCGCTTCGATGCGACTTTCAAAACGAACATGCTCGGCACGTATTACCTCATGCAAGCCGCAATTGAAGCAGATGTCCAGACCATCGTGATGTCGGGGAGTAATTGCGCATTGGGACACGGCTTTCGGATCAGTAAAACCCACATCCCGATAGATTACCTACCGATAGACGAAGAACACCCGTGTTACCCCGAAGATTCCTATAGCTTCTCTAAACGGTGTGGCGAGGATCTCTTAGCGAGTTATACACGTGCTTATGGCATCCGAACCTACGTTACACGTCCTGCGGGTATCAGTCCAGAGGAACGTCGAAAACAGATGGCAGAGAACGCGAAACCGACAACTGGCTGGACACCGTGGCTCTGGTGCTGGGTCGGAAGTGAGGATGTCGCCAGTGCCCACCGCCTGATTATGGAAAAGGCGGACACATTACCACCACACGATGTCTATTTTCTCAATGCCGACGACACCTCCGCTTTGGAACCGTCTCAAGAGTTGGTCAAGCGTTTTAAACCCGAATTTCTTCCGAAGGTGCGGGTGCTTGAGGGATATCAATCGTTTATCAATTGTGATAAACTCAAAAATGCTGTCGGATGGCGACATGAAACATCGTGGCGATAATTTTTTTAATTTTACTTGCGCGCAGTCAAGGCAATTTGGCAAAATACTTTTTAGTTGGTTCTGCACGCGCCGTTGTTGCGTGCTATGATCTCTGGCTTTTGGAGGAATTACTATGAAAACCGCCAGTGACAGAGTAAGAATCGGTGTTGTCGGTGTTGGGAGTATCTCCGTGCGCGGAATTCTTCCGCATCTCACACAAGACGATGTTCAAGATAGATTACAAGTAACCGCTGTTTGTGATCCTGTTCCGGGTAGAGCGCAAGCCGCCTCAGAAAAATTCAATGTCCCGTACGCTTATGAAACCTATGAAGCACTTTTGGCGGACGGACAGGTAGATGCTGTTAGCATTGCATCCCCCATCGGTTTGCATTACGAGCAGGGTAAACTCGCGATTGAACACGGTCTACACGCGCATTTCAACAAAACCATGACAACGACTGTTGATGAAGCGGACGATCTGATTGAATCGGCGGCACGCAAAGGCGTAAAATTGGTTGCTTCGCCAGGGCAGATGCTCCGTCCGATTCACCAAGAGATCCGCAGACTTATTAGTGACGGTGCCATCGGAACATTGACGTGGGCAGCGACAGGCTCCTCTTTCGGACGATACCACGAAAATGAATCCGTTAGACATGGCGACGACATGCTTTCTAATATCAACCCTGCGTGGTATTTTCGTAAACCCGGCGGCGGTCCGCTTTACGATATGACCGTCTACGGTCTACACACGATGACGGGTATTCTCGGACCTGCGAAACGCGTGACGGCGTTTTCCGGTGTTCGCGTCACAGAACGCGAGTTCCGAGGTGAGATGCTCCCGTGCGATATGGACGATAACACTTTTATCCTCCTTGACTTCGGCAACGCGTTCTTCGGTTTCGTATATGGTGCCGCCGCAGGACACGCAATCCGGGGCGGATTGGCGATCCACGGGACGGATGGCGCGATTGAAGGCAACACGCTTAACGGGAAACCGATAGAGGCACCGAGCCGCGAACTGCCACACGTTGTCGGAGCGCACCGCGACATCCAAGAAGCACACGTGTATGAAGACATCATGCAGCTCGTTGATTGGATACGCGAAGATAAACCGACGATTGTCACGGCGGAGCATGCACGGCATGTCATAGAGATTTTTGATGCAGGCTATCGGTCCGCAGAAACAGGACAGGCACAAGAACTGCGGACGACCTTCTAGGAGGAATAAGACATTGCCACAGGCACTATGTATCGGTGAACTTCTTATTGATTTTGTTTCCACAACACCTGATGTAACGCTTGCAGAAGCCCGAGGGTTTGTCAAAGCACCGGGTGGCGCGCCTGCCAACGTTGCTGTCGGTTTAGCGAAGCTCGGTATAGATGCCGGATTCATCGGCAAAGTTGGCGCAGATGCGTTCGGCGATTTCCTACGCGAAGTGCTTCAACAGAACAGTGTTGACACTGCTTATCTCATTGCAGGTGAGACTTCTCGGACGACCTTAGCTTTTGTCGCCACACGCTCCGACGGCATGAAGGACATCACCTTTTATCGCCATCCGGGTGCCGATATCCAACTCACTCCGGATGAAATTGACATCAACTACATCCAATCTGCGGAACTGTTTCACTACGGCTCTGTCAGCCTCAGCCATTCACCGAGCCGAGAAGCGACGCTCCATGCTATCCGGTCCGCAAAAGCGGGTGGTGCCCGTCTCTCCTACGATCCGAACCTACGATTGATGCTCTGGGACGATGCCGGTAATGCTAAGCGATGGATATGGGAGGTGATGCCTTACGCGGATGTCGTCAAAATCTCAGAAGAGGAATGGGAATTTGTCACAGGCGATGTAGACTTGGGGCAAGGCATTGACCGCATCCTTGGTCTCGGTGTCCAGCTGCTTGTTGTCACGTTAGGTGAGCGCGGTTGCTACTACACGAACGGTTATGATGCAGGTTTTGTTGACGGTTTTGTGGTTAATGTGGTGGATACGCTCGGCGCAGGAGATGCCTTTGTTGCTGCGATGCTTAGCCAACTGATGCAGCACGCTGACCTAACATCGCTCGAAAAAGTCGAACTTGACACGATCATGCGATACGCAAACGCCGCAGGGGCACTCGCAACCCAGAAGATCGGTGTCATCCCTTCACTACCGACACCTTCAGAAATTGAAACTTTTCTACAAAGGAGATAAAATGAAATCATTAACGTTGATTTTTAGCGTCCTCTTATCTTTATACACTGTTTTGGGGATCACCGTAGCATCTTCGGAAGCCGCTACTTTGAATGTCACAGTGACAGATACCGAGACCGGTAATCGGTTGAACGGCGTTTCCATTACCATCACACCCGAAACCGGTGATGTTATTACCGGTGTTAGCGAAACAAGTGGCACGCTTGAGATTACAAATTTAACTGGAGGGGTCTATACAATTACAGCATCTGCCTCGGGGTATACAGATACTGTTGTGGCAGACTTTGCACTCGCTGCCGACGAAACGAAATCTATAGAGATCGCGCTCTCTTCGGATAGGATTCAACTTGAAAAGGTTTCTGTAACGGCATCGCGTCGTCGAGAAAAGGTGCTTGAGGCACCAGCATCCGTTGCGCTTGTGAGTGCTTCGGAAATCAGAGACCGCGTTTCACCCAGTGTTACAGAACACTTAAAATCGGTGCGGGCAGTCGATGTTGTCAGTGCTGGACTTGGGGCATCGTATGTTGTGGTTCGCGGTTTCAACAACGTTTTTTCTGGTTCGCTTTTGTCCCTTGTTGATAATCGGATTGCGAGTGTCCCGTCGCTGCGTGTCAATAGTTACAGCTTTATCCCGACGATAAACGAGGACATTGAACAGATTGAAGTCGTCTCAGGTCCTGGGGCGGCACTTTACGGTCCGAATAGTGCAAACGGTGTCATGCATATTATCACGCGATCACCGTTCACATCCCAAGGAACGACGATCAGTCTCGGCGGCGGTGAACGCAGTATACTTGTTGGTTCACTCCGACACGCGGGTGTTGTCAACGAGACGATTGGCTATAAGTTTTCGGGCAATTATTTTCGCGGAAACGACTGGGAAGAAGGACGGTCAAAAGAAGATGTTGAAGGTGCAGGCGGACTCATATTCGATACTTATAAAGGTAGTGGCGAATTTCGGGTCGATTATAGCCCAAACGATGACACAACCGCTATTATTGCCAGTGGTTTCACGCAAGCCACCGGCATTGAACTGACGGGGATTGGTGCAGGCCAAGCCCAAAACTGGACTTATGGTTACCTCCAAGGACGCTTTATTTACAAAGACCTCTTCGCGCAAGTCTTTTGGAATCGGAGCAATGCTGGAGATACTTATGTCGTGCGGAGCGGCGATCCAACTATTGACAATTCCGATCTGTATGTCGGACAGATTCAGCACGGCTATCGTTTTGGTGAACGGCAACGCTTTACGTATGGATTGGATGTGTTGCTGACACGTCCGGATACAGAGGGGACAATCAACGGCATCAATGAAGCCGATGATAACATTAACGAGATCGGGGCCTATTTGCAATCAGAGACAAGGGTTCTTCCACAGTTAAAGTTAATAGCTGCGGGTAGGATTGATGACCACAATCAACTTGAAGACTACGTCCTTTCGCCGCGTGTTGCACTCTCCTTCCAACCCAACGACGACCATAACCTGAGAGCTACCTATAACCGTGCCTTCAATACACCGCGAACTTCAGACCTATTTCTCGATATTTTGTCGGCAAAAGATGCATTTCAGTTAGGTGCTAACTTTGAACCGGCGTTAGGTTTCAGCCCGAACATCGACATACGCGCACAGGGCGTGCGTTCCGAAACAGGTTTTACCTTCAAAAGAGATGCAGATGGTCGTCCGGAGTTCCGATCTCCGTTCTCGCCATTAGCAAGTTTACCATCAGAAGCCTACATTCCGCTTGACGATCCCGTCTTTACCAACGTGATGTGGAATGTCGGGCGCAGTGCTGTCATGAGCGCGGCACTCCCAATTTTTCAAGCCGGTTTAACCGCTGCCGGGTTCCAAGAACCCGTTATCGCAGCCCTCTCCGATGGGTTCGACACCCTCATCCCACAACAGGTAACAGGTGTGAAAAATGTCTTACGCTCGCTGGATCCGCAGGTAGGCGATTTTGTTGACGTTGAAGATGTCAATAATGTTAACCCCCTTAAACCGACGATTACACAGACCTACGAGGTCGGATACAAAGGGATCCTCATGAACAGATTAGCGTTTTCCGCTGATGTCTATCACTCACAAATTCACGATTTCGTCGGTCCCTTAGTCGTTGAGACCCCGAATGTGTTCTTGGAGCCGACAACGTTAGCTGCTTCGCTCGGCGAACAAATTACCGTCGCCTTAGCCGACCCTGCAAACGCAGGTCTAAAACAGGCACTGCTGGCGTTTGATACCCCTACGCAAGGCGGCAACGGTAATGGGTCACCCGTTGATGAACTGGTAGCATTGTTCGTTGCAGGAACTGACAACAACGGTGCCGCTTTCATACCCTTCGGAACGGTGACACCTGAACAGGCGGCAGACCCAAACGCAGTGATGCTGACCTATCGGAACTATGGCGATATTTCGCTCAACGGCTTCGACCTGAGCTTGACCTACTACCTTAATTCCAGTTTAAGTGTCGGTGCCAATTATTCGTTTGTTAGTAAAGACCTCTTTGAAGAGGTTGATGGACCGGGTGTTATTGCACTCAACGCGCCGAAGAATAAGTTTGGGGCAAACGTTCAATATGTTAATACGGACCTCGGGTTCGGTGTCGGACTTCGGACGCGTTTTGTGGCGGGTTTCCCGGTGCGGTCAGGTGTGTATGTCGGTGAGATCGAATCGTATTATACGATCGATTTAAACGCTGGCTATGAGATACCCATCGGTCCCAGACCTCGCCTTTCGTTGACAATCCAGAATCTTCTGAATCGTAGACACCAGCAATTCATTGGATCTCCAGAAATTGGGCGTTTGTCAATGGTGCGTTTGACGCAAACTTTCTAAGTTCAATAACTCAAAAAATTAAAGGGTTTTTGCTGGGGTGTTTCTTGCAGTTTCTATGATACACGCCGCGCTTTGACGGCGTACATGGGCCAGGAGAAATAGAAGTCATCACCGGAGGGATCGACTGTGTAGTGTTGTTTTGCGTCCTCTGGTGAGAGTTGTGCGAACGCATTGCGGATTTCTTGTACGACCTCTGGCGGGTTTTGCTCCGGACGGACCCACCACAGAAACGACATCTGTGCGTTGCGGACGTATGCTGTCCTCTCAAGCGAAAATCCTGCATCCTTAATCATCGTGTTCCATTCGGAGGGTGGGCGTCCGTACACATGCGAATTGTCTCGGAGCTTTTCAACACGGTTCTGCCACGCTATTAATTTTTCCGATTCAGGCGAAACAGAGTCCGCGAGGCAAAAAAGTCCGTCTGTTCGTAGTACCCGATGGACTTCGCTGAGAAATTTTGGGACATCTTGGAAGTGATGCGGTGCAAGCCGACACGTCACCAAATCTAAGGAGGCATCCGCAAACGGCAGCGACTCTGCAGCAGCGACGGAAAAGGTGATGTTATCTATCGACTGCTCCACTGCCAACTCTGCTGCTTTTGAGACCATCTCCGCCGTCAGATCCGTAGCGACGACATGAGAAACTTTCGGTGCAAGTGCAAACGCCGTAAAGCCTGTACCGGTTGCGATATCCAACGTCTGCTCCGTCCCTGTCGGTGCCGCAAAGTCGAGGATCACATCTAAGGTATCGCCTTTCGCGTGCGCGCTGCTCTGTGCATAATAGTCTGCGTGTTGGCTAAACTGTTCCTGAACCGCGGTATGTATAGATTTCATGTATTCGTTCTCAGTTTTCAGTTGTCGATTAAAAACAGAGCTTAATGGTTCCCCGCCAACTAACAGTTTGCGGTACGACGGTTCCCCGGAAATAATAAATACCCTTATAGGACGGACGCAATTTTGGATGTAGACCGTTGTGTTAGATGATATTTTAGGTAAAATTGAGCGTTTTTGTATCACAAACTAACAGTTTGTGGTACATAAAGAGCCTCATGCGTAAGTCCTACCTTATTTACTCGAACACGATGACCCCGCGTGCATTTTCACCGGCTTCCATATCGGCGAACGCTTCGTTAATCTGCTCAAGCCGATAGTGCTGTGTAATCAATTCGTCTAACTTCAGCTTACCTTCCGTATACAATCTGAGAAGTTTCGGCATATCCACGCGCGGGTGGCACGAACCGTAGAACGAACCGATCAGTTGCCGCTCCGTTGAGACCAGGTGTTGCGCCGGGATACTCACATCCATCTCGTGGTGTGCCATGCCGACAATAACAGCTGTGCCAGCAGCCCGCACCATGTGATACGCCTGTACAATCGTCTTCGGATTTCCGATCACCTCAAAGGCATAGTCTACGCCAAGGCCGTCAGTCAATTCACGAACCGCTTCAACGGGGTCACACGTCGAAGCGTTGACGACATCCGTCGCCCCAAAACTTTCCGCGAAGTCGAGTTTCTTTTCGGCGATATCAACGGCGATAATCTGTTCCGCCTTCGCGAGTACCGCGCCTTGGATAGCGTTCAGACCTACCCCGCCTGTCCCGATAACCGCCACGGAACTACCGGGTTCCACTTTCGCTGTGTTCAGTACAGCACCGACACCGGTTGTCACACCGCATCCGACGAGTGCCGCTTGCTCCAACGCGTAATCTTTGTCGATTTTCACGAGGTTTTGTTGTGGGACCACCATGTATTCCGACATCGTCGCAATGCGTGCCATCTGAAGGATCCCGTCGCCCGCGCTGTTATGCAAACGATAGGTGCCGTCTAACTGAAACCCGCGCGGGATGTCGTAACTTTCGCAGAGACAGACTTTCTCCATCTGGCACATACGACAGCGACTGCAATAGCTGACGAAAGATAAAATCACATGGTCGCCGGGCTGAAAACCGGTCACCTCTGCGCCAACGCGCGCAACGACACCTGCGCCTTCATGTCCGAGCGCGACAGCGGCATCATAATAGATAGCACCCGTGACGACCGACAGATCAGAGTGGCAGACGCCACTCGCGGCGGTACGGACGAGGACTTCGTTTGCCTTCGGTTCGTCTAATTCAAGTTCCTCAACGACGACCGGCTGGTTGTGTTCATACATAACAGCAGCACGCGTTTTCATACGTTTCTTCCTCCAGAGTCTTCCCTCAACGATAAGCGTGGCGACGATGTTTGATTCGGTAAATTTCAATAATGTGTCGCGAGTCGTCTATTTGATAGAGAATTCGGTACTCACCGACCCGGATTCGCCAATGAGAATCTGCTTCCCCTGAAAGTTTAACGACTCCAGGCGGTCTCGGATTATTCGCTAGCTGTTGTACCCGGACATCAACGCGCGTCCTAATGCTTTGAGGCAAATTCCGCAATTCTCGTTCAGCACGACGTTTTAAATAAACAGTATAAATTGCCGGAGTGTTCAAAGTTTTCCTTCTTTTTTCAACTCGGCTCGAATTTCTTGATACGGGCGAGACTCGGTTTCGACTTTAACCGCGGCATCCATCTCTAAAATGTCCTCTAAATCTTCAAGGTGTTCTATGAGAAGGCGATACTCCTTC
>JAJEEK010000028.1 GCA_022821065.1 Candidatus Poribacteria bacterium
TTTGAGTTTTCCATTCTTCGGTGCGCTGCATCCAGTTTTGTGAATGATCTATCCACGCTAAAAC
The DNA here is from genome assembly GCA_022821065.1 of Candidatus Poribacteria bacterium. GTDB lineage: Bacteria > Poribacteria > WGA-4E > WGA-4E > WGA-3G > WGA-3G. The sequence continues at coordinate 65 of JAJEEK010000028.1, forward strand.
GCGTTCTTGGAATTCCTGATCTGTCATGATTGATCTCCTGTATTCAGTAATGGCGGTGGAAAAATTTACCGGTCAACCTCACCCATCACAATATCAATACTTCCAATAATTGCGATAATGTCTGCGACCATTAAGCCTCGGCTGAGTTCTTGTAGTGCACTGAGCGCACTGAAACAGGGAGAACGTCCTTTGAGGCGTACGGGTTTCGGTGTGCCATCGCTGACGATATAGAATCCGAGTTCACCGCGTGGGGCTTCACTGCGGAAATAGATTTCACCTTTTGGGGGGCGGACGGCTTTTAAGTCTGCCATGACGGGACCGCCGGGGAGTCCTTCGGCTAAAATTTGGCGGACAATCCGGACAGATTCTTTCATCTCGTCCATACGGATTTTGTATCGACACCAGCAGTCTCCGACGACTGCACCTAATTCCGGCACATCCACGGCAACGGGGACATCGAAATCGAACCTGTCATAGATGGAATAAGACTCGTCTCGTCGGAGATCCCAGTCTACTCCGGAGCCGCGAAGGTTAGGACCCGTTGCACCATAACTGAGTGCCATGTCTGCTGACATAACAGCGACCTCAGTGGTACGTTCTGTGAAGATACTGTTTTTTGTTAGGAGTTCGTTGTACTGGTCAATCATCGGTTCAAAATAGTCTAAGAACTGTTCTATCTCGTCCAAATAGTTCTGTTCCGCGATGGAACCGGGTTCTATCGGAATGATTTCGGAGACACCACCGATTCGGATATAGTTATAGGTGAGGCGTGCGCCGCACACTTTCTCAAAAAGGAGGAGCAGCCGTTCGCGGTCTCGAAAGGCGTAGAGGAATGGTGTAAATGCGCCGATGTCCATTCCGTAGGTGCCGAAAGAGAGGAGATGGCTTGCGATACGGTTTAGCTCGCAGATAAGCACCCGTAGGTATTCTGCACGTTCTGGCACCTCAAAATCCTTACTTTCGTCGGCTGCCATCAATTTCTCGACGGCGAGGCAGAATCCCCAATTTTGGTTCATCGCTGCGACGTAGTCCATCCGGTCGGTAAAGGGTATGATTTGCGGATAAGAGAGGTTCTCCGAGTGTTTTTCAAAACAGCGATGCAGGTAACCGATGTGTGGAATCGCTTCACGGACGACCTCACCATCGAGTCTCAATTCCAAGCGCAGTACACCATGTGTGCTTGGGTGCTGAGGTCCCATGTTCACGACCATTTCATCGGCGAACGGTTTTAGTTCTATGATTTTGCTTTCTGTTTGTTGTGTGTTTTCCATTTTCTAACTTACCTTGCGGTTAAACAACGGGAGCCAGACTTTCAGGGTTATCTCTTCAATCCGCTTTCCACTTCGTTCCAAGCTGCGTTTTTTTTCACGTAGGACTTGCGCGTTTCCTTCTATTTTTGGACTTTACCATTGTATATATGATACCATTTTTGCGGTGTAATGTCAAATCTCAAGGTTGTTTTTTCGGTGATAGCGCGTGCCCTATTTCTACGTGAAAATGTTACACCAGTGTAACATTGCATGTTTAGTATTTGAGGCTACAAGCCAGCGTCCTGCCTGAGTTTTGATGCGTTTTGTGTTGCGAGGTTTTTTTAAAAAAAAACTGAAAAGTGTAACATTTTCGGGTACGTTCAACACCAGACAAAGTGAAAATATCAGCTAATACGGCACCCGCATACCGCGGTAAATTTCAGGCTCCTTATAATCTTTCCGTAGGGGATATCCTTCCCAGTCATCGGGAAGTAAGATACGGCGGAGGTCATTGTGCCCCTCAAAGAGAATCCCGTAAAGGTCGTACGTTTCCCGTTCGTGCCAGTCTGCTGTTTTCCAGATATGCGAGACGCTTGGCAGGTGTGGGTCGGTTTTTGGGACTGTCGCTTTCAGCACGACACTATGTCGGTGTTTCATTGCATAGAGATGATAAACGACAGCAAAGCCTTCGTCGTTGGCGTTTAAATCTACGCCGCTGAGGCACATCAAGGAATCGAACACCAATGCCTCGGTTTCGGCGAGGTATTCGCAAACCTCAGCGATTGCTGCGGGAGCGATATGGATGCTTGGGTCGCCAGCCGTTTCGTTGTCGAAGGCGAGAACCGTTTCACCAAAATGGGCGGTTAGTGCTTCATAGATTTCTTCGGGTTTCACGTAAATCTTACTCCATAATCGCGACTACAAGTCGCTCCTACAACAGATGCGATTAGAAATACAAATCGCTCCTACAAGAGTCGCGACTACCGTTAGATGGTTTAGTGTCTTAGGTAGTCGTTTCTTCTGGGTTATCGTCTTCTTCAGTCGGTATTTCTGCTTCGTCTGCAGGTTCGCTGCCTTCAAGTTCATACCATTCTGTTTTGGTAAAGAGTCTTTTCAAGAACGGAACGTTTTCGCGTTTGGCGACGGTCTGCGTTTTGATTTTTTCTTGTAGTTTAAGGAGACCTTCAATAAGTGCTTCGGGACGTGGTGGACATCCGGGTACGTAGACATCGACAGGTATAATCCGGTCAACGCCTTTGAGGACATGGTATCCGTGTTGCCAGTAGGGTCCGCCGCTTGTTGCGCAGCTGCCCATGGAGATGACGTACTTCGGTTCTGGCATCTGTTCATAGAGCCGTCGAATTCGTGTTGCCATTTTGAGTGTAACAGTTCCAGAGATGACCATAAGGTCGGACTGTCGTGGTGTTGCGCGTGGCACCCCTGCACCGAAGCGGTCGAGGTCGTAGTTAGAAGCTGCAGTCGCCATAAACTCAATAGCACAGCATGCGAGTCCGAATGTCATTGGCCAGAGTGCTGAAGAACGTGCCCAGTTGGCGACAGCGTCAACTGATGTGACAATTACGTTTTTATCGAGTTTCTCATTAATTATCATAGTTTTCTTCCCTCCGGACGGCTTGGACTTCAAGCTGCGTGGATCGGATCCATTCGAGGTCGCCTTTTGCCCAAACGTAAGCGAGCCCGACTAAGAGGATAGCGATGAAGACGAGCATCTCCAAGAATGCGAAGAGTCCGAAATCCCGAAAAACGACTGCCCACGGAAAAAGGAACACGGTTTCGACATCGAAGATCAGGAAGATGAGCGCGATGACATAGAAGCGGGTGTTAAACTTGATCCGCGTATCACCGATTGGGTCTTCACCGCATTCATAGGGGATGTACTTTTCGCCTGAGAACAGTTTGGTATGCAGGAGGCGAGAGATTGTGAGATTTAGAACGACAAATAGACAGCCGACAATCAAGAAGATTAGGACATTTGCGAAGTTAAAAAGCATTCTGGATTATCCTTGAGAACTGCAGTGTTGCGAAAATTTTCGTGTGTCTACAATTTTACTATTAAAATTATATATCATTTTATGCCGATTTGCAAGTAAAATTTTAGCCATCATTCCTATGGTGAGGCAACGTCCTCAATCTTAAAAGCAAAGGGTATCTCAACCTGAAGGCTAATTGGTTTACCTGCCTTCATTGCCGGATGAAAGGTGCTGTTCTTCAACGCCTCAATTGCTGCCGCCTCAAGTCCAAATCCGAGGTTTGTCAGTGCCACAATATCTTTTGGGCTGCCGTTTGCATCAATGGTTACTTGTAAAACGACAGTACCCGCCTTTTTTGCCGCCTTGGCATCCTTAGGATACTGAGGTTTCGCTCTGGTCTTGTACTTTGGGGTGCCCCATTCGGAGGCTCGCTGGTTGATAATGTCCGCGAATCCGAGTGGTTTCTTCGGTGGTGCAGCATCAGATTTATCAACTTGTGGTGCTGTCTCGTCTTGTTGTTGCAGGTTTGATGAATTCGTTGCCGGTTCCACTGTAACAGTGATTCCGTTTGATACAAGCGGTGCTTTTCCACGACGCGACTTGACAGGTAGATAAATATCCTTCACCACATCTTTGTGTCTTTCTTCGATAAACTTAATCTGTTCTTGGTAGTAGTTCACGGCATCCTGCTTTGCCCCGGCTTGGAGGTTTGGATCATTCTGAATACGTGCCAGATCTTTTTTCAGTTCAAGCACTTCGGGATGCTCTTCAGTTATAGACTCTCGGTATACCTCTAAATCAATTGCGAGCGTCACGGTGTAGGTGCCTGGTTGTAGTTGGTAGTATTTCTGGATATCTTTCATTGAGAGTTCTTGATTTGCGGATGCCTTGAGTTCAAACCCTTGGACGCATCGGACTGTCTTTCCATCATTGCCGACGACGTATTTTTGCGGGTTCTCTTGTGTAATCAGGTGTTTCGGTTCAACGGTTTGTCCGTTCGCGTCTGTCACGGTTATTTGTGAAAAGGCGCCTCTCGTCGCAACACTGACAAAAGGGACGAGTAGATCGAATTTCCCGTTCTGAATGTTGAGGTTCAGCGGGATGGCTTCGTTTGCGGCATAGTTGGTTTTCGGTGTTGAGATTTGAAGTACTGCGAGTCCTGTCGGTGTTTCCGTTTCTGCAGTCTCTGCGGCTTCATCGGTCTGTGTTTGCGTCGCCGTTGTCTGCAGACCTCCGAGACATCCGGTAAGTGTAAAAACGATTAGAAGGAAGCAGAACGGAAGGAATTTTGTTATAATTTTCGGATTTCCGATGTTACGAAATATCATTTTCTTGCTCCTTGTATGTTATATTCTGATTGTGTGATGCCTAATCCTGCTTGATCGGTTACTTCGATAAATCCGTTGACTATTTTCTCTGGCGGTTCAGTGATATCCGCGCGCCACTCGACTTCTCCCCATGCGTATTCGAGGATCGCAAAATTCGGTACACTCGCCATACATTGTACACTCGCGGCGGTTGCGACCGGACCGCTCGGATTGTGAGGCGTTACCATAACGTTTCGCGCAGCAGCAAGCGTGGCGATTTTCTTTAACCCCGAAATTCCACCGACATGTTTGACATCCGGTAAGATATAGTCAACGTGTGTTTCGGTTAGCAATTTATCAAAGTCGGCGAGGGTTCGTAGCCGTTCGCCTGTTGCGATTGGGATTCCAACAGATCGACTCATGTGTGCAAAGGCATCGAGATTATTCAGCGATACTGCGTCCTCAATCCAAAAGAGGTGTAAGTCCTCTAATTCTTTGGTGACTTGGATGATAGTGCCGGGATTAAAGCGGCTGTGGCAATCCACCATTAAGTCAATGTCTGCACCAATTGCGGCGCGAATTGTGCGGATACGGTCGATACCACCGCAGATGGCAGGTGTTAGGCTTCCACTCGATATATTCGAGACGGAGACATCGTCGAAGGGTGCGCATTTTATGGCGGTGAATCCTTCGGCGACGGCGCGTTCGGCATTGTTAGCAAAGCCGGAGGGGCTGCGATCCACAGTGGCGCGGTTGATATTGGCGTAGAGGCGTACCTTTCCTCGACACGTACCACCTAACAGTTGATAGATCGGGATGTCTAATGTCTTGCCAATCACATCCCACATTGCTTGTTCAATTCCGCTGCATGCGGTATGATAGGTGTGGCTTTCGGTATCGCGATAGAAACGTTGTCGAAACGATTCGAGCTGGAACGGGTTTCCTCCGACGAGTGTCGGTTTGAGGGTGTCGATGGTGTGTCGAACGCGGTGGTCATCTCTGCCGTGAGATGCCTCGCCGATGCCGGTTATCCCGTTGTCTGCGTGTACTTTGACGAAGAGCCAATTACCGCGATGGTTTACCTGAACGACTTCGGTTTCTATGTCTGTGATTTTTAGTGTGTGCATGGTTTTTACGTTGGTGGTGTGGCGAGAGCGTTATTACCCGCCACACAAGAGCCTACGAGGCTGCTGCCCATTTCACGCCTTGCGTGAGGAATTTCTGCATACCTGATCGCTCAAAGGTGCCAGGTCCGTGGCCTAAAGTGGTATAAAAGACGCGTCCGGAGCCGTAAGGTTTTACCCATGCCATCGGGTGTGCTTTGCCGAACCATTCAGCAGATGCGAGGACATGGATATGCGGGTCGTGTGCAGAGATATAGATTTCGTCTTCTACATCAAAATCTTCAATGCCTTGTGTTGTTGGATGCTCGCTGTCTTCAATATGGACAGTAAAGGTTGAACCGGGTGGGTGCCAATTGGCGGCACCACCGATAAGATCCATGGCGCGACCGCCGATCCACCATGCTGTCCCGTGGATACCGACTAACCCTTTGCCTTCATTTACGAATTGGAATAAGCCGTCTTCTTCAGCGGTTGCTAAATCGGATACGCGTGCGACGGATCCGTCTTCTTTGCGTTCGCTACGCGTGAAACCTGTGCCGAAGACACAGGCATCATAAGTATTTAACTCAGATGATGCTAAGATTCCTTTGTCATCGGTTAGCGTTGCTGAAATGTCGGCATCTTCGGAAAGAAAGTCGTGGATGATACTCGCGCTTGCATTGAAACGGTGGTTTTCACCTGATAGAACAAGGATTTTTGACATGAGAGTCTCCTTTGGAAACGGCACTGCAGCCGTCTTTCACGATGAACAATTGAATGTAAGAACACCCTTCTGTGGCAATAGTTTAATGCGAAATCAAAATTGTGTCAAACCAATTCTTGCGGATTGTGTCAAAGATTGTTTTGACAATAATGTGTCGTCGTGATACAATAAAATTAATACATTTGGAGAAAGCGAGTCGGTTGAAAGGTTATGAAAAAAGATGGTATTATATTAACGCTTGTGCAGATTGCGACAGGTGGTGTCCTTGGATTGATAGGTGGTTGGGTCTGCCTGTTTGTATTTGAGGGTTTCATTTGGCAGTTGCTGATCGGTGATCACATTAATCATGGTTTCTGGGTGGGTCTGTTTCTGCTCATTTCGATGGGTGCCACGTACAGTGTTGTTGTTGTTGTTGCAAGCGTAGGCATGCGTTTTGTGAGTCAGGGGTTCGGTGTAGATGTGCCGTTAAAGCCGCTCTGTTCGGGCGCGTTTTTGGGGCCGCCTGCTGTTGTCGGTTTGCTTGCGTTGCTTAACGTACCGTGGGAGATATTGGGTGCCTTGGTTCCGGCGTTTCTAATCCCTGTGCTTAAGACGCTGGCGTATATTGTTTCGTCACCAATACGTGGGTGGATGTACTTCGGTCTGCCGGTCGAAATTTGGTATATTCTTGCGATCCCTATTGGTGCGATATTAGGATATAGGATAGCGACAGTTGAAGATATCGATGCGCGTGTGGAACAGATATAGGTTTGGTGAAAGGTTTTTTGATGAACGGCTGCGAAAAATTCGGAGTGCATACTGGAGGTTTTACCCATCAAAATGCAATATGATGATAAACCGAAGGACGAGTGTGGTGTCTTTGGTGTGTTCGGTCATCCAAGAGCGGTAGAGTTGACGTATTTAGGGTTACGTGCGCTTCAACATCGGGGTCAGGAGAGCAGCGGGATTGTCGCCTCAGATGGTGAGAAACTTACGTATCATCACGGTATGGGGCTTGTTCATTCCGTATTTACGGATGAGGCGTTAGCCGGATTAGATGGTCATATAGCGATTGGGCACAACCGATATTCGACGGCGGGTGCGAGTACGCTTGAGAATGCGCAGCCGTTGGTTAGGAATTATAAGCAGGGACCTCTTGCCCTCGGACACAACGGTAACCTTGTCAATGCGGTAGCCTTGCGGAACCATCTGGAGGATGTCGGTTCTATTTTCAGTACAAGTTTGGACACGGAAGTAATCTTCCACTTGATAGCGCATTCTCGGAAACAGGCTTTAGAACACCGGATTTTTGATGCGCTTCGTAGTGTTCAGGGTGCTTACTCATTTGTATGTATGGATACAGAGACGTTGATGGGTGCTCGCGATGCTTATGGCTTCCGTCCACTGTGGATCGGTAGGCTTAAGGATGCGTATGTTTTGTCTTCAGAGACGTGTGCCTTTGATGTGGTTGAGGCGGAACCGATACGTGAGGTAGACCCTGGAGAGTTAATATTTATCCGTTCTGCGCGTCGTGGTTTAGAGTCGTTGCGTTTTCGTAAGCGGCAGTCGGAGTTGTCGCAATGCATCTTTGAGTATATTTATCTCGCGCGTCCGGATAGCATAATGTTCGGGGAGAGTGTGAATAACACGCGTCGCGAATTTGGTAGGCAGTTAGCGCGCGAGCACCCTGTCAAAGCAGATGTGGTTATCCCTGTCCCCGATTCGGCGACGATTGCTGCACTTGGCTACGCTGAGGAGTCCGGTATCCCGTTTGATTTAGGGTTATCTCGGAACACTTTCGTTGGGCGGTCTTTTATGAACCCAACACAGGACATCCGTGAACTGATGGTTAAAGTGAAGTTAAACCCGGTGCGTGACGTGTTGAGTGGCAAGCGGGTTGTCCTCGTAGATGATTCGATTATGCGTGGTACAAATAGTCGGAAGTTAATCAAGATTGTTCGTGAAGGTGGTGCGACGGCGGTTCACCTCCGCATTGCTTCTCCACCGAATAAGTTTCCTTGTTTCTATGGTGTAGACACACCAACACGTCGTGAGTTGATTGCGAGTTCACACACAGTCGAGGATATACGCAGGTACATCCGTGCTGACAGCCTCGGTTATTTGAGTATTGAAGGGTTACTAAAATCGGTGAAGACTCCGCGCGATTTTTGCACGACCTGTTTTGATGGCGAGTATCCGATTCCGCTTATGAAGGAGACTTCAGAGCAGCTCCCTTTAATTTAATTGTCGGCGTATGTATTTTAGCGTCTGTTTGGAACCTACGAGGAAAATTTTATGCAGTATAGACGGCGTGGTAATTCAAAAAAGCCTAATCCGATAGGGACACCACAGGGACAGAATACGATTGTTTCTCTGCTAATTTGTGCGATTCTGGGTATGGTTCTGAGTAGGGTTCTCCCTTTTGTCATTGAAAAGTTACGACCTGACATAGATGCAGTAGTGGCGCAAGAGACCGGTTTGTACATTGCTTTAGGTGTTAGCGGTATTGTTTTAGTTGTGAGTCTTCTCAGACCACGGAAAGAGAGTGTTTCACCTCTTCGCAAATTACTATTAAAGGAACAAGAAAAGTCAGATGGCAGATGAAAAGCAGTTGACGTACGCTGATTCGGGGGTCTCATTTGAAGCGGAATCTGAGGCGATTTCGAGGCTTAAAAGCCTCGTTAGGACGACGTATCGTCCCGAAGTACTCAGCGATGTTGGTAGTTTCGGTGGACTCTTTGCCCTGAAAACCTATCGAGAACCCGTTCTAGTATCCAGTACGGATAGTGTCGGCACAAAATTGAAGGTTGCGTTTAAGGTTGGACGGCACGACACTGTCGGTTTCGATATTGTTGCCCATTGCGGTAACGATATTGTTGTACAGGGGGCAGAACCACTTTTCTTTTTAGATTACATCGGCATTAACAAAGTGGAACCGACCGTGATTGAAGATATTGTGTCGGGGCTCTCAGCTGGTTGCCGGGAGATCGGTTGCGCATTAATTGGTGGTGAGATGGCGGAGATGCCGGATCTTTATGCGCCGGGTGAATACGACTTGGTCGGTACTATTGTCGGTGCTGTTGAAAGGGACGATTTAATTACGGGAAGCGGAATTACGCCAGGGGATCATCTCATTGGGTTAGGTGCTGCAGGCTTACATACCAACGGATTTTCACTTGCGCGACGAATTCTATTTGACAGATGTGGTTATGATGTTGATGTCTACCTCGAAGAACTCTCAGCAACCGTCGGGGAAGCCCTCCTCGCAACACACAGGAGCTACGTGAGAGCTGTTTTGGAACTTCGCAAGGTTTGTGAGATAAAGGGGATTGCCCATATCACGGGGGGTGGCTTACCGGCGAATGTACTGCGGATTCTGCCAGACGGATGTGTGGCGGACATTCGGAAGGGGACGTGGGAGATTCCACCGATTTTTCCGTTTTTGCAAGCGACTGGAAATGTTGAGGAGGCGGAGATGTATAGGGTCTTCAACATGGGGATCGGGATGGTTGTTGTACTGGCACCTGATACTGTTGATGCTGCCGTAGCATCACTCAATTCTTCTGGGGAATCGACTTTCCACATCGGTGAAGTTATCGCTGGCGACAAGGGGGTGCACGGTGTCGGTTCCTAATACAGATACCCGAACAACGCTTCCATTTTTGGGAGAAGATGCTCAGCAAGAATTGGTTGCTTTGTTTGAGGAGACACATCCGCAGGTCGTTGTGGCGGCGATTCAAAGTGCGGAGGATGACGACGCGGCTCTCTTTTTTGTTATCTGTACGCAGTTGAAAGGTGAACCTATTGGGGACGCGATCGCTACACACGTTGGGAAAATTTTCGCCTTATTGCCTTTTGATAAACGGGTGAGTGTTGCTGAAAGAGTGACGATGACAGAGATCGTTGATGCCGAACGCGCAACACAGGTCTGGGACGAGCAGATTGCTAAGATTAAGGAGACGCTTCAGAACACGGCCTTCTTGGGTGAAGGTGCGACGAATCTTGCTAAGTTATTATCCTATATGGATGTAGCAGAACAGGATCGTTTATTGGAGGCATTGGCAGTGAGACGCCCCGGGGTAGTGGGGAACGTTTCTGAGAAGTTGTTTACTTTTCAAGACCTGAGTGTTTTAGGGGATGAAGCGATCAAGACGATCCTGCAAGTGTTAGACAAACCGACTATGGCACTTGCTCTGCACAATGCACCGGCTGCGATACGCGATCGCTTCTTTGAAAATATGTCAGTATCACAGTCGGAAGCCGTTGAAGCAGAAGCTGAGCAATTGACATTTGAACAGACACAGATCGCCGATACAGCTCGGCAATCTGTAGTCAGTTTAGTACGTAATTTTGCAGCGAAAGGGTTGCTAAAAATTAACTGAACTCTACTTAGCTATCTTCGAGTTTAAACTCATAAGGAATTTGAACTTTCTCAAGGGTGATTGCTTTCCCACCTTTCGTCGCTGGACGGAAGGTTGTTTTTTTCAGTGCTTCAATTGCTGCCTCTTCAAATCCAAATCCGATGTCTGTCAATGCGACAATATCCTTAGGGATACCGTTTTCATCAATGGTTGCTTCCAGAATAACGGTGCCTTCCTTCTCCGCTTTCTTGGCAGAATCTGGATACTTCGGTTCCACCCTAAATTTGTAGGTAGGTAAGACGGTGCCTTTTTCAGCAGTAATCTCAATGTTCCCCATCCCGAGATCGGCGTCGGGTGCTGGCGTGTCGAGTTTGTCAAGCATTGTTGGTGCTTCGCGCTCGAGTTCAAAGGTTGGGGCTGTGTTTTCGGGTTCAATTGTTGTTGACGGTTGATGAAAATTACGATCAACGTCTATCACTGCAGGTCCCTCATTAACGTCAGGTGTTATCAGATCAAATCCAGTATCTGTGCCATCGGGGATTGTGAAAGCGTCATTTGATGGCAATTGGGTGGTGTTCGTCCTGATTGGCTGCTTGAGAACAGGTTTCTGTTCTTGCTGCTTACTTTCAAACTTTAGTGCTTCTCGTCGTATGAATCGGCGTTTCGCTTTCGGTTCTTCTTTTATCATACTGACATCAAATGTTTCGCTTTCCTGTTCAATCCGATCAACGATGACAAAAACGCCGATGAAAATTGCGATAAGGGCATGAAAAGCCATCGCGACTGTAAATGCTGCGGAACTCCGTCCTACATGTTTCTGTGTGATCGTGTGCTTCGGTAAGTTTGCCTGTGCCGTGGAAATGCTGCGTTGCTGGTTGGAATCGAGGGTAACCTTCTTTAATGCGACGAAACGTTTCGGTTTTTTACGTTCTGCCCGACGTTGTCGCATGCCGCTGAGTATGCCGGATGTTCTGCTACTCATTCGTTTTTCCTCCTATAAAGAGAAGACGGGTATGCTCGGTCTTTGGACACTAATGTTGTGGCAATGACTGAAACCGATGTGTCAAAAAAAATGCTTTGAAAACTATTCGCAAGTACCTGTATTAAACGTCAGGAACGCTCAAGACGTTTAATGAAACTCACGGAGTATAGTAAAAATACCACTATTTTATCATAAATATATTCTAATTATAACATATTTTTATTTTTGTGTCAATTTTTTTCGTGTTCGCGTATATGTTAATATTTTGGGCAGCCGGTTGTCGAAATCCGGATTTACTATTGAGTGGTCTGTGGTGTGTATTTCCAGAGAAGCACTGTGCCATCCCAACTTGCACTTGCGAGTGTTTTTCCGTCAGGACTGAACGCCACGCTAACGACTTGATCCGCATGTCCTGTGAACGTGTGATGAAGTTTTCCTGTGCTGACATTCCAGAGAGCGATAGTTCTCCCAAAATTCCCGCTTGCGAGTATATTTCCATCCGGGCTGAATGCGACGCTGTGTACCCGAATTTCGTATCCTGTGCGGTCTATCATTTTGTGTAGCAGTTCGCCCGTCTCCACGTTCCAGAGACAGATGGTTGCGTCAAGAGCATCCTCGCCTGCTGCGTCTCCACCACCGCTTGCGAGTATATTTCCATCCGGGCTGAATGCGACGCTGTTGACTTCATCTGTATGCCCTGTGAGGATATGCAATTGTTCGCCGGATGCCACGTCCCAGAGGTATACGGAGAAGCCATCCCCACTTGCGATAGTGTTTCCATCTGGGCTGAATGCCACGCAGTCGCCCGCAGATTTGGTGAATGTGTAAAAAAATGTGCCGGTACGTCCATCCCATAAACTGACACCATCGTTATTCCCGTACTTACCGATGCTTACGAGCAGTGTTCCGTTCGCGCTGAACGCTATTTGTTCAAACCGTGTATCTCTTGTGAGGGTTTGGAGGTATTCACCGGTGCTGGCATCCCACAAACGGATGGTTCTATCCCCACTCGCGCTTGCGAGTATTTTTCCATTGGGGTTGAAGGCTACACTATCGACAGGGCGTGTGTGTCCTCTAAGGGTTTTGGAATGTGCTCCGGTATGAGTGTCCCACAAGTGAATCGTGTTTTCCCAATACCCTGCGCTTGCGACGGTGTTTCCATCCGGGCTGAATGCGATGCTTTCGATTCGCTTTGTATGTCCGGGGATCGTGTGTCGGAGTGCACCGGTCTGTGTGTCCCACAAATGGATGCCGGTTCCGCTTCCACTTACGAGCGTTTTCCCGTCTGGGCTGAACGCTGTGTTAGGGATATTATATTCATCGGTAGTGATAGTGTGCTGGGGTTCGCCTGTTCCGGCATCCCATAATCGGATGGTGTTGTCCCAACTTGTGCTTGCGACGGTGTTTCCATCCGGGCTGAATGCGATGCTTTCGACTCGCTTTGTGTGTCCAGTGATCGTGCGTCGGAGTGCCCCGGTATGCGCGTCCGATAGATAGATGTGATTTCCCGATGTGCTTGCGAGAGTATTTCCATCTGGGCTAAACGCTACATTGTGAACGTCCTCTGTATGTTCTGCCGGAATTCGGGAGTGTTCAGCGGTAAGGACATTCCATAGGTGGATGCTCGATCTACTGTCCGATCCGTGTCCGGTTGCGATAACTGTCTTTCCATCTGGACTGAAACGTATATGGTTAATACGATATACATTTCTTCCGAGAGTTTTGAGATATTCACGGGTGAGGGTATCCCACAAACGGATGCCGCTGCCATTCCGTTTTCCGCCTGTCGCTAAGGTTTTCCCGTCCGGGCTGAATGCGACGCTGTTGACATGATCCACATGTGCTGTGAGGGTTTGCCAGAATGTCCCGGTGTAGGCATCCCAGAAACGAATGGTTCCGTCAAGACTTCCGCTCACAAGTGTGCTTCCATCAGGACTGAAGGCTATGCTTACGACGCGATCCGTATGTTTTGAAAGCAGGGCAACCGGCTGATAGGTTGCCGTATCGTAGAGCCATATTCCGGGAGTACTCGCTACTGCCAGCCGCGTACCATCCGGGGAATAGACGATCCCTCTATCTATGGCAGAATATCCAATCCCAACGACTGTGCCTTTACCGAATCGCGCTATGGCACCCTCTGGCAACCCCCATCGCGATGTGTTTTGGGCAAAAGTATGGGATTGATAGAATAAAAAAATAAAAATGGACATCAAAAAGAGGAGAACGCACGTCTTTTTTTTTTGTAGTGTCCAAATAATTCTAAATCTACCATAAACTAAATGTCCTGAATCCGCTGGGTGTTGTCTCTTGTGTTAAGGGTTCCACCAATAGGTCATCTTGGCGACGATGGTCGAATCGAGCAAGACAGATTTTGTGGTGCCGTCGGTATCGTAGGTTTGATTGAAAACGAAATAGAAGTCGCTTCCTGGACGATAGATGTAATTAATCAAGAGATTGGCGGACACAACGTCACTTTCTGTGTTCCACTGTGCGAAGAGTTTTGCAAAAAGTGCTGTGGTAAAAGAGTAATCCAACCTACCTCTAAAAAGGTTAACGTAGAGGGGACGAGGCTGTCTATCGGTAAAATACGCGGTCGGTAGGTCTACTATCTGGTTAAGTTGGTACTCAGCACTTACACTGATGTGCCCGTTCGGTTTGAGGGTGGTTTGTAGGTATGCCCTACGCACTTTGCCTTGATAGAAATCTTCAATGCCCCCGCCGATGCTTGTACTGATTGGTCGGTTGTCACTGCTGGAGGCACGGAAACCAAATGCGTTAGAATAGTAGTCACCTGCTGGAATCACTATGTCATCCCGAAAATCGAAAACTTCATCCAATTTCTCAAAGGTGCGTCCGAAATTGAAAAAGATGGAGTCTCCCGAACTCAATTCAAACCAGTTGGTGTAGGAGATGTCCCATTCTTCTAATTCGTTGTCGTGATTGAGGATATAGTTCGCCTCTGGTCCGGTCCAAATTTGTCGAATGCCGAATTTTTGGGGCATTGGGGCCCAACGGGTCTCACCGCGAATTTGGCGGATACCGGTGCGTCTAACATAGCCGACAGCGGGGTTAAAATCCTCGCCGATATCGGTATATGAGCCCTCTACTCGGAAATACCTGCTCCGCCAGTTGGAACCGATATACCATGCATTATTCCGTCCGGAGGCGTCCGGTTCAAACGTTCGAGACCACAGCCCTCGTACATCGAGGCTGTCATTGGGTCGGTATTCAAAATCGAAACCGCCTGCGCGGTTGTAGTTCTCAATTTCGTCTTTATTCACAAGGATCATCCCTATACGTGAACCCGAAGCGATGTCTTTTGTAATTCGGACGACAGAATAATTAGTGCGTGGAATGTCGATTGGATCATCTTCGGCATCATCATGGAATTTATCTGTCAGAACATTGAGGAATCCTACGCCGTAAGAACCGATTTTTCCACTCGTTTTTCCGCCGAATATAATAGGGATAGCGTTTCCTTCTGCGAGTCCGATCCGTCGGCTGTAGAACAGGAGCATCGGTGGTGGACGGCGGAAGCTGGTGCGCGGTACGCCGAAATCGAAGAGTCCGGCACCTTCCAAAAAGAAGGGGCGCTTTTCGGGGAAGAACAGGCTAAATCGTGTAAGGTTTACCTGCTCCTCATCTGCTTCGACTTGTGCGAAGTCAGTGTTGAGGGTAAGGTCAGCGGTGAGGTTTGAAGTGATGCCATATTTTGCGTCAAAACCGAATTTAAATTCGCGTGTTGTCTGGAGTGTTGCATCGTCGTCGCTGACTTGCGTGATTCCAGGCAGAATGTAGGGGAGGAATTCTAAGTTCCGAGCGGGTGCGATCCCTTCGAGTCCGACGAGGCTACCGACGTGTGCTGTTCGGTATTTTGCTCTGCCGCCGTAAGAAGCGGGGACAGGTGTCCATATCCCTTCTTCTTGATGGCGCGCGATCCCGCGCCCTGCATTGATACCCCACGTCATCGGATCGTTCTTTTCAAATCGGAGTTGACTAAACGGGATGCTGAGTTCGGCTGTCCAATAAGAATCGTTGATTTTGGACTTGCACTCGACAACGGCATCCCAGTCCGTGTTCATAGTATCGCCGCTGTTGGTGATGGCTCTGTCCTGTATTGCACCGAGCGGGTTGAGACGGAAGAAGAAACCGCTCCGTTTGTCGTTATATGTATCGAGTAGTACGAAAACGTTGTCATTTTCGTGTAGGTCGCGTGCATCACGTCGCATTTCATTTGCGATGAGTTTAGACATATCAGAGTCGTGGCAGGTGAACCCAAAGTAGATATTCTCAGCATCGTAGAGGATCCGAAGTTCTGTTGTTTCGGTAATGTTTTCGCCTTCGTTTGGTTCTACTTGGATAAACTCGTTCATTGGTTCGGCGTGCTGCCAATCTGCTTCCGTTAGATCGCCGTCAATCTCGATGCTCTGATATGTGCGGTATGCCTTAATTTGTTTCGGGCCTAACTCGGCATGCGTACTGGCGGCGATGACGTTCAACAGTGCAATGAGAAACAGGGAGATTCCGATTTTTTCGAATTTCGGTAGAAAAGATAGTAGATGTCTGTCCAAGAGCATTGCCTCCTTTGGGTAAAGCGTTTATGCTTTATAAAGACGAAAAAGGAGACAGATTGGACTATATAAATTTTACTAAAATTCTAACACCATCGCTACAAACGGGATAATCGGCAATTGCGAGATGGGTTCTTCTTTCGTAAAATTGGGGCTATAGCGCACTTCAAGTATATTGTTGCGGTTGTAGACGTTCCATACCTCGAGTGCGAAACCTAATTTCCAGTCTTGATCCTCTGAACCTCCGAATAATTGAAAGTAGAGACTCAGGTCTAATCGATGATATGGGGTGGTGCGTATCCATTCTCCATAGATGGGTTGCCATTTCATCTCCTTCGTCCGAAAGTTTGTGAAGATAGTTCGTCCCGTTAATGGGGCGTAAAGTACACCGCTCTGGTATTGCCACTTCGCGTTCATGTCTAACGCTTTAATAAGCGGAATTGCGACGAGCAATTTTGGCGGGGCGCTGTAACTTGTCGCGAATGTCAGCACATGCGGACTATTGTAGGTGTAGAATCGATGGAATTTTTCAGAAAGATCGCGACGTTTGGAGATGGTGTACGCGTAGGCTACCCAACCGTTAAAGGATTCAGAAAATTGGTACGCTAAAGAGACTTCAAACCCGCGCACAAATCCTGTTTGACCGTTCTGATATTGTTTTTCATCTTTATTATATGTAATGAGGTTATGGAGTGTTTTGTAGTAGCCCGCGAGATTCACTTCTGCCCCGAACGGTAAAGGTTGTTTCAACTCAAGGATATAATGCGTTGCACGGCTCGGCTTAAGGTCCTTGTTTGGTGTCACACCGAGGACGGTCTGCTCCAAGCGTGGATTCTGTGCATAGCGTCCATAGCTGAAATGGAGCGTTGTTTTAGCGGGAAGATCGAGTCGAAGTTGTCCGCGTGGTTGCAATGATAGGCTATCTGTAAGATTAAAGTAACTCGCTCGCGTTCCGAAGGTGCCGAAAAGTCCGAGATGTTTAGAAGAGAGAAAGTTATGTTGAGATTGGAGATACCCCTCTAAACCGTGGAGGTTTCGGGTTTTCGTAACATTAAGTGTGGTAAAATTCTGTCGAATCCGGAACTCATAATCTGGGTCTCCCTCTTCAGGTTGACGCGCACCGTGGCTGATAACTGTTGAAAAATTGCTTGACAGCAAGTAGCCGAACTCTACATCGGTCTTTTCTGAGGATGTTGTGTAAGTAAAATCATTCCGAAGAGCATAGACGGACGATGCTGTACGATAGTAGTACCCTTCACCAAAGGCTATTTCGTTTTCTGAAAAGGAGCGGGTTAATGATAAAATTGATCGGAATTGCGGCGAAAATTGGGAATAAAGATGGATTCCTTGGACATCAAACGGGTTTTCTGAGTTTAAAAGTCCTTGGAGATCGCTATTATGAACCTCTTGAGATCCCAATTGTAATTTAAACGCGTCGTACGCCGTAACTGCGTTAAGAACGATTCCATGGGTACTGTTGAGTTTGTAAACACCTTTTAGTTGATAGCTCCAAAAACGTGGGACCTGCCGTACCAGATCTTCTACTTCTACTAAACGCGATGCCAATTCAAAGAGAGGTTCCAGATAGCTTAGCCTACCGAAAGCGTACCAATACCCTTGTCCAGCTAACGTTTTATTTAAATAGTCACGGTCGTTCCACGCTTGTGCTTCGTTGGTTTCGTCGCTTTTAGAATCCTGTAGATTGTCAGTCTTGTTGCCGAAGTCAAAAGATCCATTGAGGAAGGCTTCGGAATAGATAAAACTCGGTTTTAGGGTTCCATCAAACCGTCCTAAAGTCTCTTTATTTTTTGGAGCGGAATGGATATCGATCACTGCCTGTGAGTCTGCGCCGAATTCGGCACCAAAGCCGCCTGGATAGACATCAACTTTTCCAATGACTTCGGAGCTGACGACTGAGACAATACCGAGGAGATGATACGGGTATCCTAATGGGAGTCGGTCAAAGTAATAGAGGTTATCTTCGGGGGCACCGCCACGCACGGAAAGGACGCCGAGGAAATCGTTTATGGTCGCGACGCTTGGGAGCCGTGCGATGCCGCGAAATGGATCGCCTGCGCTGCCTGGCATTCTCTTGAGTAATTCGCCGTCCAAAGTCTGTCTTGATTTTCTGTCTATCCGTTGGCTCTCAATGGTTATTGGGTCTAACGTAACAACAGGATTCTCGGTTTCATCCTTTACGACTTCTGATGTGGCAGTATCCTCGGTTTCGGCGATAGCACTAAACGACATCAAGCAACAGGTTAAATAGATCAATATTTTTTTCAACGTTTTGTCTCCATGGTATTTACAGGGAGCGGGTTGCAAACCCCGCTTGGAAGGGAGAGGTTTGTTGTTCTCTAACGTGTCGATTTATTTTTCGTTTACTATAGTGCTAAACTGTCCAGTGATCGGGTAGTGCTATTTTCAACGGAAATTCGGTTTAAAATTCCGCTGTAATTCCGAGATAAGGTAGAATCGGCAACTGGTTAATATCGTCCCGTGTTTGACAATCTTCACTATAATTGAAATCTAACAGATTCTGTCTGTTGTAAGTATTTAAAAGTTCGAGGAAGATGCCGAGATTCCACGCGCTAAATTGGAAGGTTTTGCTGATGCGAATATCGAGTCGATGGTATGCTGGGAGCCGATCGGAATTCGTTTCAGCGTAAATAGGAATATAGATAGGATTGCCGTTCCGAGGGTCAAATTGGACAGTCGCGCCTGTACAAGGTGTATAGGGGTTCCCGGTTCGGTACTGCCATTTCGCGCCGAATTCCCATGTTGGGGTCAGGTTGTAGCTTGCGGCGAGTGTCGCGACGTGCGTCTGATCAAACGAATAGAGACGATAGGGTTCCTCAGGACGGTCACGGCGTTTCGACAACGCATAAGCATAGGAAATCCAGCCAAAAAACCGATCGTCGCGTTGATGTCTGAGAAAAATTTCGGTGCCTTGTGCATAGCCGACCCCTTGATTGAGATAAGCGGCTGCTTCATCAACAGTTGCTATCCCTGATAGGTCTTTATAGTAGGCTGCCATTTTGATTTCTGTGTCTTCAGAGAGTTGTCGTTTGAGTTCGAGTATATAGTGGTCTGCACTGCTTGATTTCAGAGCAGGATTCCCGATGGTCGGAGAGAGAAGGGCTGGAATCGGGGTCTGGTTGTAAACACCATAAGCGAATTGAAGTTCGGTGGTATTCGGGAGTTCGACAAGCAGGCTACCGCGCGGTTGGATAGAAAGTTCGTCGGTGCGATTAAAATAGTCGAAACGGATACCAAAGACAGCAGATAAAAACGGTAGCACTGTGTATCTATCTTGCAGGTAGCCTTCAATGCGTTGTCCACGTACGTATTCGTCTAATACAATCTTTTCCTCGAATCGGATGTCAAAGTCAACTTCACCTTCATCCGGTATACGGGTGAAAGTGCCACTAACTGTTCCCGGTTCAAGCCCAAGGATTAACCCTGTTTCTAAACGGTGTCTGGCGTTTAGTTCGTAGGTGATGTCTTCGCGTAAGGTGTAGCTCGGTGCGTCGATATTAAGAGATATCTGAGGACCGAAATTGACATCAAATAAGAAATCTGAACGGGTGAGGGATAAAAAAGAGGTGAGCCGTTCTGTCAGGAGGGATCGGAGGTGGATGCCTGCGCCTTCAAAACCGCTTTCAAAACTGGTATTTCCTTGAAAATCTTGGTCTACATTTTCGCCATCTAATGTTAGAGCAAACCGGTCACCAGAAGCGAAGAGATTAAAAAAGAGTTGATGTTTTTCACTGAGATCATAGCCTGCCTTAATTTGATAATCCCAAAAACGCGGGAATGCTGTGATTGCACCGACATCAAATGAGAGGGAACCGATAAATAAGTCGATGTAACTTCTGCGTCCTGCGGCGTACCAGAAACCTTTTTCGCCGATTTTGCCTTGGAAGAGTCCTTCTGAATAGAGAAGATTGAGATTAAATTTCCCACGTAAATTCGCTGGACTATCGTTTTGTGAGTAGATGTCAATTACGGCTTGCGAATCGACACCGTATTCGGCACCATATCCTCCTGCGTAGACATCAATGCGGTCGATAATTTCGGAGCTCAAGGAGGAGACGATCCCGCCGAAATGGTAGGGATACCCTACAGGTACTCGGTCAAAGTAGTAGAGGTTATCCTCATCGGATCCGCCGCGGATATAGAGTGCCCCGCTAAAATCGTTTGCGACACCGATGCCGGGGATCGCTGGTAGGGCACGAAGCGCGTCACCTGCTGTGCCGGGTAGGCGTGTGATTTCTCGGGCTTGGATACTTTTTTTACTGACTGTCTTAGGTTCACGTTTATCGGTTACTGTTACACCTTCGAGCCGATACTGTCCTGTTTCGACATAGATTTCAGTTTCTTTCGGCACCCCTGATGCGACGATAACGACGGTTCTTTGGATGAGTTCTGTCTCAGGGATGGTGGTTACTAAGGTGTAAGTGCCGTCAGGGATGTCGCTGAATACGAACCTTCCATTTTCATCTGTTTTTTGCTGTGTATCTGTTTGAAGAATTTTTACGTCTGCACCTGCTAACGGCTCTTTTGTGTCTTTGTTGTAGACGGTCCCTTCGATTGTTCCCGTTTGTGCCAAGGCTATTACTGGGATGAGGAGAACCGCCAGCAGGCAAAAGAAATTTTTCATGATTTTGGCAACCTCTGTTCTCAATATATTGAAAAAATTGTGGGCGATTGTGTTCACTAAAAAGTATACAATTTTCTGTTTCAGATTGCCAAAAAAAATAGGGTTGCTTTCGATTTTCTCAGCGGGGGGATATTTGGGACGGTTGACTGATTTGTTAAGGGTGGGCAACGTTGCCCACCCGTTGTGTTGAGGTGTTAGCGTGCGACAGCTTCGGATCCGAGGTGTTCCTGAATCCATGTGCGGAGTGGAACATCTTTCTCGCCGGGGGATGTGTAGCCGTGTCCCCCCGTACTTTTACCCATAATTTGTTGACGGATTGGGTCGGCGTGTTCCATGAAATGTTCTACCGTCATATCGTCGCGGGGCTGCAGCCAGCGGTAGCTATAGCCGTAAAAGAGTACCTTTCGGACGATGTCGGAGGTATTGCGTCCTGCTGCGTGCCAGAGTCTACGATCGAAAAAGACAGCGGTTCCGGGTTTTGCGAACACCGGTGTGGCATTCTCAGGATCAGCGGTGCTATCTTCTGGCATCTCTACCTTATTGAACCGATGACTGCCCGGTATCACGGAGAAGTTGCCGCGCCCGGGGACCGAGGTATCCGTTAGGAAGTAGGCGACCTTCAGTGATATGCGCGGTCGCGGATTGCCTTCCAATTCAATGTTGAGTCTTCCACTGTCTTGGTGCCATCCGAGGCGTTTCTGTTTATCATGTTCTTCAGGTGGAAGCGGCGGCATGAGAATAAAATGTGAGTGGTAGAGTTTGATATTCCATCCGAGAATGCCCCACACTTTCGGGAATGTGGTGTGCCAGTCAAGGAGCTCGATGAAACTTTCATCTCTACCGACGAAATCGAGAAGGTTAAACCTGGCATCGGGTGGGAGTTCATCTTTACCCAGGTGCGCTGCGCCGACGCGATCGACAGCGGCAATTAACTTCTCGACCATTTCTTGTGGGATTGCGTCTTCAACCGCGAAAAAGCCGTCTTCTTCAAATTGCTGTTTTTCTGTTTCGGTCAAACAGTGTTCTAAACATAGCGGGTTCATCGTTTCCTCCCAGAAAGATGTTGTAATTTGCGAAAAGTCTACACTGAATTGAAAATCTCGTCAACCTGAAAATATATTTAACGCAAGGGGTTTCAGTTGTCAGTCCTCAGAAAGGAGCGGCGAAAAGTTTTTGGAGTCCACTTGCTTTGCGCGTTGTCTGGCGCGCCATCTCCGCCAAAAATTCACGCTTGCACTAAAGAGGAAACCGCTACCGATGATACCGACGATCGTTCCAGATAACACGAGATCGGGGTCTTTTATAACAAAGTAAGTTGATCCCCCGATGAGGAGGCTCGCGATCAATGTATCTTTGAGGCTGTTCTTTTGCGCCCGTTTTTGCAGGAGCCGTAGGTTCGCGAGTTTCTTCTGTTTTACATAGTCAACAAGGGGTTCTATAGGAACATGCACCGATTCTGCTTTCCCGGGTGGTACGTCTCGGACGCAGCGGAATCCGATGTTTCCTGCGCTATAGTCTGGTGGTGCGTGTAGACGGTTAGCGCATCGAAAATAACGTTCTGCCGTGCCATCACGCACTTCCAACCATGAACCGCCCCGTAAGGCTTTATGTTTTTCATCAGTTACCTGTTTACTTATCTTATACTTCGGGTCAGGATATGGCTGATACCAATCTGCAGTCCATTCCCACACGTTCCCCGCAGCTTCGCCGACACCGTAAGGACTTGCTGTCGAAGGACGGATACCTATAGGTGTGAGGTACGCTGTCAGAATCTCGACTGTTTCTGTAGATTCAGGGTCGTCAGGTACAAAGATATTGCCCCACGGATAAATCCGTCCGTCGGGACCTCTACACGCTTTCTCCCATTCTGCTTCTGTTGGGAGTCGTTTGCTTGCCCATTGGGCATAAGCGTTACTATCGTGCCAACTGACATGAACAACAGGTAGATTTGGGTTTTCAGATGCGAAGTTGCTGTTCTTCCAGTGTGGTGGTGGTGGATAATCCGTTTCCTGCACGAAGACCGCGTACTCGGCGTTTGTTACAGGATACTGTTCAATGAAATATGCCTTCAAAAAGCGTATGTGGATCGGTGCTTCGTCGAGTTTGGCGTGTTCGGCGTTAACTAAGGCGGTTCCATAGAACGGCTCGATATCGGTGCCCATGATAAACGCGCCCTGCGGGATGATAACGGTTTTGGTAGGTTTTCGGTTTTGGTTCATCCAAGATTCCACACTGCAGTAGCATACTTGGTCTTAGCAAGGGTCTCTGCCTGTTTCCGCTCTGCTAATAGCAATTTTCCTGACTTAAACGTAATTCCGAGATTGAATGTTTCAGATATTGCTTGGATGAGTGCTTTTCGGGTTATAGAGCGGTCATCTGTATTATTAATAGCCGTCGATTTTTCTCGCAGCATCTGCTGGGTATCTGGGTCCTTTGAGACGCGTGTGAGTATTTCGGGAGGTGGCATATCCAAGGATATATAGCCTTGAAACATGATCCCGTGTCGGTTACGCCTGACAGAAACACCTGCCAATTTCTTGTTATTATCCGACATCACATCGTGTTCCGCGGGATTCGTCAGGCAGATATTTTCGGTAGTTTCGGTGGTGTCTGGGCAACCCGCATAGCATTGTGCTGGGATACCGAGTTTCTGGAACGCTTGGATGATCGATTGCCCGATGCGTTGGTATACGTTGGCGACACTGATTTCTCCGTCCGTACGTGGAAAAATAAATGTATAAGTCAGCTCCCACCCGTGTACAACGGTGCCGCCGCCGGTCATCCGTTTAACGAGTTCGATGCCGTCTGCGCGGCACGCGTCTATGTCAACCTCTGCGGCGATATCTTGGAAGTAGCCGAAACTGAATGCAGGTTGCGTCCAACCGTAGAAACGGAGCGTTGGGTTCGGCTGTTCCGCCTGTGCAAGTAGGATTGCCTCGTCAACTGCCATATTCATCGCCGCGTTATTTTTTCCCATGTTCAGGAGTCTACCGATGGTTTCCATTAGGATAGTGGGACGCGGCACACTGCTGTGGTGTGTGCATCGCAATACCAGAAATACCCATCCCAATAGGTCATTCCGTGTGGTTCGGGGTGTGGTTCTGGTATCTCAATTTTGTTGAGATGTTTACCGTCTTCTGGGTCAAGATGGAAGATCGCGCGATGGTTGGTTTCAACACACCAGAGGTCGTCGCCGACCCATGCGATGCCATGTGGTCGGTCGCCGGGAGCAGGGAGCGTGTGTATCACCTTGAAACCGTCTTCAACGTCTACCTGATAAACGGTAGCGGAAGGGGGGACTGCCAGCCAGAGTTTGTTATCGCGCCATTCTAAGCCGTGTGCACCGGTCTGTCCTGCGCCGGGTGTCTCGAAAGATGCGAGTGTTTCACCGCTTTCTGGGTCGGCGGATAAGATTTCGCAACTGTAGGTAGATGCGAGCCAGAGCGTGTCGCCTGTGTCTGTGATACCGCTGCCTCTGTCGGAGCCGGTGTCAAGCGTCTTTTTCACATCGCCGTCGTAGGAGACGAGGTGTACCTCGTTGGTTTGCTGGTCGAGTATCCAGAGTCCGTCTTCGGTGGCTTGCATTCCGTTGGGTTGTGGACCTGGAGCATCAAAAATTTTTTCGATTGTGGGCATGGGATACCTCCACTTGTGGTCTGTCTTATTGAGCCTTTATTCTATGTAGTTTTTGGAGGGAAGTCAAGGAAATTTTTAGCCAAGGGGCGAGTGCCGGAGAAAGTTGTACATCAATCCAAAACTTCATGCGGCAATTACAGGATGATTAATTTTTTGTGAGGCAAATTGGAGACAAGCGACAATGTCTTCATATTCCAACAGTGGCATTTCGTCAAGAATTTTTTCAAAAGAGAGCCCAGCTGCCAGCAAATCTAAGACATCTGTTACCCGAATCCGCATCCCTCGAATGCACGGGCGTCCACCGCACTGCTCTGGATTAAAAGTTATTCTGTTCATGATCTATATTCCCTTTGCGTCTAACTTTACTATAGTTTGGACAGTTTTGTTTTTTTATGTAGTTGTTCACAATTGTAGCATCTTTGAAAGTGGTTGTCAAACATTTCGAGAGTCATGTTGAGGTGTTGGGTGTCTCAATATTGGTTTGCAAGCTGCCCCAAAAAGTGGTATAATTCCACCATAATTAAACACAATACTTTGGAGATTACTTTTGAATATTGATACATTAAAAGGGAAAACGGTTGGTGCTGCTGTTTCGGGTGGTTTGGATAGCTGCACGATTACGAAATGGTTGGTTGATAACGGGGTCAATGTTGTCTGTTTTACGGCGGACCTCGGTCAACCCGACGAGCGGGACGTTTCTGAAATCCGGGAGCGAATGTTGGCGTGTGGTGCCGAAGAGGCGGTTATTATAGATGCACAGGACGCGCTTGCGGCAGATGGTATCCGGCTTATCCAGTGCCAAGCGATGTATGAAGGTGGTTATTGGAATACGACGGGCATTGCGCGGCACGTTACGGTGAAGGCACTTCTACCAGAGATGGAGAAACGCGGTATCTCTATTTTAACGCATGGTGCCACGGGTAGAGGCAACGACCAGGTGCGTTTCCAACTGGCTACGAATATGCTGAATCCGCATTTCTCTGTCTACGCGCCGTGGCGGGATCCAGAATTTCTCAAAGTGTTTGGTGGTAGAAAAGAGATGATAGACTTCTGCGAAGCGCACAACCTACCGATTACTGCGACGCACGAGAAACCGTACTCCACCGACGCGAACCTGCTTGGACTCACACATGAAGCCGGACGACTCGAATCGTTGAAAACACCAGCGGGATTTATCAATCCGGGTATGGGAGTCCATCCGAAAGACGCGCCTGACGATGTAGAACACTTTACCGTTACCTTTGCGCGTGGAACGCCAGTTGAAGTCAACGGTAGCCCCGTTACACCGCTTCAAAGTCTGCTGGAGGCGAACCGTATTGGTGGACGGAACGGTGTCGGCATCGGTATTCATACTGTTGAGAACCGGTTTGTTGGTATTAAGAGCCGCGGGGTCTATGAATCTCCGGGGATGGAGCTGCTTGGTAAGTGTTACGAGTACCTGCTCCAGCTGATTTTGGACAGACGTGCGCGCCGCCATTTTGATAGCGTGGCTCCAGTTATCGCAGAACAGATTTATCAAGGTTACTGGTTTGATGCTGCGACACAGGCGTTGCTATCCTCGATTCAGCCGCTAACCGACTTGGCGAGTGGAACGATTACAGTTGCACTGTATAAAGGAAATGTCGCGTTTTACGCTGCTGGTGGTGCATCGCATTCGCTCTATTCGGAGGAGACCGCATCTATGGAGGCGATCGGTGACTTTGATCATACGGATTCAGAAGGATTTTTAGGGGTACTTGGCGTAGGTGCCCGGGCATCGGCAGTCGCTGGACAGACGCAGGAGTAAAATTTAAGGCACCTCAAGTTTTGCGAACACTTGTGCGATGATACTTTCGACATCTTGTCCATCTGCTTCGGCTTCGTAACTGATGATGACGCGATGCCTTAGCACATCCATACCGATGGCGTGAATGTCTTCAGGTGTGACGTAGCCGCGCTCGGAGAGAAATGCTCTTGCTCTCGCGGCGAAAGCGAGAAAGATACTTGCCCGCGGTGATGCGCCGTACTCGATAAGTGTGCTGAGTTCGTCCAGCTGATACGCTTCGGGTGTGCGCGTCGCACATACCAAATCGACAATATAATTCTCCAACTGTTCTGCCATATAGATGTTTCGGACGACTTCTCGGAACCGAATAATATCGTCGGGTGAAATCACTGGTTGGATATCCGGTATTTCTTCAGTTGTCATCCGTCGGAGGATTTGTAATTCCTCTGCATGTGAGGGGTAGTCAACTTTAATCTTGAGCATAAACCTGTCTATCTGTGCCTCCGGTAGCGGGTAGGTACCTTCATGCTCGATTGGGTTTTGGGTTGCCAAGACGAGGAACGGGTCATCAAGTGGGTATGTTGTGCCGCCGATCGTGACTTGCCGTTCTTGCATGGCTTCGAGGAGCGCGCTTTGGACTTTCGCGGGGGCGCGGTTGATCTCATCGGCGAGGATGACGTTGGCGAAAATGGGTCCCTTTTTGGTGTAAAAATCGCCCTGTTGCTGATCGTAGATGAGTGTGCCGATCAGGTCGGCGGGGAGTAGATCAGGGGTGAACTGAAGACGGTTGAAGGAGGCATCAATCGTCTGTGCGAGTGCACTCACAGCAGTCGTTTTTGCGAGTCCGGGGACCCCTTCGAGTAGGATGTGTCCGTTGCAGAGCAATCCGATGATTAGTCCTTCGAGCAACGCTTTCTGACCGACGATCACTTTCCCTGTTTCTGTGAGTATCTGCTGAACGAGCCCGCTATCTGCTTGGATGCGGGCATTCATCGCGTCTAAATCGTAGTTTTTCAATTTTAATTTACCTTGCGAGAGAACAGCGTGAATTTGGCGACTGACGGTTATTAATCAAAAAACGGTTGTGTTTCGCCTTCTTGGAAGGACTGTTCAAGCCACGGATCCTTTGTTTTCTGTCTGAATTCAATAACTTTTCGGCGCATCTCATTGGCTGTATCTTGTAATTCTGGTGCGTTAATGAGATTTTTCGATTCCGCTGGGTCGTTCTGAATATCAAACAATGCCTCACGACTCTGTTGTATAAAATCAGTACGCTGGCGTTCACCGAGTTGTTGGACGTTATCGTTCCGGACGGCTGTCCATGAGATCGAGCGGAACAGATCGCTTGGTAGCGGTGTTTCGAGTTGATACGCGAGATTTCGGACGTATTTGTACCGTCTGCCACGTAGGACACGATATGGGTAGTAGTTTGTTACTTCGTGGAAGCAGTGAGAGAAATAGGTTTCTTCCCATTCGCCGTTTCCGGGGTGTGCGCTGTCGTCTTCAAGAATGGAGAGAATTGAGTTACCCGGAAGTGCGTCATCGCCATCTGGATGCGCGACACCGCACCAGTCTAACATTGTCGGGCAGAAATCTACCCAGTTGACGAGTGCTTGGTTGTGGAAGCCGCGTTTCTGTTGCGTCGGGCTGGAGATAAGGAGTGGGCAGTGGTGTCCGCTGTCGAAACTTGATGCCTTCGCGCCAGGGAACGGCATGGCATGATCGGTTGTAACGAAGACGAGGGTTTCATCTGCGCGTCCAGAAGCGTCAAGTGCGTCCAAAACCGCGCCGACAACGGCATCCCATCGAGAAACGCTTTCGTAATAGTCTGCGAGGTCTTCACGGACTGCTGGTACGTCTGGTAAGAAATTCGGTACAATGATTTCATCGGGCGCATAAGAGGACGGTTCGATCCCAGCGGGAGTCTGGTCGTTTCCGAATCCTTTGCCTGCGCGGTGCGGATGCGTACTCCCGATATGGAGATAGAAAGGTGTGTCTGCGTTCTCGTTAAGGAATTGCGTGACCTTTGTTGCCATGTCCGATGGGCTCCGAGCGTTGACTCTCGGTTCAAAATCGAAGGGATAGACGGTGTCTGGGGCGACATGCTTTTTTCCGATACACGCCGTAGCAAATCCGTGTGCCTTTAGGATTTTTGGTACGGATTGCATGTATTCATGTGTCCGAAATCCGTGGATTCCATGGCAATGTCCGTATTGTCCGTGGGTATGGCTGTGTTGTCCGGTAAGGATACAGGCGCGGCTGACTGCACAGGATGGACTTGTGCAGAATGCGTGATCAAACACGACACCACGTTCTGCGAAAGCATCGATGTGTGGGGTTCGGATGACATCGTTTCCGTAGCATTTTGCGATACGGCTCCAATCGTCAGCGATGACGAACATTACGTTTTTATATGAATGGTTCATGGTTCTCCTCTTCACTCGGACACGCACGTTATTCGTCTTCGCTATTGAGATTTTCGTTTTCCCAATCTTCTTCGGTGTAGGTAATACCATGCTTCTCACAGAACTGTTTGAAGCGCTCGAGATCTTCCTGTCGCGTTTTTGCCACTGCCTTGGGTACGGCTTCGGCTACGGCTTCGGCTACGGCTTTCTCTATGATCTCTGGCATTTTCTTTCGCAATTCCCAATACATAATCATCCTCCTCATGTGGGGGAGTATCATAAAAAATACTGCCTCAACAAATCCAAACCTGGCTAATGAAGACAGTGTGGACCTGACCGCAACGATCTTCGATTGATCCACAAGAAACTCCCAAGTTGTAAGTCCTACTGCTGCTATACAAAAAATAATTCCGTATAACAGGAGCGATATGTTATATTTTCTGCGCGGGATCAGCATCCCAAGCACGGACACTGTATCATCTTCCTGCATGAAATCGGAGAGCCAATCTTTATCCTTCAAAATGTTTCCTGTTCTATTTTAGTACAGTTAATGGCAAAGACGGAGCTACTCGAAAAGTTGTGAGACCGGACAGGTAAACCCCGGCACGACATCTTCACCTGTGAGTGTATCTTCGCCCGTAAGCAGTGCCATATCTCTTTCGGAACGATAGACCGTCACCGTTTTAGAACGGGGATCCAGGACCCAGACAAGGCGAGTTCCGGCGTTCAGATAGACAAACGCTTTGTCTACAATTCGCCACTGAACGTCTGTCGGTGAAACCACCTCAATCGCCAAATCGGGCGGTATCGGGAAACCTGTGTTTTCGTCTTCATCCAATCGAGAAGTTGAAACAAACGCCACATCTGGCTTCAGGCCCCGTTCACCCACCTGAAAAGCTGCCTCTACATGGACCTCTCCTAACTGATTCCTCTCCACATGCCGATCCAAATACCGGATAACGTTGACACTAATTTTGCTATGTATCCTTGGTGCTGGTGACATCGGCACTAATTTTCCTTTACCGTATTCGTATCCGTCTACATCGTTCTCAAGAAATTCCGTCAACGTCATGGAGGCCTGTTCTGGTGCGCGAGTCCCATGTGCAACTTCGTGGAGTTCTTGTCGTGTCATGTTTCATTCCTCTGTGCGTGGGTGCTCTGTGGGGTTTATTGTAACATCTAACGTTGCGTTTGTCAAGAAAGCGTTACGAGGTTATGTACTGTGGTGCGTTTTTTGCTATACCAAGCCGCCGCGTTTTCTTAGGAACCATTCAAATCCGAGGAGTGCGATAACGGCTCCGAAAATGAGCGGTATATCCCAAATATCGACATCCGTAATTTTTGAAGTCGCGCTTTCGACGAGTGGTATCTGATTGACGAGTTGGTCTGCTTCTGCCATGGCGTAATACTTCCCGCCGCTCCCTTCAGCAAGCGTTTTGAGGAGTGCGACATTAAGTTCGGCGTTACTGAATTCGGCATAAGATTCTTTCACCTCGAAGAGGGTCTGTTGCTCGCCGAGGCTCTCGCCATCAAGGGTACCGGCTGCAGTGACGGTGTACTCACCATATCGGTTCGGAATAAAACGGGCAGTGTAGCGCCCATCTTCACCGAGGACCTGCTCGAGTCTTAATTCTTTGCGTTTTCCTGCTTCGTCAATGACCACGGCTCGGATTTTGGCGTTGTTCGTCAGTTGGAACTGTTGGTCTGTCGCGGTAACCTCAATCACGACGGGTTCTTTCAGTGTGTATGCTGTTTTTGCGATATCGAGTTGAATATGTTCTTTGGGTGCGGTTGTCAGCCATCTCGCTGCTTGTCTCCAGAATCGTTCATGGCTATCCCCTTGATGCCAGAATCGTTTATTACCCTCTTCGTGGGAGGGTATCAGCCGCCACCGCCACGAAGAGTGCGGCGTAAATACCATGACACGTCCAGCATTGTAATTCTGGGTCGCTATGAGGATCCGATTCCCGAATTCATTTCGGTCAGTCGGATGTTCCGCCAAAACAAGTGCTCCTGCTTTCGCGCGTTTCACTTTACTATATCCTTTTAGCCCGGGCAAAATCTTCCAAAGCTCCACGTTTTCGGTAGGGGTATCTGCCAACCGCATCAAATTTTCAACCTTCCCTTCTGGTGTCAGTTGCAATTTATATCCTTTATTATCGGTAGACCCTGAGCGGATGGTTGACCGTGGGAGTCGTCTCGGTGCTAACGGTGCTGGTGCGGATCCAAGTTCCAATTCCACGGGGAGACACTGGGCAATCGGCGTGTTGATATAGGACCCAGAAAGTTCGTGGTTTCCCAACGAACTCGAACCGCCTAACATAAGCAACCCACCACCTCGGGTGCGCACAAATTCGAGGGTGTTCTCAAGCTGCGCCGGTGTAAATTCGGATGCGTCCACATTGCCGAAGATGATGGCATCGAAATCAAAGAGGGTTTCCCGATTATCTGGATAAAAACCGAAATCATGCGATATATCGGTGCGAGTACCCCCGTAATTCTGACCGTTATTAGAGATACTTTTCAAAAATCGATCCGTTAATTGGATGTTCGGGTCGTTATTCAGGGCACGTTTTATGGAACCAAACTCATAACGCGGTTTACCATCAACAAATAGGATTTTTACACGTTTGGTAGGGGCGACCTTGAGTAAAAATGTCTTCGTGTTGTTTTGTGGTACCGCCTCTGTTTCTCCTAACTCGGCATGCACTTCAAACTTTTGGGTCCCGGCTTCGCGAGGGGTAAACTTAATCGCTACGCGTCCGGTTTTAGGAGCCGATGTTGCGTCTGTCCCGCCGAGTTGTGGAATCCAAGAGGTGTCTTCATCCATATTAACGGATTCCGTTTTCAGGATCCGCCCGTTACTGGTGAGTTGAAGATTAACCTTTTTGCCGTTGAATCCTTTCCGTTTTACGGTTGCCCATATTTCAACGGGAAAGTCTTCTTCTGCTGTGCGCGGGACATCAAGTTTGACGATTTCGAGGTCTGGTGTCCCGGCTTCTGAACCGACACCGACAGTGTGGATCGGCAGTTTCCGTTCTCGCATTTGCATGGCGAATTTCGTTGTGTCGGTCCCGCTTCTGTCTACGCCATCTGTCAGAAGAACAGCACCGGAAAGTGGGATGCCTTGGAGATCATCGAGGGCTTCGTTTAAAGCCTGTGGGATGTTTGTGCTTTCGCCTTCGGCACGGGTCAATGCCTCGTTTGGAATGCGTTTCGCTGCGGTATCAAAAGCGAAGAGTCGTACCTTGAATTTGGCGTTGAGTTGTTCGAGAAGACCATCTCCCTCAGTAAAAAGTAGATTGTTGACCCGCTGCATCCGTGGCTCTGAATCAGCGGTATCAGTAATCTGCATGCTCTTGGACTGGTCAACCATTACCAATAGATAGGAGTCGTCGGGATTTGTTTGGTAGATTGTTAGGAATGGTTTGAGTAGACAGAAGGCGAGCAGACAGAGGACGACTGCACGGAGAAAGATGAGAAAGCCGCGGAACCCGCGTTGGATGCGTCCTTGTGTGGTGCGATATGACCATATCGTTGCGGCAATAAGTGCAACAAGCAGAACGGCAATAAGAAGCCCTGGCAGCGGTACCCCAAACGAGAAGTTCCCTTCTCGAAAAACGTCGATGGGGTACTTCATTATTTTTTCAAACATTTTTTAATTTATGGCCTCCTAAGGCTGCGCTCCACATGGTTAATGATTAATCCCTTGATTGCTATCAACGATTCTCAGGTCTTTGCACAGGGATCTTGATACACTGACCGGTGTGTGCAGATTCGTGCAGTGCGTCAATTGCACGCATATTTCCGAGTGCATCTGTTAACGGTAAGCGGATTGGCGTGCCGGTTTCCATTGCCTGACAAAGATCCAAAATCTCAGCGGCATAGGGATTCACACCCGTAGTTGTAAAGGTCTCACCGTTAACTGTGAAGTGTGCTTCGCCTTCTGAATTGCCCCAGGCACTCTGAACAGAGAGCGTGCCTTCTGTGCCTGTGACTTCGTAAGATTCGCGCCACGTCCACCCGAAACTGCAGTCGAATTGTCCGGTAACACCGTCCTCAAAATCTAAGGTTCCGATAAGGGTTTCCCAGACATTATTGATCGCCTCAAATTTACCTGTTGCCCAAACGGATTGTGGTTCGCGTCCGACGAGATAACGGATGATGTTGATGCAGTAACATCCTAAATCCATAACTGCGCCCCCACCGAGGTCCCCTCTCAATCGCCAGTTCTTTCGATCTGTGAGGCCGGTTGAAAAAGTCGCGCGTGCGTAGCGTACCTCTCCAATTGCGCCTTCTTCAACTTTCTGTTTCACAGCGAGTGTCAACAGGTGGTGTCGATACATGAACCCTTCCATCAATAAGATGTTGGCGCGTTCAGTAACTTGGATCATCTGTTCGAGCTGTGTAGTAGTGACAGCGATCGGTTTCTCAACGAGTATGGCTTTGACACCACAACGTACCGCTTCCAACACATTTTTAAGGTGGCTTGCGGGCCATGTAGCGACGACTAAAACATCGGGCTGCTGTTTTTCGAGCATCTGTCGAAGGTCGTTGTAGGTGTTTTCAACGTTGAATTCAGTGGCAAAGCGAGCAAGCGATTCAAATTTCTCGTCGCATGCACCAACGATTTCAATTTCTGGCAGATTACGCCATGCGTTGCCGTGTGCATGAGAGATACCGCCGCACCCGACAATCGCGACTCGGTGTTTTTTCGACATGGTTCTACCTTGGAGTAGTCAGTTCGGGGTTACGAACCCCTCCTACAGGTGATTGTATTATAGCGAGGCGATCTCTACAGGTCTGTTTTCTTGGGCAGATAGGTTTGCCGCGAGCGATATTGCAAGCGTTTTGACGGCATCGCTGTATGGACTCAAAATTTGGGAGCCATCACCGCTACGGACTGCCTCTACAAAGACTTGATCAATCGTTGGTCCGGGTTCCGTTTTGTCCACCCATTCGCCGTCTTCGTGTACCGAGACTTTTGCTGGATTCCAATTCAACAGTTCTTGTTCGTATAGGATATCCAAGACGTTGGCATTCGACCAGTCGCCTGCGTACGCCCAAGCTGCTGTGAGTGAACCGACGGCACCGTTGCTGAATTGGAGGCTAACACTGTTGCTGTCTGGGCAATCAATTTCTTTCAGGACGCGATTCGCCTGCCTGGCGTAAACCGATTCCACTTCGCCGACGAGATTACGCATCATATCTATTGTGTGTGTTGCTTGTTCGACCAACTGACCGCCAGATTTATTCATTTGTCGTAGCCAACCGTCTGGGCTACCGATCCCGGTGCCGCACCAATACTTGCCGACGACCATGTTAATTGTCTTATCATTCAATATCTCTTGTGTGATACGGGTTGAACCGAGATAGCGAAGTTGGTAACCGACACAGGTTATCAGTCCGGCTTTTTTGACGGCTGCTTCGATTTCGTGAGCGATATCCATATTGATAGCGACCGGTTTTTCGACGAGGAACGGTAAGCCGCGTGCGATAACGTCAAGTTCGGGCTGCCCGTGTACAAAAACTGGGAGGCTTAGATAGATTGCATCTAAGTCGTCGCGTTCGATCAGGTCTTGGTGAGCGGTATACGGGGCTGCATTGTGTCGTTCCGCTGCGTTTTGTGCGCGTGCTGGATCAATGTCGCATATACCGACAATGCGGGCACCTTCGATTCCGGCTAATTGGTTCATGTGCCCACTTGCATTACCACCAGCCCCGATAAAACCTATTTTAACTTCTTTCATTTCTACCTCTTTGATATTTTATAAAGATTTAGACAAAATTGTTGTTGAAAAGTCCGTGAAATTTAGCGTGCTTTAAAATTAACTTGTAGTGCTTTTTCGATGTCTTCGCGTGGATGGACACCGAACTGCGCTTCAAAATTTCGGTCGAACGCCTCCTCTTCAGCGGGGTCGGGTTGAAGTGGGAGTTTGACCGGTCGTCGGTTCGTCTGGATGGATCTATGTGCAGCGATCACCATTTCCTGATCGGCTCTGCCCATCTCTCCTGTCCATAACGGTTGTGTATCCTCTCGCACGGCGCGGGCGATACCCTCAAGCATTGTTGCCAATGAGATGCCATTTTCTGCTATGGTTGTCCCGTGATAAGGGTTTATCCATTCAACTGTCCCGCCTAATGATGCTGGGAGTTCGACAAAGATACGTCGTAGTGTGCGATTTTCACTGTATTCTCTTTGGAATTCGTAAGTTTGTGCTGTTCCTGCGCGTTCGGCGATGTCTTCATCTGTGCAAACGTTGACTGTCTCGCCACCGGTGGCACTCTGATTTCCGTTAGTGATGATTGTGCCACGCTCACCGCAGGTCTCAAAACCGACGAGTTTGTTCCGTCCGAGTCGTCCATTTTTATTCCCGACCATAGCGATGCCGAGTCCGCCGTTATCGAAATCTATGGCGTAAAACTCAAGGTTTTCGCGATTGAAATCTCGTTTTGCGCCGTCGGTGTAGGGCGTAACGGGCATCGTATGTCCGATACTGCTGACGGATTTCGGGTTGGCATCCATTCGACACCGGATT